>JAXJKV010000020.1:0-6361 GCA_036297525.1 Collinsella sp.
AGGCACGGGAGCCTCCCAACCTCGTTGCGGCGCGGCTGCGCCTCTGGCACTTCAACAACATTGTCGCAGCCCCGACCCGCGGTCACGAGCGGGGGCTCCTGTCGTTTCCGTGCCCCTGGATTGGGTCATAGTGTCTGACTTATGCTCAACCAGCGGCGCCTTAGACGTTGGGAACGTTCCTTTTGTGCCGGCAGTTGGGGACAGTCCTAGTCATTGGGGGGCGTTCTTGAAGACCAGTCATTTAAGTGCGTCCCCAATGACTGCCCAATGAGTATGTGGGGAGCGGATTTTCCGCTCGCCGATTTGTGTCTTGAAAAATGTATATAACGACTATAACGTAGTGTGAAACATATTGGAAACAATACCGAGGAGGCTGCGTTGAAGAAAAGCAATCTGGGCTATGTGCTGGTGCTGATCGCCGCGCTTATGTGGGGCAGCATCGGAATCTTTGTAAACGGCATCTCGGCCATGGGCGTTTCGTCCCAGAGCATGGCTGCCTTTCGCTTGTTGGTCGGAGCGCTTATCTTGGCGCCGGTCCTGATGTTTATGGGCTGCCGTCCGGGTGAGGGGTCTACCGTGGCTCAGGGTCCGCTGGCACTGTTCAAGGCAAGCCCTAAAGAGCTTGTTCCCTGCGCGCTTGTCGGTATTGTCGGCCTGGCCGCCGCCAACACCTGCTATTACGAGTGCATGGGCGAGGTGGGCATGTCCACGGCCTCGGTGCTGCTCTATACCTCGCCGGTGTTTGGCGTCGTGCTCGGCCGCGTGCTTTATCGCGAGGACGTGACCCCCAACAAGCTCGTCGCCATTGTCTTTAACATCGTTGGCTGCGTGCTTGCAGTGACCAATGGCGACCTTTCCGGTTTTCATTTTTCGGGTTGGGGCGTCACGTCGGGCGTGATTGCAGGCCTTTGCGGTGCGTCGCTCGCGGTGTTTAGCCGGATAGCAACCAAGACAGTCCACCCGCTGGCTGTCACGTTTTGGGGCTTTGTTTTTGGCGGTGCGGTTATGGCGGCTATCGCGGCTCCGTGGCCGGATGTCGCCGCGGCAATGTCGCCACAGCTGCTGCTGCTGTTCCTTGGCTTTGGACTCATCCCCACAGCCGTGGCTTACATCTTATATATGCAGGGTCTGTCCATGGGGCTCGAGACGTCGAAAGTTCCCGTCGTAATGTCTTTCGAGACGGTCGTCACCGTACTGGTGGGCATTGGCATCTACGCTGAGCCCGCCGGCGCGATCAAGGTCCTGGGCATCGTGCTGGTGCTCGCGTCCATCCTGATTATGAACACCGACTTCTCCAAGCTGCGCAACAGTGTGTTTGTCGGTCATGTTGTTGAGAGCATGACCTTTAAGCCCAACGCGTGGTGGACGGAGAAATCGCAGGACATGGATCTGTTCCGCGAGCGCACCGGCATCGCGCTGGAGCCCACCGTGCAGGAAAGCCCCTGGTACTTTGTGCGATAGGGGATTGGCGAGGCGTCTGATCTGGGGTTATCCAGTCAGCGCCGGCCAACCCAGCCCCAACGTTTCAAGTACGTTAAACCCGTCAACGGTCGATTTTCATCCGCGAACGGTCTTTATACTAATTAGCAATATCCGCAACGTATAAGACGTTATAATGACCATAACGAAAAGGAGGAGGCAAGATGAATCAGATCATTCTCGCATCTCATGGCGGCCTGGCCGCAGGCGCCAAAGACACGCTCGAGATGGTTCTCGGCGACGTGTCGAACGTCCACGTCGTGTCGCTTGCTCGTGACGACAAGGAGCCCATCACCAATAAGGTGGACGCCATGATCGCCACGTTCAACGCGGACGACACCGTCTATGTGCTGACCGATATGCTCGGCAGCTCGGTCAACAACAGCATGGTCGAGCTTTCCAAGAACGGCACGAAGTTCACGGTTGTCAGCGGTTTCAACATCCCGCTGGCGCTCACGCTCGCTATGAGCCCCGTCCCCGTCAAGGGCGCCGAGCTCGCGGCCCTCATCAACGAGGCCCGCACCGGTCTGACCAACCCCAACGCACCGGTCGAGGCCGCCGCGGCTCCCGCCAAGAAGGCCAAGGCGTCCCGTCACAGCTCCGGTCCCGCCAAGATCGTCCTCGCACGTCTTGACTACCGTCTGCTGCACGGCCAGGTCGTCTTTACCTGGACCACCAAGGTCCAGGCCGAGCGCATCATCGTCGTCGACAACGCTGCCGCCAACGATGACATCAAGAAGGGCGCTCTTAAGCTGGCCAAGCCCCAGGGCGTGCGTCTGAACGTCTTCACCGTCGAGCGTGCCCTCGCCAAGATGGACAAGCTCAACACCCTCGGCGAGCGCGTCATGTTCGTCTTTGGCAACACGGCCGAGATGCTGCAGTTCTGCCAGGGCTACAAGCTCGACGCCATCAACTTGGGCGCCACCGCCAACCACGACGGTGCCGATCAGGTCGGCGGCAAGGACAGCTCCGTCTTCCTCGACGCCACCCAGAAGGCCGACGTCAACCAGCTGCTCGACATGGGCATCAAGCTCTATGTCCAGCAGACCCCTACGTATCAGAGCGTCGACATCGACGCCAAGCTGTAATCAACCAGGCTTTTGCCTGACTGAAAGGAGAAGGGTATGAATACGTTCATCAGTGCGGTGCTCGTCGGCCTCGTCGGCGTGTTCTGCATGTGGGACTCCCGCCTGCTCGGTCGCCTTAACTTCGAGCAGCCCCTCGTTGGCGCTACGCTCGTCGGTCTGCTGCTGGGCGATGTGCCCACCGGCCTTGCCGTCGGTGCCGCCGTCGAGCTCGTGTCCATGGGCCTGGTGCAGGTCGGCGCCGCCGTTCCGCCCGATATGGTCCTGGGCGGCATCGTGGCCGCTGCCTTTGCGTGCCTGACCGATGCTTCCGCCGAGACCGCCATGACGATCGCCATCCCGGTCGCCGTCCTGGGTCAGCTTCTCGGCATCGTGTTCCGTTCCATCATCGCCGCCCTCACCCATGTGGCAGATAGCGCGATCGATAACGGAAAGTTCAAGACCGCCTACCGTATGCACATCTGCGCCGGCTCCGGTCTGTACGCCGTCATGTACTTCCTGCCGATCTTCCTTGCCGTTTTTGTTGGCACCGACCTGGTTCAGGCCATCGTCAACATGGTTCCCGAGTGGCTGTCCACTGGTCTTAACGTTTCGACCAAGATCATGACCGCCTACGGCTTGGCCCTGCTGCTCACCATGATGATCAAGAAGGGTATGACTCCGTTCCTGTTCATCGGTTTCCTGCTCGCCGCTTACCTCAACCTGTCCGTCATCGCGGTCGCTCTGATCGGTGTGTGCCTGGCTGTCGTCTTCATGGGCTTCAAGTTCAACGGTTCCCATGCAGCCGCCGGTGTCGATTCCGACTACGATCCGCTCGAAGACGACGAAGACTAAGGAGGAACACACTATGGCAACCGCAACCAAGGACGTGTCCCTGAACAAGAAGGTCAGCCAGTTCTTCTGGCGCTCCTGGGCCATCCAGGCCTCTTGGAACTACGAGCGTCAGATGAACATGGGCTTCCTCTACGGCATGGTTCCCACGCTCGATCGCCTCTATCCGGACGAGTCCGACCCCAAGCAGCTCGCTGCTAAGAAAGAGGCTTACCACCGTCACATGGCGTTCTACAACTGCACCCCGCAGACGAGCGCCTTTATCCTGGGCCTCACCGCCTCCATGGAGGAGGAGTACGCCAAGGATCCCGAGAACTTCGATCCCGATTCGATCAACGCGGTCAAGACCTCCCTCATGGGTCCGCTTTCCGGCATCGGTGACTCCTTCTTCCAGGGCACCATCCGCGTTATCGCCTTTGGCCTGGGCGTTCAGCTGGCTCAGCAGGGCTCCATCATGGGCCCGATCCTGGCCATGCTCATCTCCATCGTCCCCTCTGTGCTGATTACTTGGTTCGCCGCCAAGATGGGCTATCAGGGCGGCCACGAGTACCTGAGCAAGCTTCAGGGCGGCGACCTCATGGAGAAGCTCATGTATGTCTGCGGCATCGTGGGTCTTATGTCCGTGGGCGGCATGATCGCCACGCTGATCGGCGCCACCACCCCGCTGCAGTTCGCTGAGGGCACCGTCGTTATCCAGGACATCCTGGACGGCATGATGCCCCAGATGATCTCCCTTGGCCTCACCGGCCTTATGTACTGGCTCATCAAGAAGAACGTCAACACCGGTTGGCTTCTCGTGATCGCCATCGTGGGCGGCATCGCCCTCTCCGCGGCCGGCATTCTGGCCTAGTCGCGACCAAGCGCCTAACCGCTTTCCCCCGGGGGCCTGCCTGGCATCCCATACCCCAGGCAGGCTTCCATCCCCAAAATGCGACAATGGGACAGTCCCCTTGTCGCATCCTCAACGGACCGGCGACTCGGTCCAAACCACGGTAACCCTGCGAGCGCCCGGCAATGTGGCGCCGCAAAAATCGAAAGGAATGTGTCAGATGTACGAGATCGACCTTAACCTCCCTAAGCAGATCGTCGCTGACGTCCTGTCCAACCACGAGATCCACAGTGTCGCCTTCGTCGGCTGCGGTGCTTCCATGTCCGACCTGTACCCCGCCAAGTACTTCCTGGCCAACAACACGGACAAGCTGAACGTTCAGATCTTCACCGCTAACGAGTTCAACTACGACACGCCTTCCTGGGTCAACGAGCACACCTTCGTGATCACCTGCTCCCTCGGTGGCTCCACGCCCGAGACCGTCGAGGCCAACAAGACCGCCAAGAAGCACAACTGCCCGGTCGTCTCCCTCACCAACAAGGCTGGCTCCGCTCTGACCGTCGACGCTGACTACGTCATCGTTCACGGCTTCCACGCCAACTTCGCTGCCAAGTGCGAGAAGCCCGGCTATGCCATCGCTCTTGCTCTCGAGATCCTTCAGCAGACCGAGGGCTATGACAAGTACGACGACATGATCACCGGCCTCACCAACGTCTTCGATCTCTGCGAGAACGCTGCTCAGTCCTGCAAGAAGCTCGCCAAGAAGTTCGCCGAGGACTTCAAGGACGACAAGATGATCTACTTCATGGCCTCCGGTGCCTCCGAGAAGATGGCTTATTCTAACGCCGCCTTCCTGTTCACCGAGATGCAGTGGATCGACGCCGCCGCCTACAACACCGGCGAGTACTTCCACGGCCCGTTCGAGGTTTCCACCGAGGGTAAGCCCTACGTCTTCTTCATGTCCGATGGCGCTACCCGTCCGATGGACGCCCGCGCCCTCACCTTCCTTGAGCGCATGGGCGCCAAGGTCGCTCTGATCGACTCCAAGGACTACGGCCTGGCTGACGCCGTGCCCGCGAGCGTCGTCACCTACTTCAACCCGCTGCTGCACCTCGCCGTTATGCGCGAGTACGGCAACCAGATCGCCGAGGCCCGTCAGCACCCGCTGACCATGCGCCGCTACATGTGGAAGCTTTCCTACTAATCACAAGTAAGTAGACCTTACGGGTTGATTGAGAGGGGATGGGGTTTGCGCCCCGTCCCCTTTTTTGCTCTGGGGAGGGCGTGTCTGTCGCGTCGCAAATCCCAGATAAAACCTACCAAAATAAACCTGTCCCTTTTTGGCAGGTGGGAGGAGATGCGTATGATCAAGGCAGTGCTGTTTGACATGGACGGCGTGCTGGTCGATACCGAGTGGTTCTACAACCGTCGTCGCGTGGCGTTTATGGAAGAGAAGGGGTTCCACTTTGACGAGATCCCCGATCTTTCGGGGTCTAACGAGCCGGCCATTTGGGAGGCGCTGGTGCCCGACGATGTTGAGCTGCGCGAGCGTCTGCGCGTGGAGTACAAGCAAGTCTACAGCCCGGTCCACCCCGTTCCGTATGCCGAGCTGCTCAACGAGCAGACGGAGCCGGTGATGCGCAAGCTGCACGAGCGTGGCGTGAAGTGTGCCATCGCGAGCTCGTCCTATCGCGAGCTGATCGACGAGCTGGTGGAGATTGCCGGTATCGCCGACGTGCTGGACTACACCATCAGCGGCCACGAGTGCAGTGCGTTTAAGCCCGATCCCGAGATCTACCTGCGCGCCATGGAGGCGCTGGGGGTGGAGCCTGCCGAGTGCCTGGTTATCGAGGATTCGCCGATGGGGATCGAGGCTGGCAAGCGCTCCGGCGCCCGCGTCCTGGCGCTGCGTCCGCACGAGGGCGTCAACCTCGATCAATCGCGAGCCGATGCCGTTATCGATAATTTGACCGACATCCTATCTGCCATCTAGCAGCAAACCACCACAAAGGGGACAGTGAACTGCCTCCCATTTCTTGGACATCGGGAAATGGGAGGTTTTCCATGAGTATAGACCTCAGGGTGAAGCACGACCTGGAGTCCAGGAGGCGGGCCGTCGAGCTCTTCGACGCCGGCG
>JAXJKV010000021.1:0-57438 GCA_036297525.1 Collinsella sp.
CCCCTTCGACTCGAATTCTTGACGGCCTGAACAATCGCCAATATCGGCCGGAGGGGTGGCTTTGTAAAGCCGTTTGTCTCCACCCGCGTAGCGGGTGGTTTAAAGCTGGCCGCTGCGCGGCCAGCGGACTAAAGTCTTGAACAAAAAGGGCGAACCCGCTCTCGCAGGTTCGCCCCCATACCCCATCTACGCCAGGGCGGCAGAAAGCTGTTGGATTCCGTCAAACGCGGTCTCGGTGTTCTCGCCCGCGCGATCGATCTTTACAACCGAGCCTTTCCAAGTGGGCTCGGAGTCCTTGTCCTGAGCGGGCTTGTACTCGTCGGTCTTTACCACGTAGGCAAAATCGACTTCGTCGCGGCTGGGAAGATCCTGGGTATCGAAGCCATACTCCAGACCCTCCAGAATCTCCCGCATGGCCTCGACGGTGTTCGCGCCCGCCTGCAGCCTACGAACGCCCGTCTCGCTGTTGTACAGAACCGTGGGCGCCAGATACATCGTCCTGATGCGCTGCTGGCGCGTCTTCTCGAGCTTGTTGATCCAAACAACCAACACGGCGATCAGCACCCACCAAACGATGGAAATCACCAAGTCGAGCGGACTGTCGATCTTGTTGAATCCCAGCGAGTACCACAGGTACAGCAGGAAGATCGAAACCAAAGCCGAAACGGCAAGGACCAGATAGTTGCTCTTCTTCATGGCTCTAACCTCCCTTTATTCCTGAGTCTCGTCGTCGCCAAGGACCTTGTCCAGGTCGTTTTGCAGGCGACGGCCGTGCTTGTCGCGACGCAGGCCAACAAACAGGCCGTATGCCGCAGTTGCGACTGCGCAGACGATCATGTACCAGTGGACCCAGCAGGTGTCCTTCTTGCCGTCGAACTTACCCAGCGGGTTCTTGGCGTCGAAGATCTTCTCTTCCTTCTGCTCCTGATCGCTGCCAGTCGCGGAGTCATCGCTCTTGGGCGCCGCGGTCGTCGTGGTGGAGTCACCGTCCGAGCTGCTAGGCGTCGGGTTGGGAACTGTGGGCGTCGACGGGGTGGTCGGCCTTGCAGGCGCGGCGGCAACCGTCAGCGTACCGAGCTCATCGGTCAGCTCGTAGTTATCCGCGCTCGTCTGCATCCAGTCGATGGTGTAGGTGTTCTGCGAACTACCGACGTTTGCCTGGCTACCAGTGACGGCGATGCCAATACGATCGCGCTTAGCCAGACCGTCGATCGTGACCGTTGCGCTTGTAAGCGCCTGGCCGTCGTAGACCTTGGTGGCGCTGCCCGTCACAACATGCAGCGGGGCCTTGGTGATGCGATAGCTCTTGGCAATCGTTCCGGCGTAGTTACCCTTGCCGGTGATGGTCACGTTGATCGTCGCGACATCGATAAAGTCATCGGTGTCGTAGGAGACCACGTAGTCAGTACCCTCAACGAGCGTCTTGCCTTCGGAGTCCTTCACAATGGGCGTCCACTTATGCTCGATGCCATCGTAGGCGGCATCCTTGGGATCATCGACCGTAACGCCCTTGTAGTTATCGCTCGGCGTGCCGGGTTCGGACGGAACGATGGACTGCTTGGTCACGGTAAGCGTGCCGAGGTTCTCAGAGACAACCTTGTAGTTCTTGTCCTTGGCCGTCTTGTCAAACGTCAGCTTGTAACCGTTGCTGGAGGAGCCCACCTGGGTCTGCTTGCCGGTAGCCTCAAGCGTTGCCTCCTCATCGCCCACCAGGCCGGTCACGGTGGCGCCGGCAGTCAGCGCCGTGCCGTCGTATACCTTGGTGGCAGAGTCGGTCGTAACCTTCAGCTCCGCAGGCAGGACCTTGATGGTTCCGTCAACCTTCTTGATGTCGAGCTTGGACGTAACGTCCTCGCCCTCGGCGTTGCGGATCACCAAGTGGTCCACCGTAGCCTTGACGCCATCGCCGTTCGCATCCGTAGCGGTTGCGTCCGAGCTGGGCGTGCCGTCAACGGTGTAACCCTCGGGCAGTTGCGACACGGTAACCGTCGCGCCGTGCGCCTTGCCATCGTAGGTAAAGATGCCACCCGTCGTGGTAACCACCACGGTGTCCTCGGACTCAGTCACCGTCAGCATGCCGGTCTCGACGGAGTCAATGGTGTAGTTCGCCTCACGGGCCGTGCCGGTCCAAGCGAGCTTATAGGTGTTCGCCGAATGGCCGACCTTGGTCTGGCTGCCGGTGACACGGAAGTCGACTGTCTCGCCGTTGACGAGGCCGGTGATAGCACCGCCAGCCGTCAGGGCCTTGCCGTTGTAGACGCGCGCGGCGCTCTCGGTCTTGATGGAGACCGGTGCCGGCTTAATGCGGTAAGTCCTCGAGACCGTGCCGGTGTAGTTGCCCTTGCCGACAACCGTCACCGTAATAGAACCGGCGTTGATAAAGTCATCGGTGTCGTAGGCGAGCGCGTAGTCCACGCCCTCCCTGAGCTCGGTACCGGTGAAGTCCTTCACCTCGGGAGCCCACTTATGGGTCTGGCCGTCATAGGTCAGGTCCGCGGGATTGCTCACCTGGAGCTTGTGGTACGACGGGTCGTTCGGGTTCACGGACTGGGGCGTGACGATGAGCTTGCCGAGCGTATCGGAAGCGATCGTGTAGTTGCCCTCCTTGGCGGTGCCCCAGGCGACGGTGTAGCCGTTGTCGCTGGAGCCGACGTTGGTCTGCGTGCCGTTGGTCACGACATCGGCGTGCTCGCCGGAGACCAGGCCGTGAATGGCACCGTTCTCGTTCGTGAGCTCCTGGCCGTCGTATACCTTGGTGGCGCCCTCGGTCTCGACCGTGATCTTCTTCGGGCTGACCGTGAGCGTGCCGGTCTTGACGGTGACGTTCGCGAACATGTCGGTCACGTCGTCGCCCTTGGCGTCGAGGATCTTGTAGCTCTTGACCGTGTTCTCGGAGGAGCCGGCGTCAGTCTGAGCGCCGTCCATCTCGGCCTTGACCGTAAAGCCCTCGGGCAGGCCCTCGGCCTTAATCTCATCGCTCGTCAGGGCATGGCCGCTGTAGTCATGCGATGCGGAGCCGCTCGTAAGCGTCACGGCCTTGGTGGACGGCGTGACCTTGAGCGTACCGAGGACATCGGTCACCTTGTAGTTGGATTTCTTGGTGTCCTTCCAGTTGATCTCGTAGGTGTTATTAGAGGAGCCGACCTTGGTGCGGCTGCCGGTGGTCTTGGCGGAGACGGAGTCTTCGCCCTTGAGGCCCTCGACCTTAATGCCGTTGGCGGTCAGTGCCGTGCCGTCGTACTCCCTCTCGCCGCCGTCGGTCGTAACCGTCAGCGGGGCGGGATTGACTTTGATCGTCGCGGTGCCGCGCTTGATGTTGAGCTTGGACGTAACGTCCTTGCCCTGTGCGTTCACGATAACGAGCTCGTCGACCGTGGCCTTGACCTCGCCGTCGGCAACATTGGTCGCCGTGGCCTTGGACTCGGCCTTCTTGACGGTATAGCCCTTGGGCAGGCCGGTGACCTGGACGGTGGTGCCATGCGCGTTGCCGTCGTAGGTCGTCTCGACATTTACCGGCGTGGCCGTGATCTGGTCGGCCGTCTCGCTCACCACGAGCTTGCCGATCGTCTTGGTCTTGATGGTGTAGTTGTCCTTCTGGGCAGAACCGTCCCAGGTGATGGCATAGCCGTTGTCGCTCTCGCCGACCTCGGTCTGGGAGCCCGGGGCGTGGATCGTCGCGGTCTCGTTGTTCTTGAGGCCCTTGATGGTGGCGGCGTCGTGGGTCAGCGCCTCGCCGTCGTAGACCTTCGTGGCGCCCTTAGTCTCAACCGTAAGCGGGGCGGGGGTGATCTGGTAGGCGCGCTCGACGGAACCGGCGTAGTTGCCCATGCCGGTGACGGTCACCTTAATCTCGCCCGTGACGTTCGTGAAGTCATCCTTGCCGTAGGCGACCGTGTAGTCGGTGCCCTCGGCGAGCGTCTTCTCGCCGTCCTTGACGGTCGGCGCCCACTTATGGGCGTTGCCGTCGTACTCGACAGACTCGGGCTTGCTGACACTCATGCCGTAAGTGGTGTCATCGATGGAACGAGCGGTGACCTTCAGCCTGCCAACCGTCTCTTTAATGATGTAGTTGGACTTCTTGGCAGTACCGTTCCAGGTGAGCGTGTAAGCGTTCGCAATCTCGCCAACATCCGTCAGGCTACCGGTTACCTTGAACTCCGCGGTTTCGCCATTAACCAAGCCGGTCATGGAGCCATCGGCGGTAAGTTCCTTACCGTCATACGGCTTCTCGGCGTTCTTGGTGGCAATGGTCAGCGTTGCGGGATCGACCGTCAGAGTCTCGGTCGCCTCGACAAAGCCGCTGAAGTTCTTCTCACTCGAAGCGCGGACGTAAACCGTCTTGCTGCCCGCGTTCGTCAGCGCAACCTCGGAGCGATTCTCGGTCCACGTCTTATGGTCGGCGCTGTACTCGACCTTGATATCGTCACCCGTGGTGGCGGTGGCCTTAGCCTCGCCCGCCTCGAGGGCGTGACCGTCATAGGTCTTGGACTCGTCCTTGGTCGTAAGGACGATGTTGCCCGTTGCGGCTGCCTTCGTAACCGTCAGCTTGCCGTTCACGACCTTGACGTTGTAGTTCTTCTCGAGATCGGTGCCCTTCTTGGCGGTGTAGGTAAAGGTGTTCTCGACGGGCTTGGTCGTAACGTCCTTCACCGTGGCAAAGTCGCTATAGTCGACACCCTCGTCGGCAGCAAACCCATCGCAAGTCACGCTAACGTGCTTTTCCTTATGATCCTTGCCGTCATAGGTCCAGGTGTGATCGGCAGACGTCAACGTAACGGCGCGCTTGTTGATCTCATACTTCTTGGTAACCGTACCGCTGTAGTTGCCCTTGCCGCTAATGACCACGGTGATAGTACCGGCGTTCTTGAAGTCGTCGGAAACAACACCCTCACGCTTATAGACAACCTCGTAGTCCTTGTCGACAGTCAGCTTGTTTCCATCGGCATCGGCAACCGTCGGAGTCCACTGGTGCTCAGAACCGTCATATATAGTCGAAGCGGGGTCATCAATCTTGATGCCCTTGTAATCCTTCTTGTCCTTCTCGTCGATAGACTGCTTAGAGACCTCAAGCTTGCCGAGCGTCTCCTTCACGGTGTAGTTCGATTCCTTAGCAGAGCCGTTCCACGTAAGCTCATAGGTGTTCGTAGACTCGCCCACTTTGGTCTGAGAACCGGTCGTCTTAAAGTCGACCGTCTCGCCCTCGGCCAAGTTGGAGATAGAGCCCTCGGCCGTCAGAGCCGTGCCATCGTAGACCTTGGAATCGCTCGGGGTATTAACCGTCACGGTACGCGGGGTCACCGCAAGGTGGCCATCAGCCTTTTCGATCTTAAGCTTGGACGTTACGTCCTCGCCCTCAGCATTCAGAATCACCAGGTTGTCGGCGGTAACCGCAATGCCCTGGTCGCTATCCTTGCGAGCATTCACATCCTTAACCGCAGCGTTGGACGAAGCATCGCGCACGCTGTAGCCCTCGGGCAGGTTGTAGACGTTGACCGTCGGCACGTGCGTCAAGCCATCGTACTCAAAGCGACCACCCGTCGTAGCGACTACAATGGTCTGCTCGGACTCGGTGATAGTCAGCGTACCCAGCTTCTTTGCGGCAATACGATAGTTGCCACTCTTTGCCGTACCGTTCCAGTTAATGTCATAGGTGTTCAAGCTCGAGCCGACGCTCTTCTGCTTGCCAGTCGTCTTAAAGTCAGCCGTCTCGCCAGCAACAAGACCCTCCAGCTTGCCGGGAGCCGTCAGTTCGTGACCGTCGTACACATGGGTCGCGGACTCAGTAACGACCGTCAACGGCGCGCGAGTAATGTTGTACGTGCGCTCAACCGTGCCCGTGTAGTTGCCCTTACCGGTAACGGTGACCGTCACCTTTCCGACGTTCGTGGCATCTTCACTATAAGAGAGCGTGTAGTCAGTACCCTCGACCAGCGTCTTATCGCCGTCCTTGACGACGGGCTTCTGCTTTTGAACCCGACCGTTGTAAACAACATCGACCAAGTTGGAAATCTCCATACCAGACGAAATCAGGTTGCGAGGCAGCACCTTGAGCTTGCCCTCGGTGATCGTGACCTTGTAGTTAGAATCCTTATAGGAAGCGTTCTTGGTGTAGGTGATGCTATTAACCACCTCGCCCGGCTCGGTAATAGAGCCATTGGCCTTAAGGTCAGAGACCTCGCCATCCACAAAGTTGTACTCACTCGTTACGACAACGGCGTCGTCCTCGAGAGGCGATCCGTTGTAGTTCCTCGTGTGACCATTGCTCACCAAGGTGACGGGACGCTTCTTAATTTTGTACTGGACGCTAGCCGTACCGCCATAGTTGCCCTTGCCGGCGACCGTAATAGTCACCGTGCCGGCATTTACCGCATCGTCGCTAAAGGACAGATTATAATCGACACCCTTGACGAGCTTCTTCGACCCATCCGTCACGATCGGCTCGAACTCTTGCTTTTTGCCGTTGTAGACCGTATCCGACGGAGCCTGAACCTTCATGCCCTTTGCCGCGACATTCTTCGGCGTAACCGTTAGCTCGCCGCAGGCGTACTCGATAACGTAGTTATTCTCGTTGAACTTCTCACCCTTATCGAAGGTGATGGAGTTCTCGACAGTACCGGGGTTCGTAATAGAACCCGTAGCGCGAATATTGGAAACCTCGCCGGACACGAACGTATCCTTGCCCGTCTCGACGACCGTCGAATCAGTCAGAGCCGAACCGTCGTAGACCTTGCTGCGAGTTTTGCTGATCAGCTTCACCTTGAGCTTGGTGATCTCATACGTACGCGTAGCGGTACCGCTGTAGCTGCCGATGCCCTTCACGGTCACGGTAACCTCACCAGCGTTGACCGTATCCTTGCTATACGAGAGTTCATAGTCGCGGCCCTTAACCAGACCGACGCCATCGCTCTTGACAATCGGCTCCTGTTTGCGGTCTTTGCCGTTGTACTTAATATTCTTCAGGTCTCCAACAGTCACGCCCTTGTAGGAACTGGGGTCCTCGGGGTTGATGGACTGAGCAGTCACCGAAAGAGTACCGATGTCCGATTTCTTAATCTCGTAGTTCGATTCCTTAGCAGAGCCGTTCCACCTGAGTTCATAGGTGTTCTTAGACGAGCCAGCCAGGGTCTGGGAGCCCGTAACCTTAAAGTCAACCGTCTCGTCAGCAACAAGGCCCTCAATGCTTCCGCGCGCAGTCAGCGGGGTGCCATCGTAGACCTTAGTATCGGAATCGGTCGTGATCGACAGCGGCGCCGGAGTAATCTGATAAGACACCTTAGCTTCGCCAGTGTAGTTACCCATACCGGTAACGGTGACCGTCACCGTTCCGACGTTGGTAGCATCTTCGCTATAAGTGAGCCTATAGTCAGTACCCTCGACCAGCGTCTTCTCGCCGTCCTTGACGACGGGCTTCTGCTGCTGGGCCTGGCCGTTATAAACAACGTTAGCAGGCACCTTTACGCTCATCGAGTTGTCAGGATCTTTAGGATCAGGAACGATCGATTTGGGCTTAATGGTGATATAGCCGTCCGTCACCTGGAACGTGACATTGCTAAAGTTGGCACTCTTGTTAACAAAGCTGTTTTCAGACAGCCCCATATACGTGGTGCCCTCGCCAGAACGCTCCGCCTTGGCAGAGCCCTTAAGCTCAAAGTCGTTACTGCTGTATTTATCGTTCGAAATACTTACAACCTTGTAGCCCTCAACGCTCTGAGGCTGGCCAGTGTAAGTTTTAGTCGCAGAGTTGCCCTTAATCGCAACAACAACCTCGGAGTCGTTCGCAATAACAGTGAGCGTACCGAGCTCACACGTAATCTGATAGTTCTCCGGCAGCGTGCCGTCATTCAAGCTATAGGTAAATTCGTTCTTAGAAGAGCCAGCTTCAGTCTGAGAGCCAGTGATGTCATATGTGGCACCCTCGCCCTCGGCAAAGCCATCGCCCGTCACCGCAACATCAGACTGGGAGTTCTTTAAAAGCGGAGTTCCATCGTATTTCTTAGAGTCCCCAGCAGAAGTCATGGTCAACAGACGCTTGCCAATAATGAGCTGTTCCGGCTCGGAGCTATAGGCGTACTCACCATCTTTGTAGTTGTCCCCAGTTGCACGAAGCTGAATGAACTTGCTATCGTTGTAATTCTTTGCGGTGATTGTGGACGGGTCGCCCGTCCATTTTTTACCGTCGACGCTGTATTCGACCTTCAGGCTGTTACCGAATTTGTCCTTAGCGGTCGCAGTGCCAGCCTTGTAGGTGTTGCCGTCATACTTCTTCTGAAGATTGTTCAGCGTCCACTTGACACCCTTCTGGTCGATTTCACCACCCGTAATCTCAAGCTGACCGTCCTCAACCACAAATTCGACGCTGGCAAAGTTCTTGCTGATGTTGGCGAAGTTCTCCTTGGCAAGACCCATCGTGTAAGTGCCGGCCGCGGTGCCCTTGGCAGTCGCATTGCCGGTAAATTTGAAGTCGCCGTCGGTGTAAAGCTTATTATTGGCCTTAAACTCATAGCCGCTCACAGACTGCTCTTTGCCGTTATAAGGCTTGGTGCCCTTGTTGCCCGTAATGGTAACGGTGACCTTATCGGAAACCGGATTTACCTTGAGAGTGCCATACTCGGGTTCAGCAAAGGTGTAGTTGTTGGCATTCGTACCCTCGTTCAACTCATAGGTAAAGGTGTTCTCGGTCTCGCCAACATTGGTGATGGCGCCGGTATAATTAATCGTCGCGCCCTCGCCCTCGACGAAGCCGTTCACGAATTCCATCTCATGTTTAGTGCGCTCTTCGCCATTGTAGGTCCACTCGCCAGAGGCGGACTTAAGCGTCACTTCGCGTTTAGAAATAACAACCTCTGTCTCGGTGGTTAGCTGTTTGGTTTCCTTACCATCGACCTTCACGTTAGCGCGCACGGAAACGGAATATTTACCAGCGTTCACGAATGTGGGTGCCGTGGCGGTCCAGTTTTCTCCACCATCGACACTGTATTCTATGTTGCCCAGCGTTACGTGCTCTTTTGCCTGCTGCTTATACTTATCCGGCAGCGTGCTGCCATCGTTGATGGCAGCATCAACTGTCACGCCGTGCGGTTGACCGTCATACGTAACGTTTTCACCCGTGGCGGAAAGGCTCGCCCACAGGGCATCGAGGCAGTAGGTCTGATCCTTGCTATAGATATAAGTGATTGAATCGTCTGCATGACAAATAGTGGAAGGCCGACCATCGCGGGCCTTATCAAGCCAACCGATAAATACCTTATCTTTCGCAACAGGAACGGCAGACGTCACGTTAAACGTGTCGCCCCTTGCGAAGCCATAGTTGTACTTATATTTCAGGCTGTTACCATCCCACGGGGAAACCAGGTCGGAGGGGGTGCCGCCAGACCACGTTGCGCCAGGGACAGACAGATGATAGCCGGCTTCGCCCTTCTTCGCGTTGTAATAGAACACGATTTCGGGATCCGTGCCAGCAATGGCAGTTTTGGGATTCTTGGAGCCCTCGTCGACCTCGTACCCCTTGATCTCCTTGGGATCCCTGGTAACCTCTTGCCCCTTTACCAATCCGGTCACGATCTCGGAGTCAAGCACCTTGTTCGCATCCTTGTCAACGTATTTCACGGTGACAGTTTTATCTTGCGCAACGTACTTAGCGTAGTACTTAACATTGCTCGAGGCAGTTGCCGGGAAGCTCACCGGCTCGCCCGAAATGATCGGGTTGTCGTACCAGCTATAGAGCTTATACGTGACGCCGTTATATTCTATTGTCTCCTTGAGTTCTTCCTTGGTCTCGGGCACCGATGCACTATCCCCATCAAGAGTGTAGATACCCGTGTCAATCATCTGGTATCCCTCTTTGCCCGGATACCACACGTAGAACTCGGCAGTAACTTTAGATTTAGCGACAACCTCAACCGTGCAATCAAGATGATAGCCGGTCGCAGGGTGTGAAATCTTGTATGGACGCAGGATGATTTCCTTCACGTCATTCTGGTTTGTGATTCCGGTTTTGGACTCATAAGCCTCGAACAGCGTGTTCCAGTATTCGCTCTTACGTGAGAGCACAAATCCGTTAGCAGACGCAGACTCCTCAATCAAGCCGTCTGGCCACGACACTACACGATTTGCAACGTTATCGTATGAGTTGCCAGCTTCTGAGCCATCGGTCTGTATATCGGTAATGTTGATACGACCCCTGTTGTTATCCGTTTCGGCTCCGCTTTCCGGATACCAGTCGGCAGCACTATTGGACTTAGGCTTCATCCCCGGCTTCAAGAAAAAGAAGTAAGCGTTCTGGACGCCCGTCTCCGGCGCAGCAGTCACGGTGATTTCTTTAGTGGCAGTCAGCAGCTCACCGTTGGTGCCAAGCGTCTGTGCCTTAACGGTCACCTTTCCCTGCGCGATGCCCTTAACGTTGCCCTGTTGGTCAACAGTAGCGACTTTCTCGTCGCTCGAGGACCACGTGACATTGGGCGCATTCGTCGTAAGCTGGATAGTTTTGAACTGCTTGACCGAGCTTTCGCCCGAAATGGTAAGGCTGGTAACGCCATTGTCGGAGACCACTACGGTGAAGGTCTCCTTATCCGTGTTGTGGTCCTTATTCTCTTTGTGCCACTTCTTGCAGTATTTGTGCTCAATCGTGTATTTACCAGCACTCTTAAACGAGACCGACGCATTGCTTCCGTTACCGGTAACATTTGCATCATTCTTATTCTCGCCGGTTGCTTTCCATTCATGCGGGTAGCCACAATCGCTCCAGAAAATGAGCCCCTGACCGGTATTTCCCGTTCCCTCCAGGGTCACCGTATCGCCAACTTTGGCTTTAGCGGTCTCGCCGGGCTTGACGCTCACATCGCTCGCAACGGAGACGTTCTCTTCACTTGCTACAGCCGCAGCATCGTCCGTCTCGTCGTCGACACTATCGACATCCTCGGTCTCCTCGATCGGGGTGGCCTCCTTTGCCGGCTCGGCGGCCTTTTCCTGCTCGGTCTCGAGCGTGACGCGCGGAGACTGTGCCACGTCGGCAGCGTCTACGGTGTACAAGCCATTGGCATCGGCCTTGAGTTCGCGGTCGGCGCCGCTAACCGTGAGGGTGACCTTGCTCAGCTTGTAGCCGTTGTCCGGCTGAACGGTGAACTCAAAGCTGTCGCTCGTAGGCGCCGTCACCTTTTGGGCCGGCTGCAACAACCTGGCCCTTGTACGTGATGGAGGCGTTGTTGAGCGTGAGGGCGATATCGGCCGTTTCCGTCTGCTGGGAGGGTTGAGCAGACGGGGCGGGCTGGGCCGACGGGGAGTCATTCTGCGCAGCGGCAGCATTGTCCTGCGAGCTGGGCTGAGCCGCTTGCTCGGACGCGGCCTGAGGCTGTTCCTGCGTATTCGACTGAGCAGTTTCCTGCTGCCCGCTGCTCGACGCACCCTGGTCCGTCGAATCTTGCGCGGCAATAACGCCTGCCTCTTGCAGACCCTCGGCAATCACCCTTGTCGGCACGCCCGAGACCAGCATTGCTACCGTCACAACAACCGTCATAGTCTTGATGCCAAAGGCCTTTGCCCGGCGTGCGGCACCGACAACGTTCGATTCCTGCTCGAATCGATCGTTCTTGCGCATAGTTCCTCACTCCAACAGGTCCCCCGTGCCCTCACACGGGATAGCGTCACCCGGCAAGTCACCGCGCCCTCACGCAGATCATGCCGCCCGAGCAGGTCACCGCGCCCTCACGCGGGCCCTGCCAACGACCAAATTGAACGCGCCGCCTGGCAGAACGACGCAAATCAATAGAATCAGTCATAGTCAATATACTATAGAGATAGACCAAATTTGGACGTTAAACATCATTGCTGGGCCAGCATTTCGATAACGTCGCACAACACACCTTTTGCCATAGGCCAAAATGGCAGCCACCCATGGCGCATGAGCGTCTATACTCAACCGAATGAGCGTTTCTTTTACACATAGGGCACGTCCCGGGGTACGCATCGTCTGTGCGGTGCTGCTGGTGCTTGTCGCGCTAACGCTCACCGCTTGCGGGGACTCGTCGGGCGAAACCTCTGGGGCAGATTTCTCGACACCCAAGCATATCTCCCCATCGGCCTTTCATGCCGATGCGGCACAATCATCCAACGGCGCCCCTATCGACACCTCGTGCGTAAACGCCGGCTACGTTGGAGCGGCGGCCGCCAACCAGCAACGACTTAAGTTTCTCGTCACCAGCGGGCAGGCTACTTACAGCTACGACCTGCCGCAGGACGGTGCGGCCATCATTTGCCCCCTCACGTTTGGCGACGGCGCTTATCAGTTCCGTGTGATGCAAAACACCTCGGGCGACAACTATGTCGAGCTGCTCAGCGCAACTGCCTCGGTAGCGTTGAGCGATGAGCGGGCGCCCTTTACCGTGCCCAACGTGTATTGCAATTACACCGATACCAGCGCATGCGTTAAAAAAGCGCGCGAACTGACCAAAGGCGCCCAAAACCAGGGCGATGCCGTAAAAGACATCTGTCAGTGGGTGGTAGATAACGTTTCCTACGACAACGACAAGGCATCCAAACTTAAGCAGGCCACGGGCTATGTCCCCAATCCCGACAAAACCCTGGCAAGCAAAAAAGGCGTCTGCTTTGATTACGCCAGCCTGGGAGCCGCTATGCTTCGCAGCGTGGGCATCCCCACAAAAATTGTCACCGGCTATGTATCCCCCGACCAGATTTATCATGCGTGGATCATGGTCTATATCGATGGTACCTGGAAAAGCGCGCAATTTAGCGTGGACAGAAACACGTGGTCGCGCGTGGACCTGACATTCGCCGCGAGCGGGGATAACAAAAACGTGGGGGACGGAAAGGAGTACACCGATCGTTATGTATACTGAGCAGTGTCAAATAGCTTGTACGAAAGCAGGGAAATAAATGGCGAAAAAGTTATTGGAGAGCAGCGCGGTCAGCGCTTTTTGCGACAGCATCGCCACCATGCTTTCCGCAGGCATTCAGACCGAAGAAGTCGTCTACATGCTTGCGGAAAAACGCGAGCAGTCGCACTTTAAAACAGTATGCGACGGCGTATATGCCAAGCTCATCCATGGCGCCGGACTCGCAACCGCCATGGAAAGCACGGGCGCTTTTCCAGAATACGCCGTCGAGATGGTGCGTATTGGTGAGGCATCCGGACGCATTGAGCGCGCCCTGCGCAGCCTGGGACGCCACTACGACAGCGAGGGTCGTATCTTTAATAAATTGCGCAACGCCGTGGTCTATCCGGCAGCGCTCCTGTGCATTATGAGCTGCATCCTTATATTTACCGTAGCCTTCATTTTGCCGACGTTCACCGACGCCTATTCCAATATCTCCGGCTCTCTCACGTCTGGCTCGTTCTCCATGATCGGCGCATCCGCCGTGATTGGCTGGATCGCGCTTGTCGTGGTGCTTGTGGCCACGGCCATCGCGCTCGCTGTGGCCGTACTCGCGCGCACCGAAACCGGCCGTATCCGCGTTATCAAGATGTTCGAAAAGTTTCCGCTCACCAGGGACGCCATGTATCAGCTGGCCGTCTCGCGCTTTGCCAGCGCGCTTTCGGCCTTTGTCGCCTCGGGCGTACAGGACGGCATTGCCGTGGAGCGTGCAGCGGCGGCGGTCGATCACGACGAGCTGAGCGCCAAGCTACAGCGGGCGCATCAGAGCATGGTCAGCCTGGACAACCCGCGCAGCCTGGGCCAGGCAATCAACGAAAACAACGTGTTTGAGCCCATCTACGGACGTATGCTCACCGTGGGCATCCACTCCGGCTCCGCCGACGAGGTGCTCGGGCAGCTGGCCGGCATCTTCTTTGACGATGCCATCTCGCAACTCGACGCCGTGGTCGATAACGTCGAGCCGGTGCTTGCCGGGTTTTTGACCGTCGCCGTGGGAGCCACACTCATTGCCGTCATGCTGCCGCTCATCGGTATCATGGGCTCTATCGCCTAGCTGCAGAAAAGACGTTTTCGCATGTTTCACGAGATAACCGACAAAGAGCTGCGGGCACGCAAGCGGCGGGGCATTATAGCCGCCGCGGCGGCCGTGCTTCTTGTTGCCGCCATCGCCGGCGGGGCGTTTTTTATCCGCCGCGCGCAGCGCGAACAGGGAGCTGTGGCGCTTCGCAATTCCATTCTTAACTCCGCGCGGCAATGCTGCGCCATAGAGGGTAGCTACCCCAAGACAGTCGAGCACCTCGAAGAGCACTACGGCCTCATCATCGACCATGACGACTACGTTGTGAGCTACGAGCACCTCGCGGACAATATCGTGCCTAGCGTGGTGGTGATGCCGCGATGAGCCACGTCGGCGAAACCTCAGGCAGCAACTGTATCACCGCACTGTCCAAGCTATCCGAAGCCTCTGCAAGGAGCAATACCGAGCGCAAGTATCGCAGGCTCTTCCCGCTGCTGCTGCTCTGCGTGTTCTTTATCGCACTGCTGCTGGCACTGATCGCCGGCGTCACCGTGTATCGGCACGTCTCCGACGCACAGGCCGCTAACGTTTCCCATCGCGAGGGTATCGAGCTTATCTGCAATATCGTGCGCGCCAACGACGCCAAGGGCGCCGTCGCCGTCGGTGACGGTCCCGAGGGCAAATCGCTTGTGATTGTCCAAAACCTCGATTCTGGCACCTATGAAACGCGCCTGTATCTTTACAAGGGCAGCATCGTGCAGGAATACAGCCTGGCAGGAACGGAATACACCCCCTCCAAGGCAAGCAAGATTACCGATTCATCGAGCTTTGCCTTTACGTACGACAACGGCCTTTTGACCGTTACGACCGATCAGGGCACCTGCGAAGTCGCCCTCCGCTACCTGCAGGGAGGCGAGTGACATGTCCTTGGCAAACGCACACAACGATTCTCGACACATTAAATCGACTACGGCATTTGTAGTCGAGACGCTCATCCTGCTGGTTGCCCTTGTTTCGTCCATGGGCGTCCTGACACAGCTCTTTTCCCGATCCATCGCGGCATCTCAACATTCCGAACGCCTATGTCAGGCGGTCAACGTGGCAGAAAACGCCGCCGAGGAGTTCGCCGCCGACCCCGCCGGCGTCGCTGCGGGTAAAGAGGTGGGACGCGGCGTCGCCTTAAAGGGCCGCGACGGCTACAGGGTCTCCTGCGAGACCGCACAGGTCAAGCGAAGCGCGGGCACGCTATGGCGCGCGCACATCACCGTGTCCGACAGCCAGGGCAAGGTTTACTCCCTCGATACATCCCGATATGTTAGCGAGGTGAGGTAGATGTCCCATCAGCCCAACGAAGGCGTACGCATTGGGCCTGTCAGCCTGCTCACGCTCGTCTCCGTGCTCCTGCTCGCCGTACTTGCCATGCTCTGTGCAACCACGTCCAATGCGGCGCTGGAAATGTCAAAGCGCCAAGCCGCTACCTCCACGAGCTCCTACAGCATCGAATCGTGCGGCCAGGCCATGCTTGCCGTTCTGGACGACACCGCCCACGCAAGCGGGACGGATGCGGCCTCGGCTGTTTCCGGCATCGGTGCGCAGCTCGATGTCATCGAACAGGACGCAAAGGCCAACGCCGATACCACGGATTTGGACATCGACACCTCCGTTGACGGAACGTCCGTCCTGTTTACCATCTGTGCTCGCAACGGACGAAAGCTCGACGCCCGCGTAACATTTGCCGACGATCTTTCCCATTCCATCGACGAATGGAAGGTCACCACGACCCAAAACGATCAAGCCGACTCCGACACCCTGTGGACCGGCTCCGCCGCCAACTGACACCGATAAGGAGAACTCTCATGCAGCTCAAGGAATTGCTTCAACAGATGATCGATGCAAAGGCATCGGATGTCTTTATCATTGCGGGGCTTCCCCTGTCCTATCAAAAAAGCGGCATTATGGTTCGAACCGACAGTACACCGCTCATGCCGGGCGATACCGAGGAATACATCGCCGGTATTTACGAACTCGCCAATCGCGATATCGAGCTGTTCCGCGGCAACGTCAACCACGATGACGACTTTAGCTTTGCCGTGCCGGGCATCGGCCGCTTTCGCGCAAACATCTTCCGCCAGCGCGGGTCGTTCGGCGCGGTTATCCGCGTGATCCCGTTTGGCCTTCCTAACGCTCAGGAGATGCATATCCCCGAGCAGGTGCTGCGCCTGGGCGACTTTACGCGCGGCTTGGTACTGGTCACCGGACCGGCCGGCAGCGGCAAGTCTACCACCCTCGCCTGCATTCTCGACCGCATGAACCACACCCGCCAGGGGCACATCATCACCATGGAAGACCCCATCGAGTATGTGCACCGCCACGGCAGCTGCATCATTACGCAGCGCGAGATTCCCACGGATGTCGCCACGTATGCCGAGGCGCTTCGCTCGGCCATGCGCGAGAGCCCCGATGTGATCTTGCTGGGCGAGATGCGCGACACCGAAACCATCAGTACCGCCGTCTCCGCAGCCGAGCTGGCGCAGCTGGTCCTATCCACGCTGCACACCACCAGCGCCGCCGATACCGTCGAGCGCATCCTGGACGCCTTCCCGCCCAACCAGCAACGCCAGGTTCGCATCCAGCTCTCGATGGTGCTGCAGGCTACGGTCGCCCAGCGCTTGGTGCCCACAATCGACGGTGGAACCACCCCGGTGTTTGAGGTCATGGTCATGAACACGGCCATCCGCAACCTTATCCGCGAGGAAAAGTCCCATCAGATCGATTCCGTCATTGCCGCCGGCGGCGCGCTCGGCATGCAGACCATGGACCAAGCCCTATTCAAGACCGTAAAGGATGGCATCGTGGCCAAAGATGTCGCCTTGCAGCACGCCAACCACCCAGAGGCCCTTGCCCGCCATTTCGAAGCCGAGGGCATGTAGAAATTTAAAAGGCATCAGAGCCGCAGATAGCAGGCCCGTCCCCGATAACCCGGGGACGGGCCCTTTTTCTTAAGCGCGGCGCAAAAAGGGACCGGACGCAGCCCATTCGAGTTGCATCCGGTCCCAGCCTCGGCCCATATGTCCAAGACAGAAGCTCTTTTATGCCTCGTCTGCGACCTCGGGCGTAACCTCGGAAACGTCCTCGCCGGCGTTTTCCGCGGGCTCCTCCGCGTCTTCGCCGTCGAGCTCCTTCTTGTCGCTCTCCATGCGGGCTACGGCGCAGATGCGGTCGTTGTCGTCGACGGTCATCATCTTGACGCCCTGGGTAGCGCGGCCAGTCTGGCTGATCTCGTCGGTCTTGACGCGAATGACCGTCGCGCCCTCCGTCACGATGAACAGCTCGTGCTGCGGGCCCACTGTCTTCATGGCCGCGAGGTTACCCTTACGCTCGGTCATTTGGATGGTGTAGACGCCCTGGCCGCCGCGATTCTGCTCCGGGTAGTCCGCAACCGGCGTGCGCTTGCCGTAGCCGCGCTCGGTGATGACGAACAGATCGCCGTTGCCGTTAGTGACTTCCATGCCCAGAACGCTCACGCCGTCCTTCATACCGATACCGCGAACGCCGCTGGTATCGCGACCGGTAGCGCGTACCTGCTCCTCGGAGAACATGATCGCCTTGCCCGCGGTGGTGGCCAGGATAATCTTGTCGCCCTCGCGCACGCGGCGCACGTTCAGCAGCGCGTCGTCGTCACGCAGGTTGATAGCGATCAGGCCGTCGCGACGGCTGCGGTCATATGCGCTCATCACGGTCTTCTTGACCATGCCGCTCTTAGTGGCAAACATCAGGTACTCGTCGGCCGGGAACTCGCGGCAGCTGATGACGCTCGCGATCTTCTCACCGTCCTCAAAGGGCAGCAGGTTGACGATCGCGGTACCGCGCGCCTGGCGCGTACCCACCGGCAGCTCGTGCACCTTCAGGCGGTAGACCTTGCCCTTGCTCGAGAAGAACAGCACGTACTCGTGCGTGGATGCGATAAACATCTCGTCGATGACGTCGTCCTCTTTAAGATTGACGCCCGACACGCCTTTGCCGCCGCGCTTCTGGGCGCGGTAGGCGGCCACCGGGATACGCTTAACGTAGCCGGTGTGGGTGATGGTCACGACCATGTCCTCGTCGGCGATGAGGTCCTCGACATCCAGGTCCTTCTCAACCTGGCTGATCTCGGTGCGGCGCTTGTCGCCAAACTTCTTGGAGATCTCGCGCATCTCTTCCTTGATGACGCCCAGAATCTTCTCCTCATGCGCCAGCAGGTCCTCGTAGTAGGCGATGGCGCGGCGCAGGCCGTCCAACTCTTCTTGGATCTTGTCGCGCTCCAGGCCGGTCAGGCGGCGCAGCTTCATCTCGAGGATGGCCGTGGTCTGCTCGGGCGTAAAGCCAAAGCGCTCGATCAAGCGGCTGCTGGCTTCGGAGTCGGTCTGCGAGGAGCGGATGATGCTAATGACCTCGTCGATATGGTCGAGAGCCATCAGGTAACCCTCGAGGATATGCGCGCGGGCCTGGGCCTTCTTAAGGTCGAAGCGGGTGCGGCGGGTGACGACGTCGACCTGGTGGTCGATGTAGTGCTGCAGCATCTCGCGCAGGCTCAGGCATTTGGGAACGCCGTTGACGAGTGCCAGGTTGTTGGCGCCAAAGGTCGTCTGCAGCGAGGTGTACTTATACAGATTGTTGAGTACGACCTGCGGAATGACGCCCTTCTTGAGCTCGATGACCAGACGGATGCCCTTCTGGTTGGACTCATCGCGCATATCCGAGATGCCCTCGATGCGCTTGTCGTTGACGAGCTGGGCAATCTTCTCCTGCAGGGTGCCCTTGTTGACCATGTAGGGAATCTCGGTGAAGACCAGGCGACTGCGACCGGTCTTGGTGGACTCAACGTGTGCCTTGGCGCGCACGGTAATGGAGCCGCGGCCGGTCTCGTAGCTCTGCTTAATGCCGGCGCTGCCCATGATGATGGCGCCGGTGGGGAAGTCCGGACCGGGCATGATCTGCATGAGCTCGTCGACGGTGGCGTCGGGGTTGTCGATCAGGTAGCAGGTGGCCTCGATCGCCTCGGTGAGGTTATGCGGAGCGATGTTGGTGGCCATGCCGACGGCGATGCCCTGGCTGCCGTTGACCAGCAGGTTGGGGAAGCGCGCAGGCAGCGCCACGGGCTCGGCGAGTGATTCGTCGTAGTTGGGCTGCCAGTCGACGGTATCCTTCTGCAAGTCACGCAGCAGTTCCATGGCGGGCTTTGCCAGGCGGCTCTCGGTGTAACGCATGGCGGCGGCGCCGTCGCCGTCGATGTTACCGAAGTTGCCGTGACCGTCGATGAGCGGCGTGCGCATGGAGAACCACTGTGCCAGGCGGACCATGGCCTCGTAGACCGCGGAGTCACCGTGCGGGTGGTACTTACCGATAACTTCGCCGACCGTCCAAGCTGACTTCTTGTGCGGGCGGTTGGGGTAGATGCCGCTCTCGTTCATCGCGTACAGAATGCGGCGGTGCACCGGCTTTAAGCCATCGCGCACGTCCGGTAGGGCACGCGCCGTGATAACCGACATCGAATACTCGATGAACGATTGCTTCATCTCGCGACCGAACTCCGAAATCTGGAGCTGGCCGCCGTTGATATCCTCGCCGGCCGAGGCGCCGCGATCGACTTCGCCAAAGCTCTCCTCGAGCTCGGCGTCGTCTTCTTCTTCCTCATCATCGACATCGGGATTATAGGCGTCCGGGTCGCCGTCCTCGCCCTGCTCAGCACGGGCGAGCAGGCGCTTCAGATCATCGGGCATGCCGGCGTCGCCGGCCTCGTCCATACCCTCGTTATTGTTGATATCGTCTGCCACGTTACCTCCTCTTAAGCGTCAAGGAATCGTGCATCATGTGCGTGCTTCTCGATGTACTCGCGGCGATAGCCGACCTCGGAACCCATCAGCTCGCGCACGGCGCGGTCCGCCACCACGGCGTCCTCGATCGACACACGCTGCAGGATGCGGGTCTTGGGATCCATCGTCGTCGAGGCAAGCTGCTTGGGGTCCATCTCGCCCAGGCCCTTGTAGCGCTGGACGGTATAGCCCTTGCGCTTTTTGGTGATCTTGCCGTCCTTGGCCTTGCCGTCCTCGTCGTTATCGTCGGGGTTCAGGCCCAGACTCTGGATGGTGTCGCGCAGGATCTCGTCTTCGGGCTGGCGGCCGTTGGGATACACGTAGTGGATCTTGTTGCGCACCTTAATGCCAAAGATGGGCGGGCAGGCAACATAGACGTAGCCGGCATCGATCAGCGGACGCATGTACTTGTAGAAGAACGTCAGCAGCAGGATGCGGATATGCGCACCGTCGACGTCTGCATCGGTCATGATGATGATCTTGTGGTAGCGCGCCTTGGTGATATCGAAGTCGCCGCCGTCGCCGGCACTCGTCGTGACGCCGCAGCCGATCGCGGTAATCAGCGACTGGATGGTGTCACTCGAGAACGCGCGATGGTCACCAACGCGTTCGACGTTCAAAATCTTGCCGCGCAGGGGCAGAATCGCCTGGATGTCTCGGCGACGGCCGTCCTTGGCCGAACCGCCTGCCGAGTCGCCCTCTACAATGAAGAGCTCGGTCAGCTCGGCATCGCGCACCGAGCAGTCGGCGAGCTTACCGGGCAGGGACGCCGTCTCGAGCAGGCTCTTGCGGCGGGTCGCTTCGCGCGCCTTGCGGGCGGCGTTGCGCGCCTTGCAGGCCTGTTGTGCCTTCTTGACGATCTCGCGAGCGGGCTTGGGATGCTCCTCGAGGTAATCGGCAAGGCCGTCGGTCACGATCTTGAGCGTCAGCGCGCGCATATAGGAGCTGCCGAGCTTGGCCTTGGTCTGGCCCTCAAACTGCGGATCGGGCAGCTTGACCGAGATAACGGCCGAAAGGCCCTCGCGCACATCGTCGCCGGTCAGGTTGGCGTCTTTTTCCTTGAGCAGGTTCTGCTTGCGCGCGTAATCGTTGATCACGCGGGTGAGCGCGGTGCGGAAGCCCTCAAGGTGCATGCCGCCCTCGGGGGTGTAGATGTCGTTGGCAAACGACATGACGTTCTCGCCGTAACCGCTATTCCACTGCAGGGAAACCTCGACCTCGCCCATCTTGGTCACAGGCGCGTCCGGGTCCGATTTGCCCTCGATGTAGATGGGCTCCTTAAAGGCCTCGGGGACGTCCTTGCCCTCGTTGAGGAACTTGACGAAGTCGATGATGCCGCCCTCGTAGCAAAACTCCTCCACGTGGGGAGTCGCCTCGCGCTCGTCGGTCAACACGATCTTGAGGTTCTTATTGAGGAACGCCGTCTCCTGCAGACGGTTGTGCAGCGTATCGAAATCGTAGATGCAGGTCTCGAAGATCTCGTCGTCGGGCCAGAAGGTGACGGTGGTGCCCGTCGAATCCGAGGTGCCCACGACCTCCATCTTCTTGACGGTCTTGCCGCGCGAGAACTCCATCTCGTAGGTGTTGCCGTCGCGACGAACCTGAACGACCACGCGCTTGGACAGTGCGTTGACGACGGAGATGCCAACGCCGTGCAGGCCGCCCGAGACCTTATAGGCCGAGTTATCGAACTTACCGCCGGCGTGCAAGATCGTCATGACGACCTCGAGCGTCGGGATCTTTTTAACAGGATGCTCGTCGACGGGGATGCCGCGCCCGTTGTCGACGACCGTGATGGAGTTGTCGGCGTGGACCGTCACCTGGATCTCGGTGCAGAAACCGGCCATGGCCTCGTCGACGGAGTTGTCAACGATCTCCCACACCAGGTGATGCAGACCGCTGGCGCTCGTCGAGCCGATATACATGCCCGGGCGCTTACGAACGGCCTCGAGACCTTCGAGAATCTTAATCTCGCCGCCATCGTAATCGTTTTCGTTTGCCACACGTCCTCCTTCAGTCAAGAAAATGTGTACAGCCTTACTAGTTTATCGTAAAAAAATACCCTCGGGAACGAGGGTATTTGGCTCTACAAGGCCACCAGATGCGATTTAAGGCTCTTTTTTGCTTTGCACGCCCTTGGCCCACTCGGCACTGGCTCTCATGGCGTTCTCGAGGGCCTCGCGCAGTTTTTGGTCCTCGATGGGCGCCACTTGGCACTCAATCTCGGTGCGCTCGGCCTCACTGAGGTCGGCGTGCGGAGCCGGCGGGCGCTCGGTCGTCGCCGGGCGCAGGCGCTCCCTGGCAGCGGGTGGCGTGTGACCGGGCGCGGTGGTTTTGAACACCAGGCCGTCCACATGTGCACCGGCGCGCTCCATACGTGCGCGGATAATCTCGCGCAACAGCGTCATTTCCTGCGTCCACGAGGGCGAGTCGAGGTACACCAGCAGCTCATTGGACTCGGGCAGGTAGCGCAGGCCCGTCACATGGCGCCCCTCGCGCGTGCCCGAGCACACCGCATTCCAGGCGCGATAGACCGCACGAGATTCCTCTGCAGCCTCCATCTGCGCGCGGCGCTCAGGCGTCGCGGCCGCCAGGATGCGCTGACGCTCTGCGTTCAAAAATCCACTGAAGGCGACCGTTTCGCTCTCGCGCTCGTAATTAGCACGTCTCACCCATGCTCACCACCTTGGCTCGATCAAGCAGATCATCGGTAAAGTACCCCAGGTTGGTCGTGGTTATGACCGTCTGGATATCATCGCCGATCAGCCGCAGGAAAGCACCGCGGCGTTCGCCGTCGAGTTCGCTCATCACGTCGTCCAAAAGCAGCAATGGGGCGGTGCCCAGGACATCGCGAGCCACGGCCACCTCCGCCACCTTCCAGGCCAGAACCAACGTTCGCTGCTGACCTTGGCTGGCAAACGAACGAGCGGAACGACCCGCCACGGTAAACTCAATCTCATCGCGATGCGGTCCCACCAACGTCACGCCGCGGCGAATTTCCTCGTCGGCGTGCTCATCAAGGGCAGCCAGCATGCGCTCGTACGCCCAGCCCTTCAGCTCTTCGCGATCCTCGACCTGGGGCAAATCCCCCAGCGTGGACGTATAGGTCACGCTGGCAGCCTCTCCGGACGCCACTTGACCGTAGGCAGTGTGCACATGGCCCGCCAGCCGGTCGAGTAGGGCCAACCGGTGCACGAGCAGGGCCGAGCCCGCGCGGGCAATCGAATCGTTCCACGCGCCGAGCATCTCGCGGCAGCACCAGGTCTCCTTGAGCAAGGCGTTACGTTGGGTCACGCAGCGCCCATAGGTGCCCGCAAGATCGGCATAGCGTGCGCTCAGTTGCATGCCAAAGCCATCGAGGGCGGCGCGGCGCACACTGGCGCCCCGCTTAACCATGTCCAGATGGTCGGGGCAAAACAGCACGCTCGGCAGAACCCCGCGCACACCGGCGGCAGAGCATCTCTTGCCGTTGCGGCTAAACGAGCGCTTACCGTCCTCCGCGCTCAATCCCATATCAAGCACGCGGCCGTCGCCCTCGAGCCTCAGCTCGACCTTGCACGAGCCCACGCCGTCATGGACGAGCTCGGCTGCGGTCGGATGCCTAAACGAGGCGCCGCTCGTCAGCAGCTGCAGCGCCTCTATGAGATTGGTCTTTCCCGCCGCGTTGGGTCCCGCAAGTATCGTCACGCCCTCGTCCAGGGCAAGGCGATAGTTATCGAAGCTGCGGTAGTGCGCGACGGAAAGATCGCGGGCGAACATGGTCATAGGGCGGTTGCTAGATGCGGACCGGCATGACCAGGTACAGGTAGTTGATCTTGTCGTAGGACTTGAAGATGCCCGCCTGCGAGTAGCTCTTGAGCTCCAGCGTGATCTCCTTCTCCTTGGACAGGGCATTGAGGCAGCCGAAGATGTAGTGGTAGTTGAAGGCGATGGTACCCGACTCGCCCTCGGCCTCGACATCAATCGTCTCCTGCGCAAGGTCCTGGTCATTGGAAATGGAGGACAGGCCCATCTGCCCGTTCTCGACATCGATCTCGAACTTGACGGCGGGGTTGGCGCTCGCGATAACGGCCACGCGCTTGAGGGCGGCGTTAAAGGCGGCGACGTCGATCTTGACGCTCGTCACGCACGAATCGGGGATGAGCTGCTTGTAGTTGGGGTACACGCCCTCGATGCGGCGCGACACGTAGGTGGTGTTGCCGGCCTCAAAGACGACCTGGGTGTCGGTAGCCCCAATCATGATGGTCGCCTGGCTGGCCATGATGTTCAGTGCGTCGTTAAAGGCGTCAGCCGGAACGTTGAGCTCAAAGGAGCCCTCGAGGGTCGAGGTCTCGACCTGCGTATCGCACACGGCCAAACGGAAGGAATCGGTCGCCACCAGGCGCACGGTGTTGTTCTCGACCTTCATGTGCACGCCACCCAGGATGGGGCGGGCCTTGTCAGTCGAGGTGACGCGCCACACGCGGCCGACCATCTCGGACAAGATATCGGTCGGCAGTTCCACGGCGCTCTCGATGGCATAGGCCGGAAACTCGGGGAAGTCATTGGCATCGAGCGTGTTCAGGCGGAAAGAGCTCTTCTCGCAACCAATCAGCACCTGGCGCTCGGACAGCTCAAAGGTGACCGGGGCATCGGGGAGGGTCTTGGTGATATTGGAGAGCATCTTACAGGGTATAACCATCTCGCCCTCTTCTTCGACATGCGCCGCGATGCGATGACGGATCGAGATGGTGTAGTTAGAGGTTTGGAATTCCAAGATGCCGTCTTGCGCCTTGACGAGCACGCCCGACAGGATGGGAAGGGTGGATGCCGAAGCGACACCCTTCATAACGACGCCGATGGCTTGTGTGAGCGAGCTCTGGCTGACGGTGAACTTCATCTTTTAATACCTTTCTATAGATATAAATATCTTAATAATAGTAATAGCACTGACGAAACTGTTGATTACTCCCAAAGACGCAGGTCAGACCCAGAAAGAGAATCGACAGCAACCTGTGTGCAACGGGGGTGGTTTTCCACGTTCAAAACCTGCGCAAAACTTTTCATCACCGCGGGTTGGGTTTTAGACACCTTATGCCCGTGGTTTCGACAAGTTTTCAACAGGTGTCTCTATTTCCCTACGAGCGCAGTGTAATTTTATCGCGCAGCGACTTGAGGTCTTCGGTGACGGTGCGGTCTTCCTGGATCATCTTCTGGACCTTTTTGTAGCTCGTGCTGACGGTTGAGTGGTTGCGGTTGCCAAATTCGGCGCCCACCGCCGTGGTCGTCATCTCGCACATCTCGATGGCCAGGTAGATAGCGATATGGCGTGCTTTGGCGATATTGGCGTTGCGACGCGGGCCGATGAGCTCCTCGTGCGTTACGCCGTACTGCTCTTCGATGACGGACTGAACCGTCTGGACGTTGATCTTTTTGGCCGATGTGTCGAAGTACTGGCTGGCGATGGCGTCGATATCGTCAAAGGTGAGCTCCCCGCCCTCGCGCTCGCGGTCGCCCGCCTCGCCGGCGCAGCGCTCGCAAAAGCTCTCGAGTTCGCGGATGTTGGTGCCTGAGACCTCGGCCATGTGTTTAAAGTGCTCGTCGGTCAGGTGCCCGCCGTCGCCCCCATAGGCCGCCAACAGCGAGTCGTCGCCCGCCTCGGGAGCGGCGACGATGGTGTTCTCGTAATAGCGCTGCAATATCTTGTATTTCATCTCGTAGCTGGGCTCTGCGACCAAGCAGAGCATTCCGGCGTTGAAGCGACTGGTCAGACGCTCGTCCATGCTCAGGTCCTTGGGGGCACGGTCTGCCGCGATGACGACCTTCTTGTTGTTGCGGATGAACTCGTCCATGAGCTGGAAAAAGTAGTCCACGCTCGCGCGCTTGCCGATGATGTTTTGGATGTCATCGATGATGAGCACGTCCACGCCGTGGTACGCCTGCATGATGGGGGCGTTGCTCTTCTTTTGACGGTCGAACTCGGTCATCAGGTCGTCCAGATATGCCTGGGAGTTGGCATACTTGACCTTGATCTCGGGCGACTTCTCGGCGAGCTCGTTTTTGATGGCAAGCAGCAGGTGCGTCTTGCCCAGGCCCGATTTGCCGTAGATGAAAAGTGATGTGCATGTGCCGCGCTCGTCCGCGAGGGCGGCAAACTTGAGTGCCGAGCGATAGGCATGGCTGTTCTCGGGGCCGTAGACAAAGTTCTCAAAGGTAAATTTTGAGTTCGCGGCGAGCGGGGCTCCATCCGTATTCTGCTCGGCCGGCACGGTCGGTGCTGGCATGGGTGAAGCGGGGGTCGCAGCTTGCGTGGATTTAGTCGGCGCTCCGCCCTTCATCTGGTTCATCATGCGACGAAAATCATCGGCCGAGAGCGTGTTCTTGATTGCAATGCCCGAATCCGCGCCCGCCGCTGCGTCGTGAGCGATGGGCATGTGCGTGACGGGTGCGTTCGTTGACGTCGCCGCCGCGGTCGGCAACGGTGCCATGGTTTCACGGGAAACATCGCTGTGCTGGTGCTCGATTGTCGGCACGTTGCCTGCGGAGGCCGGCACCGCCGGGTAAGCGGCGGGAGCCGTGGCGGGCGCCGTCGCGGCAGCGGATTCCGTCGCGACGCCTTGCGGTGCCACGATGTCGAGCGCAATCGGTGCAAAGGCGATTTCTTCCAGATAGGCCTCAATAGTCGGCTGATGCTTTTTGAGCTGCGCGATGGCAAAGCGCGAGGGGGCCTCGATCGTGAGCGTATCTTCGGTCAGGCTTATGGCCCGCGATTGCCCCAGCATGTTGATGAGGCGTGCATCTTGGCCGTCGCGCTGGCAAAAGGCGATGGCATCCCCCAGGATGATGCTTGCTTCCTCGTCCACTGTCTCTCCCGTTCTTTAGCTCTGAGCTCGCACGCGAGCGGCGCCGAGTTCGGTCAGATGGTATTTCTGGCCATGCTTGATGACCAAGCCGGCCTGCGCCAAGTCATTGAGCGTGCGTGACCAAGTGGGGGCCGAGTTTCCAAACGCCCTCGCCAGATCGGTTGCACCGCACGCTTGATTTTGCGCTAGATAGCCCAGCGCGGCGTTGCCGCGATCGCTTACGAACACGTCCAGTTGTGGCTGCGCATACTGATTTGCTGCATTAGGATACATTATTTGAGCTGCTGGTTGTTGAGAACTCTGCATCGGCGGCATTTGCTGTTGAAAACTTTGAGGCCACTGTTGGTAAGGCTGCGGAGGCATCTGCTGGGCCCAGGGGTTGTACTGCTGCTGCGGCATCTGCTGGTACGGCTGCTGATATCCCTGCTGGTACTGCTGCGGGAACTGCTGGCCATACCCCAGCGGCGGCATCTGCTGATATGGATATCCCTGTTGGTACGGCTGATAGCCCATTTGCTGGCCACCCAGTGCCCCCGTCGCCTGCTGCATTGCTGCTGCATCCTGATCCGCCAGCGGCATGGTCTCTGGCATGTTTGGCGGCATCGACATCGATGTCGCCTGGGGCTCTTGTGTAGGAAGCATTCCGGGCTGCTGCATCTGCCCCACGGGGGGCTGCATCTGCTGCGTTGCCATGGGCTGCTGCGCAAAAGCTCCCGGCAGGGGATATGTGGGCTGCTCCGTCTCGGGCCGCACGGCAGCACCGCGTCCGCCGGCACGCTCGATTTCCTGCACGCGCTTGGGGTTCAGGCTTACCGTGACCACGGTCCCGTTGCCCATGTTGTCCTCGATGGATACGGCGCCGCCGGCGTTTTCCAAGTACTCCTGCACCATGGGAAACCCTGCTCCGGTTCCGCGGATGTATCGCTTCATGTTGCTGTTTGCGCTGGTAACGCCAAAGTCGAAGGCGCGCTCCTTATCGTCAATCCCCGGTCCCTGGTCTGCGAATCGGATAGTGTCGCCGCCGTCCAGGATCGAGATGATGGGCTCGGCAAAGTGGGCGTGGATAAAGTTTTCGACAATCTCGCGGATAACCATGAGCGAGATGTGCCCGCCCTGCTCTTTCATGCACTGGTAGACGGTGTTGGTTGTCTCTTCCAGATAGGTGCGCACGTCCTTCGGTTCGATGACGATGACACGCGGCGTCGACAGCATGTCATCATAGACCGCGATGCGTGCGGCATACATGGCAGCCTGCGCTTTCGCAGTGGCTTGCTCTTCCTCGCCACGCTTTTCGCGCACGCCGGTGATGTGCTCGTTGTCGGGTGCCGGGTCTCCGGAATCGACCATGGTGTAAAAGTCGTCAGACATGCCGCTCGCAATCTTTCATAAGGTTTCGAACAAATAGTAGCTCACTGTGCAATGTTTCTCATCTTTCGACAACTTTTCAAAACCTGTTGAAAACTTTGGAAAACGGACGAAAAGTTCTCAACATTACCAACATGACCTGTTGAAAACTCGATGAAATATCGTGAAAAGTTGCCATACACCGCTAAATCGAGCTCGGCTTATGGGGGAACCGTGTGAACTGCGCAACCTTTTACCTTTGATTTCTTGACATTTGAACATTGATTTCCCTACAATCTTCAAGCTCACGTGTCTATATCTGCGTCCGCGCCCCCGCGGACACTCGAAATGCAGCAGGAGGAACTTAAGATGAAGCGTACGTATCAGCCTAATAAGCGTAAGCGTGCCAAGACCCATGGCTTCCGTGCCCGTATGGCCACTAAAGGTGGTCGTGCCGTGCTCGCCCGTCGTCGCGCCAAGGGCCGCAAGCGTCTCACTGTCTAGCAGCGATACACACATCTCGCATGAAGACTATTAAGTCTCGGCAAGATTTCGAGCATGTGTTCAGTCAGGGGCGTCGTTTCAATCACCCTCTGATTCGAATGACCATATGTGAATCGGTTGGCGAAGGCGACTCCGGAAGGGTCGCCTTCGTTGGTGCTAAACGGCTCGGTTGTGCTGTCGTGCGCAACCGCTCTAAGCGTGTGATGCGCGAGGCCGCCCGCAGCTGCGGATTTCCCGTTGCGGGTTATGACATCATCTTGTTCGCAACTCCCAAGACGAGGGTTTCCTCGCCGCAGGAGATGGATAAGGCATTGCGTTCGCTTATGAAACGCGCCGGCGTTGCCGGGGAGGAGCGATGAGCAATCACGTTTTGCGACGTGTTGCCATCGCTCCTATTCGCATATATCAACAGGTTATTTCGCCCTTATTGCCTGACGCCTGCATTTATTACCCAACGTGCTCGCAATACGCCGTCCAGGCGATTGAGAAGTACGGTGTTTTGAGAGGCTGCTGGCTTGCTGTGAGGCGCATCGCTCGCTGCAATCCCCTGCACGTCGGCGGTTATGACCCTGTGCCCTAGCGGGCACTCGCTATCGGAGGAAAACTTACATGTGGGATTGGATCGTTAACATCCTTTTCGAGCTGCTCAAGCTCATCCAGACCTTTGCGGTCGACTGGGGCCTGTCCATCATCATCCTGGTGGTCATCATCCGTCTGCTGCTGACGCCGCTCATGCTCAAGTCGACCAAGTCGACGGCTCGCATGCAGGTGCTGCAGCCCAAGATGCTCGAGATTCAGGAGCGCTATGCCGACGATCCTCAGCGCCAGGCCGAGGAAATGCAGAAGTTCTACAGCGAGAACAAATTCAACCCGATGGCTGGTTGTCTGCCGCTGTTGATCCAGATGCCTGTCCTGTTCGCCCTGTTTACGTTGCTGCGCAACCTGCCGCAGTACTTTAACGACGGCACGTTCTCGTTCTTCAACATCCTGCCCGACCTGACCACCACGCCGAGCGCTTCCTTTGCCGATGGCTTTATGGTTGCGCTGCCTGCGCTGGTCTGCCTGATTCTGTTCGCAGTCCTGACCCTGATTCCGCAGCTCTATATGTCGCGCAACCAGACCGGTCAGCAGGCGCAGAGCATGCGCATGATGGCCGTTGTCATGACGGTCATGATGCTTTGGATGGGCTGGAGCCTTCCCGTTGGTGTTCTGCTGTACTACGACGTCTCGTCTGCTTGGCAGGTTATTCAGCAGATTTTTGTGACGCAGAAGGTCATCGACAAGGCGAAGGCCGATGAGGAGGAGCGTCTTAAGAACGCTCCGTTGCAGGTTGAGGTCACTCGTCGCGAGAAGAAGCCGCGCCCGCACAAGAAGAAGTAGTGGGATATCAATCTTATTTAGGTACCTAACTTTTGGAGTACGTTATGTCTGAAGAGATCATCGAGGATATGCTTGAGGAGGTTGCCCCGCAGGTCGCGGGCGATTATCCCGAGATTGCACAGCGCTACAAGGCTGGTGAAGAGCTGACCGATGAGGAGCTCGACACCATTGCCGATGTTGCGGTTTCCATCTTGCGTTCTATCCTTTCGCACTTCGATGCCGCCAACTCTCCTATCGATGAGTATGAGGGCGACGAGGGTGAGCTGATTTTGGATGTAACGGCTCCCGATCTTGCTGTTCTCATTGGCCGTCATGGTCGCACCCTTGATGCCCTTCAGGTTATGTTCTCTTTGCTGGTGAGCCGCAAGCTTGGCTTTAGGTATCCGGTTGTAGTGGACGTCGAGGGATACAAGAGCCGCCGTCAGGACAAGGTTGCCTCCATGGCTCAGTCTGCTGCCGAGCGTGCCATTCGCACTCACAAGAGTGTTTCGCTTCCGCCCATGAATGCCTACGAGCGTCGACTGGTTCACATTGCACTTCGTGGCAATGATGCTGTCGATACTCATTCTGAGGGTTCTGACCCTGATCGCCATGTAGTGATTGTTGCTCGATAATCTACTCGAGCTTATGCTAAGGGGACGTGGTTTCCACGTCCCCTTTTTTTGTCAAAAGTTCTCGATACACTGATTTTTGTCAGAAAGGAGCTTCCGTTGTTAGTACTTACTGATCAGCAGGCTGACGATATGTTGAGTCGTCTAACTTCCTATTGCAAAGAGTATTCCTTGTGCGTAACTGATGTTGAGCTGAGGAAATGTATCCAGCATTTGGATTTGGTTCTGGAAACAAATAAGACAACGAATCTTACCCGTATCCTTAACGTAGAAGATGCTGCGGTACTTCATATCCTCGACTCACTTGTTTTGCTCCCCTATATCAATAAGGCGCCTGAGGGAGCTTTGCTCGATATGGGAACAGGTGCGGGCTTCCCTGGTATTCCTTTAACCATAACCGCGCATCGTAAAGCTACTTATATTGACTCTGTTGGCAAGAAGGTTGATGCTGTTAATTCTTTTGTTCATGCTCTTGGATTGAAACATGCTCATGCGGTTCATGATCGACTTGAAGAATATGCTCGAAGTCATAAGAAGCAGTTCTCCGTCGTAACCGCGCGCGCACTAGCCCCTCTACCGATTCTTGTTGAGTATGCGGCTCCGTACCTCAAAGATGGAGGGTTATTTGTTATTACCAAGGGCAATCCATCTGATGAGGAGCTTGCTTCCGGCATGTCAGCAGCTAAGATCTGCGGCTTTACTTCGCTTCTGAGTGACGCAATCGATTTGCCTGAGGGCTTGGGCCACAGGGAGTTTATTGTTCTTAAGAAGAGTCATCCAGCATCCGTTTCATTGCCTCGTGCAAATGGCATGGCAAAGAAGAATCCGCTTGCCTAGATGTTTCACGTGAAACATAATGGATACTAACAACTTGCAGTGTTTCACGTGAAACATGGCGGTTGATATTGAATCGGAATGTTTCACGTGAAACATCCTCCGTTTGACAGCTTTAATACACACCAGGAGGGACCGTGGGATTTCGCGACGTTAAGCGTTCTAAGAGCGCAAAAGACACGCGTATCATTGCAATTATCAATCAAAAGGGCGGCGTTGGTAAGTCAACGACAGCTGTAAACCTAGCAGCAGCACTGGGTGAGCAGGGTCGTAAGACGCTGATTGTCGATTTTGATCCGCAGGGAAACAGCACCAGTGGATTCGGAATTGAAAAAGAAGACCTTGATCACTGCATCTATGATGCATTGCTGAATGATGTGCCGGCAGAATCGCTTGTCCTTGATACAAATTGCAAAAAGGTATTCGTAATTCCGGCTACAATTCAGCTTGCAGGCGCCGAAATTGAGCTCGTAAGCGCAATTGCTCGTGAAACCCGCCTCAAAGATTTGCTTGAGCCGATTCAGGACGAGTTCGATTTTATTTTCATTGACTGTCCTCCTTCGCTCGGCTTGCTTACCATCAACGCCTTGACCGCAGCAGACAGCGTTTTGATTCCAATCCAGTGTGAGTATTACGCACTCGAGGGCGTTACGAAGCTGCTTGAGTCAATGAAGATGGTCAAATCACGTCTGAACAAGGGTTTAGACACCTATGGTGTGCTTATGACCATGTATGACTCGCGTACTTCTCTGTCGAATCAGGTTGTTGAGGAGGTTCAATCGTACTTTGGTGACAAAGCGTTTAAGACGCTGATCCCCCGTACGGTTAAAATCTCCGAAGCTCCGTCTTTTGGAGAACCGGTAATTACCTATGCACCTCAAAATAAGGGTGCAAAAGCATATATGAACCTTGCAAAAGAGGTGATCAAGCGTGCCTAGTGTAAAGAAACGTGGCGGATTGGGACGTGGACTCAATGCTTTGGTCTCAGAGGCCGAGTATGAGACCGGTGGTTCGGCTGCATCGGCTTCAAATGCCGCATCTGAAACAAAGCTACCTATTGAGGATATCGTTCCCAATCCAAATCAACCACGAATTCACTTTAACGAAACTGAACTTCGCGAGTTGAGCGAGTCAATCCAAGAACATGGCGTTTTGCAGCCGCTTTTGGTTCGCAAGCATGGAAACGGCTATGAGATCATCGCTGGTGAGCGTCGTTACCAGGCATCAAAGCTTGCTGGTCTTGAGGAACTACCTGTCATCATTAAAGATGTTAATGATGAAGAGATGCTGGCTCTTGCTCTTATCGAAAACCTTCAGCGTTCTGATCTGAATCCCGTCGAAGAGGCTAAGGGCTATCGCCAGCTCATCGACGCCAGCGGTATGACCCAGGAGGCATTGTCGAAGGCAGTAAGCAAGTCACGCTCTGCAATTACAAACTCGCTTCGCCTTCTTGATCTCCCCGAAGTAGTTCAGCAGATGATTTTTGAGGGTAAACTTACTGCTGGTCATGCACGTGCGATTCTTGCAGTTCCCTATGAGGATGCTCGAATTCGACTGGCGGAGAAGGTTGTTGCAGAGGGTCTTTCCGTCAGAGCGACAGAAAATCTTGCTCCGTTGTTTTCTGCCGGAGAGACACCTAAGACGCCGAGGCCCGCAACGCCTCAGTCTTTTAAAAAGGCTGCCCGTGTGCTTCGTCAGGTATTTAATACCAACGTGCGTGTGAAGAGCTCGCGTGGAAAGAACAAGATTGAGATTGAGTTTAAAGACGAGGAAGAGCTCTCTCGTATTCTTGGCGAAATGATTCAGTTTGATCAAGGAGACCAAGATGAGGAATAAGATTTTAACTGCGATTGCATTGGCGACAACCGTCGCGGCTGGTGCCTTTGTTGGCTATAAGATCGCGACAGACGATGAGCTTCGAGGTCGTTTGCTTCGTGGTGCGCAGGATATCGTCGATACTTCCAAGAAGAAAATGGATGTTATGACAGAAGATGTTGCTATGCGTACTGCTCAGGTAACGAAGAATCCAAAGATTAATCAAGGTTGGGTTAGCAACCAATGGGAAAATGTAGGCTATTAGGTACCTAACAATTACCCAGTATATTTTGGAGGGTCCTTGTCTGATTCACGAGACAAGGACCCCTTATTTTGCCCGTAAAAAATGGGACCAGTAGCAGCAAAGCTAAAATTGTAGTCAATAAATGAAACAGTCCCGGTTGCATATCATGCAACCGGGACTGTTCGATGTTTCACATGAAACGTTTTGGGGTGCGACTCCCCTATGCGTTCTTCTGAACTTTGAAGCGCTGCTTCAGCTGTCCGCAGGCGGCGTCAATATCGTTACCACGGGAGTTACGAATCGTAGTCTCGATGCCACGGGACTCAAGACGACGCTGAAGATCCTCAACCTTATGAATCGGCGACGGCTTGAGCGGGCTGCCCTCGATGTCGTTAAGCTGAATCAGGTTAACGTGGCACAGCGTTCCCTCGCAGAAGTCGCAGAGCGCCTGCATCTCGGGATTCGTATCGTTGACGCCTTCGATCATGGCATACTCATAGGTCGGGCGGCGGCCAGTCTTCTCGGTGTAGAGCTGAAGCGCCTCGTGAAGGCGAAGCAGCGTGTACTTCTTAACGCCGGGCATGAGCTTATTGCGCGTCGACTGGATGGCGGAATGCAGGGAAACGGCAAGCGTGAACTGCTCGGGGATGTCGGCAAATTTGCGAATACCTGGAATAACGCCGCTGGTGGAGACGGTGAGGTGGCGAGCGCCAATACCGATGCCATCGGGGTCGTTGAGGATTCGCAGCGCCTTGAGAGCCTCGTCGTAGTTGGCAAACGGCTCGCCCTGGCCCATGAAGACAACGCTCGTGGCGCGCTCGTCAAAGTCGTTGGATACATGAAGTACCTGGTCGACGATCTCTTGAGCGGTCAGAGAGCGCTTGAGGCCGTTGAGACCGGTAGCGCAAAAGGCACAGCCCATGCCACAGCCTGCCTGGGTGGAAACGCAGACGGAAAGCTTGTTACGACGGGGCATGCCGACGGTCTCGACGGAAACGCCGTCGTGGTACTCGAGCAGATACTTGCGAGAGCCATCTTTGGAAACCTGCTTGGTGAGTTCAGTCGGCGTGTCAAAGGCAAAAGCCTCTTTAAGCTGCTCGCGGATAGCCTTGGGAAGGTTGGTCATATCGTCAAACGAACAAACGTTCTTCTCAAAGACCCATTCGATGAGCTGCTTCGCGCGGAAGGCGGGCTGGCCAAGCTCGGCCACGAGCTCGCGAATATCGTTTTGGCTCAAGTCGCGAATGTCCTGAGATTTAGTCCTGGGATTCATGGAAGCCTTTCGATTTTGGGGAAACGTAGAGGGTATCGCTACAATATGGTATCAGCTGCAGAAATTATAGAGGAGGAGTCTGCCCATGCCGGGTAAAAGCCTAGAGAACATGCACGTAGCGGTCTTGGCGGGCGGTCATTCCGCTGAGCGCGAGATCTCGCTCAATTCGGGAAAGAACGTCGTGGTTGCCTTGAAGGAGGCCGGCTACACTTCGGTGGAGCTGCTCGACACGGCTGCCGATGATTTTATGGTAACCATGGCGACCGGCGGCTTTGACGTGGCGTTTATCGCCATGCACGGTGCCGGCGGCGAGGATGGCGCCATGCAGGGCGCCATGGAGACCCTGGGTATCCCCTACACGGCCTCGGGCGTGCTTGCCAGCGCCTGCGGTGCCGACAAGGAGGTCTCTAAGCTCCTGTACGCCAAGGCGGGCATTCCCATTGCCCCCGGCCTCGCGCTCGAGGTGGGCGATGAAGTCGATATCGATCATATCGTCGAGGTTTGTGGCGAGCGCTGCTTTGTGAAGCCGGCCGTCAACGGTTCCAGCTATGGCATTTCCCTGGTCCATGAGCCCTCCGAGCTGCCCGCGGCAATCGCCAAGGCGTTTGCGTACGGCGACAAAGTGCTGGTCGAGAAGTGCATCGAGGGTACCGAGATCACCGTCGGTGTGTACGGCGAGGACGACGTGCGCGCTCTGCCGATTGTCGAGATTCGCAAACCCGAGGACTGCGAGTTCTACGATCTGGACGTGAAATATGTCGACCCTACGGACATCCATCGCATTCCGGCGCAGATTTCACCCGAGAATTACGCTCGCGCTCAGGAGCTTGCCTGTGCTGCTCACAAGGCCCTCGGTTGCCTGGGTATCTCGCGCAGCGACTTTATCGTGAGTGAGGACGGCCCCGTTATCCTCGAGACCAATACCATTCCCGGCATGACCGATACGTCGCTGTATCCGGACGAGATCCGCCACACCGACGACATGACGTTCCCGCAGGTCTGTGACAGCCTGATTCGTATGGGCCTTCGTCGAGCGGGCATTGCATGCTAATCGAGGACGCGGTTTCGTCAGGAACGCCGCAGTTTGTCATCGACTCCTATGCCACGCTTGCCGAACGCGCCAAAACGCAGTCCTTCGGCCTTATCGAGGAAGATGTGATTGTCCTCGATACCGAGACCACAGGTCTTTCGGTGCAGGACAATGAGCTGATCGAGATCTCGGCGGCCCGTCTTTCGGGCCGCGAGATCGTCGACCGCTTCGATACCTTCGTGCATCCCAAGCAGCTGATTCCCGCCGAGATCACCGAGCTCACGAGCATTACAAATGCCGATGTGGCAGATGCCCCGTCGGCCGTTGAGGCCGTAGCCGCTCTCGCCGATTTTGTCGGTGGTTGCCCGGTAATCGCACATAACGCCACGTTCGACCGCTCGTTTATCGAGTCGGTCAAAGGCGGCGTCAACGTGAGCGATATCTGGATCGATTCGCTGGCGCTGTCGCGCATCGCGCTTCCGCGCCTGGCATCGCACAAGTTGTCTTTTATGGCCGATCTGTTTGGCTGTGACTCGGTATCACACCGTGCCAATGCCGACGTCGACGCCCTGTGTGGCGTATGGCGCGTGTTGCTCGTGGCGCTCACCGACTTGCCTCAGGGCCTCATGGCGCGCCTAGCCGACATGCATCCGGATGTGCCTTGGTCCTATCGTCCTATCTTCTCATTCTTGGCAGGGCAGAACCCTGGTTCTATCTTCTCTCTCAGCGCCGCTCGTGCTGACGTTCTCAAGGCCGATCGCGCCGACGATCGGGTGGACGCCGACGAACTGCCGGTCCTCAAGATGCCGAGTCGTGAGGAGATTGAGGCAGACTATGCGCCAGGTGGCCTGGTCAATCGCATGTATCCCACCTACGAGCCGCGTGATGAGCAGATCGCGATGGCGCTCGAGGTCCGCGATGCGCTGGTCACGGGCACTCATCGTGTAATTGAGGCGGGCACGGGCGTCGGCAAATCGATGGCCTATCTGGTGCCTTTTGCCGAGGCAGCGCGCCGTAACAACATCACGGTTGGTATTGCGACCAAATCGAACAATCTTGCCGACCAGCTCATGTACCATGAGCTGCCAAAACTTGCCGAGCAACTGGACGGTGGTCTGTCATTTTGCGCTCTCAAGGGGTATGACCACTATCCATGCCTGCGCAAGCTTGAGCGCATGAGCCGCGGCCAGGTCGAGATTACCACCAAGCGCGATCCGGCGGACACGCTCACGGCGGTCGCGGTCATTATGGCGTACGTCTGCCAATCAGCCGATGGCGACCTCGACTCGCTCGGCATTCGGTGGCGCAGCGTCAACCGCCTCGACTTTACGACGGCCTCGCGCGAGTGTGCTCGTCGCCTCTGCCCGTTTTTCCCTGATAAATGTTTGGTCCACGGCGCTCGCCGTCGTGCAGCGCATGCCGACGTGGTGGTCACCAACCATTCCCTGCTGTTCCGCAATGTCGCGGCCGAGGGCAGGATTTTACCTCCGATTCGTCATTGGGTAATCGACGAGGCCCATTCCATCGAGCGCGAGGCGCGCCGTCAGTGGGCGCGCGTGGTGTCGGCGGACGAATCACGCGTTCTGTTTGAGCGCCTGGGTGGCTCGAGCACCGGTGCGCTAAGCCAGGTCTCCCGTGATTTGGCAACCTCCGAGGGCTCTACGCTCTATCTGGGCCTTACTGCCAAGGCGACGTCGACGGTTGCGCGCGCGAGCATGGCAATCGCCGACGTGTTCGATGGCGTTCGCGAGCTCGGCCGCCGTGCCCGTGGGGGTTATGACAATGCCAATCTATGGATTGGCCCCGAGCTGCGCGAATCTGACGACTGGCATGATTTCTTACAGTCGGCCTACGCTGCCATCGACGTATTGGAACAGGCTGACAAGAGCGTCGACGCGCTGGTGCAAGCCGTCGCCGCCGACAAGCCCGAGGTTGTTGTCGACCTGGGTGATATCTCGCGCCGCCTGCACGAGCTGGCCGAGAACCTCAAACTCATCATTGATGGCACCGATGAACACTACGTGTATTCGCTGCAGGTCAATCGCAGGCTGCGTGCCGGCGGAGAGTCAATGACCGCAGAGCGCATCGACATTGGCGAGGCCTTGGCAACCGAGTGGCTGCCCGAGGTTCACACGGCTATCTTTGCCTCGGCGACCATGACGGTGTCCAAAAGCTTCGAACACTTTAACCACGCGGTCGGCCTCGATCGCATCGGCGCTTCAACATCCTCATCGCTGCACTTGGACTCGAGCTACGACTTCGATTCGAACATGGCTGTAGTCGTTGCGGGCGATATCCCCGATCCGCGCGATCGTGAGAGCTATCTTACGGCGCTCGAGCGCGTGCTGGTCGACGCCCATCTTGCCATGGGCGGATCGGTGCTCACACTGTTCACCAATCGGCGCGACATGGAAGACCTGTACGCCCGCGTTGAGCCCAAGATGGCCCGTGCGGGTCTGGAGCTCAACTGCCAGCAGCGCAACTCATCTCCTCGTCGCCTGCGCGATCGGTTTATCAACGAGCCGACTTCATCGCTTTTTGCGCTTAAGGCCTTCTGGGAGGGGTTCGACGCCAGCGGCGAGACGCTGCGCTGCGTCATCATTCCCAAGCTGCCGTTCTCGAGTCCCACGGACCCGCTCTCGTGCGAGCGCAACCTGCGCGAAGACCGCGCTTGGGCGCGCTATTCGCTGCCCGAGGCGGTGCTCGAGGTCAAGCAGGCGGCCGGCCGCCTTATCCGCTCGTCGACCGATTGCGGCGTGCTGATTCTGGCCGACCCGCGCCTGGTGACGAAGGGCTACGGAAAGAAGTTCTTAACGTCGCTGCCCACGAGCTCCTACCAGCGCATCGAATCGGCGCAGATCGGGCACTATCTGCAACTGTGGCGCGCACGCCACGAGCGGCGGCGCTAAAGCGGACAGACGAGGGTTTTTGCCATATCGCACAGGCGCTTTGACAGGGCGGGGTCATCCAAGATGCGGATGGCTCCGCCCGCTGCGATTACCTGGCTCAGTAGCCAACGCTCGGAGCCGTAATGCACAGTTACCGTTGCCATGTCCGCCCCGCCGCGCTCGATTAGGGTGATGCCGGCCCAGTCCAGATGCTCCGCCATATCGAATGGCATCAAGAGCTTTGCGCTGCGCTGCGTCCGGGCAAGGGAATCGTGGAGGGATGCGACGTCCGGTGTGTGAGGCACGACGGAGTCTTCCGTCAAGGCGAGTCCCTCGATTTTATCCATGCGATAGGTGCGCTGCTCATCGACTGTGATGTCCCAGGCAATCAGGTATGTTTGGTCGCCGTTTGCCGTAATGCGCAAGGGGTCGACCAGACGCTCGCGTGGCCGTGCATCGTCCATCGAGCGATACGAGATGCGGCAGCGAACGCCGTCCTGAATGGCACAGCTCAGCTGCTGCCAGTGCGACCCGTGGTTGACGGTGTCAAAGACGAGCTGGTTATAGCCGAGCTCTTCGGGTAGAAGGGCATGTCGAATCCGAGCTGCCGTCTGCGGCTCGATCCCCAACGATTCAAGTTCGTGGTTGAGCACAGCGCCCTCGGCTGCACTCAAGCGCAACGGTAGCACACGCCCGGCGTCACCAGTGAGGACCACACGCTCGCCGTGGCATTCGCAGATGATGCGCGCACCAGATTCTCGGTCCGCGAGCGTCGAGACGATCTCGAGAATCTGGTCGAGCGATACTCCCGTGATGTCAAAGCGGCCGCAAATCTCGGTTCGTGTCATGCCGTTCTCACCGGCGGCGTAGAGGGCCTCCATGATGTCGATGGCGCGCGAGAGTCTCTGCTCGCTGGTGAGTTTACGCACGGGCATACTCGTGCACCGTCCTTTCGATGAGGTGGTTCCACGCCTGCTTGAGCGATTTGGGGGCCATGGGCCTCATGCCGTCCATGGCGTGGGCCATGCAAAATGAGGCGGCGGCTTCAAGGTCGCGCACGTCAACGGTCCAGGTCCATCCTGCATCGGTGTGTGCGAGCTCACCTCGCCCGCGCGTGAGGCCGTTGATCATATCGATCTGCGTCTGAGGGGCGAACGAGAACGTAGCTGCAACGGGCGGTCGGTCGGCAAAATCGAATTCAAAGAACAGATAGTCGTTGAGATTGAAGTTCGCGGGGATGGCGTAGGCCTTTGAGGGGCGCCAAGCGCGAACGATACGGTCGCAGCGGAATGTCCTGATGTCGTCGGTGGCATTGTCGAGGCCGCAGAAATACGCCACGCCCTCGCGCTCGAACATGCCGTAGACGCGGACGGTACGCTCTTTCTGCTCGCCGCGTCCGTTCTGATATAAAAATCGCAGCGCACAACGCTCGGCAAAGGCGCTCCAAACCGCATCGACGGTGGGAGAGCGACGGATCGGTACTTCGTCAACCGCCGTCCTACCGGTGAGATAGGCAATCTTGGAGCGAATGTCGGCAAGCGGCGCGGCAAAGGTGGATGAGCCGGCTGCTAGCGTCTGGTCGATGGCGTTGAGCAGGATATCGGCGTCGTCTGCGGTGATGAGGCCGCCTGCCGCAAACGTGTGCTCGCGGTCGATTGTCCACGAGCTTTCCTCGGTCTCCTGCGCGCCGGCGGGGCGAACCTCCTTGATTAAGATGCCATGCTCGAGCAGTTTGTCACGATCGCGCCGAAACTTGCGCTTATCCGAGTCGATATTGCCCGAGCCATATCCCAGGTCAGAATCCAAGACGATCTGCTCGGTCGTCAGCGGTTCGGGGGAGCTGTTGAGCACAAAGAAAAGGTTGAGGATGCGCTGAGCCGTTTTATCGAAACTGGGCTCCGAACTTTCCTTTTTAATTGTCGCGGTCGCGTCGCTTGCCGTCATAGAGTCCTCGCATGAGAAGGTGGTTTGCTGCCATGATTTTAGTCCGATATGGAGATTAGGCTATATCCTTGTCCGCTCGGGGCGTTAAGATGGCCCGAATTCGGTCGTTTGCGCTCGCTCGGGGTATACTTTCGACTATATACGGTTCTAATGTGCATGCATTGGGCCTATTTGTCGGATTATGGATGTGGAGCGCACATGGCGAACACCCAGAACTATATTAACCACCTGCTGCAGAACACCGGCATTACGCCGGCATGCAGCGAAGAAGAGCGCTTGGCTGCCGAGGATATCGCTCAGATCTTCCGCAACCACGGCTTTGACCCCGAGGTTCAGGAGTTCAATGCCCCGGCGCCCAGTAGGTTGGCATTTGCCGTTACCGGTATTCTTGCGTTTGCCGGCGCCCTGCTGATGGGCATCGGCGGCGGTATCGGCTTGGTCGGCACCTTGCTGGCCATTGTCGGCGCCGTTCTTTACGTGCTCGAGCGCACGGGCCACCCCGTGGTTTCGCGCCTGGGCAAGACGGGCGTGAGCCAAAATGTCATCGCCTACCACAAGGCCTCGGGCCCGCTCGCGTCTCCGCGCAACCGCCCGGTGGTCGTTGTCGCACACTACGACTCTCCCCGTGCTGAGCTGCTCGCCCGCGAGCCCTATGCTTCGTATCGTGCGCTCATCGCCAAGCTGTTGCCCGTTGCCACGGTTGCCCCTGCTGCCGTTGCCATCCTGCGTATCCTGCCGCTCCCCGGCGCGCTCAAGGTTCTGCTGTGGATTGTCGCGATCCTCGCTTCCCTCGTTGCACTTGCCAACGCGGCAAACATCATCTCTAACCGCCACATTCTTCCCTATACGTCCGGCGCGGTGTGCAACAAGTCTTCTGTCGCCGCTATGCTCGGTGTTATGGACAACGTTGCTCCCTTCCAGGGCGAGAACGAGTTTCCCGACGATGTTCCGTTCGATACCTATTTTGGGGAGCAGAAACGTCGTGCCGAGGAAATGGCGCGCGCGGCGGCGGAGTATGCCGCGGCCCAGCAGCAAAACGACTACGGCAACACCATCGAGTACGAAGAGCCTACCTACGCCGAGGACGAGTTCGGTCAGCCGATTGCTCCCGACGCTCAAACCGAGCCCGAACAGGGCGAGGCTTTTGACGAGCAGATCGAGGGCTTTGAGGGTGCGTCTGCCGACGAGACGCTGATTGGCGCCATCGTGCCCGAGGATCAGAATCAGGCTGTCCAGGCCGAAGAGTTCAATGACGAGGTTCCCGCTGCTGAGCCGGCGGAGGAGCCTGCCGCGGCCGAGCCCGAGCCCAAGCTCTATCGCAACGCCGCCGGCAACATCCGCTTTGGTTCGGATGCCATCCGTGCGCTCGGAATGCTTCCCGAGTCCTGCACGCTCGATTACGAGGAGGGCGAGGAGCCGACGTTTGAGCCCGAGCCTGCGCCCGTTGTCACTGCGGATGATGAGTCTGCCGCGGTTACCGCTGCCGTTGCCGAGCCCGAGGCGGTGTCTGCGATCGATCCCGCGGCAGGACTGGACATTTTGGCTCCCGCCGCGCCGGCGCAAGACGTTGCGGACGAGTCTGACGACGATTACGTTGAACAGCCGAGGCGCGTGTCTTACGAGAGCGATACTGATTTCTCTGCCGAGATTCCCGCGGCAACGCCCCATGCCGATATTGCATCCGCGTTCTCTTCGATTGGCGCCAGCGCTTCCAGCTTCTTTAAGGGTGCGCTTGCAAAGGGCAGGAAATTTGTCGACGATTTCGAGGAGAAGCGCGCTGCCGCACGCGAGGCTGCCGAGCAGGAGGCTATCGCTCAGCAGCAGGCAGCCGAGGCGGCACGTGAGCGCGCGGCGCAAGAGTTTGAGCAGAACGAGGCTATGCAGTCCGGGCCCGTCGACGCTGCCGAAGCTACGACGTCCTTTGAGTCCCAGCAACCGACGTCAGCGGATGTTGTTGAGGCAACAACGTCTTTCGAGGCTCAGCAGCACGTCGATAGCACCATGTCGTTTGATGCCGCGCAGTTCGATTCCACGATAACGTTTGAAAAGCAAGGCACCGCAATTGCCGAGCCCCTTCCTGTTTCCGATGAGCAGGGCGACGCGGCAGACGATGACGAGCCCGTTGATGCTGCCGAAATCCAAGATGCCGCCGAGGACGAGTCCGTCGAGGCCAACTCTGACGAAGAGCAATACGCGGCAGCCGATCAAGGTGATTCGACCGAGGTCGAGCAGGAGGAAGTGCCTGCGGTTTCCGAGACTCCCGAGACGGATGAGTCGAGGCCTTACTCCACGCAGATTTTCACCATGCCGACCCCGAGTGGTTCCGGTGCCACGGTTGCCAATGTTGCTCCCACCCAGGACGAAACGGTCGATTCCCTTATGGCCCAGATTTCCTCCCAGGCATCGCCGCGTCCGCAGATAAATGTTCCCGATCCGGCGTCGGCACCGTCGCCTGCACCTTCCTCGTCTCCGCTGGCTTCGGTCCCCGATCCGTCGCTGCCGTCTATGAGGCAGGCAAACGTTGCGTCTCGCACGTCGCTGTTCGACCTTTCCGATCCCTCTGCCCAGGTCAACGACCCCTTTGCTACTGCCCAGGGTCCCGAACCCACATCGGCACCCGTTGCGCCTTCTATGCCCGTTGCGTCGGGCGCGCAGCCGATCGAGACCATTTCGGCTCCCGCCCCAGCGGCACCCAAGTCTCGCAAACGCGGCCTGGGTGGCCTGTTCGGTTGTAAAAGGAAAAACGAGCAGGACGGCATGAGTGATTGGCTGGGCGTCGAAGACGATTACGATGCCAAGAAGTCCGGTCGCGGTATCGGTTCGTGGGATAACTTCGAGGACGATAACGATGGCTGGAAGGGCGGCGCTACGTCTTCCGATGGCGCTTCTTCCGAAGATATGCTCTCGGCTGTCGCCTCTATGGGCGATGATGAGCTGCTCGGTCACGATATCTGGTTTGTGGCAACGGGCGCCTCGGATTGTGATGGCGCCGGCATGAAGGCCTTCTTGGCTTCGCATCGCGATAAGCTCCGCGGCGTATTCTTCATCAATCTTGAATCCGTCGGCGCCGGTAGGCTTTCGGTGGTGACGGTCGAGGGCGAACAGCAGCTGCTCAAGGGCGATCGCCGCATCATGAACCTGGTCAGCAAGGTGTGCAAGTCGTTCCATGTCGATTGTGGCGCGCTCGAGATGCCCTATGCCAAGACCGATGCCTATGCCGCGCTCGAGGCGAGCCGCCGAGCCCTCACCATCGCCGGCGTGGACGGCACGCGTCTGGCTTGCGCTCGTACCGAGGACGACCTGCCCCACAATGTCAACCCGACGAACATTGCCACGGTATCCGAGGTCGTGACCGAGGTTATCCGCCGTTCGTAGACGGAGCTCTAAGGAGTCAACGTGTTTTCGTATATTAAGCGCCATTGGCCTGTCTACGTGATTTTGACCTTGATTGCCATTGCGTTAGGATTTGGGGCTGCCTACATCGTGGGTGCAAAGGGCTCGACCCCCGCCTCCGCAATCAGCGAAGAGGTGGAGCAAGAACAGAGTACGGGTGCCGATGGGATTCCTGAGTCCGAGCAGGCAATCGTTGATGGTGGATCTTCGTCTGCAGAGTAGATACGGCGATTTACATGATTGAAAGCGGGCGAGCCAGGGGACTGGCTCGCCCGCTTTTTCATCGCGCTAGCGCTTCTTTGGGATCGACCTAAGGCGAGCGAACCATAGGGCTGCGGCACCCGAGGTCAGGAGCGCGGTGATGCAAGCGGCGATGGGAGCTGATCCTGTTGCCGGTAGGTCCTGCGGTAGGGTACAGCGTTGAATGACACGGTCATCGTCATGTGACTCAAGTTTATCGCCGCCGCCGTTGCGGCAAAGATCGACGTGTGCGCTGTTGGTGAGTGCGGTTTGGGGCGTATAAGCCGACGTCGCCTGCATGTGCACGATTGCGCCCCGAGCGTCTGTGCCAAGGATTGCTTTGGCATCGTCAAGATCGTCGTGCTCATCTTTGAGATCATCGCGGTTCCAAGAATCCGCATCGCTTCGAGTCGTAAAGTCGGCGGCTACCGCACCGTATTCAATTCGAATGCCCGTTACGACGGTATTGGATGCAAGGTCGAGTTCTTTCGCCTCGAGTGTGGTGGATTCCGTGGTCGAGATATCCGCCTTCCAGAGGTGCCAACCGTCGTAATCGACGAGGCGGCAATCCTCACCCAGACTTTCCCTTACTTCGTCGGACTCAAGCCAAGGATTTTCGTGCCCATCGTCAAGTGTCGCGTTTGCCGGCTCATCGACGTCTGTCGAGTCCAACGGCGTCGTGCGATACCACACGTTGCACAGACCATTGAGGTCGCCGATGGCGACGGGGGTTTCGATTGAGACGAATCTCGCTGTATCGTCCTCGGCACACTCAAGATCATCGGTAATCGTAAACTCATCAACCCAAGTAGCGGAATCGTTTCGAGCATCGATGGTATAGGAGAAAAGCCCATCACTATTGGTTTGCGTCGTGGCGCGGTTTTTACCATCGCCGTTAGCCAACAGGCCCTTTTCGATAGGTTGGACAAGTTCCTGACGCTTGTCGACCTGTCCCTTGATCTCGATGGGCGCATCCTTCATCGCGACGGATTGGACTTCTCCCGTATCCTTTATTTCAAACGTTATTTCCTCGGCAAGGTCATAGGTCCGCGGAGACATCATTTCGCGCAACGAGTAGGTGCCGGGTGCAAGATATTCGACGCGGTGTGGCTTGTCGGATGAGGTCCAGGAGTCTATTTCGGTTTTATCGGGACCATATAAGGTGAGTTGTGCGCCTTCCACTTCCTGCTCACTGCTTGCATCGACCTTGGAGATATCAACCTTGGTGTAATCGTCGGATACGTTAAGCCGTGCTTCTACAACGGGTGTTTTCTGGTCGGCATAAGTAAGGTCGACAATATGGGTTGTCCGATCGAGCAAGAAGCCTGCCGGCGCTTGAGTCTCGACAACCTCGTAGCGTGCGGTGCCAAGTCCCAGCGGGAGGTTGTCCGCGCGTGCTTCTCCAGTTTCATCCGTCGTGACGGTAGCGACAGTCTCACCGTCGAGCGCGGCAATGCTACCGTCGGGGCGCACGATATCACTCGAGGCACGGATCTCAAAGACGGCGCCCGCGAGGCTGCTGCCGTCTATGGCATCGGTTTTAACGATCCTGATGTTTCCGGTCGCGGCGTGGTCATAATACGAGGCGATTGCAACGGGCGTTAGGTTCATGTCGGCGGGTATGTTTACCTCGATCTCTTCGCCGACAAGATAGGGCTCTTTGGCCGAGGTTTCGCGTACATAATAGGTGCCCGGCACGAGCGATTCGGGCAGTGTGACGGTCCCGGTCGCGTCAGTCGTAAAGGTGTCCATTACGTTATGTGTTGGATACCAGCAAGTTTGTGAGACAGATTCGTGATTGCTGTCGAGTAGTTGGAAGGTGAATCCGGCTAGTGGAACAGAAGCGCCTGTTTGGGCATCGCGTTTTACAATCTGGAGATGCGTCGACAGAGCGTGGTTGTCCACGATATATTGAAGCTCGGCGCCGTTGGAAATCTGATTGGCCCCGACGGTCCATTCCCCTGCACGTTTAAAACCCTCGGGGACGGTTTCCGGAACCTCGCGAACCGTGTAGCCGGCACGGTCGTATGGGACGGCTCCGTGGACACCGGCGGGTCGCTTACCTGTGCCGAACCATGCTTCGGGCTGGTCTTTGGTGGAGGCAAAGCCATAGATGTTTGTGGTCAGTGTGCCAACAACCTGCTGAGAGCTGTTGCTGACAACCTCAAAGACAACACCACCCGCCGGCTGCTCCAGGCCGGATTGGTCGCTATTGCCGTAATCCTTGAATTTGGAAATCTCAAGGTCAAACGCAATGGGGATATCGGAAATGCGAGATTCGATCTCGACCACGCCTGAATCGCCGAGCTGGTCGGCTCCGACGGTATAGGTCCAGCTGTCGTTGGATGGCAGGTAGCCCTCGGGGGCTTTTGATTCGTAGATGGTAAAGGTTCCTAAGGGGACATCGGCGAGGGTGGCCCGACCGCTTTCGTCGGTCGTGAGGATTTGCGCCCATCCAGGGGTTGATTGTGACACACACGTGAACTCTGCTCCTGCGAGTGAAGAACCCACCTGGGGGCCGGCATTCGTCGCGGCATCGAGTTTTACGATACGCAGGTTGATGGTGCCGGGCTGTTCATCAATGGCGACCTGTCCGCCGTCATTCCCCGTGGTAAAGGCAATACGATCGTGGCGGGGGACATAGCCGGCCGGCGCCTTCGTTTCAACTAGGTAGTATGCCGTGTTGGGCAGAAGTGTTGCTTGCGCTCGACCGTTGCTGTCCATCTTGATGGTGCCGACACGCGCGCCGCTGGCGCTCTCAAAAATATCGAATGTTGCCCCGGTAAACTGATAGGTATTGTTTTCGCTGGTAATAACGGTGTTAGCAGACTGCTTTTGGAAGGAAACAGAGACCGCCGGCAGTACATAGAGCATGTCTTGACGTTTGCTGCCGCCCGATACGGTTCCTAGATAGCGCCGCGCGCGGTGCGGAGCGGCTTCGATGCTTCCTGATTTTGCGCTGTCGTGGAGCCACCGCGCAGCCGCCACGACTTCATTGTCGGCGGTAAAGTGTCCGCTCTTGGTTTTACCCTGAGCGGTCGTGTAGGAGTAGGTGCCGTCGACATGGGTAGTGCCGTTGAGCATCCATACGGCAAGCTGGGTGGCGGCGCGGGCGCGATCGGGTGAAAGATGGTAACCGCCAAACGACGTGGCGGTAGGATATCCGTGACAAACGATTGCCGCGAACTCGTCGTCGAGCCACACCCAGCCTTGATCAAAGTTGAGCCATGGGCCGCCCGGCTTGGTGGGGCCGGGGCGCTCCTGGTTCATGCAGTAGGCAATCGAGGCGTCTTGAGCTTCATACTTGCCGATGAGGAAGGGCCCACAATCATCGCTAATAGTGCGGAAGCCGAGCTGGTCGTAGCCATCGACGGCAAATGCGGCTCCCGGTGCCAGGCAGCCGAAAAGCAGGAAGAGGAGCAGGAGCAGCGGACCTGTTGCAATTGCGCTGTGGACAGAGTGCGTGGGTGCGTTGGACATGGCTGCTCCTTATCCCTCGTGCGCCGCACGGGGAGGCTGCGACGCGTAGGATGAGGCTACCCCCGAGGTTCATGCGGGTAAGTACCGGAGCCTGACCAAAAGCTTGCCCAATTCCTGACAAATTGAGCTCAAATACAATAATCAAGCAAAAGCGCAGGTAGAAGATAAGGAGAACAGGAAGTCAAAGGTCCTCGTCTCCACAATTGACGCGATTTTCAAACGAATCTCCACAGCTAAAACAAGTATCGCCACCCTTGTATCGAACAAGACAACCGCGTTATACTATCCCCCACATATGCGGGCATCGCCAAGTGGTAAGGCATCAGCTTCCCAAGCTGACACTCGCGGGTTCGAGTCCCGTTGCCCGCTCCAGCTAGAAGCACAAGCACGGCACCATTACGGTGCCGTGCTTTTTTCAATAAAGCGCCGGGACTCGAACCCGACAGGGTGCGAGCGTAAAGCAAACGCGAAGCGTTTGTAGCGAGCAGGCGAAGGCGCCGACAGGCGCCTGAAGCCGGTGCGGATTTGCGAAGCAAATACGCGGATGTCCCGTTGCCCGCTCCATCGAGTGCGGGAGACATGGGGACGGCCAATTCAACAAAGTCTTCCCCCGCGGCTTCGTGAGGCTGAGGGGCTCGCCTGAAGCCGGTGCGGTTTTGCGAAGCAAATGCGCAGACGTCCCGTTGCCCGCTCCAATTCCAAAATGTTAGGTTAATGCCTGCTGCCCATACTTGCACCTGCGCACGGTACAATGGATGGGTTACGACCAACGTGCCAATAACCAAAAAGGAGCCGCTATGATCGATCGCTATACCCGCCCGGAGATGGGACACATTTTCTCCCTCGAGAACAAGTACGCCATTTGGCAGGAGATCGAGGTCTTGGCCTGCGAGGCCCAGGCGGAGCTCGGCAAGATCGGTATTTCCAAAGACGAGGCCCAGTGGATCCGCGACCATGCCAACTTTGAGAAGGCGAAGGTCGATGAGATCGAGGAAGTCACGCGCCACGACGTCATTGCCTTCCTGACCAACATGAAGGAGTACATCGATGCCGATGTTCCCGAGGGCGACCCCAAGCCCAGCCGCTGGGTTCACTATGGCATGACCAGCTCCGATCTGGGCGACACGGCCCTGTGCTACCAGCTCACCCAGGCCTGCGACCTGATCATCGAGGACGTCAAAAAACTCGGCGAGATCTGCAAGCGTCGCGCCTTTGAGGAGCGCAACACGCTCTGCGCCGGCCGTACTCATGGCATCCATGCCGAGCCGATGACCTTCGGCATGAAGTTTGGCTCTTGGGCCTGGGAGCTCAAGCGCGATCTGGACCGTCTTGAGGATGCCCGCAAGAACGTTGCCTTTGGTGCCATCTCGGGCGCTGTCGGCACGTACAGCTCCATCGAGCCGTTTGTCGAGGAATATGTCTGCGAGCACCTGGGCCTGGTTCACGACCCGCTGTCCACGCAGGTTATTAGCCGCGATCATCACGCCTACCTCGCCGGCGTTCTTGCCACCACCGCGGCCACCTGTGAGCGCATCGCTACCGAGGTTCGCAATCTGCAGAAGACCGATACACTCGAGGCCGAGGAACCGTTCCGTAAGGGTCAAAAGGGCAGCTCCGCCATGCCGCACAAGCGCAACCCCATCACCATGGAGAAGGTCTGCGGCCTGTCGCGCGTCGTGAAGGCCAACGCGCAGGTTGCCTTCGACAACGTCGCCCTGTGGCACGAGCGTGACATTTCGCACTCCTCTGCCGAGCGCGTCGCCCAGGCCGACAGCTTCATCGCCCTCGACCACATGTTCCAGTGCCTCATCCGCGTTATCGACGGCCTGCAGCTGTATCCCGCTCGCATGATGGCCAACCTCAACAAGACACGCGGCCTCATCTTCTCCTCCAAGGTCCTGCTCGCCCTCGTCGACACGGGCATCACCCGCGAGGACGCGTACGCCATTGTGCAGGAGAACGCCATGGCAACCTGGCACGAGGTACAGGATTGTGTCTCCGGCCCTACCTTTAAGGAGCGTCTCGAGGCCGATCCGCGCTGCACCGTCAGCCAGGAGAAACTCGACGAGATCTTTGATCCGTGGGACTTCCTCACCCGTATCGACACGGTCTTCGATCGCCTGGAGCAGCTGAGCTTCGAGTAGGTTCGGGCATAACGTTAGCTTTTTAGGGCGCTTTGCTGGTAATGTGTGTTGCCGGCAAAGCGCCTCGTTGCATTTAGGGAAAGACGGGGATAATAGTCGTCTCGAATAACATTCTGAGAGGGGATCGCATGATTTCGTTTGATTACAAGCCTCAGGGCGTTTGTGCTCGCAATATTCACCTTGACCTTTCCGATGACGGCAACAAGGTGATGGGCGTTGAGTTTACCGGCGGCTGCGACGGCAATCTCAAGGCTATCTCCAAGCTGGTCGAGGGCGCTCCTGCCGATCGCGTAATCGAGGTTCTCGCCGGTAATACCTGCGGTATGAAAAAGACCTCCTGCGCCGACCAGCTTACACGCGCTATCGAGGCCGCTCGCGCCGAGATCGCCTAATGGGTATCGCCGATCACATCAAGAACGGAATATCGCGTCGCGGCTTCGTGCTCGGTGGGGTTGCTGCGGGCGCTGCCACGGTGCTTGCCGGATGCTCGAAAAAAACGGGTACCAGCGATGATGCCGCCGGCGAGCCGCAGGTTATCAAGGATGATTCCAAAATCATCTCGATTACGGATGAGTACGAGGCAGTCGACATCGATCTTGAGCCGGCGGCGTCGTGGACGCTGCCTCTGGGTACGCTGCTGTACTACTGCGACGGCGATTACGCCGCGGCAATGATGGCGCCCGCATCGGCACTGCACGCCAACACACTCGGTGTGCTCAACCTGGGCGATGGCTCGCTTACCACATTAATCGAGGATCCTATCGAGGGCACGGGATACGCATTCTACGATGTCCGTGCCGGCGACGGCGTATTCGCGTGGGTTGAGATGAACTTTGCCAATTCATTGTGGAAGCTCTACGCTCAAAATCTGTCGGGCGCTTCGCTCTCTGGCGACGTGGTTGAGCTCGATCGAGGTGGCAAGGACTATGATCCGCCCCTGTTTACGGCGTTCGGGTCATCAGTCATCTGGTATAAAATGCCTTCGGCAGGCGGCAATAAAACGAGTAGTGATTCGTTTTGCTATCGTCGCTCGCTTGATGAATCCAAGGCCGAGACAATTTGGAAATCGACGGGTCGCTTTGCATCGGCCCCGCGCGCGAGCGACGGCATTTTGACCATCTCGCCGCGTGTCCGCAACGACGAGGGCGTCTACTACGGCATAACGGCAATCGATCTGACCGACGGCAACAACACCAAGCGTGCCCAGCTGGTCCTCCCTTCGTCAGTTTCGCCTTTCGAGGCCGTATATATGGGCGATACCTTCGTGTTTTCTATCGAGGCGGCCTATAGTGGCGTGGGCAGCCTGGGCAATATGGGCACGTATATCGGTAATGAGGGAGGGCCGTACCTCTTCCTGTCCCGCGAGCCGCTCGCATGTGCGGCTGGCAAGAAGAATAAATACCTTGTTAAGGTACAGGCGTCGCATTTCCTGATCGACACCTCTGCCAAGACCTATGGCTCGCTGCTGTCGCCCGACCGCGCTTTGGAGTATGGCGATTATCCAGCTACGGCGGGAAAATCGGACTCATTCCTTACGTACGCCACGGTGCGCAACAGCCAGGGTATACCAGAGACGGTCACTGCACGCCTATTCTCTCTTTAAGCTTAGAGGGGTTAAAAAGGCGCCAACAGGGGAATAAACGCGTTGTAATTGTGAGTACCGCCCGCCGAGCTGCCGCGTCATAGCGGCATCCGGCGGGCTCAGGTGCGTTAAAATGGGCTTGTTCTTAGCTAATTGAGACAGGGGGGCCGTGTTATGGCTTCAGATGCAAAAAAGATTCTGCTGGTCGAGGATGAGAAGGCAATCCGTGACGCCGTCGCTGCCTATCTCGAGCGCGAAGGCTACTGGGTTGTGGGCGTCGGCGATGGCCAGTCCGCGATCGAGGAGTTCGAGAAGCATCAGTTCGACCTGGTCGTGCTCGACCTTATGCTCCCCAAGATCCCCGGCGAGCGCGTTTGCCGCACCATTCGCGATACCTCGGATGTCCCCATCATCATGCTGACGGCTAAGGGTGAGATCGAGGACCGTATTATCGGTCTTGAGCTCGGCGCCGACGACTATCTGATTAAGCCGTTCTCGCCGCGCGAGCTCGTCGCCCGCGTTCGCGCTCTGTTCCGCCGTGCCCATCAGGCCGACGAGCCCGCCGTCGAGGTACTCGACTTCGGCGATCTGGTCATCGATATCTCGGGCCACAAGATCTTGGTCGAGGGCAAGGAAGTCGATCTGACGGCTTCCGAGTTCAAGCTGCTCACCACGCTTGCCCGCCATCCCGGCCGTGTGTATAACCGCATGGAGCTGGTCGAGAAAGTGCTCGGGTATGACTTTGAGGGTTACGAGCGCACCATCGACAGCCACGTGAAGAACCTTCGCGCCAAGCTGGGCGATGATCCCAAGAAGCCCAAGTGGCTCTATACCGTCCATGGTGTCGGCTATCGCTTCGAGGCTCCGGCCAAGACCGATAAGTCGGACGAGAAATAGGGAAATCACATATGACACCTGCGCGCTTTGAAATCGGACAAAAGCACAAGCAGGAGAGCGAGGCGGGTTCCAAGGCTAGTTGGAACACGCCTCGTTCCGATTCACGGCCAACGATGAGCTATCCCTCGCGCATGGCACTTGCTTTTGCTCTGACATCGCTCATGACGGTATTGGTGCTGGTGGGCGTAGTCTCCGTTGTATGGGGTACGGTTTTTACGGATTACACGCGCTCCAATATTGTCGAAATCGCCAATTCCGCTGCCGAAAAGTTGGCAACGTCATATGAGGAAAACGGTTCCTGGACCGCGGGGGAACTGCGTACGGTCGCGACATCGAGCTTGGTGTCCGACGATCTTGGTATGCAGGTCGTCAATAAAAAGGGCGTCATCGTCTACGACGACTCGTGGCCCTCGGCAAGCGCTACTGCCGATGTACGCGAAAATCAGGCGACGACCGACGACACGAGCGGCAAGAGGGCATCGCACAGCCCAGTCTCGTCTGCTCCCACCGATTCCAATAGTGTTGCCAACGTTGAGATTGTGACGTCCTCCGGCGAGCACGTGGGCCAGGTCAAATTGTGGGCGATTGGCTCCGATGCCCTGCTCACCAGGGCAGATTCAGCATTCAGAGAGAAGACCTTTAACGCCATGGCCCTCGCCGCGGTTGTTGCAATCTGCATTTCGGTCGTTATCGGATCGCTCGTGTCGCGTATGCTCACCAAGCCGATTCATCGCATCACCAGTACCGCAAAGCAAATCCGTGACGGCGACCTGTCGGCTCGCACGGGGCTGCGCGGTGATGACGAGATCGATCAGCTGGGTGAGACCTTCGATGAGATGGCCACTTCGCTCGAGAAGGATATGAAACATGAGAAGCGCCTGACCTCAGACGTTGCACACGAGCTTCGCACGCCGCTTATGGCCATGCTCGCAACGGTCGAGGCCATGCAGGATGGCGTGTATCCCACCGACGATGAGCATTTGGAGACCGTTGCTTCCGAGACGCGTCGCCTGGCTCGTCTGGTGCAGCAGATGCTCGACCTGTCTCGCATGGAAAACAGCACGGCTCCGCTCAACCTTGAGCCGGTGGACATGGTTCCTTTCGTGCGTTCCATCGTCAATGCCCAGGAGCGCCTGTTTGTCGACCGCGATCTGCGCCTGCGTTTTGCGGACGAGACCCAGGGTCACGACGATGTCGTCGAGGCCGATCCCGACATGATCACGCAATGTGTTATCAACCTCATGAGCAACGCCATGCGCTACACCCCCGAGGGCGGTTGGGTCGTGGTGTCGGTGCTCAGTGACCGCAAGCACGTCAGCATTGCCGTTTCTGATACCGGCATCGGTATTGCCAAGGACGATCTGTCGCGCATCTTCGGGCGGTTTTGGCGCGCCGATGCCAGCCGCGCCCGCGAAGCTGGCGGCTTGGGCGTTGGCCTCGCCGTGACCAAGCAGATCGTCGAGCGTCACCATGGCTACATATCCGTGGAGTCGGAGCTTGGAAAGGGTACGACTTTTACAATTCATCTGCCCCGCGAGCACACGGCAGACGCGGCATCTACTACAATGGAGCACTAGCTTTTCGCTATTCGGTGAAGGAGGGGCCGCGTCCCTGCCGCTCCGAGTTTGCGAAAACATGCGGGAAAGAACCCGCATTTCTGTCGTATTTAGGTAAGGAGTGACTCACGTGACAACGATGGAGCGTCGTCCGGATTCCCGTGGCAAGGTTCGTGATATCTACGATGCCGGTGAAAACCTGCTGATGGTCGCCACCGACCGCATTTCTGCGTTCGACTTCATTCTTCCCGACGAGATTCCGTTTAAGGGAGAGGTGCTCAACCGCATCTCGGCATTCTGGTTCGATAAGTTTGCCGACATTGTTCCTAACCATCTCGTCTCCATCGACCCGGCGGATTTCCCCGAGGAGTTTGCTGAGTACCGTGACTACCTCGCTGGTCGCGCCATGCTGGTCAAGAAGGCGCAGACGATTCCTATTGAGTGCATCGTCCGCGGCTATCTGACCGGTTCGGGCAAGAAAACCTACGACGAGAACGGCACCGTCTGCGGCATTCAGCTGCCCGAGGGCTTGACGGAGGCGTCCAAGCTCCCTGAGCCGCTGTTCACGCCCTCCACGAAGGCAGAGATCGGTGATCACGACGAGAACATCTCGTTCGAGCGTTGCTGCGAGATCGTTGGCGAGGACATCGCCACGCAGATTCGCGACCTGTCTCTCAAGATCTACAAGGCCGCTGCCGAGTACGCGGCGACCCGTGGCATCATCATCGCCGACACCAAGTTCGAGTTTGGTGTTATTGATGGCAAGGTCACGCTGATCGACGAGTGCCTCACGCCCGATTCCAGCCGTTTCTGGCCTGCTGCCAGCTACGAGGAGGGCAAGATCCAGCCTAGCTACGACAAGCAATTCGTCCGCAATTGGCTCAAGGCCAACTGGGATATGACGGGGGAGACCCCGCACCTGCCCGCCGAGGTCATCGATGGCACGTCCGAGCGCTATCGCGAGGCCTTCCAGATCATCACGGGCTCCCAGTTCACAAGCATGAAGGAGAACGCATAAGTGAGTACCCGTAGCGCCACGAACAAGCGCACGCAATCCCGCGAGGTTACCGGGGTTGCGCGCAAGTCCGCCGCATCCGCCAAGCCCGCTCGTCAGGCAGCAAGCTCTGTTCACGTCGTGCCGGCTTCATCCAAGGCACGCCGCAAGGAGCTCGAGAAGGGCGAGAGCCTCGAGGGCCTCTCTAAAGAGGAGAAGCGCGCCCGCAAGGCTAAACAGCGCGCCAAGGAGGACCGCATCTATACGGTGTCGAATATCCTCCTCAAGCAGGACGAGGACTACACCAAGCGCCGTCGCATTTGGTGGATTGTGCTCGCCATTGGCATGGTGCTCGTCGTGGCAATTTGGGCCTCGCTGTACTTCGCTCCCGCTGGCATGGTGTCCAGCCCTGTCCAGATGGTCGGCATTGTTTTGTCCTATGTCATCATCCTAGGTGACTTTATCTACGACTTCGCTCGTATTCGTCCCTTGCGCAACATGTACCGCGCGCAGGCCGAGGGCATGTCCGAGAACAAGCTCAACGCTCTTATCGAGCGCGCAGCTGCCGAGGAGGATAAGAAGGACTCCAAGAAGAAGTAGCGTTTGCATACATACTTATCGCTAAGATATAAGGCGCGTCGTTTTTGCGGCGCGCCTTTTTACTGTTCTATAGATAGATGGAGTGGCACATGATTCGAGCTGCCCTGACGGTCGAAGAGGCTCTGGAGGGCATGAAGGCCCTGGAGCCCAAGATTAAAAACTACGCGCGCCTGGTCGTCCGCAAGGGCGTAAACGTCAAACCCGGCCAGGAGGTCGTCGTTCAGTCTCCGGTCGAGTGCGCGCCGTTTGCGCGCGTGGTGGTCGCGGAGGCCTATGCTGCCGGCGCCGGCCACGTGACGGTCATTTGGGCCGATGATGCCGTGACGAGGCTCACGTACGAGCATGTCGAGAAAAGCTATTTTGAGCAGACGCCCGAGTGGAAGCGCATGCAGCTGGATTCCTTGGCCCAGGATGGTGCCTGCTTTGTCTTTATCGAGGGTGCGGATCCTGCCGCCCTTAAGGGCATCGATCCAGCCAAGCCGGCCGCGGCATCAAAGGCGAGGAATACGCAGTGCAAAGTTTTCCGCCGTGGACTGGATTACAACATCAATCCGTGGTGCATCGCCGGCGCTCCGGTCGTGGCTTGGGCGCACGAGGTGTTCCCGGGAGACGCCGATGAGGTTGCAATCTATAAGCTGTGGAATGCGATTCTGCGCACCGCGCGCGCCGATGGCCAGGACCCAGAGAGCGACTGGGAACTCCATGACGCCGCATTCGAAAAGAACCTGCGTTTCCTGAACGACAATCGTTTCGACTACCTGCATTACACCGCGGCAAATGGAACCGATCTGACGATTGGCATGACGAAAGGTCACGAGTGGGCCGGCGGCAAGGGCAAGACGCCCGATGGGCACCCCTTCTTCCCCAACATTCCCACCGAGGAAGTCTTCACTTCGCCCGATCGCATGCGCGCCGACGGTATCGTGTACTCGGCCATGCCGCTCATCCATCACGGCAATAAGGTCGAAGATTTTTGGATTAAGTTCGAGGGCGGCCGCGTGGTGGACTACGACGCCCGCGTGGGCAAGGCAACGCTCGCAAGTATCATCGATACTGACGAGGGCGCTGCTCACCTGGGAGAGGTCGCGCTCATTTCCAAGAACACGCCGATCCGCGAAAGTGGTGTTCTGTTCTACGATACGCTCTATGACGAGAACGCTAGCTGCCATCTCGCGCTAGGTGTCGGTTTCCCCGAATGCATCGAGGGTGGGTATGGCATGTCCAAGGAGGAGCTTCTGGAGCATGGCGTTAACGTCTCGAGCACGCACGTCGATTTTATGATCGGCACGGACGACATCGATATTGTGGGCATTACGCCTGATGGACGTGAAGTTGTGATTTTCCAGAACGGCCAATGGAGTTGGGAATAGTCCCAGACCGTGGTACAATGCCACCCGCGGGCCGTTAGCTCAGCTGGCAGAGCAGGGGACTTTTAATCCCAAGGTCCAGGGTTCGAACCCCTGACGGCCCACCATGGAATAGAAAGCGACCAACTCCGGTTGGTCGCTTTTTTGTTGCCGGTGCACGGGTTCGAACCCGTCGGGGCGCGGAGCTGAGTAAACGCGTGAGCGTTTGCCAGCGCAGCGCGCAAGGCGCGAAAGCGCCGCAGCGGCCGCCTGCGAAGCAGGCTGAACCCCTGACGGCCCACCCAAAGATTGTTGAGACGGTCAACTTCGGTTGGCCGTCTTTTTTGTTGCCGGTGCACGGGTTCGAACCCGTATCTAGCTATATATAAGAACGCTTGGCGAACAAAACCCGCCTTTTACCGATGGGAAACAAATAGCTGATGCCTTTGGAGTAAAGTAGCGCTCCAGAGATGACCGATGTCTCAATACTCATAAAACAGCTGGTCATCGCCAATATCAGAAGCCAATGCTTCATTTTTAACCTCAGTGATGCGACTGAGGGACCTATTCATTTGTGAACAAAATATGGAGTGCGCGATTCCCGCCCACGGCGCCCCTCCGGTCTGGCAATATATCTCCTTGCCGCGCGGATCGGTGGAACCGGATCAGCCGCGCAGGCGTGCACCTTGAGAACCGGATACTGCGAGGATGGACACATTGAGTGTCGCATCCGGGCA
>JAXJKV010000022.1:0-3289 GCA_036297525.1 Collinsella sp.
CGCGTTAAGCATCCCGCCTGGGGAGTACGGCCGCAAGGCTAAAACTCAAAGAAATTGACGGGGGCCCGCACAAGCGGCGGAGCATGCGGATTAATTCGATGCAACGCGAAGAACCTTACCTGGGCTTGACATGTTCCCGACGGTCGTAGAGATACGGCTTCCCTTCGGGGCGGGTTCACAGGTGGTGCATGGTCGTCGTCAGCTCGTGTCGTGAGATGTTGGGTTAAGTCCCGCAACGAGCGCAACCCTCGCCCCGTGTTGCCAGCGGATTATGCCGGGAACTCACGGGGGACCGCCGGGGTTAACTCGGAGGAAGGTGGGGATGACGTCAGATCATCATGCCCCTTACGTCCAGGGCTTCACGCATGCTACAATGGCCGGTACAACGGGATGCGACGCGGCGACGCGGAGCGGATCCCTGAAAACCGGTCTCAGTTCGGATCGCAGTCTGCAACTCGACTGCGTGAAGGCGGAGTCGCGAGTACTCGCGAATCAGCAACGTCGCGGTGAATGCGTTCCCGGGCCTTGTACACACCGCCCGTCAAGTCATGAAAGTGGGCAGCACCCGAAGCCGGTGGCCTAACCCCTTGTGGGATGGAGCCGTCTAAGGTGAGGCTCGTGATTGGGACTAAGTCGTAACAAGGTAGCCGTACCGGAAGGTGCGGCTGGATCACCTCCTTTCTACGGAGAATTCAGTCGGATGTTCGTCCGACGGTGTGCGCCCCGCGCGTCGCATGGTGCGATGGCGGCGGGGTTGCTGGTGTGGAAGACGTCGTTGGCTTTGCCCTGCCGGTCGTGCGGTGGGTGCCGGGGTGGTATGGATGCGCTTTTGGGCTCCCGGATCGCCACCCCAGGCTTTTTGCCTGGCGCGATTCGATGCCCGTCGTGCCTGGGGGCCGGCCGTGTGCCGGCGCGATGGCGTGGCGGTGCGTGGTGGCTTGAGAACTGGATAGTGGACGCGAGCAAAACAAGAGTTTTTGAATCTTTGTTTTGCTGTTGATTTCGAATCGAACTCTATTGTTCGTTTCGATCGTTTTGTGATCATTTTTAGTGTGATGATTTGTCGTCTGGGAATTTGCTAGAGGAATCTTGCGGCCATGCACTTTCGTGGTGTGTTGCTTGCAAGGGCGTATGGTGGATGCCTTGGCAGACAGGACCGATGAAGGACGTTTGAGGCTGCGATATGCCTCGGGGAGCCGCCAACAGGGCTTTGATCCGAGGATTTCCGAATGGGGGAACCCACCGACCGTCATGGGTCGGTACCGGCTTCGGCCGGGGGGTACGCAGGGAAGTGAAACATCTCAGTACCTGCAGGAAAGGATATTCCGTGAGTAGTGGCGAGCGAAAGCGGATGATGGCCAAACCTTGCGCGTGTGATACCCGTCGGGGGTTGCGCGCGGGGTGTTGCGGGATCGCGTGCGCCGGCTCCGACGGGCCGGCCGGCAGTTGCAGAAAACCATGTGTCAGGGGAACCGGGTTGAATACCGGGCCGCAGAGGGTGAGGGCCCCGTACCTGAACGCGCATGGTCTGCCGATCGCGTCTCCCAAGTAGCACGGGTCCCGTGGAACCCCGTGCGAATCCGCCCAGACCGTTGGGTAAGCCTGAATATTCCTGTCTGACCGATAGCGAACGAGTACCGTGAGGGAAAGGTGAAAAGTACCCCGGGAGGGGAGTGAAACAGTCTCTGAAACCGTGCGCCTACAATCCGTCGGAGCCCTTTTGTGGGGTGACGGCGTGCCTATCGAAAAATGAGTCTGCGAGTCAGTGGCATGTGGCGAGCATAACCCGTGTGGGGTATGCGTAGCGAAGGCGAGTCTTAAAAGGCGTTTGAGTCGCGTGTCCTGGACCCGAAGCGGGATGATCTAGCCCTGAGCAGGTTGAAGCGCGGGTAAGACCGCGTGGAGGACCGAACCCACCTGGGTTGAAAACCGGGGGGATGACTTGGGGCTAGGGGTGAAAGGCCAATCAAATTCCGTGATAGCTGGTTCTCTCCGAAATGCATTTGGGTGCAGCGTCGGGTCATTACGTCCCGGGGGTAGAGCTACTGGATGCTTGCGGGCCCGTATCGGGTACCAACAGCAACCAAACTCCGAATACCGGTGACGCGTATCCCGGCAGTGAGTCGGCGGGGGATAAGCTTCGTCGTCGAAAGGGAAACAGCCCAGACCGTCGTCTAAGGTCCCGAAGCGTGTGCTAAGTGGGAAAGGATGTGGAGTCGCATAGACAGCCAGGAGGTTGGCTCAGAAGCAGCCACCCTTGAAAGAGTGCGTAACAGCTCACTGGTCTAGTGGTTCCGCGCCGACAATGTAGCGGGGCTCAAGCACACCACCGAAGACGCGGCAGTATTTTGTACTGGGTAGGAGAGCGTCCCATGAGGGGCGAAGCGGCCGTGTGAACGCGCCGTGGACTTCATGGGAGTGAGAATGCAGACATGAGTAGCGAGAGACGGGTGAAGATCCCGTCCGCTGGATGACCAAGGGTTCCAGGGCCACGTTCATCGTCCCTGGGTGAGTCGGGTCCTAAGGCGAGGCCGACAGGCGTAGTCGAATGGATGAACGGGTCGATATTCCCGTACCGGCTTTCAGCCGCCAAAACCGAGGCTTGGAGTACTAACCTCCGGGTCCGGGCTTACTGCTCCTTCGGGGGCGGGATGCCCTGGCCTGTTGGGACCAATCCTTGTAGTAGGTCAGCGCAGGAGTGACGCAGAAGGGTAGCCGGCCGCGGAGGTGGTCTTCCGTGGTCAAGCACGCAGGGCGTGGGACAGGCAAATCCGTCCCGCATGGGTCCGAGGTGCGATGATGGGGGCCTTATGGCCCGATATCCGGTGATCCCGGCTGCCGAGAAAAGCTTCGGCGTCAGGCTCAAAGCCGCCCGTACCCCAAACCGACACTGGTGGTCAGGTAGAGAATACCAAAGCGATCGAGCGAATCCTGGTCAAGGAACTCGGCAAATCACTCCCGTTCCTTCGGTTTAAGGGAGACCCCCGATGGTGAACCGCCTCGCGCGGGGAGCTTTTGGGGGTGGCACAGACCAGGGGGTAGCGACTGTTTACCAAAAACACAGGTGCATGCGAAGGCGCAAGCCGCTGTATATGCACTGACGCCTGCCCGGTGCCGGAAGGTTAAGAGGATCCGTCAGCCTTCGGGTGAAGCGGTGAATTCAAGCCCCGGTAAACGGCGGTGGTAACTATAACCATCCTAAGGTAGCGAAATTCCTTGTCGGGTAAGTTCCGACCTGCACGAATGGCGTAACGACTTCCCCACTGTCTCGACCAGGAGCTCGGCGAAA
>JAXJKV010000023.1:0-22377 GCA_036297525.1 Collinsella sp.
AACCTGAAGTACAAGTTCGGCAACAGGAAGTTCTGGGCGGAGGGCTACTACGTGTCCACCGTCGGCCTGAACGAGGCGACGATCGCCAAGTACATCAGGGATCAGGAGTCCCACGACATCGCGCTGGACAAGCTGAGCGTGAAGGAGTACGAGGACCCCTTCAAGAGGGGGTGATGCTGCCGGTTCGACCGGCGCGCCACGGGTCAAGATGCACCAGGCCTGGACGAAGTCCGGGCCCGCGCCTTTAGACGCGAGCCCGGGGCCCGTGGGTTATACCCTAAGAGCAAACCACCCTTTTTAAGGGTGGTTCTGATTGCCGTTAGGGTCAATAGGATGCTTGACCTGCGAGAATACGGCAGAAAAAAATTCTCAAATAATTGTTGACTCCCATCTTGCAACTAGGCTAATATATCCCTTGCGCGATGGACCTGTAGCTCAGTTGGTTAGAGCGTCCGGCTGATAACCGGGAGGTCACAAGTTCGAATCTTGTCAGGTCCACCACTTTCTTTCGCAATAAACACCCCAGCGAGAGCCGAGTCGCCGCTGGGGTGTTTATTACTGTCTCCGTGGGGGTTTAGCTCAGCTGGGAGAGCGCGGGCTTTGCAAGCCTGAGGTCAGGGGTTCGATCCCCCTAACCTCCACCATGATGGACCTGTAGCTCAGTTGGTTAGAGCGTCCGGCTGATAACCGGGAGGTCACAAGTTCGAATCTTGTCAGGTCCACCATCAAAACTGTTAAAAGCCTCGGGGCAATTGCCTCGAGGCTTTTTTCTTAGCCACAGAAGGTAGTCAAAAAAGCTCTGTCCCAAATTAACTACTTTGATTTTGTGTGCTACGCGAAAGTTTGGGTAGTATAGCTATTCAACGCGGCGGGCCGCCGCGTGTTAACCGCTACGTACCGGAGGTGTTCCATGGTTCGTGTCGACATAGAGACCATCGTCATGGCCGCCGGTCCCGTGCCATCGCTTATTGTGCTTCGCGAGCGCTGCAGCAAGTCGGATTCCCCCGCGCCGCTGCGATCCCTCTCCATCCAGACCGGCTCGTTTGAGGCTGCGGCAATCAGCCGCGGCATCGACAGCGGACGCGCCGAGCGCCCGATTACCCATGACCTGCTGCTCGATACTGTTGGCGCCCTGGGTGCCAAGCTCGAGCGCATCGAGATCGTTCGCGCCGAGCCGCCGGTGTTCTACGCGACGATTGTCGTACTGGCCGATGGTGACGAGCGCAAGATCGATGCTCGTCCCAGTGATGCCATTGCTCTTGCCGTGCGCAGCAATGCCCCCATGTTTGTGGAGGACGACATCATGAATCGCCTGGGCACCGTTTCCGCCCATGCCGAGGAAGTCGACGACGAGCAGGAGTTCGAGAAGTTCGACGAGTTCGTCCATGCGCTCTCGCCCGATGACTTCTAAATGCGGGGCGGCCAGGATGCGGAGCGTTCGCTGATGGCCGGCGGTATGTCGGCTGAGGCGGCTGCGATCGCCCGCGAGGCCCAGATGCGCTCGGAGGCTTCTGAGGCGGCTCGCATTGCCTATGTGACGCAGGCCCGCACGCTCCGCGAGCGCCGCGGCTCGTTTATCAAGATGGTTGTCGTCTCCGCCCTTGTCGCGGCAATCTGCTCGCGCCTTCGTGGTACAGTTGGTGCGCTTGGGTTTTCGATCTCTACGGGCCTGGTGATCTGGGGCGTGGTCGATGCAGTCATGCTGACCAGTCAGATCAAGGTGCTCGACAAGCGCGCGGCGGACATGATGCGCACCCGCGACGCTGCCGCCAAGATCGCCGCCGAGGCACAAGAACTGTAACGACGTCAGACTCGATGGGAAGGTCTAAAGATGGCACAGGATATGCAGGACGCCGGTAACGTCTCCGCCGAGCTCGACGCCATGGTGTGCGATCTGATCGGCGCGTTCTTGGACGACCTTGCCGCCGGTGAAAACCCTGGCGTGGTCGTGGCAATTGAGGATGCTGCTTCCAACCGTTATCTGGCGGCGCTCGACGAGGACGGCGAAGAGGCGTGCCTGGAGGCGGCCACCAACTTTATCTCCGAGCACAAGATGGGTCTTAAGGACGAGGGCCTGGGCCGTATCGCCCGCTATGCCATCGGCTACACCGGCTGCGTCGAGATCGATGGCGGCTACCATGACGCCCTGCTCGTGAGCTTTTTCGAGACGACGCTCGAGAGCGGTTTTTCGGCATATGTGCTGTATGAGGGCATGGGCGCCGGCGATGGTTTTATGTGGAGCGACCCTGAACCTGCAGGTGAGGAAACCCCTCTCATCTAAAATCGCTAAAATAAACGAGTTTTCGGTAAAAGGCTCAATATTCCCGCCGAGCGTTGTGTTGCTAGGCGGGTCGCATACGCGTGCCGTTTGTGTATAGATAGAAGATAGGGGAACTACATGCGCGTAGACAATCTGAGAAACATCGCCATCATCGCCCACGTCGACCACGGCAAGACGACGATGGTCGATAAGCTCCTGCGTGCCACGGACGCCTTCCGTGCCAACCAGCAGGTCGAGGACCGCGTCCTGGATTCCAACGACCAGGAGCGCGAGCGCGGCATTACGATTCTCGCCAAGAACATCTCTATCGAGTACAAGGACGTCAAGATCAACGTCATCGACACCCCGGGCCACGCCGACTTCGGCGGCGAGGTCGAGCGCGTGCTGCGTATGGCCGACGGCGCCCTGCTGCTGGTCGACGCCTTTGAGGGCCCCATGCCCCAGACCCGCTTCGTGCTGCGCCACGCTATCGACACCGGCCTTAAGATCATGATCGTCATCAACAAGATCGACCGTCCGGGCGCCAACCCCGAGAAGGCCTACAACGACTGCCTGGACCTTATGGCCGACCTGGGTGCCACCGACGACCAGCTTGAGTTCGCCATGGAGCACGTGGTCTACGCCAGCGCCATGAATGGCTTTGCCCGTCTCGATCCCAACGACGGCAATATGGACATGTACCCGCTGCTCGATATGATCATCGACGACATGCCCGCGCCCGAGGTTGACGAGAACGCCCCGCTGGCCATGCAGTGCGTGACCATCGACCACTCCAACTTCGTTGGCCGTATCGGCATCGGTCGCGTGTACTCCGGCACCATCCACCAGGGCGATCAGATCCTGGTTGTCAAGAACGACGGCTCCAGCGCTACCGCCACCGTCAAGCAGCTCTTTACCTTCGACTACCTGGGCCGTACCGAGTGCCAGGAAGTCGGCGCCGGCGATATCGCTGCTGTCGTGGGTATCGACCGCACCGATATCGGCGATGTCTACACCGATCCCGAGAACCCTGTCGAGCTCGAGCCCATCGAGATCGACCCGCCGACCCTGTCCATCGTCTTTGAGGCTTCGACCTCCCCGCTCGTCGGTCGCGACGGCGACATCGTGGGCGCCCGTCAGCTCAAGGAGCGCCTGTTCAACGAGGCTGAGAACAACGTGACCATGAAGATCGAGGAGCTCGAGGACAAGAGCGGCGTCGAGGTCTCGGGCCGCGGCATCCTGCACCTGTCCGTCCTGATGGAGTCCATGCGCCGCGAGGGCTTTGAGTTCCAGGTCGGCCGTCCCCGCGTTCTGTTTAAGAAGGACGAGAACGGCAACAAGATGGAGCCCGTCGAGCAGGCCGTCGTCGAGTGCCCGGACGAGTACTCGGGCAAGGTCGTTGAGGTCTTCGGCACCTCCGGCGGCATCATGACGAGCATGGACACCTCGGGCATCGTGACGCACCTCGAGTTTAAGATCCCGACCCGCGGCATCATGGGTCTTAAGAACCGCATCATGAACGTCACCCACGGCGAGGGCGTGTTCTACCACACCTTCCTGGAGTATGGTCCCTACGCCGGCGAGATCGGCAACCGTCAGAACGGCGCCATGATCTCCATGACTACCGAGAAGGCCGTTGCCTACGCTCTGGGCACGCTGCAGGAGCGCGGTCAGCTGTTCGTTGAGCCGGGCACCGAGTGCTATGAGGGCATGATCGTGGGCGAGCGCAGCAAGGCCGGCGACATGGTCGTCAACATCGCCCGTACCAAGAACCTGGGCAACCAGCGTTCCTCGACCTCCGATATCTCCGTCCAGCTGGTGCCGCCCCGCACCTTCTCGCTGGAGGAGGCGCTGGAGTACATCGCCGACGACGAGCTGGTCGAGATTACTCCCAAGAACATTCGTCTGCGCAAGCGTCTGCTCAACGCCACCGACCGCAAGAAGGCCGCCGTCCGCGCCGGTCAGGTCAACAAATAAGCGCTGGGCTTTATAGCGTCTAACAAGAAAGGGCGTCGACCGCAATGGTCGGCGCCCTTTTTGTGCACAGGGACTGAGCTGGTCTGCACCACCACAAAGGTGCCTGGCCCCTTTATGGTGGTTGGCGGCTAAGCGGTGGGGAGTCCTGGCGTGTTAGCCGGCTGCTGCGGTTTGAGGTGGGCGTTGCGCCAGATGATTTGGATGATGTAGCCGAGTGTAAAGACGAAGGCCACGCCGCTGATGAAGCCGCCTACGAGGGGAAGCCCCGTGAGGGCGCCTGCGATTACGCCGCCAACGGCTGCCATGGCGTAGCGGTTCTGGCTGTGTCCGACCATGCGTGCAATCGCGCACCCTGCAAAGGCACTCGACACCAGCGCGATGCCAATGACACTGCACATGAGGGCTCCGGCAAGCGACAGGCCAGCGATAGAGATAATCAGCAGCAGGACGGCGGGGATGATAGCAATCGTGCCCAGAAGACCGCTCACCCACAGGGGCATGGGGCGCTGGTGGAGCATGCCGGCGGCGCTGGCGGTCGCGCGCGGAAAGACGAGCTCGAGCAGCAGAGCGACAAAGCAGGTCGAGAGTGCCGCGGCGACGATACCGCCGATGACATCGTTAACGGTGGAAGTATCCTCGTTCTCGGTGCGGTCGATCTTGAGCGCGCCTACCTCGGCTCCTGCGGCACGCTCGGGGTCCTCGGAGACGTGCGCGTTCACGGTGCCGGTAATGCGGGCATTCTTGCCCAAGACGAGCTTATCGGCCCAAACCTCGACATCGCCCTCGACGGTGCCGTCGATGGTCACCGTATCGCCTGCAAGTGCTGCCGACTTGGTGGAGCCTCGCAGGGCGACCGTCTCGCCCATCGCGTAAAAACAGTTGGCGGCGCTGCCGGCGTTGAGAACAACGTGCTGGCCAGCGACGGTCACGCTGCCATCAACCGTGGTCTGGGCGATATCAATCGTGCGCGCCGCCAGACGGACGGCGCCGCCCACCGTGCAGTCGCGGATCGAGAGGGTATCGCCCGCGGCGATGATATCGCGGTCGATGGACGTATCGTCCAAGTTGAGGGCCTGGCCGGCCCAGTACAGGTCACCCTCGACGCCGGACGGATTGGCGTCATTGTCGGTCGCAAGGACATTGCCTGCCGTGTCCGTGCCGGCAAATGACGCCGTGGGAAGAGCGGTGAGCGCGAGCGCGATGAGCGCGAATGCCATAAGCAGGCAGCGACGCATCTTGTGTGACGGCGCCGTCGCGGTTTGATTGAAAGCCATGGTTGATCCTTTTGTTAGGTGTTCGGTATATACCTAACAGGGTACCCAACGCGTGGGCGCTCTAAAAGAACCTCTCGGTTGCATTTCGAAGGGTCGTGCCGTGCTGTCTACTTTTTACGGTGCAAGAAGCGTGCGATATCTTCTTCGGTGGGGCTTTTGATGTCAAAGCGCAGCGAGAGCCAGCGCAGACCCATGGTCACGACAACGCATACGACCAGCGCGGCGACATTGCTCATGATGCCGCTCATAACGAGACACACGTAGCTTGTCGATCCGGCGATGGCGGCGATGGCATAAAAGTTAGTGCGTTGGAAAATGCCCGGAACCACGCCCATAAAGCCGTCGCGCAACATGCCGCCGCCCACCGCGGTGAAAAAGCCCATCATGATGCACACCGCCGGCGCAAAGCCGTAGACCAGCGCCTTGTCTGCGCCGGTTGCCGCATAGATGCCGACCGAGATGATGTCGAGCAAGGGGATGAGTTTTTCGGGCTTGTCGACGATTGCCGGGAAAATATAGATGATGGCTGCCGTGGCAATGGAAAGCGGCAGCGCCATCGGCTGGTTGAGGATGTAGACGTTGCCCACCTGCAGCGTCATGTCGCGCAAGAGACCGCCGCCCAGACCGCAGACCACCGCGAGCGCGACCGCGCCCACCAGGTCGAGCTTGTGCTCGCGCGCAACCAGCACACCCGAGATCGATGCAGCGACAACGGCGAACATCTCGAGCCAAAAGGGGATAGCGACCATGGCATCAGAGGCATGTGGGGTAACGGTCATAGCGGCGACGACGGGCAAGATGTGGTCCTTTGAGTTACGGGTTTAGACAATGCCCGTACATAGTACATGGTTGGCGGGTCTGGCGACCCTATTGCTCGGTAAACGGTTGGGACTGGATACGGGCGTAGGCACCAAACGTGTACATCAGCCTCCAAAGATGTCAAAAAATGTCGGTTTTGGAGGGTGATGTACATGTTTGGGGAAGCGTGGGGTCGAGAGGGGATCCGATAAGAAAAAAGCCCCATTGCTGGGGCTTATACCATCTAATGGCGGAGGAGGAGGGATTCGAACCCTCGTGACCTTATACAGGCCAAACGGTTTTCGAGACCGCCGCATTCAACCACTCTGCCACCCCTCCGCGTGGGGTAAAAACAAAGCAGGCTCAAAGGCCTGCTTTGGAATTAACTGGCGGAGAGTCAGGGATTTGAACCCTGGAGACGCTTTTGACGCCTACACGATTTCCAATCGTGCTCCTTCGGCCACTCGGACAACTCTCCGTTAAATGCGAAAGTCAGTATACACGAGGAATCGCAAAGTGCAAACAGAAAAGTTGGCATTTTTTAAAACGCTTGGCCGCGCTTGGCGTTGCAGTGGGGTTTGAGGTGTCAAAAAACGGCTTCCGACCAGCGTGGTTGATCAACTCAATTGTTCAAAAGGGGTATTCATAAGCGACTTGGCAATGAATATAAGAATCTTTGGGTGGTGTTGTGGACCACTGGTATGCATTTTGCGACCACAGCCTCGTGCCCGTTGACCTGCGGCTTGGCTCAGCTTGTCCCCACGGCACCGTATCTTGTCCACAGATCCGTCAAGCTTTTGGTCGGCATTTGGTTGGAATGCGCATGAAACGTCGTGCGAGTATGGGCATATGTGGAGGTCATGAGGTTGTAGCTGCAAATTCTTGCGGCCTGGGAGGTTGAAAGATATTATTACCAAGTCTTTTCCTGCTTCAGGCGCACCTTCACGACCTGAAGCCACATTTGCCCAGAGGAGGTGACAATATGAAGGCTTATGAACTGCTGTTCTTTGTTGACCCGTCGCTCGACCCCGAGACTCGTCTCGCTGTTATGAAGCGTATCGATACCACGATCGCTGAGGGCGCTGGCAAGGTCGACTCCGTTGACGAGTGGGGCAAGCGCAAGCTCGCCTACGAGATCAACGACCTCACCGATGGTGACTACACCCTCATCAACTTCCACGCAGATCCTACCCAGATCGCCGAGCTTGATCGCGTCCTGCGCATCACCGACGCTGTGGTCCGCCACATGATCGTCCGTCGCGACGACCAGGAGTAAGACTGTCGTTTTGGACTGGGCTTGTGCCCCAAGAGGAAGTAGTGAGTTATGAGCATCAATCGAGTGAACATCACCGGTAACCTCACCCGCGATCCCGAGCTGCGCGCCACCGCCGGCGGAACCCAGGTTCTGTCCTTTGGCGTCGCCGTCAACGATCGTCGCCGTAACGCGCAGACTGGCGAGTGGGAGGACTATCCCAACTTTGTCGACTGCACCATGTTCGGCACCCGCGCCGAGGCCGTGAGCCGTTTCCTGGCAAAGGGAAACAAGGTCGCGATCGAGGGCAAGCTGCGCTACAGCTCTTGGGAGCGCGACGGCCAGCGCCGGAGCAAGCTTGAGGTCATCGTCGATGAGATCGAGTTTATGAGCTCCCGTGGTGGCCAGGGTGGCTACGATCAGGGCGGTTACGCCCCCGCAGCTCCCGCGCCCGCAGCACGTCCTGCCGCACCGGTGGTCACGCCGCCCGCGGTCGACGTCTACGATGAGGACATCCCGTTCTAAGGGTTGTTCACCTATTTTTGAGGGAGAGGCGGCTTCGGTTCGCCGAAGTTGCCAAATGAAAGGTATTTTGACATGGCTAATGATTTTTCTGCACGTCAGCCGCGTCGTAAGTACTGCCAGTTCTGCAAGGAGAACACTGAGTTCATCGACTATAAGGACACTCAGCTTCTCCGTAAGTACATGACCGACCGTGGCAAGATCAAGCCCCGTCGCGTCACTGGCGCTTGCACGCAGCATCAGCATGACATCGCCAACGCCATCAAGCGCGCCCGCGAGATGGCTCTCCTGCCGTACACCGTCCCCGTGGTTTCCTCTCGTGGCAACCGCGACCGCGGCTAAGAAGGGAGACGCATCATGAAGGTTATTCTTCTCGATGAGATCAAGGGCAAGGGCGGCGAGGGTGACGTCGTAGAGGTCGCTCAGGGTTACGCTGAGAACTTCCTGTTCCCCAAGAAGCTCGCTGTTGCCGCCACCAAGGGCAACCTCAAGCAGCTTGACGAGCGTCGCAACAACATCGCCAAGCGCGAGGCCGTCCGTCTGGCTACCGCCAACGAGACCAAGGCTGCCTTCGAGGGCAAGACGGTCACCGTTGACGTCAAGGTCGGCGACGAGGGCATCCTCTTTGGCTCCGTTACCGCCGCTATGATCGCTGACGCCATCAAGGCTCAGCTCGGTATGGACATCGACCGCAAGCGCGTCGAGCTCGGTAAGCCCATCAAGGTTGCCGGTGCCCACACCGTTGCCATCTCGCTGTACCGCGAGATCAAGGCCGAGGTTGTCGTTCTCGTCGGCGTTACCGCCGAGGAGCTCGCTGCCGAGGCTGAGGTCGAGGAGGCCGCTGAGGTCGCCGAGGCCGAGACCGCCGAGGTCGAGACTGAGGCTGCTGCCGAGTAGCATTTGCTGCAACGCAACAATCTTGTTCTAAGAAGGGCGCTCTGGGAAACCAGGGCGCCCTTTTGTTTTTTGCGCTGAGTGAGTGTCATGGTGAACGTTGCGTCGAAGTCCTATATACAGGACCGTTCATCCGTTTGGTTCGGTGATGATTGGCGGCGCGCGGCGCGTTTTGGGACCGTGGCTGATACTATGGATGCTCGCAAGCGATATGAATGAGGATGCTCATGGCATATGACGATAGGGAGACCGGGCTGACGGTTGAGGACCGCGGCTCAAAGTTGGGTCTTCCCCAAAACCAAGATGCAGAGGCCAATGTGCTGGCCGCTATGCTGCTATCGCCCGAGGTGGTCGAAGAAGCCCAGGTCGAGCTGCAGCCCGATGACTTCTACCGGCCCATTCATAAGACCATCTATACCGCGATGGTCGATATGTACAACAGCCGCATTCCCATCGACTCCATCTCGCTGATCGATTACCTGCGAAGCATCAACAAGCTCGATGCCGTGGGCGGCGAAGCGTACATTTTGGAGTTGATGGGTCAGACCCTGTCGCTCGTCAACTGGCAGCATCATGCCGCCATCGTTCGTCGCGATTCGATGCTGCGCGAGCTGATCGGCGCCACCAACGAGATCAACGCGCTGGCATATAACGCCCCCACCGACACCAAAGAGGTCGTGGAGCTAGCCGAGAGCAAGCTGCTCAAGGTCACGGCACGCGAGGTCAAGTCGAGCTACAAGACGCTGACCGAGTTTATGGTTGAGGCCTATAACGAGGCCGAGGAAGTGTGTCAGGCCGGTGGTCAGGCTGCGGGCGTGCCCACGGGCTTCCCGTCACTCGACCGCATGCTCATGGGCTTCCGCGAGGGCCAGCTCATCATTATCGGCGCCCGCCCTGCTGTGGGTAAGACGTCGTTCGCCCTGAATCTGGCGCTCAACGCTGCCGCTGCCGGTTATACCGTCGGCTTCTTCTCGCTGGAGATGTCGGGCAAAGAAATTGCCCAGCGTCTGATTTGCGCCTACGCCATGATCTCGATCAGTGACTTCCGCATGGGCCGCATTAGCCCCGAGCAGTGGGCCAATATCAACGAGGCCACGCAGACCTTGTCCAAGCTCGATATTCTGATTGACGATACGCCCGGCACCACAGTGACCGAGATTCGCGCCAAGAGCCGCCGCATGCTCCATAACAAGGAGAAGGCAATCATCATCCTGGACTACCTGCAGCTGGTGAGTCCTCCGCCGGGACGCCGCTCCGAGAGCCGTACCGTCGAGGTTTCGGAGATGTCGCGTGGTCTGAAGATCATGGCCAAGGAGCTCAAGATCCCGCTCATCGCGCTGTCGCAGCTCTCGCGTCAGGTCGAATCCCGTACCGGCAAGCGCCCGCAGCTTTCCGACCTTCGTGAATCGGGCTCCATCGAGCAGGACGCCGATATCGTTATGTTCTTGGACCGCTCCGCCGACGAGGCCGAGGCCTCGCGCGACGATCGACCCGACGAGGGCGTTACGCGTATCGTCGTGGCCAAGAACCGTTCGGGCCCGATCGGCGACGTCGATCTGATGTTCCTGCCGGCATCCACCAAGTTCTATGAGCTTGATGGGGCACATGCCGAGGAGTAGGACAGGCGCCCGTTGCACGGGTATACTGGGAATGTTTTGTGCTTCTGCGTGCCGGCGTGGCGCGTAGACAGTCCATGAATGTAAGGAGTAAACATGCCGTCAACCGTTTTGGTCGGTGCCCAGTGGGGCGATGAGGGCAAAGGTAAGATTTGCGACCTGGTCGCCGGCGACTTCGATGCCGTCGTGCGCTACTCGGGAGGCAACAACGCCGGCCACACCATCGTCGTCAACGGCAAGAAGTACGGCCTGCACCAGGTGCCCTCCGGCATCATGTATTCCGATCACGTGTCGGTGATCGGTAACGGCTGCGTCGTCAACCCCAAGGTTGTCCTTGAGGAGATCGATATGTTCGAGGCCGACGGCATCACCACCAAGAACCTCAAGATTAGCGGCAACGCGCATGTCATCATGCCGTACCACATCGATCTGGATGGCGCCTTTGAGCAGAAGCTCGGCAAGAAGAACATCGGTACCACCAAGCGCGGCATCGGTCCGTGCTATCAGGACAAGATGGCGCGCATTGGCCTGCGCATGCAGGACATGCTGGACGAGGCACTGTTCCGCGACAAGCTGGAGACCGCTCTCGCCCGCGTGAACCCCGAGCTCGAGCTCATCTACAACCTGCCCACCTACACCGTGGACCAGATTTGCGACGAGTACCTGCCGATGGCCGAGCGCCTGCGTCCCTACATCACCGAGACGAGCCTGCTGCTCAACAACATGATCGATGAGGGCAAGAACCTGCTGTTTGAGGGCGCCCAGGCGACGCTGCTCGACATCGACCACGGCACCTATCCGTACGTGACGTCTTCCAACTGCACCGCCGGCGGTGCCATCACCGGCTCTGGCGTGGGCATGAAGAACGTCGACCGCGTGCTGGGCGTCATGAAGGCCTATATCACCCGCGTCGGTTCGGGCCCCATGCCCACCGAGCTTTCCTATGAGTCCGAGGCCGGCCACACGCTGACCGAGGAGGGCTATGAGTACGGCGTGACCACCGGTCGCCGTCGTCGTTGCGGCTGGTTTGACGGCCCTATCGCCAACTATGCCTCGCGCGTCAACGGCCTCACCGACATCGCCGTGACCAAGCTCGACGTGCTTTCGGCTTTCGACACCATCAAGGTGTGCGTTGCCTACGACGTCGATGGCGAGCGTTACACGAGCGTGCCCGAACACCAGGTGCGCTTTGAGCATGCCAAGCCCATCTACGAGGAGCTCCCTGGCTGGAAGTGCGATATCACCGGTTGCCGCAGCTTTGAGGAGCTGCCGCAGGAGGCTCAGGACTACGTGGCGTTTATCGAGGATCTGGCACACACCCGCGTGACGTTCATTGGCGTTGGCGCTGGTCGCGAGCAGATTATCAACCGATTCTGGAAGTAATCGGGACTATTTGGTTATTGCGATATACCCCTTTGCAGCCCAAGCGGGCGGCCGAGGGGTATATTTGCTTGCAAAGGGCTCGCGCGGAGCGGGCCGTTAATCCATAGAGGAGGCACCCTTGAAGGCGGACACTCAAACCATCGACATCCTGTTGTTGGGCAGCGGCGGCCGTGAGCATGCTTTGGCAGCTAAGCTCGCAGCATCACCGCGCGCCGGCAAGCTCTACATCGCGCCGGGCAACGGCGGCACCGCGAGCTGTGGCGAGAACGTTGTTCTCGACGACTGCGATCCTGCGGCCGTGGCGGCGTTTGCTCAGAGCCACGGATGCGGACTCGTGGTAATTGGCCCCGAGGCTCCGCTCGTGGCGGGCGTGGCCGACGCCGTGCGCGCGGCGGGTATTCCCTGCTTTGGCCCGGGTGCCGAGGGCGCCCAGATGGAGGGCTCTAAGCTGTTCTCCAAGCAGCTCATGGAGCGTGCGGGCATTCCGACGGCAGCCTATGGTTCGTTTACCGACGAGGCTTCGGCTCTCGCCTACGTGCGCGAGCAGGGCGCCCCGCTGGTCGTCAAGGCCGACGGCCTTGCCGCGGGCAAGGGCGTTATCGTGGCGACCGAACTTGAGCAGGCCGAGGAAGCCGTACGCGAGTGCTTTGGCGGCACCTTTGGCGATGCCGGCAACACCGTGGTTATCGAGGAGATGCTGACCGGCCCCGAGTGCTCGCTGCTGGCCTTTACTGACGGCAAGACCGTGCGCCCCATGGCCACCTCGCAGGACCACAAGCGCGCGCTCGAGGGCGACAAGGGCCCCAACACCGGCGGCATGGGTGTCTACAGCCCGGTGCCCATCGTGACTGACGAGGAGCACGCCACCATGGTGAAGGTCATGGAGCAGACCGTGGCCGAGCTCGCTGCCGAGGGTATCGACTACCGCGGCTGCCTGTACGGCGGCTTTATGCTCACGCCTGCCGGCCCCAAGGTGCTGGAGTTCAATGCCCGCTTTGGCGACCCCGAGACGCAGGTCGTGCTGCCGCGCCTTAAGAACGACCTGGTCGAGGTCATGCTGGCTTGTGCCAACTGCGAGCTCGACCAGATTGAGCTCGACTGGCGTGACGAGTGGGCCGTGGCCGTTGTCCTGACGAGCGCGGGCTATCCCGGCAGCTACGAGAAGGGCAAGGTCATCATCGGTATCGCCGATGCCGAGGCCATGGAGAACGTGACCGTGTACCACGCGGGCACTGCCGTGGTGGACGGCCAGCTCGTGACCAATGGTGGCCGCGTGCTTGCCGTGACCGCTCTGGGCGACACGTTCGAGAACGCCCGCAACCTTGCCTACGAGGCCTGCGAGAAGATTGATTTTGAGGGCAAGACCCTGCGTCACGACATCGGCCTGCGCGCGCTGCGCGGCCGCGACGCCTGGGATGCCTAAAATCCGAGAGGAATGAGACGGATGGACGAGAAGAACGAAGAGCTCGTGGACGCGCAGATCGTCGAAGAGGACAGCCGCATGTATGGGCACGCCGAGGGCGAGCCTGGTGGCGAGGTCGCTGACGAGCCGGCACTGGTGCTGGGCGACGACGACCCGCACGATGCCGAGCTGCACGAGAAGATTCTTTCGGAGGAGTGCGCCTGGAAGGGCAAGATCCTCGACGTCCACCGTCTTGAGGTTGAGCTGCCCAACGGTCACCGCAGCGCCCGCGATATCGTTCGCCATCCGGGTGCGGCGGCCGTTGTGGCACTGACCGAGAGCGGCAAGATCGTGCTGGTGCGTCAGTACCGCACCGCCATCGACCGCGTGACGGTCGAGATTCCCGCCGGCAAGCTCGATCCAGGCGAGGACTCGCTCGATTGCGCCAAGCGCGAACTGCATGAGGAGACCGGCTTTAGGGCTGGTCGTATTCGCTTTTTGACGTCGATTGTCACGTCCTGCGGTTTTTGCGATGAGATTATCCACATCTACTTGGCTACCAAGCTCGAGTTTGATGCGCCCAACCCCGATGATGACGAGTTTGTCAACGTGGACCTGGTGCCGCTGCACGAGCTGATCGACGCCGTACTCGACGGCAAGATCGAAGACGCCAAGACCGTCGTAGGCGCGCTTGCCTGTGACAGCATCGCGCACCGCCTTGGGGGCACGGAGCTCTAGGTTACGCGGTTTTACCAAACCGCGTAACGAGTCGACGCTGCAAACGCCCCTAAGCGGCAATCTGCCTTTCAATCGTCGCTCGCGTACCGAAGTACGCGTCGCTCCTCTTTCAAGGCACCTTGCTCGCTTAGGGACGTTTTCGCTGACGTTGCTAGAACATCGGCGTTATGTTTGTTGGGACGCTTTGTTTTCAGCCCGACCGGCTCAACCGGATTTATCACGCTATTTATTTCTCTTCGAGGACTGCATGTTTAAGAGGTTTCTTTCGTATTACAAGCCCCAGATGGGGCTTTTTGTTGCTGATACTGTTTGTGCTCTGGTGCTTGCCGCCATTGACCTGGCGTTCCCCATTATCCTTCGCAATTTGACCGGTGGGCTGTTTACTCAGGGTCAGGCTGCCATTATGCAGGCGCTCGGCATGATCGCGGTGGGCTTGGTGCTGATGTATGCCGTCCGCTGCGCCTGCCGCTACTTTGTGAGCTATTGGGGTCACGTGATGGGTGCGCGCATGGAGTCCAAAATGCGCGAGGACCTGTTCGACCAGTATGAGCGCTTTAGCTTTGCGTACTTCGACCGCAACAGCTCGGGCGACATGATGAGCCGCGTGGTCAACGACCTGTTCGATATCTGCGAGGCGGCGCACCACGTGCCCGAGTGGATCATCATCTGCGGCATCGAGATTATCGGCTCGTTTGTGATCCTCTTTACCATCGCCCCGGTGCTGGCGCTCGCCATGGCCGTGGTGACGGCGGCGTTTGCGGTCATCATGTTTTGGCAAAACATGCGTATGCGCGAGGTCTTTAGCGACAACCGCAAAAAGATCAGCGGCATCAATGCGCAGCTGCAGGATTCGCTGGCGGGCATGCGCGTGGTCAAGAGCTTTGCCAACGAGGAGACCGAACGCTTCAAGTTCCGCGCCTCCAACAATCGCTATCTTTCGTCCAAGGAGAACATGTATCACGCCATGGGCGTCTATACCGCGACGTATGGCCTGCTCTCGGGCGTGCTCTATGTGATCGTGGTGCTGCTGGGCGGCTGGCTGGTCGCCCAGGGACAGCTACAGGCGGTCGATATGGCGACCTTTGCACTCTATATTTCGCTGTTCTGCACGCCGCTTGAGACGCTCGTCAATTCGGCCGAAACGTATCAGAAGGCTATCGCCGGCTTTAAGCGTATGGACGAGGTGCTCTCGACGGCGCCGGATATCCAGGACAAGCCGGGCGCCACTGATCTGCAGGTGACTGCCGGCGCCGTGGAGTATCACGACGTGTGCTTTAACTACGAGGACGTTGAGCTGGGCGAGGGCTATGCCGACGAGCGACCCGTTATCGACCATATGGACCTGTCCATCAAGCCCGGGCAGACCATCGCTTTGGTTGGCCCTTCGGGCGGCGGCAAGTCCACGACCTGTTCGCTGCTGCCGCGCTTTTATGACGTGGCTACCGGATCCATTAGCATCGACGGTCAGGACGTGCGCGATGTGACGCAGCAGAGCCTGCGCCGCGCCATCGGCCTGGTGCAGCAGGATGTCTACCTGTTTGACGGTACGATTGGCGAGAACATCGCCTACGGCAAGCCGGGCGCCACGGCAGAAGAGATCGCCGAGGCGGCCCGCCGCGCCAATATCGATACCTTTATCGAATCGCTTCCGCAGGGCTACGACACCGTGGTGGGCGAGCGCGGCAGCCGTCTTTCGGGCGGACAGAAGCAGCGCGTTGCCATCGCGCGCGTGTTTCTCAAGAACCCCAAGATCCTGATTTTGGACGAGGCGACGAGTGCTTTGGATAACGAGAGCGAGGAGGCGGTGCAGGCGTCGCTCGAAGAGCTGGCACGCGGCCGTACCACAATCATCATCGCCCACCGCCTTTCGACCATTAAGCATGCTGACGAGATTGCGACCGTTGAGCATGGTCGCGTTGTGGAACGTGGCACGCATGAACAGCTTCTCGCCCGTGGCGGCACCTATGCCCGTTACTATCGAATGCAGTTCGAAGGTGCGCGTGCGCACGAGCTCGACTGATTGATATGACAGGAAGTTTATGGCTGACAAGAACCCTTTGACTCCGGAAGAAGTGACGGAGTTATTCTCCGAAATCGATGCATCCGGTGTCTTGGATCCCACGCTTGCCAAAAAGCGAACCGAGCGCATGCGTGAGAAGGAGGCTGCGGCCAAGCGCGGTGACAAAGCTGCGCTAGCGCAGCTGCGCAGCGAGGACCGCGCGAGCCAGGCAAAACATATCGACCCGCTGTCCGAGGACGATCCTTCGGGCTCGCAGGTGAGCCATACCATTACAAAGACCGCGATGGCCGTGGTCATCGGTATTTTGGTGCTGATCGTGGGCATGCAGATCGGCTACGGCGTGATGCGTCGTCTGAACACCGCGAACCTCTCCGAGAGCGTTTCGGTCGATACCGTTTCGACGGCGCTGAAGGGCGGCCTTGAGTGGGGCAACGGCTTTACGCAGTTCCCACTCGACTTTACCGTCGATGAAGCCGATGAGCGTACGGGCACGGTCGAGGTGACGGTGTTGGACACATCGTCTGCCAACGAGCTCGAGCTGCTGTCCAACGGGCAGATTCAGGCCGCGGCGCTTGCGACCAACGCGCTGCTCAACGATAAGATCGACCGCGTGGTGTATAACGTTCACGCCTATATCGACGAGGATAGCAACATTCAGCACGATTCCTTCTTTGGCATGTTCCCCGCGCGCGGCCACCAGAGCGCCATTTTGACGTTCGTGTGGACCAAGAGCTCATCCAACGCCACGAGTATCGACTGGAAGATGCGCATCGTGAGTATGGATGACACCATCGCCGAGCGCATTCAGAAGCAGGTGAACTCGGTGTCGTCGTTGATTGAGGACCCGGTGGTGAGCCAGACCAAGATTGACGAGGAAAAAGCCGAGCGCGATCTGGAGCATCGTCTGCATGGCCGCGAGATTTTCCGTGGCGGCAAGCCCGATCGCACACCGTCCGAACTGCTGGAGCAGGACAAGAAAAAATAAGACGCCATCATCCCGCGTGAGCCACAAGCCCCGCGGGATGATTTTTCTGGGACGGGGATTAAAAAACATTATGCATAGAAAGTCATAATTATCATTTCGTAAACATTTCGATGAAATTAACGCCATGAGGCATGCTTGCGGTTACAATACCGCGAGGCCTAACTACACACCTTTAAGCCGGTCCTGTGAGACCGGGAAGGAGAATTATGGCGAACAACCATACCGCGGGCGCTGCCGCCCGCACCTTCGCGCCCAGCGAGCTTTGCCAGCGTATGCTGGCCAAAACCAGCAAGGGCACCTGCGGTCCCTGCATCCTGTATCTTGAGGATGGGACCATTTTTTATGGACGTGCATGCGGCGCCGAGGGCACCGCGACCGGCGAAGTTTGCTTCAACACCTCGCTCGAGGGCTACTTTGAGGTCATGACCGACCCGAGTTATGCCGGCCAAATCGTAACCATGACCTATCCGCAGATCGGCAACTACGGTATCGACGAGACCGACGTCCAGTCGGCCTTCCCCGGCGACGCCGTGCGCCCTGCGAGCGCTCCGGCCATGCGCGGCATGATCGTTCGCGACATGTGCGCCACGCCTTCTAACTGGCGCTCGGCCGTCAGCGTGCCGGAGTACCTGCGCGCTCACGGCATCGTCGCTATCGAGGGTGTCGACACTCGCGCCCTGGTGCGCCACCTGCGCGACAATGGTTCCAAGATGGGCATTATCTCGACGGAAATCTTCGACGTCGACGAGCTTGCCGAGCGTCTGGCCGCTGCGCCCACGCTGGTAGGCGAGAACCTGGTCAAGACCGTAAGTTGCCCCGTACCTCACGAGTTTGTGGCCGCCGACCTGCCTGCCACGCATGACTTTGCGCTTACGGCTGCCGCTCCTGCCCGTCACAAAGTGGTCGCCTACGACTGCGGTGTGAAGCGCGGCATTCTGGAGGGTCTGGTCCGCGCCGGCTGCGACCTTACCGTCGTGCCGTGGGATACGCCCGCCCAGCAGGTGCTCGACATGAATCCCGACGGTGTCTTTTTGTCCAATGGTCCCGGCGACCCCGACGCCGTGGTGGAGACCTACGAGCAGGTGCAGCAGCTGATCGGCAAGGTGCCGGTCTTTGGTATTTGTCTTGGTCACCAGATGATCAACCTGGCCTGCGGCGCCCAGATGGAAAAGCTTAAGTTCGGTCACCGCGGTGGCAACCAGCCGGTCATGAACCTGGTAAGCCGTCGCGTGGAGATTACCGCGCAAAACCATGGCTTTGGTCTGCTGTTCCCCAGCTTGGGCAAGCTTGTCCCCGAGCTTTCGGGCGGCGAGACCGAGCATGCGGCCGATGGGGATCTGCGCGTCTGGGTGCGCCGCGGCATCGCGCCAGTCGTGATGAACGAGCGCTTCGGCCGCATTCGCCTGACGCATGTGAACCTCAACGACGGCACCGCCGAGGGCATCCAGCTGCTCGACGCGCCGTGCTTCTCGGTGCAGTACCACCCCGAGGCCTCGCCCGGACCCACCGATGCCCACTATCTCTTTACTGCCTTTACGCGACTCATGGACGGCGAGGAGAACTACCTGGACATCGACACCGCGAAGGACCGCCTGCAGGGCTGGAACTTTGCCGACAATGGTTCCGCTGCGACCGAGACCGAGGAGAACTAACATGCCGAAACGTACTGACATCAAGCGTATCCTCGTCATTGGCTCGGGCCCCATTGTCATTGGCCAGGCCTGTGAGTTTGACTACTCCGGCGCCCAGGCCTGCAAGGTGCTCAAGGAGGATGGCTTTGAGGTCATCCTGGTCAACTCCAACCCGGCGACCATCATGACCGACCCGGGCTTGGCCGACCGCACCTATGTCGAGCCCATCACTGCCGAGTTTATCGAGCGCGTGATCAAGAAGGAGCGCCCGGACGCGCTGCTGCCCACGCTGGGCGGCCAGACCGGTCTGAACGCCGCCGTCGAACTGGCAAAGGACGGCACGCTCGACAAGTACGGCGTCGAGATGATCGGCTGCGACCTTGCCGCCATCGAGCGCGGCGAGGACCGCAAGCTCTTTAACGAGGCCATGGCCGAGATCGGCCTGGAGGTCGCGCGCTCGGGCTATGCCTACAGCGTGGCCGACGCCGAGGCCATCGCCGAGCGTGTGGGCTATCCCTGCGTGCTGCGTCCGAGCTTTACCCTCGGTGGCGCCGGCGGCGGCATCGCGCATACCCACGAGGAACTCGTCTCCATCGTGAGCCAGGGCCTTGAACTCTCGCCTGCCCACGAGGTGCTGGTCGAGGAGTCCATCGAGGGTTGGAAAGAGTACGAGATGGAGGTCATGCGTGACCACGCTGGCAACGGCATCATCGTGTGCTCCATCGAGAACCTCGACCCCATGGGCGTGCATACCGGCGACTCCATCACCGTGGCGCCGGCGCAGACCCTCTCCGACCTTGAGTATCAGCGCATGCGCGTGGCCTCGCTCGCCATTCTGGAGAAGATCGGCGTCGAGACCGGTGGCTCCAATGTGCAGTTTGCCGTGAACCCCAACACCGGCCGCCTGATTGTCATCGAGATGAACCCGCGCGTGAGCCGCTCGTCCGCCCTCGCTTCCAAGGCCACGGGTTTCCCCATCGCCAAGGCCGCCGCGCGCCTGGCTGTGGGCTACACGCTTGACGAGATCGTCAACGACATCACCAAGGCTACGCCCGCCTGCTTTGAGCCCACAATCGACTACTGTGTGGTCAAGGTGCCGCGCTTTGCCTTCGAGAAGTTCAAGGGTACCGACCCCACACTCACCACGCGCATGAAGGCCGTGGGCGAGATCATGGCGATCGGCCGCACCTTTGAGGAGGCCTTTGGCAAGGCTATGCGCTCGCTGGAGGATGGCCACCAGGGCATTTGCGCCGGTGGCAAGGAGGGTGCCGATAAGCTGAGCGACGACGAGCTCGCTCAAGCCGTGGCCACGCCGACCGAGCACCGCATCTTCTTTGTGGTCGAGGCCCTGCGCCGTGGTTGGGACATCGCCCGCATCCATGCCACCTGCGGCATCGACCCGTGGTACCTCAACCGCATCAACGACATGGTGCAGGTCCAGGAGAGCATCCGCGGCCTGCGTGTGGAGGATATCGACGCCGACACGATGCGCCTGCTCAAGCAGTACGGCACGAGTGACGCCGAGATCGCCGCGCTGACCGGCTCGGACGAGCGCTTTGTGCGCGCCTATCGCAAGGGCCTTGGCGTGGTTCCCAGCATGAAGACGGTCGATACCTGCGCTGCGGAGTTCTCGAGCGCCACGGAGTACCACTACAAGACCTACGAGAACATCTACCGCACGAGCCCGGATGCCAAGAAGTGCGTGGCTCCCGACGAGACCGCGCCGGCGGACAAGCCCAAGGCGATGATCCTGGGCGCCGGCCCCAACCGCATTGGCCAGGGTATCGAGTTCGATTACTGCTGCGTGCACGCGAGCTACGCGCTGGCGGCCCGCGGCTTTGAGACCATCATGGTCAACTGCAATCCCGAGACCGTTTCGACCGACTACGACACGTCCGACCGCCTTTACTTTGAGCCGCTTACCTACGAGGACGTCATGGACGTTATCGATGTTGAGCGCCCCGACGGCGTCGTGGTGACGCTCGGCGGCCAGACTCCGCTTAAGCTGGCGCGCATGCTCGAGGAGAGCGGCGTGAACATTATGGGCACCAAGCCCGATGCCATCGACTTTGCCGAGGATCGCGAGCGCTTTGCCGCTCTGCTCGACAAGTTGGGCATCATGTACCCGCCGGCGGGCCAGGCCACCTCGTTTGAGGAGGCCGAAGCCGTGGCCGCGCATATTGGCTACCCGCTGCTGGTGCGTCCGAGCTACGTGCTGGGCGGCCGCGGCATGATGATCGCCTACGATGCCGAGCATCTGCGCGATTACATGGCCGAGGCCGCGCGCATTAGCCCCGACTACCCGGTGTATCTGGACCGCTTCTTGGAGGGTGCGATTGAGTCCGATGTCGACGCCCTGTGCGATGGCGAAGAGGTCTACATCGGCGGCATTCTGGAGCATATCGAGGAGGCCGGTATTCACTCCGGCGACTCTGCGACCTGCATCCCGCCGTTCAGCTTTAGCGAGAGCCTGCAGGCAAAGCTTCGCGAGACCACGCGCCGCATCGCGATGGCGCTGGGCGTACGCGGCCTGGTCAATGTGCAGTATGCCATCAAGGGCGAGACCGTCTACGTGATCGAGGCAAACCCGCGCGCGAGCCGCACCGTGCCGTTTATCTCCAAGGCCACCGGCGTGCCGCTGGCCAAGTGCGCGGCGCGTATCATGGCAGGCGATTCCATCGCGAGCCTGGGCCTGCCGAGCGACGAGCGCCAGCTGGACTGGTTCTGCATGAAGGAAGCCGTTATGCCCTGGGGTCGTTTCCCGGGCGCTGACGTTATCCTGGGGCCCGAGATGAAGTCGACGGGCGAGGTCATGGGTATCGCTAAGAGCTATCCCGAGGCATACGCCAAGACGCAGCTGGCGATTGACTACAAGCTGCCCGACCCGAGCGCCGGTAAGGTGTTCATTAGCGTGTGCGACCGCGACAAGCGTCATATCCTTTCGGTCGCCCGTATCCTGCGCTACCTGGGCTTTGATATCTGCTCCACCGAGGGCACGGCGCGCGTGCTGCGTGGAGGCAACGTGACGTGCGAGGTCGTGGAAAAGATTAGCGGCCCGCACGACGGCGAGCGTCCCAATATCGGCGACCTGATCGCCGATGGCAAGATTGCGGTGATCGTCAATACGCCGTATGGCCCGGGTTCTCGTGGCGACGGCTATCTGTTGCGTACCGAGGCGGTGCGCCGCGGCGTGACCTGCGTGACCGCGATGTCTGCCGCCAACACGTACGTGAGTGCCATCGAGGCGGTGCGTGAGGACCAGCAGGGTCACGGTAGCGCCAACGACATGGGCATGGACGTCATCGCCCTGCAGGACCTGCCGCAGCACACGGTGTAGTGTGACCTGTCCGGCCGGGGCGGAGGGGGCCGAGTTTCCCCCTTCGCTCCGGCTGCAAGCAGAGTCGCTCAGTGGCAAATTCGGCCCCCTCCGCCCCGGCCTGCGGTGACTTGGCTGCACCGTGTGCTGCCGAAGGGGCTTTGCGCGATGACTAGGGCTGAGAAATAAAGTGAGTGTGGGCTCTGTCGTTCGAATGAACGACAGAGCCCACGTTAATATTTCAGCCAACGTACGTCATGGCAATCCCCGGTAGGTCGCAGGGTGGCGGCTGAGCCTTTCCCTCGGGAA
>JAXJKV010000024.1:0-28031 GCA_036297525.1 Collinsella sp.
CGCCGCCCGCGGCACGGCCTTCGACTATGCCGGCCAGAGCTGGATCCTGCTGGAGAATAACCCCGCCGGCCGGACGCTCTGCCTGAGCAAAGACATCACCGAGACCCGCGCCTTCGACGAGGGCAACTGCAACAACTTCGCCGTCGCCAGCAGCAACAAGTACCTGAACGGCCCCTACCTCGACAATCTGGTCGACGCCTGCAACGGCGCCAACGCCTTCCTCGAGAGCGAGCTCGACCTGACCACCGACGACGGCCTGAAAGACTATGGCACCTGCACCGTCACCATCTTCCTGCTGACGGTCGACCAGTACCGGCGCAACCGCGACGTCATCCCCAACGCAGACGACTGGTGGTGGCTGTCCACCGCCTTCAGCACGAAGTCTAACGGCTACGAGTCACTCGCCCGCTACGTCGACACCGATGGCACGCTGTACTGGAACAGCGCCTACTACGGCTACTACGGCCTGCGCCCCGCTTGTTATCTGGACTCCGATCTCCTGATCTCCGTCGAGGACGACGAAGCCACCGACGACGTCACGCCGGAGCACGCCGGCGAGATCATCGCGGCGCTGGCTGAGCAGTTCGGCGGCACCTTCGCCACCGAGGATCAACTGACCACGGCCCTCTCGTTTATGCTCGGCACCCTGAGAGCCGCCCGCGAGAAGGAGGCCCGGCATGAGTAACCTCTCCACCCTGTTCGACCGCTACAAGGCCCTCGTCGTATTTGATACCGAGACCAGCGGCCTCGACTTCGACAACGACCAGATCATCGAGCTCGCCGCCCTGCGCGTGGAGCGCACGGCCACCGGCGGCCTGCGGATCGCCGGCAAGATGGACACCTTCATCAAGCTGCCCGAAGGCGAGACCCTCCCGGAGAACATCGTCAGCCTGACCGGCATCACCGACGAGCGGCTCCAGACCGAGGGCGTGCAGCCGGCCAAGGCGGCCAGCCAGATCGCCAAGCTCATGCAGAACGGCCCGACCCTGATGATCGCCCACAATGCGCAGTTTGACGCCTGTTTCCTCCGCGGCCTGCTCCGCGGCCAGAAGGTCGGCCGGATCGACTGGCTGGACAGCCTGACGGTCTACAAAGACCGCAGGGCCTACCCGCACAAGCTCGCCAACGCGATCATCGCCTACGACCTCACCGGCAAGGTGCAGAACAGCCACCGCGCCATCGACGATGTGCTGGCCCTGTTCGAGGTACTGAAGGCGATGGACGACGAGCGCGAGGATCTCGGCAGCTACGTCAACCTGTTCGGCTACAACCCCAAGTACGGCGTCAGCGGCCGCCGGATCGTGGGCGTCAGATATGAGCCGCAGAGCTTCAGCAAGGGCTTGACCCGCCCGGAGCAGACGCTCCCGGCCCGCATGGCGCGGAGGTGACAGCATGAGCCCGGAGATCACGATCACGAGCGAGGAGCTGCGCGAGCGCGTCGAGGATCACCTCGACCGCTGGATCCCTGACGACGTCTGGAACCGTGCCGAGCCCTACGCCCGCCACAAAAACGAAGTAAACCGGCAGCGGCATCCCGAGATCGACTACTACGACAACGACTACCTCGTGCTGCTGACCGCTGACACCGTCCGAGAGACCGAGTTCAGCGACCTCACTCACGCCATCTGTGGTCTGACCGTCGCACGGGCTCAGTGAAAGGAGAAACCAATGGAAACCACAAAAGAAAGGGCCGCCCGTTGCGACCGGGCGACCCATGCGAGAAGATCCAGCAGCCTGCCAGCATACGGATCCCGCACCGCAAGTATAACACGCCGGCGCCGCCGTGCCAAGAGGAAAGCCTTGAGAGCTGCCGCGCTGGCCGCTGCCGTCCTTCTGCTGGGCGGCATCTCCGTGGCGATCTTCACCACCCCGGCCGGCAGCAATCAGGAGACCGACATCCTGCCGCCGACCAGCACCGTCGGCGCATACATCCCGGACACCCCCGCCCCGGCCACCGAGACCGTGGAGCCGACCGAGCCCGCCGTGCGCTACCCTCTGACCGACGCCGAGCGCGACGTCGTCGAGCGCGTGGTCATGGCTGAGGCCGGCGGGGAGTCCTTCGAGGGCCAGATGCTCGTCGCTCAGTGCATCCTCAACGCAGCCGAGAAGCGCGGCGTCGAGCCCTCTGAGGCCGTCGTCCTTTACAGCTACACCAAGAGCCGGCCGGATCCCACGCAGCGCGTCAGGGACGCCGTCGCGGCCGTGTTCGACCGAGGCGAGACCGTCGTGGACGAGCCGATCCTCTACTTCTACAACCCCGCCCTCGTGACCAGCGACTTCCACGAGAGCCAGATCTTCGTCATCGAGGAAGGCGGGCACCGTTTCTTTGCAGAAAGGAGTACCAGATGAAACACCTCACCGAAATGAAGCCGGGCGAGACCCTGCACCTCCGCAGCGGCCGCGACCTCGAGCTCGAGAGCGTCACCCCTGTCACCTGCGGCGTGATGCTCACCTTCAACGTCACCGAGAGAAAGGAGCACAACAATGAGCGATAAGACCACCGCGGCCCTCGCTGCTGAGCAGGCAGACGTCGAGGCCACCACCACGCAGGAGCCTGAGCTGCTGCCCGCTGCCACGCTGGACGAGCTGGAGCAGGTCGACCTCGGCACCGTCGCAGAGGGCGAGCGCGCCCCGTTCCGCATCACTGACGACCGCTGTGCCAACTGGGCCATCCGCAAGATCGCCGACGAGCGCAGCGAGTACGACCGCCTGAAGGCTCTGGCCGACGAGCAGATCGCGGCCATCAACGAGAAAGTCGCCGCCGCTCGCAAGCGCATGGAGAACGGCACCTCGTACCTGACGAGCTGTCTGGCCGACTTCTTCGCCACCGTCCCCCACAAGGAGACCAAGACGACGGAGAAGTACCGCCTTCTCTCCGGCACCCTGACCTTCAAGAAGGGCACCACCAAGACCAAACTCGACGAGGCCAAGCTGGTGCCGTGGCTCAAGGCCAACGGCTACGGCGAGCTCGTGAAGGTCGAGGAGTCGACCCGCTGGGCCGACCTGAAGAAACTGCTCAGCTACACCGGCGACATCGCAACCCTGACCGAGACCGGCGAGATCGTGGAGGGCGTCACCGTCTACGAGACACCGGGCATCTTCACGGTCGACGTGTAAGGAGGCACCGACATGGCAGAAACCAAGAAAACCGAGGCGGCCGCTGCTGTGGCCCCTCCTGAAGCCGCCTGCCTGACGCTCCGGCAGAAGCTCGTCGAAATGCGGAAAGCCTGCCCGGAGATCGTCAAGAAGCAGCACAGCGACGGCGTCAGCTACAAGTACGCCAAGATCTACGACGTGTGGGAGAAGATCACCCCCATAATGAACGAGCTCGGCGTCGACTTCGACGTTATCAGCGAGCAAGCCACGCGCCACGCCGAGAACGGCGACCCGGTCTACTGGATCACCATGCAGACCAAGACCCGCAACGGCGACAAGCTCATGTTCCTCTACGAGGCCGACCTGACGATCCGCTGGCTGAACCTCGACAACGACGACGAGACCATCGAGGCCACCGTCCACGCCGTCGGCTGGAACGATGACCCCGCCAAGGCCAAGGGCGCGGCCCACACCTACGCCCTGAAATACTACCTTTTCGAGAAGTTCACCGTCGACCAAGGCGAGGACGACCCAGACAACAGTGACTTCGGCGCGCAGGGCAAAGGATCCGGCGCTGGAGGCCGCCAGCAGGCCGCACAGGGCCGTCAGGGGCAGGGCTCCGGCCGTCTGAGCGACGCGCAGCTCGCGCGCCTCTACAAGAAGGCAGAGGCCGCAGGAATGACCAAGGAGCGCACCAACGCCCGGATCGTGGAGAAGTACAAAAAGCAGGATCCGGCCACCCTGACCCGCCAAGAGTACGACGAGATCTGCACGTCCCTCGACAACGCGGCCGCACAGCATAACCAGCAAGGAGGAAACGCCTAATGTATAACCACACCGGCCTCCAAGGCCGTCTAACCGCTGACCCTGAGCTCAGGTACACGCAGCAGGGCACGGCGATCACCAGCTTCACCCTCGCCAGCGACACCGGCCGCAAGACCAAGGACGGCAAGAAGATCACCAACTTCATCGAGTGCGTCGCATGGCGCGCACAGGCCGAGTTCGTCTGCAAGTACCTGAGCAAGGGCCGCCTCGTCCTCGTCGAGGGCGAGCTCACGAGCCGCAGCTACGAGGACAAGGACGGAAACCGCCGCAAAGCCGTCGAGATCACGGTCGACTCCGTCCACTTCTGCGACAGCAAGAAGGACGGCGGCCAGAGCTCTGGCAGCGACTTCGCCGATCCGGGCTATTCTGAGGGCTCCGGCGACTTCACGGAGATCGAGGACAATGGCGACCTTCCATTTTAACATGACCGCCGGACGACCGGCAGACGACCAAAAGCAGGCCACAAACAAACGACCACAGAAAGGAGGTGACGACCGTGGCATGGCTGCAAGTGCATCAGACACTCAAGGATCACCGCAAACTGTTCGACGCTGCTGACCAGCTCGAAGTCGAGCCGCCGCACATGATGGGGCTGCTCGTCTCGTTCTGGCTGTGGGCCCTCGACAACGCCCCGACCGGCAGCCTCGTCGACATCACGCCGCGCATGATCTCGCGGGCCGCTCAGTGGGACGGAGACCCCGAAAAGCTGGCGAAAACGCTGATCCGGGCGGGCTGGATCGACGAAAAAGAGGACGGGACGCTCGAGATCCATGACTGGTACGAGTACGCCGGCAAGCTGATCGACCAGCGGCAAGCCGAGAAAGAGCGCTCCCGCAGTCGCCGGGCCGCTGCTGCGGCGTCTGCCGACGCCTCGCCGGACGACCAAACGCCGACCGCAGGACGACCGGCAAACAGCCGCAAGAAAGCCGGAGGCAGAGTAGACCAGAGTAGAGAAGATAAGACAAGAGAAGGTAATACACCCCCTTCCCCCTCTGACGAGGGGAGTGACGGCGGCACGAAGTCGCTCGTCGAGGCCAGATTTCTCGAGTTCTGGAAAGCCTACCCGAAAAAGACCGGCAAGCAGTACGCTCTGAAGGCGTGGAACAAGATCAAGCCCACCGCTGAGCTCCACGAGAGGATCATGCAGGCGGTCGACGCTCAGAAGCGGAGCGACCAGTGGCGCCGGGAGAACGGACGCTACATACCGAACCCGAGCACATGGCTCAACGGCGGCTACTGGGACAATGAGGAGGTGAACGAAGGTGCAGAAAATCAGCGAGATCCTGAACAGCCCGACAGCTCCGGCCGAGACTGGGGCAAGGGCTTCAAGCCGGCCGACGACGAGTGACGCCGGTAACTGGATCTGGAGCAACGACGAGCGCCTCGCCGGCCGTCCCGGAGTCCCTGAGCCCGTCCCCTGCGAGTTCTGCGGCGCCCTGCGCTACCACAAGGGCATCCAGCTCGGCAACCGCATCCTCTGGCCTCCCTACGGAGCCGAGCGATGCACCTGCCCCGAGGCCGTGGCTGCCTATGAGAAGGCGAAGGCAGAGCGCGAAGCTGCTGAGGCCGCAGCCGCCAAGGCTGAGGAGGAGAAGAAAATGCGGGATCGCATCAAGCGCATCGTCGGCGAGTCAGGCATGGGCGACCGTTTCCTGCGGCGCACCTTCTCCACCTTCCAGCTCACCGACGACAACAAGCGAGCAGCGGCAGCCGCCCGGCGCTATGCCGAAGGCTTCGACGCCATGCTGCCGCAGCCCGGTCGTCAGGAACCCGGCCGCAACGGCCTGTTTATCGCGGGCCCGCCGGGCACCGGCAAGACCCACCTCGCCGCTGCCATCGCCAACCACCTGATCGCGCAAGGCAAGCCAGTCATCTGCATGACGATGATCGACCTGCTGGAGCGTATCAAGCGCACCTACTCCGCGACCGGCGGCAGCGAGAGCGACGTCCTGAAGATCTACAAGACCGTCCCACTCCTCGTGATCGACGACATCGGCAAGGAGCCGCCGACCGAGTGGGCGATCTCCACGGTCTACAACATCATCAACGGCCGCTATGAGGCATACCTGCCGACCATAGTGACCACCAACTACGACACCGAGGCCCTGATCGACCGCATGACGCCGCGAGAAAGCCACGACAGCATGACGGCCCGGGCCACCATCGACCGGCTCATGGAAATGTGCAGGGGCATCACCCTCACCGGCCAGAGCTGGCGCTCACGATAGGAGGAACAACATGAAAAAGGTTTACATCTGCTCCCCGTGCCGCGGGGACTACGAGAACAACATCCAGCGCGCCAAGGAGTACAGCCGCGCGGCTGTGGAGAAGGGCGTCATCCCCGTCACCCCGCACATCTATCTCACGCAGTTCATGGACGACAACGTCCCCGAGGAGCGTGAGCTGGCCCTGAAGATCGGCAGCGAGCTGGTGCTCGGCTGCTCCGAGCTGTGGGCCTTCGGTATTGACCACCCTTCGGCCGGTATGGCCGCGGAGATCGAGCTCGCCAAGGCGCACGGCATCCCCGTCCGCAACGGCTTCGAGGCCATCAGCGAGCTGAAGCCCGACGAGGAGCCCGAGGGCAAGCCTGACATCGGCAGCGTCACGCTGCACCTGCCCGCCTTCAGGGCGATGGCCGTCTGCAACCAGCACCTCGACCACGGCCCCATCAGCATCGAGCTGGATGGCAGCGTCATCCTCGAGCTCGCCGACCGCCTGATCTCCGATCCGGGCGTCCACATCGAGATCGGAGGCTGAACGCCGTGACGAAGTACGACCCGAGAAAGAACGCGGAGGGCTACAACGACCCGACGCCCTACGCAGCCGAAAAACACATGATGGCGCAGATCCGCGGCAAGCAGGCCAGAGTCGCCGGCGGCTACTTCGAGAATATCATCTCGGCCTCGTGCGACTACTACCTCAGCCGCGGCCTCGCAAAGATCGAAAAGACGCCGGAGCCCATGAAGCCCCTCGGCGCCAAGAACCGCAAGGGCCAGTTCCTCGCCTGCTATACCAAGCAGGCCCAGCCGGACTATGGAGGCACCCTGAAGGGCGGCCGGAGCATCTACTTCGAGGCCAAGCACACCGACGACGAGCGCATCGAGCAGCGCCGGCTCACTCAAGAGCAGCAGGACGACCTCGAGGCCCATCACAAACTCGGCGCCATCGCCTTCGTGCTCGTCTCCGTGAGCCTGACGGACTTCTACCGCGTGCCGTGGCCCGTCTGGCGCGATATGGCCGAGATCTACGGCCGCAAGTACATGACGCGCGCAGAGCTCTCCCGCTACGAAGTACCGGCGACGGCCGGCTTCATCAAGTTCCTGCACGGCATCGAGTCGGAAACGCTCGGAAAGGAGGACGCCCATGATCCAACTCCCTGACAAGAAGTACAGCATCATCTACGCCGATCCTCCGTGGAGCTATCAGAACCGCGGCACCAGAGCGGCAGCCTCCAAGCACTACGACACCATGACCATCGAGGACATCAAGCGCATGGGCGTCGGAGCTGCGGGGGGTATTGCTAACGAGGATTGCGTGCTTTTCATGTGGGCGACCTTCCCCATGCTACGCGAGGCCCTCGACGTGATCGAGGCGTGGGGCTTCAGCTACAAGACCGTCGCCTTCAACTGGGTAAAGCAGAACAGAAACGGCACCGGCATCTTCATGGGGCTCGGAAACTGGACGCGCAGCAACTCGGAGATCTGCCTGCTGGCGACCAAGGGAAAGCCGAAACGCATCAGCGGCAGCGTCCGCAGCGTCGTCCTCTCCCCGCTCCAGCAGCACAGCAGAAAGCCGGCCGAGATACGCGACAGGATCGTCGAGCTGATGGGAGACCTGCCCCGCATCGAGCTTTTTGCCCGAGAAGCCGCCCCGGGATGGGACGTGTGGGGGCAACGAAGCGCCGACGCCTGAAGTAAAGGACGCGCCAGCCGACAGCGTCGAGCTGGCCGGAAAGGAGGAAACGCATGAACCAGACAACCAAAGAGACCCGGCGCCGCAGCTATGACGCCGTACTCCCCAAGCGGGCCGCCCGCTGCCGCCTGATCCTCGAGACCCTCGGCAACCGTGAGCTCACGGCCAGCGAGATCACCGAGGAGCTCGTCGCAGCCGGCCGGATCCCGTACTTCAACCGCAACTACGTCGCCCCGCGGCTCACGGAGCTGAAGGAGATCGGGATCCTCACAACGGTCGGCCGCCGCAAGGCCACCCGCTCGGACGCCACCGAGGCCGTATGGGCCAGAGCGGAGCCTTCGGGCCCCACAGGCCAGACGACCGCAGCCTACGCAGACAACCCGACCGAGGCCGAGCAGATGACGCTCGGATCGGCCACCTGAAAGGAGGGCCAGCATGGAACGCCTGACCCACGAGAGAGTCAACGGCATTAAGACGGGCTACTGGAGCGCAGCCACCAAGGAGGCGCTCGTCCAGAAGCTCGCCGCCTACGAGAACACGGGCTACGAGCCCGACGAGATCCGCGCAGCCATTGAACAGGCTGCCAAGAACAGCGAAACCAAGACCGCGACCATCATGGCCGAGTGCATCGCCGGAGCGATGAAGGACACGCTCGAGAAGTATGGCACGGCCGGCAACGGAAAGAAAGGAGAAACCCCATGAACGAACAGAACCAGCGCGACAGCATCATGTCGATGGCCCGCGGTGCCTTCGAGGAGCGCGTCGACTATGAGATGGACAAGGTGATCCAGAACATCCTCGACCCCAACACGAAGGCCACGGCCAAGCGCAAGATCACCCTCACCATCGAGCTGACCCCGGACGACGAGCGCCGCACCATCGGCGTCTCCGTGACGGCCAAGTCTACGCTCGCAGCCACCAACCCCGTCGCCACGGCCCTCTATGTCACCTCTGACGGCAACGGCGAGCTCGTCGTCGCTGAGATGGTGCCGCAGGTGCCCGGCCAAATGAACATGGACGGCACGCAGCAGGAGGCCCCGAAGCTCCTGAAGCTCGTCCAGCACGCATAACAACCCACAACACAGAACAAGGAGGACAACACAATGCTCGCAAAAATGATCGACAAAATCGTCAGCCTGAAGGAGACCAAGATCTTCGAGATCGGCGGCCAGACCTACGCCGACGCATCCCTCACCCGCATCCCGCCCCACGTCGACCGCCCCGACTGCATCAGCGTCAGCGGCCTCGATAGCATCTGCAAGCTGATCCGCACCGAGCTCGAGAAGGTCGACACGACCATCATGGTGCAGGTCAAGAGCAACGACACCGTCGAGGTGATGACCACCTACCTGAGCGACTTCTCCCGCAACACGCTCTACCGTGCCAAGGCTGACGCCCCGGGCCTGCGCACCGGCTTCAGAGGACGCGAGGTAGCTCTGATCGAGCTGCGGAGCCTCTGCATCCCCAACGAGGGCACGGCCTACCTGCTCGACCTACTGAGTCGCATGACCAACGAGAACAGCGTCAGCACCAACGACAACGGCGTCACGCAGACTGTCGAGGCACGTCAGGGCGTCGCCCTCAACGCGGTCGTCGAGATCAAGCCTCGCGTCATGCTGCGGCCGTTCCGCACCTTCCTCGAGGTGGAGCAGCCCGAGAGCGAGTTCCTGCTGCGCGTGGATCCCGACGAGGGGATCGGCTTCTTCGAGGCTGACGGCGGCATCTGGAAGCTCGAGGCCAAGAAGAACATCGCCGACTATTTCCTGAAGAACATGGGCGATCTGATCGACGCCGGCAAGGTCGTCGTCATGCAGTAAGTGAAGCGCCGGGCGGGCTCCGGCCCGCTCGGCTTTTCTGAAAGGAGCAGCACCGTGAAAGAATACGAAACCCTCACCCGTGAGAAGGTCGACGTCGTGCCCTTCGGCTGCGGTATGCCGGAGACCCACCTGATGCAGGACTGGGGCGACAAGATGCTCGACCTGATCCTGAACGGGCCCACCATCAACGGCATCAAGAAGGACGAAGTGCGCGCCATGCTGCGTGAGACATACACGGCCCTGAAGCAGTACGAGAAGATCGGCCCGATGGCCTCGCCCTTCATCAACGACCCGACGGCCATCGTGGCCCGGGCCTTCTCTGAGCTCTACCCCGGCATCGAGTACGTCGCGCAGTACGTCCCCGACCTGCGGGACGAGACCAACGGCACCGCCTACGGCCTGACCATCTTCCCCGACGACGGCAGCACGCCGATCGTCTGCATCTCGGCCGAGGCGCCCATCAGCGCCGCCCCTGAGCTGCTGGCGCACGAGCTGGCCCACGTCGCCACCCCGGAGGACACAGAGCACGGCGAGAGCTGGAGCGCAGCGTCGGAGGCCATATTCAAGAAGTACAACGAGCTCCTCGACACCATGATCACCGACGAGCCTGAGCCCATCCTCTCGCCCCACCAGCCCGGAGACGGCGGGATCCTCACCATGCCGTTGCGCGATAACGTCCCGGAGCCTCCGACGGACGACTGGCAGCTCACCACCTGCCCCGTCTGTGGCGCTGAGTGCTGGCAGACAGACACGGCCCGCCGGATCCTCGCACTGGAGCCCGACGTCCGAACCGCCTGCACAGCCTGCGCGCTGAAGGGGCTCGGCAAATAATACTGGAGGTAATACATGAACAACGAAAGAAACAACACGACGGCCGGCGGGATCGGCTTCTGCGGCCTTCTCGCCGTCGCCTTCATCGTCCTGAAGCTCACCGGCGTCATCAACTGGAGCTGGCTGTGGGTACTTGCCCCGATCTGGATCCCGACCGCCATCACCCTCGCCATCATCGTGATCGTGCTCGTGGTCATACTGGTCAGAGAGCTGACGAAGGGAGGCCGCCCGTGATGACCACGGAGGAACGCCGGGCCCTGCTGGATCGTGCGATCACGACCTACGGCGCGCCGGCACAAATGGACATGGCCGTCGAGGAGATGGCCGAGCTGACCAAAGCCCTCTGCAAAATCAAACGGGCACAGGCTGGCTGCGAAGTGACCGCAGCGATCGGCAACGTGATCGAGGAGATGGCCGACGTCCAGATCATGCTCGACCAGCTCCGCATCATCTTCCACCGATCCACCGAGGAGGTCGAGGAGGCGAAGCTGGAACGGCTGAAAAACCGTCTTGACGGCCGAAACAACTGGCGGGACTCCAGCCTCCACAAGTGGATTGAAAATCAATTTTCAGCAGGAGGTGACGGCCATGAATAAACCACAGCCGCAGACCGGCCCCGAGATCGAGGAGTACAGCACCACGGCCACGCCGAAGGCATACGCCGGCAGCGTCCCCGTGTTCTGCGCACACGACGCCATCGTCCCGCTGAAGGACCTGCGGCCTAACCCCAAGAACCCCAACCAACACCCGCCGGAGCAGATCAAGCTCCTCGCTTCTATCATCCGGGCGACCGGCTGGCGCGCTCCGATCACCGTCAGCAAGCGCAGCGGGCTCGTCACCAAGGGCCACGGCCGCCTCATGGCCGCGCAGCTCGACGATCTGACCGACGCCCCGGTCGACTATCAGGACTACGCCAGCGAGGCCGAGGAGCTGGCCGACCTGACGGCAGACAACCGCATCGCGGAGCTCGCCACCACCGACAACAAGATGCTCGCCGAGGTTTTCGCCGACATCGACACCGGCGAGATCCCGTTCATGCTCAGCGGCTACACCGAGGACGACTACGGCAACATCGTGACGGCTCTCTCTGAGGCGCTGCACACCAAGGAGCCGAGCAGCGACCCCGACGCCGAGATCCCGGCCCCGGCCGCGCCGGTCACGCAGTACGGCGACCTCTGGATCCTCGGCCGGCACCGTGTCCTCTGCGGAGACTGCACCCGGCCGGAAGATCGCGCCCTGCTGCTCGACGGCAACAAGCCTGAGATCCTGCTGACCGACCCGCCCTACTGCTCGGGCGGCAGCAAGGAGTCACAGAAGTCGACCGGCAGCATCGGCACCGAGAGAAAGAACGGCAAGGCCCCGAAGATCGCCAACGACATCCTCAGCACGCGCGGCTATCAAAACCTGATCCGCGGCGCGCTCACCGACATCCCCTGCCTCTACGCCTACATCTTCACCGACTGGCGTATGTGGGTATATCTGTTCGACCTTGTCGAGGCGGCCGGCTTCGGCGTCAAGTCTGAGATCGTATGGGACAAGGGCACGCCGGGCATGGGCGTCGGCTGGCGCTCGCAGCATGAGCTCATTCTGTTCGGCGCCAAGGCTGCCACCCACTTCGACGGCCACAAGGGCTACGGCAACGTCCTGAGCATCTCCCGTTCTGGGAACGAGCTGCACCCAACACAGAAGCCCGTCGAGCTGCTGGAGAAGCTGGTCGACAACACGGACTTCGCCACGGGCGTCTATGATCCCTTCGGCGGCTCCGGCACGACGCTGGCCGCCTGCGAGGCATACGGGCAGCCCTCCTACATCATGGAGCTGACGCCCGCCTTCACGGACGTGATCGTCAAGAGGTACATCAGAATAACAGGAAAGACAACCGTGCGCTGCGTCCGTCAAGGCCGAGAGCTACCGCACGAGGAGATCGCCGCGATCTTCGAGCCTGACGAGGAAGGAGGTGAGCAGGAGTGACGCCCTGACATAATGAGCGAGAAGCCGATCACACAACGGATCAAGGACAGGCTCGCGGCCTACACCGCCATGCTGAGGGACATCGACAACCAGCTCGAACGCCTCGACCGCATGGAGATGACGATGGCCTCACCGCCCGGCCCTGATCTGACAGGTATGCCACGCGGATCCGGCACACCATCCGACCGCACCGGCATGATGGTGGAGCGGAAAATGGAGCTCGAGGAACAGATCGACCGGCTCAAGGCTGAGGAGAAGCAGGAGCGCAACGCCATCGAGGGCCTGATCCTCCAGCTCTCCGACCCCGACGAGCGCGCCGTCATCCGGCTGCGCTACTTCGACCGGGCTGACTGGGAGAGCACCTGCGGCGTCCTGTTCGGTGATCGGCGGGACTACGTCGACAGAGTGGACGCCTACCAGAACAGGACATACAAGATCCACGGCCGCGCCCTGCTCAACCTCGCCGCCGTGCTGGACGAGCTGGAGCCCCTGCCTGAGCTGCGGCAGTAAAACGCAGTAAAAGGAACAAAAGGGAAGTAAAAGGAATTGAAAAGCAGTAGCGCCCCGTGCTATTCTATATCCTGCAAAAGACCGCCGGACACACGGGCAACGCCGTGACAATTCCGAGCGGCTGACCAGAGGAAAACCGAATAACAACCGACGGCAAGAGGCCGACGGGCGAACCAACGCCCGCCGGTCTCTTTTTGCATATTCAGGAGGTGACAATAACGGCAAAGGCAACTATCACCATGCAGGTCGAAAACTTCCAAAAGCTCATGGACACTGTCGCGCAGATCGACGAGCAGGGCCGCAAGGCCGTGAAGGCCACCGTCCGCGACGTCAAGGCCAGAGCGCCGAGCTGGATCGCTCAGGAAGTCACATCGGTCTACAACATCAAGAAGGGCGAGATCACCCCGTCCGGCAAGAACAGCAGCAAGCCGAAGAAGATGGCGGGCAGCGTCAACGTCTCGGGAGAGACCATCGAGGAGCTGACCATCACCTACTCCGGCCGGATGCTCACCCCTGTGCACTTCGGCATGACACCAAAGACCGCACCGCCGGGCAAGAGCTACACGCTGCGGATGCAGGTGGTCAAGGGGCAGAAGAAGGTCATCGGCCGTTACCTGAACACCCGCACCCCGGGCGGCCCGTACTCCGAGCGATCGCACAACATCCTCATGGGGACGGGCAACACCAAGGCCGGCGGCGTCAGCGCCATTCCATTCCAGCGAATGAGCCGGACGCGCACCGACATCAAGAAGTTCACCACCATCTCGGTGCCCTCCATGATAACCAGCGAGCGCACCAATGAGAAGATAATGACCCGACTCCAAGAGGAGACGGCCAAGCGCCTCCAGCACAACCTCGACCGAGCTCTCGGGAAGTAGCCCACAGCGGCCCGCAGGGCGCCCACCACGGCGCCCTGCACCGAGCCCGGCCCCACACCGCCAGACGCGCACAGAGCGCGCCACAGCGCCGCGCAGACGCCTCCACGGCCACGCGCAGCGCCGCAAGGTACTGTGACGGGCCTCTCTGGCCTGCGGTGCTGGCGAGCCCAAAAAACGCGCAGCCGGGAAAAATTTTTTTCGGGCCGTTTCGTTTCGCCCGAGCGGCAGAAAGGAGGGAACGCCATGCCGAACCCAACCAACAACAAGCTCGTCGACAGCAAGACCATCGCAGCCCTGTTCGACATGACGCCCCGCCGAGTGCAGCAGCTCACCAAGGATGGCGTCATCGCCGCGGTCAAGGAAGGCAACGCCAACCGCTATGACCTGCTGCCGACGATCCAGAGGTACATCCGATACCTGACGGCCAAGGCCAACGGCCGGGAGCCGTCGAAGAAGGACAGCGAGATCGAGGGCCGGCGTCTGGAGGCTGAGGCTGACCTCAAGCGCAGCAAGGCAGACATCGCCGCCCTCCAGCTCAGTGAGCTCGAGGGCACCATGCACCGCAGCGAGGACGTCGAGGCTGTGATGACCGACCTCGTCTACAATATCAGGTCGATGCTCGTGGCCCTGCCGGGCCGTCTGGCCGTCGACGTCACCGGCGCAGCAACACCCGCCGAGGCGTCTGAGATCATCCGCACAGAAGTCTACAAGATCCTGACGGAGCTGGCCGGTTATAAATACGATCCCGAGGTGTACGCCCGGCGAGTAAGGGATCGGGAAGGCTGGGGCGAGCAGCTCGCCGATGACGCGGACGACTAAAAAAGCCGCCGCGAAGCTCAATACCGCCATCGCCGGAGCGGTCAAACGCTTCGCCCCGCCTGAGAGCCTGACCGTGGACGAGTGGGCTGACAAGCACCGCCGCCTCTCCCCGGAAAGCTCAGCCGAGGCCGGCCCGTGGCGTACCAAGCGCACCCCGTACCTCGAGGAGCCCATGCGGGCCTTTACGGATCCGAAGGTGCACAAAATAGTCATGGTGGCCGCCTCTCAGGTCGGCAAGTCTGAGCTCGAGCTCAACATCATCGGCTACATCATCGACCAAGACCCCGGCAGCATCCTCTACGTCCACCCGACCATCGACGACGCCCGGAAGTTCAGCCGCCTCCGCGTGGCCCCTATGATCCGCGACAGCAAACCCCTGAAGGCGAAGGTGCACGACGTCAAGGCCAAGGACAGCGGCAACACGATCCTCCAGAAGTCGTTCCCGGGCGGGATGCTCACCCTGACCGGCTCCAACAGTGCCTCGGCTCTGGCCTCCACGCCTGCCCGCTATATCATCGGCGACGAGCGCGACCGCTGGGCGACCAGCGCCGGCACCGAGGGCGACCCGTGGGCGCTGGCCGAAGCACGTCAGGCCACATTCTACAACGCCAAGGCGGTCGAGGTCTCCACCCCGACCATCAAGGGCAACAGCAACATCGAAACGAGTTTTTACCAAGGCACGCAGGAACGCTGGTGCCACCGCTGCCCCGAGTGTGGGGAGTACAGCGAGATCGTGTTCGACAATATCCACTTCGACCCGGAGGCCAAGAGGATCCGCGGGAAAAAGTCGTGGAGCCTCAAGAGCGGCGTCTCGTGGAGCTGCCCGGCCTGCGGCTGCCTGATCCCCGAGGACGTCATGCGAAAGCAGCCGGCCAAGTGGATCGCCGACAACCCGGACGCCTACAAGAAGGGCGTCCGTTCTTTTTGGCTCAATGCCTTCTCGAGCCCGTGGACTCCGTGGGAGAAAATCGTCCTCAAGTTCCTCGACGCCAAGGATGACCCGCAGCGCCTCAAGGTCGTCTACAACACCCTGCTCGGCCAACTGTGGGAAGATCGCGGCGACCTCGAGGACGAGGACACCATGCTCGCCCGCCGTGAGGACTACGGCACCCGCCCGGACGGCACCCCTGTGGAGCTGCCTGACGGCGTGCTCGTGCTGACCTGCGGCGTCGACACTCAGGACAACCGCCTCGAATACGAGGTAGTCGGCCACGGGAAGTACGGCGAGACGTGGGGCGTCGTCAAGGGCTACATCATGGGCCGGCCAGACACCCCGGAGGTCTGGCAGCGACTCGACGACGTGGTCGACCGCGTCTACAAGTTCAAAAACGGCCGCGGCCTGAAGATCTCCATCACCTGCGTCGACTCCGGCGGCCACTTCACCCAAGAGGTCTATGAGGCGTGCCGGGCCCGCGCCGGCAAGCGCGTCTTTGCCATCAAGGGCAAGGGCGGCGACGGCATCCCCTTCGTCTCGCCCCCGAGCAAGGTGCCGATCCGCGACAACAAGCGGATCACCTGCTGGCTCTACACCATCGGCGTCGACGCCGGCAAGGCGACGATCATGGCTAATCTGAAGGTGCAGGAGCCCGGGCCAAAATACTGCCATTTCAACCGGCACCCCGACGCCGGTTATGACCTCAATTTCTTCAACGGGCTCCTCTCCGAGAAGCTGGTGCTCACGCGCACGCGCCGCGGCGACCGCTGGGCGTGGGAGAAGCTGCCCGGGCACAACCGCAACGAGGCCCTCGACTGCCGCGACTACGCCAACGCCGGCCTCAAGATCATCAACCCCGACATGGACGCCATCGAGCGCCGCCTGCAAGGGCTGGAGGAAAAACCGAAGGCCCCGCAGCAGCGACGGCAGCGGCAACGGCACAACCGGGCCGACGCCTTCGACGACTGGTAAGGAGGACACACAACAATGAGAAAGACCCGCGAACAAATCGAGTACCAGCTCTCCATCAAGAGGAACCGGCTGGAGCTCTACCTGAAGCGAGAGGCCGAGATGCTGGACGGAGGCGTCCAGAGCTACGGCATCGGCTCGCGCAATCTGGCCCGCTACAACACCGACCTCGGATCCATCCGGGCCGCCATCAAACAGCTCGAGGCAGACATCGAAGCCCTCGAGGCCGCACTGAACGGCGAGAAGCCGCGAAAAGCTGTGGGAGTAGTGCCCCGAGACTGGTGAAAGAAGCCCCGAAAGGGGCTTTTTTCATAGGCCGACGCCGGGAGTTTTCGCTCCTTTTCTCCCGACTCGGCCATCTTCACCATGAAGGAGGTGAGCACCATCAGCAAAAGAAAAAGCAGAAGCCGCCCACAGAACAGGCGGCAGCAGCCGCGCCCTGTGAATAAGGGCTACGGCGACGCCGGCGCGAGCTGGCACAAGAAGGCGACAAAGGGCTTCAGAGCTATGAGCGGCAGCCCGAAGGAGGACATCGACGCCAACAACTACACCCTGCGGCAGCGTGCCCGGATGCTTTACATGGCGGCCCCGATCGCCACCTCTGCCATCCGCACCAACCGCACCAACGTCGTCGGCATCGGCCTCCAGCTCAAGAGCCGGATCGACCGCGAGGCGCTCGGCATGACGCAGGAGGCCGCTGACGCATGGCAGGCTCAGGCCGAGCGTGAGTTCGCTCTCTGGTCTGAGAACAAAAGGGCGTGCGACGCCACCGGCGTCAACAACTTCGCAGCCATGCAGCAGCTCGCACTCTCCTCGTGGCTGGTCAGCGGCGACGTGTTCGCCGTCGTGAAGCAGTACGAGCCGACGCCGCTCACGCCCTACTCGCTACGCCTGCACCTGATCGAGGCCGACCGAGTCGCCACGCCAACGACCTCCGGCATCATCACCCCGATGCTGCTGACCACCGGCAAGGCGGCCAACGGCAACACCATCTACGACGGCGTCGAGGTGAACGACGACGGCCAGATCGAGGCGTACCACATCCGCAGCACCTACCCCTTCGAGCTCGGCAGCACGACGACGACGTGGGCCCGTGTTCAGGCATACGGCGAGCGGACTGGTCTGCCGAACATCCTGCACGTCATGGAGAGCGAGCGCCCGGATCAATACCGCGGCGTCAGCTATCTCGCGCAGGTCATCGAGCCACTGCTCCAGCTTCGCCGCTACACCGAGAGCGAGCTGACTGCGGCGGTCGTCGAGTCGTTTTTCACGGCCTTCATCAAGACCGAGGCGGGCGCCGGCGACAACCCGTTCAACGAGGTCGGGAGCAGCCTGCCGGAGGTGAGCCGAGATCCTAATGAGTACGAGATGGGCCCCGGCCAGATCAACATCATGGAGCCCGGCGAGGACGTGACCTTTGCAGACCCCAAGCGGCCGGCCAGTGGCTTCAACACCTTCCTGCGCGCCATCTGTGAACAGGTGGGCGCCGCGCTCGAGATCCCGGCCGACCTTCTGCTCAAGAGCTTCAACAGCTCGTACAGCGCCAGCCGCGCCGCCCTGATGGAGGCGTGGAAGGCGTTCCGCATGAGGCGCAAGTGGTTTGTCGATGACTTCTGCACGCCGGTATATGAGATCTGGCTCTCTGAAGCCGTCGCCCGCGGCCGCATCAGCGCCCCGGGCTTCTTCGCAGATCCGGCGATCCGCGCCGCATACCTCGGCGCCGAGTGGATCGGCCCCTCTCAGGGACAGCTCGACCCGACGAAGGAGATCACGGCCGAGATCCTCGCCATCGGCGAAGGCATCACGACCAGAGAGCAGGCGACCATCCGACTCAACGGCGGCCAGTGGGACGCCAACGTCGACCAGCTCACCCGGGAAAACGAGAAGCTGCGCGCAGCGCAGGGGCAGGTCGACCAGAGCACAGCGGCCAGCGGCACGATCTCCGCAGCTCTGCGGGAGGCGATCGTCGCCGAGGCCATCAAAAGCATCAAGGAAGGAGACAAGCATGAGAACGCATAACACTCCCCGGCTCTGCGCCGGGCCTCAGACTGCGGGCACGCCGATCAAGTTCTGGAACGTCGCCAGCATCGGTGACGACGAGGGCGAGATCACCCTCTACGGCGACGTCGTGAGCCGTCAGCCTGTGGACTGGTGGACGGGCGAGCCCGAGCCCGGCCTCTACATCGCGCCCGAGAGCTTCATGGAGGATCTCGCGGCCGTCAAGGGCAAGAGCAATATCACCATCAAGATCAATAGCTGCGGCGGCGACCTCTACACCGGCATCGCCATCCACAACGCCATCAAGGGCCTGACCGGCCACAAGGTCGTCGTCGTGGAAGGCATCGCGGCCAGCGCGGCCAGCGTCATCGCCTGCGCGGGCGACGAGGTACAGGTCTATCCCGGCAGCATGGTGATGATCCACGGCGTCGCCGGGCTGCTCTACGACTACTACACCCTCGCAGACCTGAAGAAGCTCCAGAAGGACTTCGACGCGAGCGAGCGGGCCATCGCGGAGATCTACCACGCCAAGACCGGCATCGAGGTCGACCAGCTCCGCAGCATGATGACCCGCGAGACGTGGATGGTCGGGCAGGAGGCTATTGACAACGGCTTTGCCGACACCCTGCTCACAGACGAAGGCCCCGACGTCACCCTGAGCGCCGACAAGAAGGTGCTCCTCGTCGCCGGCATCCGGCACGACGTCAAGGGCTTCAGACACATCCCGGGGACGATCCCCATCGACAACAGCATCCACGCCGCCCCTGCGGCTGGAAATAAACACGCGGCCGCCAAGAACGACGGCCCCAAGAAGGAGGACAACAAGACCATGACCCTCGAAGAAATGAGAGCACAGCACCCCGACGTCGTGGCTCAGATCGAGCAGCAGGCGGCCGAAACTGCCAGAACGCAGGAACGCGCCCGCATCGAGGCCATCGACAGCATCGCCGCAAGTGTGGGCGACGCGCAGCTCGTCAGGGACGCCAAGTACGGCGAGACCCCCTGCACCGCTGAGCAGCTCGCGCTCAAGGCCATGCAGAAGCAGGCGGTCCTCGGTGCCAAGCACCTGAAGGACGCCAAGGCTGACAACGACGAGTCCGGCGCTGCCGGCGTCGGCGCTGCCCCTAACGGCGGCGAGGAAGGCAGCGAAAACGACGACAAGGCAAAGGTGGACGCCATCGTCGGCCTCTACAACTCCACCAAGTCTCAGAACGGAGGTAAGAAGTAATGAGCAAGAGACTGGACGAAAACCTCGGCAGCGTCGGCTATGACGGTCTGATTGTTGCCAACGAGCCCGTCGCTGACGTGTTCACCGTGACCATCCGCAAGGAGGCCACCGCCGCAGCCACCTATAAGCGCGGCACCGTGCTGGCCCTGTCTGCCGGCACCGCCGGCGACGGCAAGCTGGTGATCCTCGGCTCCACCGCGACCACCAACGAAACCCTGACCGCCAACTGCATCCTCGCCGAGGACGTGGAAGTCGGCACCACCGCGGACGTGACCGTGCTGGCCTACCGCACCGGCCACTTCGCCCGCAACAAGCTGGCTGTCGCAAGCGGCTACACCCTGAAGGCGACCGACGAGGAGGAGCTGCGCAAGGCCGGCATCCTGCTCTCCGACGCCATCGAATACTAAGAGAAGGAGGACAACAAAATGCCTTTTAACTTCTATGACACCCACACGCTGCTCATGGCCGTGCAGCAGCTCACCCCTGCTGCGACCTTCCTGCGCGACCGCTACTTCCCCACCAACGACGCGAGCGACATCTTCGCCACCGACGACGTGCTCGTCGAGTTCCGTGACGGCAGCAAGAAGCTGGCGCCCTTCGTGGCCCCTCGCAAGGGCGGCGTCACCGTCCTGCGCGCCGGCTACAATATGGAACGCTACACCCCGCCCTTCGTGGCTCCCCGTCGCGTCCTGACCCTCGACGAGCTGCGCAAGCGCGGCTTCGGCGAGGCTCTCTACTCTCAGCTCACCCCTGAGCAGCGCCAGCAGACCCTCATCCTGCGCGACGCTGACGAGCTGGGCGAGCTCATCACCAACCGCGAAGAAGCGATGGCCGCCGAGACCATGCTGACCAATGGCTGCGTGATGAAGCACATCGCCGACGACGTCGACAAGGCCGACGAGATGGAGATCCGTTTCTACTCCGAGGCCAGCAACCCCGCGACCTACACCCCGACGGCCAAGTGGGACGCCACCGGCGGCAAGATCCTGAAGGATCTGGAGGCCATGATCCGTATGCTGACCAAGCGCGGCCTCCGCGCTTCTGATCTGGTCTGCTCCCCGGACGTGGCTGACACCATCATCAACGACGCGGCCGTGCAGAAGCTCCTCGACAACCGCCGCATCGAGATCGGCAACGTGGAGCCTGAGCTGCTGCCTGACGGCGCTGCCATCGTGGCCCGCCTGAACGTCCTCGGCCGCATCATCAGCGTCATCTCCTACGACCTGACCTACACCGACGACGAGGGCAACGACAAGCTCTACATCCCGTCCGGCAAGTGCGTCCTCACCGCTCCCGGCGCTGGCCGCACCGCCTACGGCGCCGTCTCTCAGGTCGAGCAGAGCGACGGCGAGTTCCACACCTACGCCGGCCGCCGCGTGCCGAAGTATGTGAGCAGCGCCGAAGGCAACAGCCGCACGCTGACCATCTCCAGCCGCCCGCTGATGATCCCCAACAACAAGAACCCGTTCATCGTTGCGGACGTCCTGACGGACTGAGCGCAGCAGAAAGGAGCAGAGCATGATCCAGATCATCAAGGGCACCTTCGGCTATTATAACGGCCGCAAGGTGATCCCCATCACTGAAGCAGACGGCCCTCAGAAGTTCGACGACGAGCTGGAGGCCCGTCTGGTGAAGGAAGGCGTCGCCAAGTACATCGGCGAGCTGGGCGAGACTGCCGAGCAGCCCGCACCCGCTCCCGGCGACGACGCCGACGAGCCTGCCAGCACCAACACAGCGGCCGACGAGGCCCCTGAGTACAACGAGGACATGAAGCTCGACGAGCTGAAGGAAGTGGCCGCGCGCTATGGCGTGGACGCCTCTGCTATGCGCAAGAAGGCCGACGTCATCGCTGCCATCGAGGCCGCCAAGGCCGAGCAGCCTGATGACGGCACCGACGACGAGGAGCCCCCTCAGATCGGCGCCGCCGATCCCGTCTGATGGCCTTCAGCTTCAAGGCGATGGTCGAGGCTGACCGTAGGCGCACGTTTCTCAATCTCGACGAGTTCGGTGAGAAGCACACCGTCGAAGGCAGAGCCATCGCCGCCGTGCTGGACGACAACGCCCTGAAGGAACGCCAAGGGGGGCAAGAGCTGAGCGTCGCGGAGTCCTCTCTGCTGCTTTACGCAGCGGTCGAGGATCTGCCCGCTCGGCGCCCGGCGGGCGAAGGGCTCAACGTCGACGGCCGCGAGTACATCGTCAACGACTGGAGCGAGGACATGGGGATCGCCACCGTGGCCCTCGGCCAGACCGTCACCATGTAGGAGGTGCCGCCATGTCCATCGTCAACAGCATCGAAACCGTCCGGGACTGGCTGACCGCTGAGGTCTGCCCTCTGGTCAAGCTGAAGCTCCCGGACGATAAGGCCACAGACGCCTCCTACCCCTACAAGCTGGTCAACCCGGCCGCCTTCTCGCTTTTCGTTCCCTCAAAGGACAGGACGCCGCCGAACATCGCCGCACCGATCCCGTCGGTCTGCGTGCAGCTCGTTCAGGGCGACGACCGCCTGATCCGAAGTGCCCGCAGCGTCAAGATCCGGCTCCTCTTTTCAGCGTGGGATCCCGGCTATCACGGGCCCGACATTTACAAGCCGAAAGGCGACGGCAGCGGCTCCTACGTCCAGCAATACAACGAGGCCGCGGCGGCCTACTTCGTGAAGAACGGAGAGGGCTGGCGTGACGCATGGAATTTTGTGGACACAGCCCTCCGACGGATCGAAAACGCCGAGTACCTCGGCGACCTCCGCGTCATCAAAGAGGAAGGCATCACCTTCGGCCCCGTCGCCGAGCAGGACGCCGTCCCCGACTTTTACCCGTACTGGTTTGCGTGGGCCGAGTTCTCCGTCGAGGAGACGCTGACCCGCAACCCGGAAAGCTACCAACACCTGCTTTAAGGGCAGCCCCGCGGCTGCCCTAATTTCATGCAAAGGAGGATAAGCAGATGGCAAACGAATACCTCTACGGCGCCTACGGCCACATCGGCGAAACCGTGGCACAGAGCGCCGTGCAGGCGGGCACCACGCCGGTCTATATCGGCACGGCACCCGTCAACCTCGTGCGCGGCTTCGGCAAAGCCGACGTCATCAACGCGCCGATCAAGATCACCAGTCTGGTCGACGCGCAGAAGAAGCTCGGCTACGCGGCCGACTGGGGCACCTTTACCCTGTGCGAGGTTATGTACGCACATTTCAACAACACCCTCGGGAACATCGGCCCGATCTACGTCATCAACGTGCTCGACCCCTCTGAGGGAAAGCACCGCAAGGAGGAGGCCACCACCAAGACCCTCGCCTTCACCGGCGGCCGTGCCGAGTTCGCCAGCAGCACGATCATCCTCGACACGCTGACCATCGCAAAGGCGACCAGCGGCAACTACGTCGAGGGCTCTGACTACGCCGTGGACTACAACTTTACCAAGGGCACGGTCATCATCACCAGCCTGAAGGACGACGCGCAGCTCACCGGCAACCTGACGGCCACCTTCTACGAGGTGGACGACAGCGTCGAGGACAGCGACATCATCGGCGGCGTCACCTCCTCCGGCGAATACAGCGGCCTGAGCGCGATCACGCTGCTCTATCCCGAGCAGTTCGCGGTCTGCAATCTGATCGCGGCCCCCGGCTGGAGCCACAGTCCTGCCGTCTATAATGCTATGCTGACGGCCAGCCAGAAGATCAACGGCCACTGGGACGCCTTCGTCGTGGCTGACCTGCCCCTCGTGGACAGCACCGCGCAGGCGGTCGACACGATCACCAAGGCAATCGCATGGAAGAAGGCCAACGCCTTCACCGGCGAGCGCTCCAAGGTCTACTGGCCGCAGGGCGTGGACAATCTCGGCAACGTGTACCACCTGAGCACGATGGCCGTGGTCGAGCTCATGCGCGCCGACTTCAGCCACAACAGCGTCCCGATGGAGACCTGCGGCAACAAGGCTATCCCCATCATCAAGCAGTATTTCGGCGCCAACGCCAACAACCGCGGCTTCGACCAGCAGACCGGCAAGGAGCTGACGCAGAACGGCATCAGCACCGCCGTGGCATGGGGCGGCGAGTGGGTACTGTGGGGCGACCATACGGCTGCCTACACCTACGGCGCAAATGTGGATCCCCGCGCGATCTTCGACGTCTCCATGCGGATGCTCATGCACATCACCAACGACTTCCAGCGCGAGTGGAGCCCGGAGATCGACGAGCCCATGACCCGCGCGCTGAAGGATCGCATCATCAACCGCGAGCAGGAAAAGCTCGACGGTTATGTGAGCATGGGCGCCCTGCTGGGCGAGCCTGTGATCCTGTTCCTCGAGAGCGAGAACAGCACCACCGACGTGATGAATGGCGACTTTCGCTGGGACATCGCCGTCACCCCGACCCCGCCCCTCAAGTCTGCGAGCGTCTACGTCGCATACACCGACGCGGGCTTCTCTGTCTACTACGAAGGAGGTGACGAGTAATGGCAAACCTGTGGCTCGACCTGAAGGGCCCCATCCTCGCCGACACCGTCTACATCGGCGGCACCCTCGTCGCCAAAGACGTGACCATCTCGCTGCCGGCCGTCACTCCTGTGACCGCTGACTTCAAGGCTATGGGAACCTACACCGCCCCCATCCTCGGCCAGATCGAGGCTATGGAGGCGTCCATCACCAAGATCGGCATTGACCTCGGCCTGCGGAACATGATGAAGCTCGAGAGCAAGACCATCGAGATCCGCTGGGCTCAGGACGTGAAGCAGGCCGACGGCTCCACCAAGACCGAAGGCTGCAAGGCGTTCCTCCGCTGTGTCTCCAAGGGCATCCCGGGCCTCTCTGTGGATCCCGGCAACACCAGCGAGAACGAGGCCACGTTTGCCGTGAGCCGCTACCAGCTCTACGTCGGCGGCGCTGAATACTGGCTGATCGACCAGCTCAACACGATCCTGCGCGTCGGCGGCGTCGACTACGCCAAGGACATCCGCAGCCTGCTGTAACCTGAAGGGCGCCGCGCCTGTGCGGCGCCCTCTATTTATCGAAAGGAGACGCACCCAATGAAGAACACCATCAAGCTCGACAACCCCGTGCAGATCAACGGCAAGAGCTACGACGAGCTGACCTATGACATCAGCGAGATCACCGCACAGGCGTTTGCTGAAGCTGACGCCAGAAAGCTGAGCGCCAGCGGATCCAAGAACGGCAACGCGGCCGGCGCGGCCGAGCTGGACTACGGCCTGCACCTCTACCTCGGCTTCGCTGCCATCATCGCCATCAACCCTGAGATCGACATCTCCGACCTCGAGCGCGTCCGTGGCTACGACGTTATGAAGATTATGAGGATCGGCCGGGATTTTATTTCCGGGAAGTCGGAGGAACCCTACACCCCCGACAGCTCCGACGCGCAATCCGAGACTACGCCCGAGCCTTCCACACGTCGACGCGAGACCTCGGAGAGCGAAGGCTGACCGACTTCCTGACCGAATACGGGGAGGCCGTCGAGGAGGCCAAGCGGCTCCAAGCGAGCCGGCCGACTCGTGCGGCCAGCTTTAAGAAACCCCACATCAGAAGGAGGTGACGCACATGGCAAACGGAAAAACGATGCAGGCGGTCGTCAATCTGGCCGGCAGCATCGACCCATCACTCGGCAAAGCCATCGAACAGGCTCAGAAGAAAATCAGCGGCCTGAACGTGAAGGCGCTGGCCGTTGGTGCAGCCGTGGGCGGCATCGCTGTGGCGACAGGCAAGGCAGTCGTCGAGGCCGGAAAGTACATGAAGGATCTCGGCGCGTCCTTCGATGACGCTGCTGATGCTATCCGCATCGGAACCGGCGCCACCGGCGACGCGCTGGACGGGCTTCTTGATGACTTCGACGCCGTCTACAAGAGCGTCCCGACCACAATGGAGGACGCCAGCAAGGCGATCGCAGACTACAACACCCGCCTCGGCCTCACCGGCCCGCAGCTTCAGGAGATCTCCAAGCAGGCCATCCAAGTGAGCGATATGCTCGGGGACGACCTCGGCAGCGTGATCGAGGAGTCGAGCCAAGCCTTCCAACAGTGGAACATCGACGCCGACGACATGGGCGGCGCTATGGACTACATTTTTAAGGTCAGCCAGAGCACGGGCATGGGCTTCACGGATCTGATGGCAGATATGCAGAAGTTCGGCCCGCAGCTTCAGGAGATGGGCTACTCCTTCGAGACGGCGAGCGCCCTGATGGGCCAGCTCGACAAGGCCGGCGTAAACACCGATGAAGTGCTCGGCGCCATGAAAAAGAGCGTCGCCACGCTCGCCAAGGAGGGCATCAGCGCCAGCGACGGGCTCGCCATGTACTACGAAAAGATCAAAAACGCCGGGACGGCCGCAGAGGCCGCCAGCATCGCGTCGGAGATCTTCGGCACAAGGGCAGGCTCCACGATGGCCGCAGCAATCCGAGACGGCTCTCTGGCCGTCGCAGACCTGACGGCTGAGCTGCAAGAAAACGGCGAGACAATCGCCGGCGCAGCCGATGACACCTACGACTTCGCCGAGCGGCTTCAGGTTATGAAGCAGGGGCTCGAAGTGGCCCTCAAGCCTATGGCGAACACTGTGTTCGACGGCCTCAACAAGTTCATGCCGACCCTGCAAAAGCTGATGGAGCAGATCACCCCGGCCATCTCCAAGGCGGTCGAGGCTGCGGCCCCGTTTGTCGACGAGTTCCTGACCGGCGCTGCCGACGCCCTCGAGGACGTTCTGCCCCTGATCTCTCAGCTCGCGGCCGACCTTCTGCCCGTTCTGACGCAGCTAATGAGCACTCTGCTCCCGCCGCTTCTCAACCTCGTGCAGACGCTCCTCCCGCCACTCATGCAGATCGTCTCTGCGATCCTGCCACCTATTGCCAGCCTGCTCGCCACCGTGCTCCCGATCATCACGCAGATCGTCAGCGCTGTGCTGCCTGTGCTGGTGAGCATCATCTCGAGCCTGCTGCCGGTCATCACCCCGCTGCTGGAAGTGGCCCTGCAAATCGTCAACAGCGTCATCATGCCGCTGCTTGATCCCCTGATGCAGCTCGTTCAGGCACTACTCCCTCCGATCCTGAGCCTGATCGGCGCCATCACCCCGCTGCTGACTCCGCTGCTGTCTATTCTGGAACCCATCGCCAGCGTGCTCGGCACGATCGTCGGCTGGGTATCGAAAATTGTCAGCTTCGGCTCCGGCGTCATTTCCAAGATCGCCGGCCTGTTCGGAGGTGGGGGCGGCGGCAGCGCGTCCGTCTCTGGCTATGCGACCGGCGGCTTCACAAGAGGCCCGTCCATCGCCGGCGAGGATCCGCGCTACCCGACCGAGGCGGTCATCAGCTTCAACCCTGCATACCGCTCGCAAAACCTGTCCTACTGGGCCGAGGCGGGCCGGATGCTCGGGGCATCTGACGGCGAAAGCGACTACGAGCTGCTCAGCGGCGGCTCCGGCACCGCTGTGGTCTACGACCTGAGCGGGCTGTCCTTCTCCCCACAGATCAAGATCGAGGGCGACACCGACGAGGACGCACTGATCCGAAAGCTCCGCGACCTCGAGCCGGAGTTCATCGACTTCATCCTCGAGGCACTCAGCAGAAGGGAGGGCGGCGCCTATGTCACAGCAGACAGTCGGCTTTATTGATTATGTTGCGCAGGGCGGCGACACCTTCGACAGCATCGCGCTCGTCGCCTATAACGAGGAGCGCATGGCGAGCACCATCATCGAGGCCAACCCCGACCTCAGCGACGTGCTGATCTTCGAGGGCGGCGAGGCTGTGCGGATCCCGATCGTCGAGACCGTGGAGACGCCGGAGACCCTGCCGCCGTGGAGGAGGTGACGCTGTGAAAATCCTATACGAAGGCGTCGACATCTACCCGGACATCAGCGTCCACCGCTGCTATCACGATATGTACGCCGAAAAGCAGAGCGACGAGCTGCTGCTCAAGCTCAACGACACCCGCGAGCTGTGGGACTCGTGGAACCCCAAGAAGGGCGATACCATCGCCATCGAGGACGGCGCGGCCAAGACGGGCAAAATGTTCGTCGAGAGCGTCGTCCCCGAGTCTGGCATCATCACCCTGCGGGCCTACTCCGTCCCACAGTCTGCGAAGGATAAGCGGAGCAAATCGTGGGAAAAGGTCAAGTTTCTGCAACTGGCCCAAGAGATCGCCAGCCGCCACGGCCTGACGCTCGAGACCTACGGGATCACCGACCAGACCTACGACTACGTCGAGCAGAACAACCTCGCAGACTTCGCATTTTTTCAAAACCGCTGCACCCTCGAG
>JAXJKV010000025.1:0-44561 GCA_036297525.1 Collinsella sp.
GAAGAGGCGTCAGCAGGTCAGTGGGTCATCGTCCCGGCGTTCAGCATCAGGGTAGCGCTGCGACGCGGAAATCGCGCGCTGTTGACGCGCCCCCGCAGTGCCCGCTTCCCCCAAGGACAATTATCAGTGCAGGTAGACAGCTTGTCGATTTTCGAAAAAGTCGACTATGGTCGACCCCTGCGGCTTAAACGTAGTAGATAGGCCCTTTTCGTGGCACAGCACTACTCCATCCCAAATTGGCACCCCGAGCCTCGTGAGTTGCCAACAAGCTGTTCGCCCAGCGCTTTATCCGCGCGGCATTTGGAAAATAGCACCACCGCAAAACCCGCGAGTAGCGCTTATTTTGCTATATCTCACTATACTTTGCTATATCTTGCTATACTTTGCTATATCTTGCTATACTTTGCTATATCTTGCTATATCTTGAGCAAAGGTGGCTCACATGCAAACAAACCCTTTTAAGCCCACAGCAGGTAAAACACCTCCCACGATTATCGGCCGCGAAGATGTGCTCGAAGAATTCAATGAGGGCCTCGTCAACGGGCCTGGTGCCCCGGGGCGCCTAATGCGCATAGCCGGCGTCCGTGGAACGGGCAAGACGGTCCTCCTTGACGAGTGCTCACGTTTGGCGCAAAGCCGTGGCTGGACGGTCATAAAAGAGGTCGCAACCCAGGGACTTTGCCAGCGCATTTTCGAACAGCTGCAGCCCAAATTCCAGGCCAAACACGCCAGATTTGAGCCCACCGTAGCTGGCATATCCATCGGCAGCATAGATATTGAGCGAATCGGCCCATCGCTACGCGACGCCATGAGACAGACAATATCCAAGAATGGAAATGGCCTGCTCATCACTCTCGACGAGGTTCAAGACGCAGAGCTCGATGAGGTCCGAACGCTCTCCATTGCGATTCAGCAGGTTATCGGCGAAGACCTTGATATCGCCTTTGTTTTTGCTGGGCTGCCTTCGATGATTGAAAGCATCATCAACGGAAAGACACTTACGTTTTTGCGCCGTGCCCTCCCCTTTGATCTGAAGGCTGTGGCAGTAACCGAAGTGTCGTACTCCCTCGAGGAAACCATTGAAGCGTCTGGCATGGAGTTGCAGCCAGGTATTGCCGGCCAACTTGCCGAGGCAACGCAAGGCTATCCTTTCATGATCCAACTCGTTGGATACTACGCATGGCAGTTGGCAAGACGTGCACATACAGCGATTATTGGAGAAGAAGAAGCCGAGCGTGGCATTGCAACGGCACGCGAACGCTTCTGCGCCATGGTGATTGAGCCCGCGCTGCAGCGCATTCCGCCCACGTGCATCGCTTATCTGCTGAGCATGGCGTCTTTGGGGCAGACGAGCTCGACCAGCATGGTTGCCGATGCCCTAAACAAAACGCCTCAACAGGTGAGCTCCGTCCGCAGCCGCCTGTTAAGAGAATCGATTATCGAGGCTCCTTCGTACGGCAAGGTCTCATTTGCCATCCCCTACATGCGCGACTACCTCTACGAACACAAAGCCGAACTGGAAGTTGAACTGTAGAAACGACAACTGCCCTGCAAGATGAAAACCGTTCCAGGAGCACTTCTTTGCCAACGCCACCGACGAGGCCATCATCGCCAAGGTCAAGGAGCTCCTGGGCCCTAATCGGACTATCTGCGCCTTCCCGTCGAACGCAGGCGGCGGCTGCCCAACACACAGGGCAGCCGCCGCTTTTTGCAATCGATTGGTGCAAAGGGGTTGGCTAGAGGGCGCAGGCAACCTTGTAGCCATCGCCGATGGCATCGCGGATGTTGCCACACTTCTGGGCATCGCCCAGCACGTGGGTGGCAACACCGGCTGCAGCCAAGTCGTCGGCCAGCTTGGTATTGGGACGATAGCCCATGGCAAGTACCAGCGTATCGGCATCGGCGATGGTGTGGATCTCGCCGTCCTTTTCGTAGCTGATGGCATCCTCGGTAATCTCGGTCACCTTGGCCTCGGTCAGCACGTGAACGCCCTTGGAGAGCATGCGCGTGATGAGCACCGCGCGACCGGCGCCGCCCTCGTTGGCGGCGAGCGTCTTGGTCATCTCGATGACGGTGACGTCGCGATTGGCCGGCGACAGATCGTTGACCAACGGGGCCAGGTAGTCGGCCGTCTCGCAACCGACGGTGCCGCCGCCCACGATGACGATCTTCTTACCCGGGAAAGCCTTGCCACCCAGCAGGTCGTCAGCCGTCATAACCTGCTTAAAGCCCTGCATGAAGGCCGGGACGATGGGCTCGGCGCCATAAGCCAGGACGACCTCGTAGCCGGCGTAGTCGCGCTGAATATCCTCGGCAGTAAGCTCGGTACCAAAGACGCACTTCACGCCCGCCTCGGCCAGACGACGGTACTGATACTTGATCACGCGGGTGAGCTCCTGCTTTGCCGGCGGAACGGCCGCGATGCGCATCTCGCCGCCCGGTTCGTCCTGCTTGTCCACGAGCACCACGTTGTGGCCGCGCTTGGCGGCAATGAACGCCGCCTCCATGCCCGCAGGACCAGCGCCCACAACCAGTACGTTCTTGGCCTCGGCGGCAGGCTCGTAACCGGCCTCGTCGCGCTCAACATCGGGGTTGACGGTGCAGGAGATGCGCTTGCCGAACATGATGCCGTTCAGGCAGCGCAGGCAGCCAATGCAGGGGCGGATATCGTCGGCGTTGCCGGCAGCGGCCTTGTTGCAGAACTCGGCATCGCACAGATTGGCGCGGCCCATCATGCAGATGTCGGCAGCGCCGTCCTCGATCAGCTCCTCGGCGATCCAGGCCTCGTTAATGCGACCGACGGTGGCGACGGGAATGTTGACGTGCTTTTTGATCTCGCGCGAGCAGGCGGCGTGCGAGGCCTGCTGGGTACCGGCAGCGGGAATCGCGGAGCCGCGCTTGATGGTGGTACCGCCCGACACATGAATCATGTCGACACCGGCCTTCTCCAGGCGACGCGAGACGTAGATCATGTCGTTGAGGGTCAGGCCGCCATCGGTGTACTCATCGCCCGAGATACGGACGTCGATGATAAAGTCCTTGCCGCAGCGCTCGCGAATCTCGGCGATGACCTCGAGTAAGAAGCGCATGCGGGCGTCGAGCGAGCCGCCGTACTCGTCGGTACGCTTGTTGTAGAGCGGAGTCAAAAAGCCGCCGAGCATGCCGTGGGCGTGTGCCGCATGGACCTCGACGCCATCGACACCGGCCTTCTGCATACGCACGGCAGCGTCGCCAAACTGATGCGTGAGCTCGTGAATCTCGTCGACCGTGATGGGGCGCGGTGCCTCGCGGGCGTAAGACGGGCCCACAAAGGACGGAGCGATCAGGCGCGGCGTGCCCGGAATGTTAAAGGCCATGTAGGCGGGATGGAAGAGCTGCGGCATGATCTTGCAGCCATACTCGTGGACGGCCGCGGCGAGCTTTTCCCAGCCGGGGATGAACGTGTCGTCGTAGCAGCACATGTCACCCGGCAGATAGGTATAGGTAGGCTCGACCGTCACGACCTCGGTAATGATGAGGCCCACGCCGCCCTTGGCGCGGGCACGGTAATGATCGACCAAGTCGTCGGTCACATAGCCATGATCGGCCAGGTTGGTGGACACCGGCGGCATAAAGACGCGGTTCTTGACCTCGGTTGTACCGACCTTGATCGGGCTAAAGAGCATTGGATAGGCGGAGGACTCCATGCGGGATTCCTTTCATTTGAGCCGCTAGGCGGCAGTTGCTGACGTACCTATCGTACCAGCAACTGCCGTATCCGCAGTCAAACATGCCCAAACGCCGGTCGGCTAATGAATACCGCGACCCAAGTCTTCGGCGATTTTGTCCACGCCCTTAAGCGCGGCGCAGGTCTTTTTGTTGGAGCAATGCCCCGTGCAAACGCCACCCTGAGCGCAGTCGGCGCAGGTGCCCTTGCGGTAGATGCGCACGCATACCGCGACAAACGCAATACCGATAACAGCCAGTACAACAATATCGATAGGTGCCATAGCAAGCCTCCTCTAGTTAACCATCACTTACTTTACCCCATTCTCCACCTACCAAAAAGGGACAGGTTCATTTTGGTCGGTTTTATCTGCGGAAACGCCACATCTCCCCCCACCAAAAAGCCCGAGTGTCGCTGGGACACCCGGGCTCGTGGAAAGGGGCTAATCCTTATTCGGACTTAAGCGGAAACTGCGGCGGAAGCAGCGTTGGTCTCGTCCTCGTCGGTCCATGCATGCTTGGGCATGGGACGGAAGATCTGGAAGAGCATCGCAACCAGCAGCACGATGGCCACAACCGTCCAGATACCAAACTGTCCCAACACAAGCAGGTTGTAGAACTGGTTGATGAACAGGCCGATCACCCAAGCGAAGATGCACTCGTAACCGATGGCAATCGCGAACCACTTGCCGGAATCCATCTGGTTGCGGATGGCACCCATGGCAGCAAAGCACGGAGCGCACAGCAGGTTGAACGCGCCAAAGGCGACGCAAGCGCCCATGGTGGGGAACATGCCGGCAAACGCGGTCCACAGGCTCGGGTCGGTCTCGCCCGCGTCGGCAACGGACAGCAGCGAGCCGGCGGTGGCGACGACGTTCTCCTTGGCGACAAGGCCCGAGACGGACAGCGCTGTTGCCTGCCAGGTGCTAAAGCCAAGCGGGGCGAAGATCCAGGAGATCAGGTTACCGAGCATGGCCAGCACGGAGTAGTCCATGAACTCCTCGGAGATGCCGTCCATCGCGGGCAGGTAGCCAAAGGAACCGTTGTAGCTACCAAAGTTGGACAGGAACCAAACCACGACAGTGGACGCGAAGATGACCGTACCGGCCTTCTTGATAAAGGCCCAGCAGCGCTCCCACACGTGCAGCGCCCAAGAGCGGATCGCCGGGAAGTGGTAGGCAGGAAGCTCCATAACAAACGGCGTCGGGCGGCCGGCGAAGAGCTTGGTCTTCTTGAGCATGAGGCCCGAAGCGATGACGGCAAAGACGCCCAGGAAGTAGAACAGCGGACTGATCCACGCGGCGGTGGTGGAAGAATCGCCGATGATGGAACCCATGAGCAGGGCGATGATCGGCAGCTTGGCACCACAGGGGATGAACGTGGTGGTCATAACCGTCATGCGGCGGTCCTTCTCGTTCTCGATGGTCTTGGTAGCCATGACTCCGGGAACGCCGCAGCCCGAGGTCACGAGCATGGGGATAAAGGACTTACCGGACAGGCCAAAGCGGCGGAACACGCGGTCCATGATGAAGGCGACGCGGGCCATGTAGCCGCAGTCCTCCAGGAAAGAGAGCATCACGAACAACAGGAACATCTGCGGGACAAAGCCCATGATGGCGCCGATGCCGGCCACGATACCGTCGCAGACAAGGGAGTCAACAAGACCGCCGTCCTCGGTGCCGCCCGCCACAAGGGCGTCATGCACCGCGGTGGTGATACCCGGGACATAGGGGCCGTACTGCGCCGGGTCGACCGAGTCGGCATCGTCGCCCGCAGCCTCGACGGCTGCATCGTAGGCATCGCGGCCCTGACCGAGCACATACCAACCGTCGGTGCCAAAGAGCTGGTCGTTGGTGAAGTCGGTCACCGTGCCGCCCAGGGTGGAAACGGCGATGTAGTACACGCAGAACATGATGACGACAAAGATCGGCAAGCCCAGGATACGGTTGGTAACCACACGGTCGATCTTCTCGGAGGTGCTCATCTTGGCCGGGGCCTTGGTGAGGCACTCATCGATGATGTGCGCGATGACGCCATAGCGCTCACCGGTGATGATGGACTCGGCATCGTCGTCGCAGTCCTGCTCGCACTGGGCGACCAGCTCCTCCACGCGAGCGGCCTTCTCCTTGGTGAGGTTGATGAGCTTGCAGGCGTCTGCATCACGCTCGAACAGCTTGACGGCGTAATAGCGACGCTTGTTAGCGGGAACGCTCGCCGGCAGGTTGTTCTCGATGTGGTCCAGAACGTCCTCGATGGAGGAGTCGAACTTGTGCTCCGGCACCTGGCCCTTAGAAGCAGCGGACTTCTTAACCTGCTCGAACAGCTCCTTGATACCCTTGTTCTTAAGGGCCGAGATCATCATGACCGGGCAGCCGAGCTTCTTGGAGAGCTTGTCCGTGTCGATCTTGTCGCCGTTCTTCTCGACCAGGTCGGCCATGTTGAGGGCAACGACCACGGGCAGGCCGGTCTCGATAACCTGAAGCGCCAGATACAGGTTGCGCTCGAGGTTGGTGGCGTCGACAACCTGGACGACAACATCGGGCTCGCCGCTCATGAGGTAATCGCGCGAGCATTGCTCCTCGGGGCTGTAGGGGGAAAGCGAGTAGATGCCAGGGAGGTCCGTGATGGTAACGTTCTTGTCGCTTAGGAGCTTGGCTTCCTTTTTCTCAACCGTGACGCCGGGCCAGTTGCCAACGTAGCCGTTGGCGCCGGTAATCAGGTTGAAAAGCGTGGTCTTGCCGCAGTTGGGGTTACCCGCCAGCGCGACATGGATCTGAGAATCCGCCATTCAATCCTTCTTCCTTGTGTGCCTGCGCTGCTTTCTCCGCGCAGGCTGGATAATGTGCTTCAAAGATGCTGCATTAAGTTAGAAAAACCTAACTTTATCTGCAGAAATATGCGCCGCGAGTCCTTACTGAACCTCGACGACGGCGGCCTCCTCCTTGCGGATGGAAAGCTCGTAGCCGCGCACGTTGATCTCGACCGGATCACCGAGCGGTGCAACCTTCACGACCTTGAACGAAGTGCCCTTGATGAGCCCCAGGTCCATAAGGTGGCGGCGAAGCGCACCCTCACCGTGAAGCTTGACGATGGTGGAGCTCTCGCCCACCTTAACGTCACCCAACGTCTTCATCCTCTTGTCCCCCTTTCGGTTTTTATGAAATGCTGCAGACTAACCGACGGTCATGATGTGCATGGCAACCTTGGAATCGATACCAAAGCGTGCGCCCAGCACCGTAACGATGATATTGGCGCCGCTCGAGCTCACCACGTGGATTTCGCTGCCCTCGACAAAGCCGAGGTCCTTGAGGTGGTGCTTCATGTCCTCATTGCCCTTTACACGAGACACGCGCACGGTTTCGCCCGCTTTTACCATCGAAAGCGGCATTGCCGGCATCTGCGGTCCGCAAGACATGAGTGGCTCCTAACGTCAGTTCGTCCTTCACATCGACATGGTAAAAGTTAGCCACATCTATGTTCGCTTTAGTAAACTAACACGTGGTTAACTTTTTGGAAAGGGTCCCCATTCAGATTTCGAAAAAGTTTCCTATACGAAACAAAAGGGCGCGGCAAAGGACCATCCTTTACCACGCCCTGTCATGCTTAAAGCGAGAGATTTCTGATCGATGTGACACAGGAGGCCTCATCTACGCCCGAAACGCGGAACACGACGTCTTCGCCACATTCGCCGCAGAGTGCCATGAGCCCTATAACGTCGCGGCCATCGGTGTAGCGGTCACCAATCGAAACCGACACGTCACTACGGTGCTTGGCAATGATGTCATAGAGCAGCGCAACCGGGCGGGCATGTAATCCCAACGGATCTTTAATCGTCTTTGTAAACTCGACCATGTCCCCTCCCGCGACATCGCACATCGGCCGGCAAAACCCAGCCACGTGGTAGTTATTGTAGCGTTAGATGCTTGTTGAGGGCGGGACGGAAATCGCATCCCATTTCGAGCGTCAATGATGGGACACAGTTTCCGCCAGAAGGCTCAACCGGAAAGTGCAACCCGTTATTTGGCTGGATTCTGGGACGCAATTTCCCAAAGGGGCCTGTTTGGGAAACTGCGACCCGTTTTGGACGCAAATTCCGGGACGCAGTTTCCGCGACGCCCAGTCAACCTATGCCCTCGCAACGCCCGCGCATAAAAAACGAGGGAAGGCACGCGTCCTTCCCTCGTTACGGGCAATATGTAGCCGCTTGCCTACATCAGGCGCAGGCTGACGTCCTTGAGCTGGGCGCCGGAAACGGCACTCGGGGCGCCCGACATGAGGTCGGAGCCGCTGGCCGTCTTGGGGAACGCCATGACGTCGCGGATGGAGTCGGAGCCGGTGAGCAGCATGCACACGCGGTCCAGGCCCAGAGCGAAACCGCCCATCGGGGGCGCACCAAACTTGAGAGCCTCCATGAGGAAGCCGAACTGCGACTCGGCGCGCTCCTCGGTAAAGCCCAGGAGCTTGAGCATGGACATCTGCATCTCGGCGTTGTGGATGCGCATACCGCCGCCGCCGGCCTCAAAGCCGTCCATGACAAAGTCGTAGGTGCAAGAACCGGCTGCCAGCGGATCGGCCTCGATCTTGGCGATGTCGGTCTCGGTCGGCAGGGTGAAGGGCTGGTGCTCGGCGGCATAGGCCTTGCGGTCCTCATCCCAGTGGAACAGCGGGAAGTTGACGACCCACAGGAAGTCGTGGCCCTCGCGCTTGATCTCGAGTGCGTTGGCCATGTGAGAACGCATGCCGCCCAGGATCTCGTCAGAGAGCAGGCGCGGGCCGGCGGCGAACATCACAAGATCGCCGGGCTCGACGTCCATGCGCTCGCGCAGAGCCGCCATCTCCTCGTCCGAGAAGAACTTGACGATGGGGCTGTTGATGGAGCCGTCCTCGCGGAAGGCGATCCAAGCCAGGCCCTTGGCGCCAAACGTGGAGGCCACGCCGGCGAGCTTATCGATCTTGGCACGTGCCCAGGCACCGGCGCCCTTGGCGTTGATGGCCTTGACGACAGAGCCCTCCTCGTTTGCGGCGGTCGCAAAGACCTTGAACTTGGAGTTGGCGAAGATGTCGGTCAGGTCGACCAAGTGCATGCCATAGCGGGTATCGGGCTTGTCGGAGCCATAGGTGTCCATGGCATCCCAGTAGTTCATGCGACGCAGCGGCGTGGGCATCTCGACACCCATGCGACCGAAGGCATCGGCAAGAACCTCTTCGAGCGCGCTCATGACATCGTTCTGGTCCACGAAGGACATCTCGATATCGACCTGGGTGAACTCGGGCTGACGGTCGGCACGCAGGTCCTCGTCGCGGAAGCACTTGGCAACCTGGTAGTAGCGCTCGACGCCACCGACCATGAGCAGCTGCTTCAGAAGCTGCGGGGACTGCGGCAGGGCGTAGAAGTTACCCGGCTGGATGCGGCTGGGGACGATGAAGTCGCGGGCGCCCTCGGGCGTGGACTTGAACAGGGAGGGCGTCTCGACCTCCATGAACTCACGGTTGTGCAGCGCCTCGCGAATGGCAAAGGTAAAGTCGGAGCGCAGCTTGAGGTTGGCCATCATCTCGGGACGACGGAGATCCAGATAGCGATAGCGCAGGCGGGTGTCCTCGCTGGTCTCGATGCCGTCCTCGATCTGGAACGGCGGGGTGACGGACGTGTTGAGCACCTCGGCGTGGTCGGTCAGGACCTCGATCTCGCCGGTCGCGAGCTTGGTGTTGGTGGTCTCCTCGCCACGAGCGCGCACGACGCCGTGGATCTTGATGGGCCACTCGGGACGCATGGTCTCGGCGATCTTAAAGGCATCGCCATCGGAGTGCTCGGGGTCGAAGGTGAGCTGCGTGATGCCCTCGCGGTCGCGAAGGTCGCAGAAGATAAGGCCGCCGTGGTCGCGGCGACGGCTCACCCAACCGGTGAGGGTGACCTCTTCGCCCACGTTCTCGAAGCGAAGCTCGCCGCAGGTACGGGTGTGCATGGAATGCTCGTCAATGGGACGGGTCTGGCTCATACCAGTGATCCTCCTTTATGGATCTGTGCCGCCCCGTGTCGTTCCGGGCAGCGTCGTACAGATTTGCCCAGCCTGCGTAAACCGCGCAGCCGGACATGGCGTTCTATCTTATCGCACCCGCGTCGATGTGCCGCGGAAAAGTAGCTCATGCCCAAAGACTTGACGGAGACGAAACAATTGGTGCACCGTGGCCGTCGCCCAGGCGTGCGGCGTGCGACAATGTGCCCCAATACAACTGCACTCGGAAAGGCCCGCCATGGCTGCACGCCTCATCGTTATGGATATCGACTCCACGCTCATCAACCAGGAGGTCATCGACCTGTTGGGCGAGGAAGCCGGCGTGGGCGAGCAAGTTGCGCGGATCACCGAACGCGCCATGCGCGGCGAACTGGACTTTAAGCAGGCGCTCGAGGAGCGCGTGGGGCTGCTTGCCGGCTTGGATGAGAGCGTGTTCGAGCGCACGTTTGAGCGCGTGACGTTTACCCCCGGCGCGCTGGAGCTTGTGCGCTCGGCGCACAGCAAGGGCTGGAAGGTCGGCGTGGTAAGCGGTGGCTTTCACGAGGTCGCCGATAAAATCGTGGCTGCCGCGGGTATCGACTTTTGCCTGGCCAATCGTCTGGAGGTCGTGGACGGCAAGCTCACCGGTAAGTTGGCTGCCGACATTGTGACCAAGGAGTCCAAGCTCGTCCAGCTGCTGGACTGGGCAGTCGAGTGCGGTGTCGACATGGCCCACACCGTCGCGATCGGTGACGGCGCCAACGACATCCCCATGATTCAGGCCGCGGGCACGGGCATCGCGTTTTGCGCCAAGCCCAAGACGCGCGAAGCCGCCCCGTTTACCATCGACGAGCGCAACCTGATGCTCGCTATGGACATCATCCTGCGCGACTAGCCGATCCGTCTAACAATTGAATCAGTCTGTCCTATAGTTTCCGAACAATTTTGTCTTAGTGTTCGGAAACATACCCTTTGAGTGCTAGACTTTGCGCCGTCGAAGGGAACATATATGGATAAGCGAAATCTTGAGCAGTTGCTGAGCGATGTTGCCGACGGAACAGTCACCCCGGCCGTCGCCCTTACGCGCATCCAGACGGCTCCGACCGCCGATTTGGGCTTTGCGCAGCTCGATCTTTCGCGCGGAGTGCGCCAGGGAGCCGGCGAGGTTGTCTACGGTGCCGGTAAAACCGCCGAGCAGATTGCTGCCATTATCAAAGCATTACTCGATGCAGACCAGAAGCGCATCCTGGTCACACGCTTGGATGCCGAAAAAGCCGCGCGCACCGCTGAGCTTCTCGACAACGACATCGACCTGGGATATGTCCTGGACGCACAGCTCGCCCTCGTGGGCGGCAAGCCCTCCCCTACCGGCAACGGACGCATTGTCGTCGCCTGCGCCGGTACGAGCGACCTGCCCGTCGCCGAGGAAGCCGCATTGACGGCCGAGTTCTATGGCAACGAGGTCGACCGCCTCTACGACGTGGGTGTCGCCGGCCTGCACCGTCTGCTCGCGCATGCCGAGGAGCTTGCTCAGGCGCAGGTGGTCATCGCCATCGCCGGCATGGAGGGCGCGCTGGCGAGCGTTATCGGCGGTCTGGTGAGCTGTCCGGTCATCGCCGTTCCCACCAGCGTTGGCTACGGCGCAAGTTTTGGTGGCGTAGCTGCACTGCTCGCCATGCTCAACTCCTGTGCCAGCGGCGTTTCGGTCGTCAATATCGACAACGGCTTTGGTGCCGCCTATCAGGCAAGTCTTATCAATCATCTGAGCGCTGGCACGCCCTGCGCCCGTTAAGGAGCATTCCATGTCCAACCATCAGCACACGCTTATCATCGACGGCACCTCGGGCATCAGCGGCGACATGACCGTCGCGGCCCTGCTCGACCTGGGCGCCAGCGAGGAGCATCTGCGCGAGCAGCTCGCCACGCTGCCGGTCGATGGCTTTTCGATCGCCGTGACGCGCGTAAACAAGCATGGCATCGACGCCTGCGATTTCGACGTCCAGCTTGCAGAGGAGCTCGAGAACCACGATCACGATATGGCCTGGCTCTACGGCAACGAAGCAGCTGCCGAGCACGAGCACGAGCACCACCATCATGACCATGGTGAGCACGAACACTGCCATGAGCATGATCATGAGACCCACGGCCATGGCCATGAGGGCCATCATCACGCCCACCACCATCACCATCGTTCTTTGGCGGACGTCACCGCCATCATCGACGGCTCGCAGCTAAGCGATGGCGCTAAGCGTCGTGCGCTCGCCATCTTTACCGCGCTCGCCGCCGCCGAGGCCAAGGCCCACGGCAAAACGCCCGAGACCGTCATGTTCCACGAGGTAGGCGCCGTCGACTCCATCGTCGACGTCTGCTCTGTCGCCATCTGCCTCGACGACCTGGGTATTGAGGATATCGTGGTCGAGTCGCTCTCCGAAGGCCACGGAACCATTCGCTGCGCCCACGGCCTTATGCCCATTCCCGTCCCCGCTGTCGTCAACCTGTGCCAGGCGGGCAATATCGCCCTCACGCCCGCACCGGTCGCTGGCGAGCTCGTGACGCCCACGGGCGCCGCCATCGTCGCCGCACTGCGCACGTCCGATCACCTGCCTGCCCGCTACCGCATTGAGGCCGTCGGCTACGGCGCCGGTAAGCGCCCCTACGAGGGCTGCTCCGGCACGCTCCGCTGCCTGCTTGTTCACGTGGACGCATAGCCATGGACGCCCGCAAAACCAAAAGCCGCGCCGCGATCGTCGCAGCATTCTCCGAACTCCTGCGCGAGGAGGACTACGGCAAGATCACCGTCGGCGACATCATCGTGCGCGCTCACGTAGGCCGCGCGACATTCTACGGCCTCTTTAAGAGCAAAGACGACCTACTGTCCGAGCTCGTGAGCGACATCTGCACCCACGCCCTCGACGACGATGGTACGCCGCTCGACGACCCACTCGTGCAAGTCGAGCATATCCTCAACAACCTCTGGGAGCGCCGCCAGGGCGTTCGAGCCCTCGTAGCCGGCGCCGGCTCACGCGTCTTCGCCGACTGTCTCCGCAAGACCATCATGTCGCGCGCAGCCGAAACCGTCCCCGACGACCCCGCAGGCCCCGCCAGCACCATGGACCGCAGCTTTTTACTACACCACATAGCCTCAAGCTTCGTAGGAATGGTCCAATGGTGGGCCTGGCACAACTTCCAAGCAGCCAAAGCCGACGTAGCCAAAGACTACCTCTCAGCCATAAAACCCCTCTTCAGCTAAGTAAGAAGCTCATCCCAAAGCATCGCCCCAACCCAGGACGCCACGCATCCCAAAGTGTCACTCGCGCTTCAACCCCCCCAACAGCAACAAGCCTTTCCCATCCAAATTCAGATTTATATGTTGGGCCGCTTGTACGAACGCAACAAAGACCCCGCAGCCGTCCGCATGGGGTAACTTCCCAGCGCACTCCGCAGGACGCAAAAAGGCTCGCCGCACAAAGTGCGCAGCGAGCCTTTTTGCATGTCCGAGGACGCGCTGGGAAGTTACCCCATGCGGACGGCGAACAACCTATGTAGCCTTGAACTAGAACATGCCCAAGAAACCATGCACAAACAGCGCAGCCAGAGCGGCACCGACAAACGGCGCGATGCCAGGAACAAGCAGGCCGTACTTCCAGTTGTTGTCAGCCTTGTGCTTAATCGGCAGCACCTGATAGGCCATGCGAGGACCAAGGTCACGAGCCTGGTTCATGGCGAAGCCAGTGATGCCGCCCATGCCCATACCAACGGCCCAAACGATCAGACCGACGCAGATAGCGAGCATCAAAACGTTCTCGCCGGCACGGTTAGCGGCAGCAAGGATGGCGCTGATGAACACGAAGGTGCAGATAGCCTCGCAGAAGAAGTTACGGGCATAGTTGGTGCCCTCGGTGGTGGGGTTGGTCGAGAAGATGTTGCGCTGAGCAACGGGATCGATGACACCATCGGAAGCCTTGAACTCATCGGCATACATCAACCACGCGATCACGGCACCCGCAAAGCCGCCGAGCATATCGGCAACCATGAAGGGGATGCAGCTGCTCCACGGCACCAGGCCGACGATGCACTGGGCAAGCACCATGGCGGGGTTCATGCACACGGCGCCGCCAAAGACAAACAGGCAGACCGAGATGCCAAAAGACCAGGTGGTGATGGCAAACATGTGGCCGGAGCCCTGATACTTGGTGCCCTTAAGCACGGTATCGCAGTGCACGCCCACGCCAAAGATGATCATGAGGGCCGTTGCGCCGAATTCGCAGAGGAGTTTGGTAAGCATAAAACCTTATCTTTCTTGTCGGTTATAAACGATTCGTTTAGGCCGCGTACTAGTGCTGTGCGACGACAACGCCCAGGCCATCGGGAATGACGGCCACCTTGGCATCGGCACCCTTCATCTCAAAGGCGAGCTTGAGCGCCTCATCGAGGGTGTTAACCGGCGTCATGTGCATATCCTTGATCATCTGGTGATCGCACAGGTCGGTAACCATGATCACATGGTGATGCGCCAGGATGCGGGCAAAAATCTGGCTCGTCCACTGGTCGGGCAGGGTCTCGTCCTTAGGACGGTCGATGCAAGCGCGCTCAAACTCTGCCGGATCATTGTCGGCGATGTTGTGATAGAAGCCCTCGCCACCGTGACCGTCGGCACAACCGGCGACATCGATGATCACGCCGCCCTCGGGAAGTGTGGCCTCTGCAGCGCACATGCCCTTCACGGCCTGATAGATGTTCTGGTCGAGCGGGTAGCCGCCGTTGGTGGTAATGGCAATCTCGCACTCGACGGGCTCAACGCCGGCAAGGCTCTTCACGAACTCGCAGCCAGCCTCGTGCGCCTTGTGGATGTCGCCGGCAAAGGAGCCGATGACCTCGTGCTTGCCGTTGAGCACCACGTTGAGCACAAAGGCAAGGTGAGCCATCTCGGCGGCGGCAAACATGTCCTCGCTCACGTGGTTGTGGCACAGGTTGCCGGCACGCGAATGGGAATCGTTCACAAACTGACCGTTGTGGTTGTACATGATGGTCTTGTAGCTGGCGATACCAGGCAGGACGGACTTGCGGCTACCAGAGAAACCGGCAAAGAAGTGCGGCTCAATAAAGCCCTCGGCAAGCAACAGATCGCAATCGGCAGCAATCTTGTTGATGATGCACTCGCCGCCAGAAGGCAGGGTGCCGATCTTTTTCATCATGCTGTCATCGGTCGCGACGTGCATAACGATTTCCTCGTTGGCAACGATCTCCTCGCCGTACTTGTTGACGAGCTCCTCGTGCGTCGACGGGCGGTGCATACCCGTTGCAACCAAAATACGCACACGAGCCTCGGGCGCAGCGGAATGGATGTGATGCAGCAGAATAGGCATCGTCACACGCGAAGGAACGGGACGCGTATGGTCGGAGCTAATGATGACGATATCCTTCTTGCCAGCACAAAGCTCCTCGAGCGAAGGCGAGCCATAAGGATTGGCAAGCGACTCCTCTACCAGCTCTTCCTGCGATTTTATAGTCTTAAACTCGTTTTGATGACCTTCCATCACACCCGCGAAGTTCTTATCCTCGAGCTCCAGATGCAACGTCTTGTGGTCAAACGACAGTTCACATTCAAACAATGACGAGCGCCCTCTTCCTTTCAACTGACACACTAGATAAACCGTTGGAAGGATACGCCGCTCACCGAAAAACACCACCGTCCACCGACTCATTAACACAACGTTCATATTTGATCCACAACAAAATGGCCGCGATCCCAAACGGGACCGCGGCAGTCACAGCTGTAAGGCGCGAAGCGCACTTTATCCCCTTCAGCCCCAATCCCTGAAGACCGAGGACGAAGGGACCCGATGGGTTTCCCTCTGAATGATTCCGCAGCACGAAGCCCCCTTATCCGCAGCTCCGAAGGAGCAGGATAAGGGGGCTTCAAGTGCGAGGACGCATTCAGAGGGAAACCCATCGGGTCCCGGTGAGAGCCACAGGGCTATCGATTACCCCGTGTTCTGCAGACCTGCCGAGACGCCGGTCACAGTCGAAAGAATCAGGCTCATGTACTCGGCCTTCTTCTCCTCGGCCATCTCGTCCTGGTTCATACGCACCTCGCGAAGGGCGCGGACCTGGGCGATGGACAGAGCGTCGACATAGGGGTTACGCACGCGAACGGCGCAGCCGAGCACACGACGACGTTGCAGCGGCCACTCATCGCCGACGATGGCAAGGACCCACTTACGCGTGAGCTGCATCTCGGTGAAGACCTTCTCGGACAGATCCTGGCGATCGCCCAGGTGCAGATACATCTTGGCGATGCGCTGATCGGTCTTAGCGATCGACATCTCGATGTTGTCGATAAAGGTGCGGAAGAACGGCCACTCCTGGTAGGCAGCCTTGAGCTGGTCAAGATCGCCAAGCTGCTCGCAGGCGGTGCCCAGACCGTACCAAGCGGCCAGGTTAATGCGCGCCTGGCTCCAGCTGAAGATCCACGGGATGGTACGCAGGTCGTCGAGCGACTTGGCACCCAAGCCGCGCTTGGCGGGACGCGAGCCGATCGGCAGCAGACCGACCTCGGTCAGCGGCGTCACGGTCGAGAACCACGGTGTAAAGTCCTCGGTGTTCAGCAGGTCCAGATAGCGCTCGTGGCTTGCGGTGTTGAGTTTCTCGGCCATACCCCAGAACTTCTGCGTGGTCTCGATGTTGGTCTTCTCGACGCTCGGGGCCGACTGCAAAAGCGTTGCGGCGGCAACGGACTCAACATGGCGCTGAGCCAGCGTGCGGTTGCCGTAACGGGCAAAGATGACCTCGCCCTGCTCGGTGAGCTTAAAGAAGCAGTTGACCGAACCCTTGGGCTGAGCCAGCACGGCCTTGTTGGCCGGGCCGCCGCCACGGCCAACGGCACCGCCGCGACCGTGCATGAGCACCAAGTCGATATCGTTCTTCTCGGCCCACTTGGCGATGCGCTCCTGCGCGGAGTGCAGCGCGAGCATGGCCGTGGTAGGACCAGCATCCTTGGAGGAGTCGGAATAGCCCAGCATGACCTCCATGCGGCGGTTGGTCTGAGCAAGGCGCTTTTGCACCACGGGCAGCGTAAGCATCTGGTCGAGCACGTCGACGCAGCCCTCGAGGTCCTCGAGCTGCTCAAACAGCGGGATCACGTCGAGCTCGGGGACATCCTCCTCGTGTGCGAAGGACAGGTGGGCAAGCTCAAAGACGTCGGCCACATGCTGGGCGCTCTTGGTAAACGAGATGATGTAGCGGTGCGCCATCTTCTTGCCGTAGCGCTTTTGGATGGAACCGATAGCGCGGAAGGTATCGATGACCTCGCGCGTCATGGGCTGCAGGTCACCATGGATACCGTTCTCGTGGATATCCTTGAGGGCACGGGCGTGCACCACGGAGTGCTGACGGAACTCCATCTCGACCATATGGAAGCCGAAGGACTCGACCTGCCAGATGATGGTTTGGACCGGGCCGTAGGCGGCACGGACGGCTCCGCAGGCAGCAAGCGAACGCTGGACGACGCGCAGGTCATCCAGGAACTCGTCGGCGCTGTGGTACATGGTGTCGGTGATGCGGCGCACGGTGGCGTTCAGGCGGTCGGCCATGACGAGCATGACGGCGCGATGCGGCTCGTGCTCGGAGATCAGCTCGGCGCGGGCCGTGTAACGAGGGCTCATCTCGACCTGATGGTTCCACAGGTTAATGAGCTCGGCAGAAGGCTTGCTGTAGGTGGCCTCGAGCGTGAGGTTGTGGCCGATGCGGCGGCACTTGTCCTCGAGCTTGAGCACCATGTGAGTGAAGTACTTGGCGGCGACTTCGCGGCTCACCTTGGCGGTGACGTTGGGGTTGCCGTCGCGGTCGGAGCCGATCCAGCTGCCGGGATGGAAGAACGCCGGGCACAGCGGCGGCACGGTACCGGCCTTGTCGCCCAGCACCCAGTCGTCAAAACGACGGTAGATGACGGGGATAACGTCGAACAGCGTGTTATCGAAGATGTCGATGATGGTATCGGCTTCCTCGACCGGCGTGGGCTTCTTGAGCGCGATGGGGCTCGTACGCACCAGGGCGTCGATCTCCTGCAGCATATGGCGCTCGTTCTCCACCAGGTCGGAGCCGCCCAAACGCGGACGCTCCTCCAGCAGGTTGGAGATACGGCGAATCTTGCCCTCGACGGCCTTACGACGGGCCTCGGTGGGATGTGCGGTAAAGACAGGGTGGAACTCGAGCTTGCCGAGCAGCTCATTGGCACCCTCGACGCCCATCTCGTTTACCAACTGGTGATAGGCGACGGTGAGTTCGTTGGCGGGATCGACCTCGGTATCGGTCGATGCGCCGGCCCCGCGCTCGCGCAGCTGCGCCACACGGTAGTTCTCCTCCGACAGGTTTGCCAAGTGGAAGAAGCTCGTAAAGGCGCGAACGATGACCTGCTGCTTATCAAGCGGCAGGCTGTCAATCAAATCGACGACTTCGCGAAACGCCACGGCGGTGGGCTCGTCGGCAGTGGGCACGCCCTGTTCGTCAACGGACTCGTCGGCAGCGCGGCTACCGGGGTTGCCAGCATTGACCACAATCTCGGCTGTCAAAATCTTGTCGAACAGGTCCGCGATCTCGGGATCATACTCGCTAAGCACACGACGTTCCAGGCGCAGGAACAGCGCCAGATTATCGCGCAGCTCCTCGGGGATCTCGATCTCGGCGAGACGCTCCCTGGACTCGGCATTCGAGCCGATTCGGTTAACGAGGCGGTTGACCACGGCAGCGACGCGCGCCGCGGCTTCGGGTACAGACTGGTTGCTTAGGTTCTCAGCCACGTTTCCTCCCATTCCTCCTTCTATGCACGTAACATGTGGTATTCATTATAGGCGCTTGAGAAATACTTTCGACACTGATTGCGCTTTACCACACAAAAGTATTTTCTGCATTGCAAGGGTTTTTGCCCCAAATGGTCGTATTTCTCGGTGGGCGGCATATGCAAGCGAGGGCATTCCGCATAAATGCGAAACACCCCCGTAACAATAGCTCGTCGCGAGCGGGACATGTTAGCGGGTCCGCAGCTCAAAAATCATGCGCTACAGACGCTCGCGAACCGCCTCGACGACGTTGGCCAGATCGACGAGAACCTCGTCATGGCTCTGCATGTCGCGCACCTTGACCTTGCCGGCGGCAAGCTCGTCGCCGCCCAGGACCAGGATGAGCTTGGCGCCTACCTTATCGGCCTGCTTAAACTGGGCCTTGAGCGAACGGCCCTGATAGTCGGCCTCGGTCACAATCCCTGCGGCGCGAAGCTGCTGCGTAATGGTAAAGACGTTCTGACGCAGCTCCTTGCCGGCATTGGCGACGTAGACGCACGGGACCTCCTCGGCACCCAGGTCGCTGCCAAAGGCCTGCAGGGCCAGCAGGGCGCGCTCAAAACCGACGGCGAAGCCGACGCCTGCCGTGGGCTTGCCGCCCTCGAGCTCGACGAGACCATCGTAGCGGCCGCCGCCGCCGATGGAGCCGACGCCGGCGCCAGGGGCCTCGACCTCAAAGACAGTACGGGTGTAGTAGTCCAGGCCGCGCACCAAGGTGGGATCCTCGACATACTCGATACCGGCGGCATCCAGATAGCGCTTGACTTGCTCGTAGTGCTCGCGGCACTCATCGCACAGGTTGTCACCCGTCAGCGGAGCCTCGGCCATGATCTCGCGGCAGTGGTCGTTCTTGCAGTCAAAGGCACGCAGCGGGTTGAGCTCGGCGCGCTCGCGGCACTCATCGCACATCTCGTCTGCGTGATCGAGGATAAACTGCTTGACTTGCTCGCGGTAAGCCGGACGGCACTGAGCGTCGCCCATCGAGTTAATGAGCAGACGAAGCTTGGAAAGATCGAAGCCCAGGCGCTTGTAAAACTCCATGAGCATGATGATGCACTCGGCGTCTGCCGCCGGATCGGGAGCGCCGAGCCACTCGATGCCCACCTGGTGGAACTGGCGCAGGCGGCCCTTCTGGGGACGCTCGCCGCGGAACATGGCCTCGGCGTAGTACGCCTTAAACGGCGTGGAGCCCTGGGGCACCAGATTGTTCTCGACGACAGCGCGCACCACGCCGGCCGTGCCCTCGGGGCGAAGCGCCAGGCGCTGCTTGGGCTTGAGTTTGGTGTCGGTGCCTTCGGTAAAGACGCGCTCCAGGTTGGCGCCGCTAAACACACGGAACATCTCCTTGCGCACGACGTCGGTCGACTGGCCGATACCGTGGACAAACACGTCCACCTGCTCGATCGCGGGCGTCTCGATGGGCTTAAAACCAAACGGCTCGAACACGCCGGCCGCAATCTGCTGCATCTTTTGCCAGGCGCGCATCTCGGCGCCGATAAGGTCGCGGGTTCCCTCCGCCTTCTGTGCCTGCATGGGCAAACACCTTTCTTTTGTATCGCGTCATAGGTAGTGGTCATTATACGGCACAAACACAAACCGCGGCGGCGCGTCTGACCGAACGAGGGTATGGGGACTCGTTCGGCCAGATGCGCCGCCGCTATTTGTGATCCCTTTTCCTCCGTCCCCTTCGGACCGCGTGATCTGTTGGGGACGGAGGAAAACGGATCATTTCGTAGGCCCGTGGCCGCCTTGGAAACCGAATGATGGTACGAGCATACATTCGGCTTCCAGGGCGGCCACAAACAGAACGGGGCAAACAGAAAAGAGCACGTAGACCTGCCACAGTTCACCGACAAGGCTCATGCCGGCAAGAACGGCAGAGGTGGCGATTACAGTGAGGGAGCCCAAAACGCGACCGCTCACTTTATCGGCCACATGACCGATCACAAGTGAGCCGATAACGCTCACCACGGTGGAGATGGCGTTGGAGATGTTGTACTGCGCAAGAGAAATGCCCAAGTCGCTGACGATGAGCGGCTGAAACAGGCTCATGCAGTTGACGAAAATCGTGTAGCACGTGGCCATGATGACAAAGCCGGAGGCCACGACGAGCCAACCTGGGAAGAACTTACGCTGCTGGGACATACTGCTCCTTATTTAACAAACGAATAGCCGGCGCCGGGCGCCGGTAGTGCCCAAGATTGCCTTGAAAGACAAGGGCATAGGCCTTACGGCCATGCCCGCAGGCTTGAAAGGCAAGGTTGGGTGCTACCGGTGGTCGGCGATATAGCCCAAAGCGACGGCGGCATAAGCCGCGGCGCCAAGCGGCAGCTCGGCATCGTTAAAGCGCGCTTTGGGATGGTGCTGGGCAAAATGCTCGTCCGTATCGGTCACGGCCGCGCCCACGGTAAAGTACGCACTTGGGATCTCGCTCGAGATCAGCGCGAAGTCTTCACTCGCCATGGCATGGAAAAGCGGCAAGAAAGCCGCCTTGGGCAGCACTGCGCCCACGTAGCCAAGCGACGCCTGAGTCATATCGCTGTCGAGTACAAGCGGCGGAACATCCGAAAGCGTCTCGATGGTCGCCGGCGTACGATATGTTGCGGCAACGCCGTTAACGACCTCCGCGATGCGGGTCTTTAGGTGCTCCATGAGCTCAACATCAAAGCCGCGCAGCGTTCCCTCGAGCACGCAGGTGTCGGGGATGACGTTGGCCGCCAAGCCGCCAGCAAACTTACCAACGGTAAGTGCGACTTCCTTGGCCGCCGGCACCTCGCGGGAGATGAGCTCCTGGAGCGCCAGGTGCACATGGACGCCGGCCGTGATGGGGTCGATGCAGATCTCGGGGCTCGAGCCATGGCCACCCTTGCCCTGGAGCGTGATGCGAAAACCGTATACGCCCGAGAGCGCCGGGCTGCCGTAGAGCACCAGGCCAAGCGGCGACTGGCTGTTAACGTGCATGGCAAAGGCAGCCTGGGGGCGCGGGTTCTGCAGCAGGCCATCGGCGATGGCAGCGCGTGCCCCCTCAAAGGTCTCCTCGCCCGGCTGGAACAGCAGTTTGACGGTGGCATTGGCGTCGACGAGCTCGGCCTCGCGGGCCTTGAGCAGGCGCGCCGCACCAAGCAGGGCCGTCGCGTGCATATCGTGGCCGCAGGCATGCATGCAACCGTTGGTGGAAGCGAAAGGCTCGCCGGATTCCTCGACAACGGGCAGGGCATCCATGTCGCCACGCAGCATAATGACCGTTCCGGCCTGTTCGTCCGTGCAGACGCCATTGCCTTGGGCCGCGGTGGCACCGGCACCGACAAGGCCCACAACACAGGAACCATCGACGAGCGTGGCAAACGGGATGTCCATCTCGGCCAGGCGCGCTTGGATATACGCAGAGGTCTGCGGGAGGTCGTTACCAAGTTCGGGCGTCCGATGCAGATCGTGACGCCATGCGGCAAGCTCATCGGCAAAAGTTTGAGCCTCTTTGACCAGACTGTCGCCAATGGCGGCTTGCGCCGCCGCGGTGGCCTTGGGCGTTGATTGCGGTTGAAGATCGGACAGTGCTGGTGCCATAGATGCCCTCCAGTAACGTTTTTGCAGCAAGCACTTTGATAGCGTAAAGTGCAAGGTACTACTTTAAGGGCGACGCATAAAAAATGCCGCCCCGGGAGGCGGCGCAACAAATTGTTTACAATTGCGGGCGCGGCTTTCGACGCAAAAAATCGAAATGCGTCTCGCTCAAGATAATCGAAAGAAAGATGAGCGCGAAGCCGGCGAGCAGGCGCGAGGTGAGCGCCTCCCCCATCAGCAGCACCGAGAACAGCACACCCGAAGGCGACTCCATCGAAAGGAGCAGCGAGCCCGTCGAGGCCGGGACATGCGCCAGGCCGACGTTTTGGATGAGCAGAGCCACACATGTGCAGCCCACCGAGAGAAACGCCATCACACTGATAAAGCTCGGCGTCCAAACGGACAGCGGCGCTTGGGTCTCGAATAGCAGCGACGAGATCAGGCTCAGCACGCCGTTGCCCACAAACATCCAAAACGTGATGACGTTGATGTCCATCTTGCGGCCATACTTGGCGGTCACCGCCATCTGGATGGCAAAGAAGACCGCACCGCCCAGTGTGATGACATCGCCGACATTGAACTCGACGCTATCGAGCGCCACCAGACCAATGCCCGCCAGGCACAGCAACGCGGCGCCCAAGTTGTAACGGGTAAGCTTTTCGCCGCTTAGAACGTAGCTCGCAAACGGAACCAAGATGCAGTACGTGCCCGTCAAAAATGCACTCTTGCCTGCCGTGGTCTGTGCCAGGCCGATCGTCTGCAAACCGTAGGCACCCCACATGAGCGCGCCCATGCCAAGTCCAACAATCAGGTTTCGAGCGTTGAAATGGGCAACAATGCGCTCGTGGAAGATGGCAAGCATGACCAACGACGCCGGAAGAAAACGAATGTAGAGCAGCTCGAACACCGGAATGGTATCGAGCGCATCCTTCATGGTGGTGAAGGAATAGCCCCAGATGACCGCCACCGAAAGCAGCAAGACCTTCCAGAACAGCGGCGAGCGCGCACCGGCACCGCGAGAGGCACCGCCGGCACCTAGGTCTTCGCGGGCTACAGGGCTATCGGGCATATTCTCGATTTCGTTGGCAGCGTATTGGGCCATGGAACATCCTCACACTCAATCTGGGCGTGGTGTCCGCACGCGTATGGCTGCGTGCCGCCTCATGGTCAAATAAAAACGGGGCGCACCGGACCCCCGGCACGCCCCGCTACTGTAGCAACAACCGGCGTTGCATCGCAATCCAGCCCACTAAAGCGTTTTGTTCCGCCGTTCTACCGAACGGCGGACCGCTTGACGCTGCGCGAGCCGCATTCACACCAATCTGACGTTCAATTTCAAGGGCGCGACCAGAAGGTCAGCGCCCTCTCATTTCACGTCACCTTGGCGCAAATGCGGCTCGCTCGCTGGCGTTAGTGCTGCATCAGCGTTAACGTTGCCGCACTAAATTAGCTTTGTTGATTCCAGTTTTTCGATGATCCAGTCGTTGGCTTTGATGACCGGGCGGCGGAAGACGACGCCCAGTGCCAGCGACGGAATCAGATAGCTCGCCAGAATACCCAGCTCAACCCAGTACTCCATATGATAGGCACCGGCCATGGCGGCGTGCATGGCGTTGATGCCGTGAGTAAACGGCAGGAACGGATAGATCGCTTGGAACACGGGGCCGGTCATCTCGATGGGGAACGTGCCGCCCGAACCGCCGACCTGCATGACCAGCAGCACGACGGCGAGCGCCTTGCCGATATCGCCAAACGAAACCGTAAGCGTGTAGACGATATTGGAGAACACGAGACTCGCGACCCAGCCCGCCAGCACAAACTGCAGCGGGTCGTCGCACTGGATGCCAAAGAACAGGATGTCGCCCGCGCACACGAGCGTTGCCTGCAGCAGGGCCAGACCGCCAAAGAACAGGTAACGGCCCAGGTAGATCTCGTGCAAGCGCACGGGGATCAGCTCATTGATGAGTTCGTCGTCAACCGAGACCTTCATCATGGCCGCCAGCACGATCGAGCCGACCCAGAGCGACAGAATCGTGTAGAACGGTGCCATGGCCGAACCGTAGTTGCGGATCGGATAGACCGGCTTGCGATCGAGCGCGACGGGGCCGGAAAGCGACACGGCCAGACCCTCGGGATCATTGCCGATCATCGTCTTGATCGTAGCGAGGTCATCCGACATCAAGGCGCCGTCGAGCTCGTCCTTAAACGCGCTGATCTTGTCCGACGCCTCGCCCAGCTGATCAGAGGCCTTGTTGACCAGCTTTGCAGCCTTGGAGAGGCCCTTTGCCAGCGAACCGGATGCGTCGGTCAGGCCGCCTACGGCGCTATCCAGGTCGCCCGAGATGCCATCAAGCGAGTCCAGAATGCCCGAAACCGTCTTCTTGAGCTCCTTGGCCTTAACCGAGAACGTGGAATCGTAATCGGATTTGGCACCCGCGATGCCGGCCTTGGCATCAGCGATGGCCTGATCGACCTCGGCACGCGAGTTGTTGACCTCGGCCATGCTATCGGAGAGAGACTTCGCGGTAGCCGCCAGATCCTTGGCATTGTTGCGGTACTCAACGGCGATTCTGCCCAGCGACGTCGCGGCGGACTTGAGGCCGTCCTTCAAATTCTCATCGCTCACCTGGTCGGCAAGGCTGCGGAGCTGATCGGCCATCGCATCGATATCCTTGGCGCGCGCATTGAGGGCCGCAGCGGCATCGTTGAGTTGGGACACCGTAAGGTCGACATGCTGGTTTGCGGTGTCGAACGCCTTCGCGAGCTCGGCAGACACATTGTCGAACGAACCCGCACTTCCATCGATTGCGGCATCGATGGCATCGTTTGCCGCCTTAAGCGCTTCTTTGGAATCATCGATGCCGCTTTTGGCATGTTCCATGAGCTGCTTTGTCGACTCATCGACGGCACCGGTCTGCTTGAGCATGCCGCTCGCCGACGTCAGCGAATCGGACGTGGAGCTCAAAATGCCCGCCAGCGACGAAGCATTTGCCTGAACGTCTCGCAGGTCATCAATCGAATCGCCAAGCGTCGAGGACAGGTTGGCGATAAAGTTGCTGACCTGGTCGGTGCTCATGTAATCGAGCAGGCTGGACACCGTCTTAAGACCGATGCTCGTAATGGTCTCGGTAAAAGTTTCGTTAACCTGGCTCTGAACGGCACTCGAACCCTTCTCGGTCACGATCTGCGCAATGGCGTTGGCCTTCTGGTTCTCGTAGAACTCGATATCGGCATGCTTCACGTCGGTCGAAAAGAGCGTCATCATATCGGCACTAAACGTCTTAGGGATAACGACAGCCGCATAGTATGCGCCCGATTTGACGCCCTCGATGGCCTTTTCTCGATTGTTGAGTACAACCCAATCGAAGCTCTCGTTGCCGCGCAGGGTGGCGGTCACGTTTTCACCCACGTTGACCTCAACGGGGATCAGATCGCTCTCGTAACCCTCATCGGTGTTGACCACGGCGATCTTAAGATTGCCGGTGTTGCCGTACGGGTCCCAGCTGCCGGCGATGTTAAACCACGCGTACAGGCACGGTACGATAACGAGGCCCATCACGACAACCAAGCCGATCACGGAGCGAGACACATTTTGGACATCGCGCTTAAACAGATGCAGGATGTTCTTCATTTATGCCTCACCTCCTTTGGAGTGCTTGCCAAGCGGAGTGGCATCTCCATCATTTGTGGCTGTACTGTCGCTGTCCTGAGATTTATGGTTCGAGCCTATATGCGGCAAGCGGCCCGTGGACTGATCGCCGCCCTTGGCACCACGCTCGCTGGCGTTGAGGCCAAACATGTGGCGGGCGGCAGGAATGGCGGCCGTGTGTTCGCGCATCTCGCGACGCAGGTCCTCATCCGAAAGCGCCGAGATGCGCATCTGGGTATTGAGGCTCGCTCGGATATATTCGATATTGATCAGCCAGCCGCAGATGGCAATAACCGAGATAATCCAAATGACAAGCAGGATGATCTTGCCGTTATTGTCGATATCGAGAACCGTCGACAGGACAAAGAGCAGGACCTGAACGCCCACCACGGCGGCAAAACCGCCCTTGATGTAGTACGGGTAGCGATGTTCAAAGGCGACCGCATGATCGAGCAGTTCGCGACGGTACGAATCGGAATCGAGCATGACGCGCATGGCCGTGCGCAGCGAATAGCGCTGGCGCGGCAGGTCGTTGGACTCGCAAATCATCATACCGGTCGTGGAGAGCTGTTTATCAAAGAGCAGGTTAAGGTTGAGCAGCAGCGGACGCAGCTGCAGGCCGATAAAGAGCGCCACGATCAAGAACACGCCCAGAATGCACAGGTTAAACAGGTAGTTAAACGAGTACATGCCGCCGACCGTCTCGCGCAGCAGATTGATGCCGTAGGTAAAGGGCAGCAGTGGGTGCAGCCACTGGAAGAAGCCAGGCATCATCTCGATGGGGTACATGCCCGATGAACCCGGAATCTGCACGATAACCAGAATGACGCCGATTGCCTTGCCGATGTGCTTAAACGTAGTGGACAGCGCGTAAATGATGTTGACGTACGTAAACGAGATGGCGATGCCGCCCAGCACGAACAGCAGCGGGTTGACGCACTGTACGCCAATGACCAGATCACCCACCGTAACGATGATGGCCTGCAACGCGCCCAGGATCACCATGAGCAACCAGCGGCCAAAGTAGCCTTGGCGCGCCGTAAAGCTGCCGATGCCTTCGCGATCGACCTCGAGCTTGTAGATGGCGATAAGCACGTAGCCGCCCACCCAAAGCGCCAGGTTGGTATAGAACGGGGCAATGCCCGAGCCGAAGCTCTTAACCGGATAGATCGACTTGGACGCGAGCTCAACCGGAGATGCCATGAAGTCTGCGACGTCATTGACGTCGACGCCCATCAGGTCGGCCAGCTCGCCCATGGACTCGGAGGTCTGTAGCGCCGCGATGTCGTTGGCGGCGGTTGCGAGCTTGTCCTGGACCTTGGCAAGCGAGGAATCGGTCTGGGACAGCGTGGTCTTGGCCTGGCCGAGCGTAGCGTTAAGCTGCGAAAGCGTACCGCGCGCGCTTGCAATCGTGGGCGTGAGGCCAGATACGATACCCGTCAAATCACCCGAGACGGCGGCAAAGGAATCGAGCGCGCTCGAGGCCTTCGGCAGCGCGTTTTGGCCCAAGTCCGTCTGGGCTTGGCCAAGGTTGGTCGCACCGGTATGAATTGCGTTATTGATAGCGTCACTGGCACCCGAAACAGCCGCTGCGTCATTCGCCATGGCGCTCGACTGCGCGGACAGACCGTCCTTGATGCTCTGCAACTTCTCGTTCTGCTCACGGAGCGTATTGATGGTCGATACAATGCGCGCGTCAATTTCCTCGGAACCTGTCGACGTGTCATTGGCGAGAATCTCCAAGTGCCCGATAACGGCCTTATTGTGGTCGATCGTCGCTTGGAGAGACTCGAGCGAGTTGTCGATACGGGTGGTCGTAGATGTGACCGTGCCCGTCAGCTTGCCGATGGCAGCGTTCGCGGAGGCCGACGTCTTGGTGAGCGCAAGGCTGCCTTCCGAGAGCGCCTTGGAGAGCGAGGCGATAGAGTTGCCCGCCGTGGTGCGAGCTTCACCCAGCAGGTCGTTGCCCTGAGAGATCGCTTGCGTCAGTGACGGCGCCTGACCCTGCATGCCAGCAAGTGCCGCATCAGCCGAGGCGATAGCGCCACTCGTCTTATCGATGGCGGCATTCATGTCGCCAATCGAATCGCGCACCTCGCCCAAGGTATCGGATGCCTCGGAGACAGAACTTGCCAACGAATCCTGAGTCTGGGTTGCCTTGTCCTTTAAATCGACTCCGGCATCCTTGGCAATGCTGGCAACGGTCTCGCCCACCGTGGAGACAAATTCCGAGTTGATCTGCTCCTCGATGGTGCTTGCACCGGTGTCGGTAACCTTGGGCGCAATAGCGCTCTTCTTCTCATTGACGTAGTACGTAAGCTTGGGCTGATGGTAGTTACCGTCGAGCATCGAAACCAGGTTATCCGAGAAGTTCTTGGGGATTACGATGGCCGCATAGTACTCACCGCTCTCGACGCCCTCCTTGGCATCGGACGCCGAATCGACGAAGGTCCAGCCCAGCTGATCGTTCTCCTTGAGCTGATCGACAACCTGGTCGCCCGCGTTGAGCTCGCCCACCAAGTCGTTTTGGGTGCCCCGATCGTTGTTGGCGATGGCAATCTTGATACCCTGGGTGTTTCCGTACGGATCCCAGTTGGCCACGATGTTGTACCAGGCATACAGCGAGGGAATAACGCACACGCCAAGGGTAACCACCAAGGCGACGGGATTCACGAGCAATCGCTTGATGTCACGCTTAAAGATCGCAAAGGATACCTTTGCGTTGGATAGTTTGCTGCCGAGACTCACGCTTGGACCATCCATCCTGTCGTTAAATCGAATCGTACTATCGACAACCATTGTACGTAGGCGCTTTAGCGTCTCAGAGCACAATGGTATTGAGTTTTGCGGGTAGCAATATACTACGAAGACAAATTAACGTACAGTTGTACAGTATCCTAAATTTCAGCAGGTCACAAAACCACAACCCGCACAAATTAGCAATCCGAGCAGTCATTGGGGACGTCCTTAAACGACCAGTCAAACAAGAACGCCCCCAATGACTAGTTTGGACCACGGTAACGTCGATGTTTTAGCAATGCCAGCGAGCGGGCGCCAGAGCGAACAAATTGGCATGAAAAGAGGACGGCATAGACCTTCTGGTCATGCCGTCCTCTTTGAATGACAAGTTGTTCGCTCTGGCGCCCGCGCAGCGTCGACTGGTCCGCCGTTCGTTAGAACGGCGGAACTGAGGGCAGCGTCGAGCCGTTACGCGGTTTGGTAAAACCGCGTAACTACCTAACTACATCAAGTTGCAAACAGATGCCGCGAAGGCCACGGGGTCCTCGGGCAGAATACCCTCGACCAGCAGGGCCTGGTCATAGAGCAGGCCGGAGTACTGCTTGATCTTGTCGGCGTCGCCTGCCTTCTGGGCAGCGACAAGCTTGTCAAAGACCGGGTGCTTGGCGTTGAGCTCGAGCACGCGTTGGCTCTTGGGCATGCCGTCGGGCGCGCCCTCGGGTCCCTTCTGGAGCACCTTCTCCATCTCGAGCGAAAGTGGGCCCTCGGTGGTGATGCAAGCGGGGGCATCGGTCAGACGCGCGGAGACGGCAACTTTCTCGACCTTGTCACCGAGTGCCTCCTTCATAGCGCTAAAGAGGTCCTCGTTTTCCTTGGTGGCGTCCTCGGCCTCCTTCTTCTCGTCCTCGGTCGCCAGATCAAGATCGCCAGTCGCGACGTTCTTGAGCTCCAGATGACGATCCTCGACCTCGGGCTCGGCACCGTCGGCCACAGCCTTCTCGGCAGCCTCGCGGGCAGCATCGTCCTCGTAGATCTTGGGCATATCGGCGGCAACGTACTCACGCATAGCCTGGAACGTGAACTCATCCACATCCTGCGTCAGCAGCAGCACGTCATAGCCGCGGTCGAGCACGCCCTTTACCACGGGCATCTTGGCCAAGCGCTCGCGCGAGTCGCCGGCGGCGTAGTAGATGGCCTTCTGATCCTCGGGCATGCCCTTGGCATACTCGGCCAGGGTAATCATCTTCTGTTCCTTGGCAGACCAGAACAGCAACAGGTCGGCGAGCTCATCGGCCTTCATGCCATAGCTCGAGTAGATGCCGTACTTAAGACCGCGGCCAAAGTTCTCAAAGAACTTCTCGTAGGCCTCGCGGTCGTTGTCACGCATATCCTCAAGGTCGGCGGTAATCTTCTTTTCCACACGCTTGGCGATGGCCTTGAGCTGACGGTTCTGCTGCAGCGTCTCGCGCGAGATGTTGAGCGACACGTCGGCGGAATCCACGACGCCGCGGACAAAGTTGTAGTAGTCGGGCAGCAGGTCGTCGCACTTCTCCATGATCAGGACGTTGGAGCTGTAGAGCGCCAGACCCTTCTCGTAGTCCTTGCTGTACAGATCGAACGGCGCGCGTCCTGGCACAAACAGCAGGGCGTCATACTCGAGCGTGCCCTCGGCGTGGAAGCTGATGGTGCGCGCAGGATCGTCAAAGTCGTGGAACGTGGACTTGTAGAACTCGTCGTAGTCCTTCTGCTCGACATCGGAGCTGCGCTTCTTCCAGATCGGTGTCATGGAATTGACGGTCTCGAGCTCCTGGTAGTCCTCGTACTCGGGCTTGTAATCGTCGCCGGCGTCCTCGGGCTTGGGTTTCTGGCGGCTCTTGGACACCATCATCTGAATCGGGTAACGCACATAGTTGCTGTACTGCTGAATCAGGCTCTTGAGGCCCCACTCGGTCAGGAAGCGATCGTAGGTCTCGGCCTCGCCGTCGGCGTCGAGCTTCTCGTTCTCACGCAGCGTCAGGATGACATCGGTGCCGTGCTCGGCGCGCTCGCCATCTTCGATGGTGTAACCCTCAAGACCATCAGACTCCCACACGTGAGCGGTGTCCTCGCCATAGGCGCGGCTGACGACCTTCACGTGGCTGGCGACCATAAAAGCCGAGTAGAAGCCCACGCCAAACTGGCCGATAATGTCGACATCCGAACCCTGCTGCTCGGCGTTCTCGGTCTTAAACTCCTCGGAGCCGGAATGGGCGATGGTGCCCAGATTGCGCTCGAGCTCCTCGGCGGTCATGCCAATGCCGTTATCCGAGATGGTAATGGTGCGGGCGTCTTTATCAAAGGAGACGCGAATGGCCAGGTCGCCCTGGTCGATCTTGACGCTCGGATCCTGCAGGCTCTTAAAGTTGAGCTTGTCGACGGCGTCGCTCGCGTTAGAGATAAGCTCGCGCAGGAAGATTTCCTTATTGGTGTAGATGGAGTTGATCATGAGGTCGAGCAGTTTTTTGCTCTCGGTCTTAAATTGACGCATGTGCAGTCCTTTCGCGCTACCCCCGTCCGCAAAAACGGCCCGGTCGCCCGAGCCGCATCGCAGACCTGCTATGTTCAGACTTAGATTTTATAACCCATTAGCGCGCATATATACATACGGAATCGAAAAACTGTATGTTGAAACGACCGTGCGGCGGATGCCAAGGAGTGTCCCCAGCTGCCGGCAGAAAAGGAACGTCCCTATCTGCCATCTACGCGCTTGGCCATCCAGACATGGGGCTGGCCCTCGTCTTCGTAATCTACCGGGGCGATTTGCGTGTAGCCCGCCTTTGCATAGAGCGGCAGCACGTATTCCTGCGCATGCAGCTTAATAAGCTTAGCGCCGGCATCGCGTGCACACGAAGCACTGGTATCGACGATCGCACTCGCCAGTCCGCGACGACGCATAGCCGGCAGCACGGCGACGCGCCCCATAATGTAGGTCTCCCCCGCCACAACGCCTTCGTCCATGTCGCATGCCGGCAACACCGGGGCCTCTGCGTCAGCCACGCGCTCAAGCTCTTCGGGAAACACGCGCGAGCAACCGGCAAGCTCGCCGTCTACATAGAGCGTCACATGAATGCAGTTCGGATCCTCGTCGATAGCGTCGAACTCATTCTCGTAGCCCTGCTCGTCCATAAAAACGACGCGGCGCACCAACGCCGCGTCATCAAAGCATCCCGTCTTAAGTTGGATATCCATGGCTGCCCTTTCATTCAATGCGAACGTTAGGGACAGATATTAGCGAAAATGAGCTCCGCGCACACTAAACTTCGCGCGAGCCTTCGCCAGGCAGTCGTAATGACCCACGTTATGGGCATCGCTCGCGATGAAGCTGTACAGGTTCTGATCGAACAGGCGCTGTGCCGGCTTTTTCTCGCGACCAAAGCGACCGCCGGCAATAAAGTCCGCCGAAGCCTGCAGTTTGCAGCCCATATCGACCAGGCGCTCCGCCACGCTTACATCCTTTTGAACCGCACGATAGCGCTCAGGATGAGCGATGATCACCTGGTAGCCACGACACTGCAAATCGTAAATCGTGTTCTCGTACTCTCTAAACGCATACGCATCGGCATGCGTCGAAAGCTCGAGCAGAAACTCGTTGGTCCCATCGAAATGCAAGTGCTCCGCGGCATCGATACCAAGCTCAACGAGCTTTCGATGGTTGACCTCGAAGCCCATCTGGAGCGGAAAACCGTCAGCGTTATCACGCAGCAGCTCAAAGGCATCCCACATCTTGTCGTAGTCAAAATAGGGATCACGGCAGTGAGGAGTGCAAACGATTCTGGTTACACCGGCCCGCTTGGCAGCCTCGAGCATCGCCAAGCTCTCATCGAGATCGGCGGCGCCGTCGTCTACACCCGGCAAGATATGGCAATGAATGTCACGCATAGGTCAGCCTTAATCAACTAAACGTTTGCTCGGTTGGTGAAGATGCCCTTTTTGGAAGTCCCCTGATCGTCGGAGCCCTTCTTAACCTTCTCACCGTCCTTGGTGTAGTAAGAATAGTAGTACTCGCTGGTCTCGGTCTCACAGTAATTCATGACGGTACCGATGAGCTTGACCTTTTCGGACTTCTTAAGCTGGCCGATGGCGTTGAGTGCCTCCTCGCGCTTGGTGAAGTCCTCGCGCACCACGAACAGCGTGCCGTCGGTCAGGCTGGCAATCTCGGCAGCATCGATGAAGGTGCCGACCGGGGGAGCGTCGAAGATGACGTACTGGAACTTAGCAGACAGTGCCTTTACCAGCTTGGCAAAGCGGTGAGAGACGATGATGTCGGCAGGATTGGGAATATGCGGCTCGGCATCGAGGAAGTAGAAGTTCTTCTGACCCGTCTCGACAATTGCCTGGTCGATGGAGATCTGCTCGGAAAGGACCGCATAGAGTCCGCCGCGCGAACGAACGCCGAGCATATCGGAAAGGGACCTGCGGCGCATATCGGCCTCGACCAGGAGCACGGACTTGCCGCTCGTGGCGATTGCCTGAGCAAGGTTAATGGAAACCGTAGACTTGCCCTCGTTGGGAATCGAGGAGGTAACGGTGATGGTGCGAATGGGGTCGTCCACGCTCGCAAAGCGGATGTTGGCCAGAAGGGTCTTGGCGGCATTCTGTACAACGAGCTTATCGGTGTTCTTTGCCTTAGCCATGCCTATTTACCACCTTTCATAGCCGGAATTCGGCCAACAACGGGAATGCCCAGGAGCTCTTCTGCCTCTTCGGCACCGCGGATGCGGGTATTGAGCATGTCTGCCGAAACGACATAGGCAACTGCGATAAAGATACCGGCGAGGAACGCGACGGCAATATACAGCGTGCGCTTGGGGCCGCTGGGGGCTTCGGGGGTCTTGGCCTCGTCGATAACGTTGATGCTCTGGGCAGCGCCGACGTTCTGAGCGACCGTACTCACCGAGCTGGCCATGGCCTTTGCGACCTTAGCCGTCTCCTTGGCATCGGTGCCGGTAACCGAAAGCGTAATGACACGCGTGGTGGTCTCGGAGGAAACAGACACCTTGTAGTCATCCAGATCGGTGAGGCCCAGTTCATTGGCTGCGCCGCTCTTAACGCTATCGCTATCCAGCAGCGTGGCGATATCGTTGGAAAGCATCTGGCTCGCCGAGAGATCGTTGTAGCTCATCTGACCGCTATCGTCGGTCTTGGCGAGAATGTACATGCTCGTCGTCGCGGTGTAGGTGTTGTCCATCGCAACGAAGGACACGATGCCCATGGCGATCGCGCAGACCACCGGAAGGGTGATGACCAGCTTGAGGTGCTTCTTCAGCAGCTGGAACAGTTCGAGAAGGGTCATGCAGCTTGCCTTTCATTTCCCCAGTTCGGATTGACAAAACTGTCTGTATGTTATCGCATCTTTTTACCGAGACCAAACTCTATACATAAGAAACAGGCTCTCCTGTAAAAATGTCGGAAGCAATCGTAAAATTGCACAACAACGCCGCACCCGAAAGTCGAATGCGGCGTCTACATCAATATCTATGTTGTATCGCTATGCGAATGGCTCGTCCTGCTGTATGGGAAACGTCACCGCAATGGTGGTTCCCACGCCCAACTCGCTCGACAGATCGAGCGTGGCGTGATGATACAGGGCCGCATGCTTGACAATGGCAAGCCCCAGGCCGGTTCCGCCGCGTGCCTTGGACCTACTCTTGTCCACGCGATAGAACCGCTCAAATACCTTGCCCTGTTCTTCAGGCGCGATACCGATTCCCGTGTCGGCGACCGCGAGGAACGGATGACCTTCGTCGTTGGTGCCGCACTGCAGCGTAACCGTACCGCCGGGTCGATTGTAGCGGATGGCGTTGCTTGCCAGATTATAGATGAGCTCGTCAATCAAGCGCGACACGCCTTCGATGGCCACAGGCTTGGTCTCATGACTTATCGTCACATTCGCCTGACGGGCGACCTGTTCAAGACGCTGCTCAACCGCGTAGATGGCACGCGAGAGCTCAATAGGCTCCGTGGACCCAATGGGCACCGCCTCGCCCTCAGTTGCACGCTCGGCCTCGTCCAAGTTAGACAGCGTAAGGATGTCGTTGACGAGCGCTGCCAAGCGGCCCGCCTCACGATAGATGCGACCGCCAAAGTTGCGCAGGTCGTCCTCGCCCTCGACCATGCCGTTTGCGATGAGCTCGGCATAGCCCGAAATCGCCGTAAGCGGCGTCTTGAGCTCATGGGTGATATTCGCCGTGAACTCGCGGCGCATACGGTCGTTGTCCGCCAGCACCGCCATTTGGCGCTTGAGTTCCTGGCGCTGCGACTCGATACGCTCAAGCATGGGGACCATCTCGGCATAGGCGTGCTCATAGCTACGGCGTGGGTGGTCCAAATCCACCTCTTGCAACGGCGCGATGATGGCACGGGACTCGCGGCGCGCCATAAAAAACGAGAGTACCGCACCCGCTGCCGCGATAAGCAGCATCGGCGCCACCATCGACAGCAAAATCGCCGCAACGCCAGGCTGGGCCTGCGCCAAGCGGACAACCTGGCCGTTATCAAGGGCGACGGCGCGATACAGCATAATCTCGTCGAGCGTAGAGCTTGCGCGCTCCGCGGAACCCAAACCACTCTCAAAGGCCTCGATGACCTCGGGGCGATCGCCGTGGTTGGGCAGTGTGGAAGGCGACGCCTCGTTGTCGTAGGCAACCGATCCATCCTTGTTAATCAGCGTGATGCGCAAGTCCTCGCGATCGAGGCTACGCAAGAACGGGATGGGCTCCTGCTGCTCGTCGAGGGCGGCAGCAATGAGCTCGGTTTCCTGCGCCAGGTTGGCACTCGTGGCATCCGCCAAGGTGTTTTGCACAAAGAACGCGCCCAGAACCGTAAACGCCACGATAACCGCCATGGCGCAGACAAAGATCGTCACAAAAACGCGGTGCGACAGCGTATGTTTTCCCTGGGGGGCGAAGACCACGGGTTACTCCTCCGATGCGGCGGCCGCGGTGTCGTCACCTTCGGCACCATCACCGGCAGAAGGCTCGGCCAAGCGGTAGCCCACGCCGCGCACGGTCTCGATGGCGCCGGCATGCTCGCCTAGTTTTTGGCGAAGCGTCTGCACGTGCACGTCAACGGTGCGCGAACCGCCGTCGAAGTCCCAGCCCCACACGCTCTGCAGCAACGACTCGCGGGTAAAAACCACGCCGGGCTTGCGCATGAGGTACTCGAGCAGGTCGAACTCGCGCAGGGTGAGCTTAAGCGGCTCGCCGGCAACGGTCACCTCGCGATGGCTGGGCGAGAGCACGATATCGCCCACGCTGAGCACATCGCTCGCCTGCTTGACCATGCCGCCGCGACGCAGCAGTGCGCGGCAGCGGCTCGCAAGCTCCATGAGCGAGAAGGGTTTAGTCAGGTAATCGTCGGCACCGCCATCGAGCGCCATCACCTTGTCGAGCTCGGTGTCCTTGGCGGTAAGCATCATGATGGGCACCGTCGCCGTCAGGCGATCGGCACGCAGGCGACGCATAATCGCCAAGCCATCGGTATCGGGCAGCATGATATCGAGCAGCGCAGCATCGGGCACCCGTCGCGCCACGGCAGCTTTAAACTCGCCATCGCACGAAAAGCCCTCGGCCTCGATTCCCTGCTTGCGCAGCGCGTAGACCGTCAAATCCCTGATGTTGTCATCATCCTCGACGTAATAGATCATGTTGAACCCCTTTGCGGCCGGCATGACCGCATCTTAACCCTAAAGGTGTCTGTACTAGATGGTATCAGCCAAAACGGCCCGTCAAATAATCCGCCGTGCGCGGATCGGTCGGATTCTTGAAGAGTTGCGCGGTGGGCGCGTGCTCCACCAACTCACCCAGCAAGAAAAACGCGACCGAGTCGGAAATACGCGCCGCCTGCTGCATATTGTGTGTAACGACCACGAGCGTGCAGGTCTCCTTGAGCTCGCAGGCCAGCTGCTCAACCACCAGCGTCGACACAGGGTCGAGTGCCGAGGTCGGCTCGTCCATCAGCAGAATGTCGGGCTGCACGGCCAGCGCACGGGCGATGCACAGACGCTGCTGCTGGCCGCCCGAAAGACTCAGACCCGATTCCTTGAGCTTGTCCTTGACTTCGTCCCACAGGGCGGCGCGTCGCAGGGAGTCTTCGACCAGCTCGTCGAGCACGGCGCGGTCGCGCACTCCCATGCCGCGAGGACCGTAGGCGACGTTGTCGTAGATGCTCATGGGAAACGGGTTGGGGCGCTGAAACACCGTGCCCACGCGCTGGCGCAAACGGCAGATGTCGTAATCGCCCAGGATATCTTGACCATCGAGCGCAATCTTGCCCTCGATGCGGCAATCCTTGATGCCGTCGTTCATGCGGTTAAAGCAGCGCAGCAACGTGGACTTTCCGCAGCCCGAAGGCCCGATAAACGAGGTGATCTGCTTGTCGCGGATCTTGATATTCACGTCCTTGAGCGCATGATGGTCGCCATAGAACAGGTCGAGGCCCTCGACGTCGATGCGCGTCGGCGAGGCGGCAAGATCCTCTGCCGTGGGGCGAGTCGCATCCCCAACCTCGCGCTCGTGCGCGGCCTCGGCCTGCGCTTCCATGAGTTCTTCAAGCTCCGTGGGCTCCACAGCCGCAGCAGCCGTCATACCGCATACCTCCACATCGATATCAATTCAGCAGTATCGATAGTAGAAATCGCGGCTCATATGCACGTGAGCGCATTGTCAAGTGTTTGTAAGGGCACGCTGGCTATACGGCGGGCAGCTCGATGGTGAATATCGTGTGTTCGGGCGTCGATTCACATGCAACGGTACCGCCGTGTGCCGCGATGATCTCCTTGGCAATAGCAAGGCCCAGACCGGCACCACCGCGATTGGTCGCACGCGCCGCATCCAGGCGATAGAACTTCTCAAAGATCACCTTGAGCTTAGCCGCAGGGATAGGATCGCCCTGATTGATAAAGCGCACGCGCACGCCGCCATCGTCTTGGCGCCCGGCCTCGATCGTGATAGTCGAGCCCTCATAGCTATAGGCGACGGCGTTTTTCATGATGTTGTTAAACACGCGGGCCATCTTGTCGCCATCCACGAGCACCGTCAGGTCCTCGCGAATATCAACTTGGACTTCCTTATGCTGCTCGTTGAGGATGGGATAGAACTCGTCAGTCACCTGAGCCAGCAGCAACCCCAGATCAACATAGCCGCGCGTGAGCACGATATCGTGGAAGTCAAAGCGCGTGATATCGAAGAACTCTTCGATGAGCGCATCGAGCCGGTGCGCCTTGTCGAGCGCCACGCCCGTAAAGTGCGCACGTTGCTCAACCGGCAGCTCAGGAGCCTCTTGCAGCAGCGAAAGATAGCCCACCACACTGGCAAGCGGGGTGCGTAGGTCATGTGCCAAGTACGTGACCAGATCGTCCTTGCGATGCGACTCGTCACGCAGAGCTTGCTGCACCTTGCGCTCACGGTCACGCACGCGGTTAAGGGCGCCCTCGACCTCCAAGAAGTCGCCGTCGATGTTGTCCCAGGTGTCGGGGTGATCGATCAGGCGATCTTGAATACGAGCGGCCAGCACACAATCGGCATGCTGCTCGCCCTGTTCGTAGCCCTGGTAGTACAGGGCGCGGCCGCACAAGAACAGCACGCACACGGCAAGCGCCAGCATAAAGCCAAGCATGTTGAATACAAAGCCGGCATCAAACAGCACCGGCCCTTCGATGCCGCCGAGCGCCATGGCGCCAATCGCCAACGTCATGGCCCACGCGGCGCCGCCAATCACCACGCAGCGGCACACGATCTCAAATCGATCGATCAGCAAAAAGCCGACAAGCAGCACCGCCAAGATTCCGACGATGTTGTCGATGCCAATCAGCAGCAGGCTCAGCAAAAAGAGCAGCACCGTTGCAAGCGCGCGGTTGTCGACGACCGACCTCACGTATTCAAAGAGCCGATCGGGCACCTCGAACGCTTGCCTATCGTCTTTTGTCATATCAAGATCCTCACAAGCGAAAAGCGTTATTCGATGATGTAGCCGACGCCCCAGACGTTTTTGATAAAGCGTGGCTTTTGTGCGTCGTCGCCGATTTTTTCGCGCAAGTGGCGAATGTGCACCATCACCGTATTGTTGGAGCCGGGCATAAAATCCTCGTTCCACACCGCGCGGAACAGGTCCTCCACGGCCACCACGCTGCCGCGATGCTCGACCAGATACAGCAAGATTGAATACTCGGTGGGTGTGAGGCGTACCGGTGCACCGTCCACCGTCACGGAACGAGCGTCGCGGTTGATCTCCAAGCCGTCGAGCTGAATGGTCGGCGACTCGGCCGCCTGTGCACGGCTACCGTAGCTGGTGTAGCGGCGAAGCTGAGCGTGCACGCGCGCGATGAGCTCCAGCGGACGGAACGGCTTAACCACGTAATCGTCCGCGCCAAGCGAAAGGCCCCCGATCTTGTCTTGCTGGGCATCGCGCGCCGTCAGCATGATCACGGGATAGGTATGGCTGGAACGGATCGTACGCAGCAGCTCAAAGCCATCGATATCGGGCAGCATGACATCCAGCAGCGCCAGATCGAACTCCTGCTCCAAGATTGCCTTGGCAGCATCGGCCCCGCTATAGGCAATCTGGACATCAAAGCCCTCTTTTGTAAGGTAGATACCAACCAAGTCGGCGATGGCCTTTTCGTCATCAACTACCAAAATGCGCTCGTTCATGCGTGCTCCTCTCGCGCTCCATTATGCCCGAGGGGGCGCCCGTCACACACAACAAGCGTGGGTGATTAAGTCGGCCTTAAGCACCCTTGTGCCCGTTCGGGCGCGGATGTGGGCCACGCACGCACGCGATGATCGCCGACGCCGGCAAACGATATACTCTTGTTCCAGAAGAGACCATCCCGTCGAAAGCGAAATCCGTGAAGTCCCTCACCTCTTTTGCAAAGCGCTCAGCCCAGCTTGCCGCCGGCTTTGTCTGCGCTATCGCCCTTGCCGCTGGCGTGCCCACCGTCGCCGGCGCCCAAGTGCTTACGACCGACAATGTTTGCGGCAAAACCGCCGATGCGCGCGGCATCACGGCCGAAAACCTGCCCGATATCGATGCGACCAATGCCCTCGTCATGGGCAAAGACGGCACCGTCTACTATGGGCGCGGCGCCGATGAGCAGGTCAAAATCGCCTCGATCACCAAGGTCATGACCGCAATCCTAACCGTCGAGAATTGCAAAATGGACGAGAGGGTCACGGTGAGCAACGCCGCAGCCACCGTGGGTAATTCGACCGCCGGCTTGCTCGAAGGCGACGAGCTTACCGTTGAGCAGGCACTGCGCGGCCTGATGATTCCCTCGGGCAACGACGCCGCCATCGTGCTCGCCGAATATGTGGGCAAGAAGATCGACCCTAAGACCAAAGACGCCGAGGCCACATTTGTGAAGGCCATGAACGAGCGCGCTAAGAAGCTCGGCTGCACCGGCACGGTCTTTGAGAACCCACACGGTCTGGACTTTGATGAGTGGGCTGGCGATATGCACTCAACCGCACACGACGTAGCGCTGATGATGCAGGAGGCCATGAAAAACGACACGATCCGCGAGGTCGTAGCGAGCGAGGATTCCTGGATCGAGGTCACGGGCGCCGACGGCGCCGACCATTCGCATTCCATGGACACGCATAACTATTTGCTGGGCCAAGATGGCAACATCGGCGGCAAGACCGGCACCACCGACGACGCGGGCTATTGCTTTACGAGCGCCTACAACCGCGACGGCGACGAGATCTACACCGTCGTTTTGAACTCCACCACCACCGACCAGCGCTTTACCGATACCGCAACCCTTGCCAATTGGTACTACGGCCACAAGGTCACGGTCGCGATCGCCAACACGCAGGAAAAGACCGCCAACGGCAACCCGCTCATGGCACGCATTAGCCAGACAGATTGGACGGACAAGACGATCGACGCCACGCTCGCCGACCCCACGGCGCAAGCGACCGTGTTTTCCCTTGCTGGCGAGGTGACCGAAAAGGTTAGCTACGACGATCTTTCGGGCACGGTGCATGTGGGCGACAAGGTGGGCAGCGTTACGCTCAAGCAGGACGGCACCAAGATCGCCGTCATGGACCTAGTTGCCGACGAGGAAGGTGCAGGGCCGAATCCCATTGAATGGCTGCTCGTGAAGCTCGATCGCTTGGGCCGCCGCATCGACAACCGCCCGCTCACAGCCGAGAGCGAGACCGTAGCCAAGGCGCCCGAGATGTAAGATCGAAGAACAATACACTCGCTGAAAGGAGGCGTCCAACGGGGCGCCTCATTTTTTGAGGGTTCGAATCCCCAGCGCCCTTTCTCGATAATAAAAAAGGGCCCTCGATGGGACCCTTCTTTAAAGTCTTACTGGCGGAGAGCTGGGGATGTCCGGGCATGCTACGCATGCCCTCCGGCTTCAAAGCCTGACGGCTTTTCGCCCACGGGCTACAAACGCTTTCGCGTTTGCTTAACGCCCGTGCCCTCTCGGGTTCGAATCCCCAGCCTCCTTTCTCCGCACAAAAAAGGGCCCCAAATGGGACCCTTCTTCAAATTCGTACTGGCGGAGAGCTGGGGATTCGAACCCCAGATGCCCTTTTGGGGCATACTCGCTTAGCAGGCGAGCACCTTCGGCCTCTCGGTCAGCTCTCCGTAACAGCCGTTCTATAGTAACCAAACAGCCAAGGATGGGCAAGAGGAAATTTTCTAATTGCCTAGCATCCTTTCCTCCTTGGAGGCTTCGCCTACCCCAGCGAGCGGTTGAGGGAGCCGAGCTCGTCGTTGCCCATGGTGCGCCACATTTGGAAGATGCAACCGCGTGCCAGGAAAAAGAAGCCGTTGTCGACCAGTTGCACAGCGGCATCTGCCAGCTGATTCGTCACGGCAGACACTGGCGGCAGCTCGAGTCCAGCCTTGCGGATGGTCTCGACCGCCTCCTCGAACGTCGGAGGCTCGCTGACGCCCATCTCATTCATAAGGCCCTGCATTTCTTCCAGCGCGCTACTGCCCGACTCCTCGTCGCGCGGCACCAGACGGTAACAAGCCAGCGCCAGGTCGAACTGATCGCAATTCCAATAGGCAAACGCCAAGCGATAGAACAGGTAGCCGATTGCAGAACGATCGCTGGCAATACGTAGGCCGTGGCGCGCCACCTCGATAATCTCGTCAAAGCGCTCCAGACGCGCAAGCACGTTGATGAGCGCAAAGTGCGATTGCATGGACGAGCGTGCCAGATCGTAAAGATGGCGCACCTCGGGCAGTGCTCGTTCAAAGTCCTCTTGCTCGGCGTAAAAGCTGCAGATCTCGTGCTGGGCAAAGTACAGCGCATCGGGCGCACGAAGGATTCGCACAGAGCGGTCTTCTTCCAACACCGGTAGCACCATGCGTACCAGCTGGTTATCGCAAAACTGCGTTTGAACCGGACCTGTCGCCAAAAGCTCGGCGACGGCGCACTTAGCCTCCAACTCCTCGACAAGACGGGAAAAGCCTTCAAAGGCACCTGTACGGTCGACTTTTGCCTGCTCGCGCAATTCAACAACGCGGGCCACGTATGGGTCGTCGTCCTCTTCCATGACCTCCAACTCGTCAGCCGTATCGGCAAGCAGCAGATCGCGCAGCGCCGGCGGCAGTGTGCGATGGTCATCACGCGGACGAGCATGAACCTCCGCAGGCTCAATCGTCTCCGGAGCGGTTGACTCATACGCCTCAAGCACACGCTTGCACGGCATATCGTCCATGTCCATGCTCTCAAGATCCTTGGCGACAGGCACGCAATCGGCCAGATAGGCCGCGCGCCCAAAGAAATACGTTGCGACAACGCGCTCGCCCTGCTCACTGTCGGGAGCAGCAATCTGCACATAGCAGCGCGTGATGCAGGTGCCCGCGGCAAAACACGCTGCCGCAAGCGTAAGTGCCACGCGCGCATCGTGCTCCGCGGCCCAGATCGCGCGCATGTCCTCGTCCAGCTCGCGCCAGGCGTCATCCTGAGCGTCGTATTCACGTTGCGGCATGGCATCAACGACAGACCGCCCAAACCGAACGAGCATAATCCCCTCGGCAACGTTTGCCCGATAGGTATAGTCGAGCCGTGTGACCACGTTAAGCGCCTCGACAATACGCGCGAAGCGGGTACGCACATCCCACTCACCGCCCGGCTGGCAAGCCACCGTACCCGGTTTGCCCCACGGGTTATCGCTCGAGGCCGTATCGAGCAGTCGGGGAACATCGTTGGTCGTCTTGGCGATATGCCACGCATCAAAGAGCGCGCAGCCCTCAAGGCTCGGCGAGGATGCCGCAGGGGCCAATCCGGCCCCGATGCGCTCGAGGATGCCAGAGAGGCGGTTGAGACGGCACTCGATGGCAAGCAGCATGTCAATCTCGTCCTGGTCCAGCAGGCTACGATCAAAATTGAGATAGAAAAGCTTTGAGCGATCGATGCGAGCCAGGCTCATCTCGGACTTGGCGGCGATGGTGCGCAGTCGGGGCAAGTCGACCTCGCTCATAAGGGCGGCCGCATAACGCTCGATACCGCTCGGATTCTCGGCATGGTCGACACGGTAGAGCAGCGTCTCGATAGCGTCAGGTAGCGGTGCCGTGTTAAAGCCCAAAAACACCTCGACCGGCTCGGGCAACTTTACGAGCTTTATTTTGTCGACAACGTTTTGCATGTCCGCATCGAGACCGTCGACGCCCGCCGTGTTCGCAATAGCGCTTTCGGAGTTGGCAAATATCACGTAGCGCAAGAACATCGAGGCCATGAACTCGCCGTAAGGAAGGGCGCGGGTCGAATTCCATGTCTCGTGGTCGGACTGCTCGCGCATGGGGCCTTCGGGAGAGCCGGCAGTTTGCGCACACGTACGCATTGCACCGTTGGCTTCCCTTACCATAATCTCACCAATACTGGAATCCGACTCGTCAAGGACCAGCTCCATGTCGGGATCGTTGGGCAGCGGAGCCTCGCTAACGGGGCGGTCCACCTTGTACACCTCACCCGAAACGCTTACGTAGCCCAAAAGCGACACATGGCTTTTGCCAACGAATTCGACGACATAACAAGATTCATGCTGGTCCTCGCCAAAGAGTTTCCAGACCACGCCATATGAGCGCCCCGCAGGCTGCTCGGGCATCGCCGGAAAGCGCTTCTTGGGATCGAGAAACCTGAGCTTGTATGTCGGACGCTCTGCCACGAAGTATCACCCTGATCGGTCGCTTGAAGAAGGAGTGGTCACGGATGGGCCGCGACACCTACTCGAAATCTTACACGAGTCGACAGGAAATAGTCCGCTTTACGCCTGCGCCTCGAACGAGGTTCGAATCTCCGCAATGCCCCCGTAAAGGAAAAGCCCCCGTTGCCGGAGGCTTAAAACTCAGTTGGTGCGGCGTATAGGATTCGAACCTATGACGTTCTGATTCGTAGTCAGACCCTCTATCCAGCTGAGGTAACGCCGCGACTTGTTGATTATTATGCACATCGACTGAATAAAGGTCAAGCATTTTTCGAAAAAAGTTATCAAATTTGATTTTTACTCATTTAACACAGTCAATCGACTCGATACTTTCAAACACGGCAAAAGCAACTTCTCAAGTATATCGACATATAAGAAAAGCCTCCGTTACCGGAGGCTTTAAAGTTCAGTTGGTGCGGCGTATAGGATTCCGCGCATCCGCTGCGCGGATCCGCACCGGCTTCGCCCGCCTGCCGGCGGACTCGCCCGCTCGCTAAAAACGCTCCGCGTTTTCTTGACGCTCGCGCCTCGAACGAGGTTCGAATCTCCGCAATGCCCCCGTAAAGGAAAAGCCCCCGTTTCCGGAGGCTTAAAACTCAATTGGTGCGGCGTATAGGATTCGAACCTATGACGTTCTGATTCGTAGTCAGACCCTCTATCCAGCTGAGGTAACGCCGCAACGCACGGATTATTATGCACGTGACCCCTCGATGGGTCAAGCGACAATTTGGAAAAATTTTACGAAGTAATGATTAAGATGCTCGCGCCTCGACCGAGGTTCGAATCCATGCGGTGTTGCCATAAAAGAAAAGCCCCCGTTGCCGGAGGCTTTCGATTTCGATTGGTGCGGCGTATAGGATTCCGC
>JAXJKV010000026.1:0-2556 GCA_036297525.1 Collinsella sp.
TCGCCATGCCCTTCTTGAAGTTGAGGACCAGGTCTTCGGCGTTCATGCTGCCCCCATCATCGCGGTCTATGGGGTCAACGATATGGCACCGTGGGGACACATGTATGTCAATCCTGGTCTAACAGAGCCTTAAAAAATCATTGGTCCTCGTCCCAGGTAGTCAATTTGGGACGGGGCTTTTTTGACTGGTATGATTGGTGCGACCATTCGAACCAGCTAAAAGAGCCCCGTCCCAAATTGACTACCGAGAGGATCTGCTATGGAGCGCATTGCGAGCTTTTCCGTTGACCATCTGCTGCTTGAGCCCGGCGTGTATGTGAGCCGCATCGACCGCGATCCGGCAACCGGTGCTGCCGTCACCACGTTTGACCTGCGCCTGACCACGCCCAACAAGGAGCCGGTCATGAACACCGCCGAGTGCCACACCATTGAGCACCTGGGCGCGACGTTCCTTCGCAATCATGCCGAGTGGTCGAGCCGTATTGTCTACTTTGGGCCCATGGGCTGCCGCACGGGCTTTTACCTCGTCGTGTTTGGCGAGGTGACGAGCGAGGAGATTCTGCCGCTCGTGCGTGAGCTGTTCGAGTTTGTCGCCGGCTTTGAGGGCGATGTCCCCGGTGCCGCTCCCGAGGAGTGCGGCAACTACCTGGACCAAAACCTCCCCATGGCAAACTGGCTCGCACGCCGCTATCTCGACCGTGACCTGGCCGATATCGATGAGAAGCACCTGCACTATCAGCAGGCTTAAGGGCTTTATCGTCCAAAACGCGCGCATTGGACGCCTTCGCTTATGCGGGGGCGCCTTTTTGTTTATTGGTCGGGACGAGCGTTCAAAATCGCTCATGTTTGTTCTAGAATGTTCGTATAGTCACATTTACGAACAGGAGTGAACATGCATATCTACTCTGTCAATGATCCCGAGTTCAAGCCCTATGGCAACGTTTGGGATGACGTTCCGTCCGAGCTCACGTCGCCCGTGCTCGAGGCGCTTTCTGCCACGCCCATTCCCGAGGGCAGCAAGTACGTAGCAAGTGCGCCGGAGCTCGAGGGCGTCAAGGATGCCGATAAACTGGGCTTTCTCATGTTTGGCGGTCGTCCCTTCCAGCTGGGCTGGTGCAACGGCCACAATACACGACTTAACTGCCTGGAGTATCATCGCGCCAGCGAATTCAACCTGGGCGCTCGCGACTTTATCCTGCTTGTGGCGCATCGCTGGGAGATCGAGGACGGCAAGCTCGACACCGCGTGCGTCAAGGCGTTCCGCGTGCCGGCGGGTACGGTTGTCGAGGTCTTCAACACTACGCTGCACTACACGCCCTGCATGGTCGACGACGGCGGCTTCCAGGTGATGGTGGCGCTGCCGGCGGGCACCAACGGCCCACGCCCCGAGGCTGCATCCGACATGCCCGCGGCCGGCGATAGCTACTGCTACTGGAAGGCCGACAAGTGGGTCCTCTGCCACGCCGACAGCCCCAAGGCAGCCGAAGGCGGCTACGTAGGCCTCATCGGCAAGAACCTCGACATCGCCGTGGACTAGCGCATCGCCCCAAACCACCACAAAGGTGCCTGTCCCCTTTGCGGTGGTTTGGGGCGGGCAGATATCGGGAAGTGCCGGACGGGGGAGGCTGCCGGGCGCCTTGCCGTCTGCGGATTTTGGGACATGCGGCCCGCTTTTTCGACCCATCTGTCGGTACACTAAAGGGACTATGGGTACCCGCGAGCGACATATCGGCCACGCGGCCGCCCGGACCGCGCCGGTTGCGGATCCCAGGGGCGGCAGGCTCTTCGCCATGCCGCGATTCCTTGTTGGCATAACACATCAGGTGTATCGTCATCGCGTCTTTGCTATCGCCGGCGCCATCACCGCACTGTTCCTCATGCTTTTGGCGGTCTTGCCGGCGCTGTTCGCCTTCGATCCCAAACTTTCTAACGTCGTGCCCGCCTATAGCGAGGTGTCCGAAGAGGTCGTGGATGCGCTCGTCCACTCGAGCTCTCTCCCGCTGCTTGTCGCCGCAATTGTATTTTCGATCTGGGGCGTATCGGTCTATCTGCGCTGTTTGGACTATGTGTTGCGCCGCCGCCTTGTTGCCATCGCCACCATCTGCGCCCTGTGGATGATCGAAGTCATTCTCAAGTACAAGTCGTTCACGCCGTTCTATGCCACCGTGCTGTGGTACCTGTACTACGTGCCCATGACGCTCATTCCGCTGCTCTACCAGTTGTGTGGTCTGCGCCTTGCGGGCCTGGAGCAACACCGTCTGGGTCGCCGCTACTGCGCTGCGCTGTGGATTGTGGCCATCCTGCTTATCGGATTTGTGCTCACCAACGATTTTCACCAGCAGGTCTTCCACTTTGACCGTACAAGCGACACCTGGAGCAACGATTACACGTACGGCTGGGGTTATTTCGCCGTCCTGGGGGTGCGGACGATTTCTTGGACCGCGCCTAGGCGTATCCAAGCTTCCTGCGGTACTCCATCGGGCTCAGCCACCCGAGGGACTTCTTGATCCGCTCCTCACGATAGTACACGAGGTAGGCCTCGAGCCTTCCCATGAA
>JAXJKV010000027.1:0-59026 GCA_036297525.1 Collinsella sp.
ACCTCGTGTACTATCGTGAGGAGCGGATCAAGAAGTCCCTCGGGTGGCTGAGCCCGATGGAGTACCGCAGGAAGCTTGGATACGCCTAGGCGCGGTCCAAGAAATCGTCCGCACCCCCGATTAGCCACAAAAGCTGTTATCCAGGAACTATTTCACCGCAACTTATTGAGGCCGAGCGGGCTGGGTCGATGATGGGTTCTGTTGTCGAGAAGATGAGGGCAGCCGGTCAGGAGTCTGCGTAGGGTTTTGTGGTTGGTATACCGTAGCCGCGCATCATAGAGCCGAACGCTTTGACATCGTAGGTGTCTGAGAGCTTGAAATGAATGACGTTGTGGCCCATGGCACGAAGGTTCGCGTCGCGCATGAGGGCAGCTCGATAGGTTTTTGCCGCAGTATGTTCTGGATCATTTTGGGCATCGTCCTCAAACTTGCCTAGTCCATGCAGCTCAGCCAGCATCCAAGAGCCGTTTGGCATCTGCCAGCCGTAATCTGCCAAATAATAGCCGGCGTTTCCCGGTCGAGTGATTTCAACCTGAAGTTCGGGAGCGGCAACTCCCGCCAGAATCATTGCCGCCCGTGCTTCGGATTCTCCACCGTTATCCGATCTGCCATCCATATGTTCAAAAACGTCAAATGCGCGCGCGATGCCATGCAGTCCGCGGCAGTTCCCTTGTGCATATGCACGCAATTCTTCACGCTCGACACCGTACTCACGAGCCAACCCGTCGACATAGCCTAGTGCATATCGAAAAGCGCTCGTTCGGGCGATGTCGACCACCGTGCGATATGGATCCGTTAACGTAAACGGGCCGAGCTGCCATACGTCGCCCGGCCGCCAGCGTCGGTATTCAACGAATTCGTACATATCGCGTCTGGTGGAACGCGGCAGCAGCACTTGCACCTTGTCGAGAAGCGAATATGCAGAACCGATGCCATAGAGCAGTGCCGCCGTTGCTCCACAAAACACGACATCCGGTTCAACGATCGCAATAGCGGATGCCAATTGAAAGACGCGATTTTCGACGCCGAGGTCATTCCAATACGCGGAATCAGCGTAGACATGGTTGTAGAGTCGAATAATCATCTCTTTTTGCATGAGCGCGTAGGCACAGCGTTCATCCCATTTTTTGGTAGCTACAAACAGGTGCCCGCCATGATGGGCCTCGAATAACCGGAAGAACAGCTCTACTTGCGGTTTGGAACAGCGTTTATTATGACTCATTTTCGACCCCATGGTCTCGAGGGGGAGTGAATGACACTACGCTATCCCATATTTGGTCCGCCAGACCTTGCCATGAACTGACCAAAAGCTTGACGGGGCAGGTCAGAGTCATGAGTTAGAGCCAAACATATCGGCAAACGGTTGATTAGTGCCCCTCGGCGGCACTAAAACCACCCTTACAGAAAGTTGCGGTGAAATAGTTCCCGAAAAGCTCGAATAAGCCTAAATCCAGGAACTATTTCACCGCAACTTAGGAGGGGATGGGGTTGAGGGGCGGGCGATGCCGTTGCCTGTCGGTTAGTGGCGACCGTGGTGGCGGAGCTTGTCGATGGTGGCGTCGGTGCTACGGTTGCGGCTGCTGCGGGCTTCGGCTGCGGTTTGGCGCTTGTGGCGGTAATCGATTATGCCTTGGATGATGGGCTTAGCAAAGCTCACGACATCATCGTTGTAGATCGCGGTTCGGGCTGCGAGGAGGCAGTCGGTAAAGTCCATATGGGTCTTGCCAAAGAGCTTGATGGCAAGGGCGACAACGGTGGGCTCGTCGACCATGACGTCATCGAGCAGCCTTTTCATGGCCGCAGCAATCTCAACGCGGGGAACCTTATAGACGTCGCGCAGCGTGACCACGACGCGCGCGATGATCTCGGGGTAGACACGAGCGGTGCGCGTGGCGATGACCTTTGCGGCGCGCGGTGCCAGAACCTCGTCGTCGTCAAGCAGGTAGCGTAGGATGACGGTCTCGTCGATGATGGTGCTACTCACGGATATCTACTTCCTCGGGACCCAAAATCGAATCGTCGCTTTCTGTAGCAAGGTATTCAATCCAGGCATTGCGTTCCTCGGAGCGACGATTGGGGTCCCCATATGCTTTGAGCGATCCATATGCGGCGGTGCCGTCCTTTGAGCGTACGGCGACCGGCTGAAAGGGAAGCTTGCACATCAAAATGCTCTGCGCGACAAATAGACGTACGGCCTCGGCGAGCGATGTGCCCATGGCGTCGTAGAGACGCTCGGCATGCTGCTTGTCTTCCTCGCGAATGCGCACCTGCAGGATGGCTCGTTTTTGAGTCGATGACATCACTGGCCTCCCTTAATGAGCGTGCAATATGAATAGTCAAATACAGCTTTGGCTAGTAATAGCCATTTCTATAACAACTACTTTATTGCACTCGAGTAATTGAGTGTGAACATTATTACAAACGTACTACATCCTTCAGAAGCGAGCGTGAAATCCTTCTTGGGCGTACGCGTGTAATACACTCGCTTTTATATCCTATCGAGAATAATTCCAACCTGCCAAAACCCCTGCAATACACCCGTATTGCAGGGGTTAAGCTCAAGTTTGCCCCCTGCAACTGCGTATATTCAACCTGTATACCGTTGGGGAAATTCTACCGAGTGCCTGTTTCGCCGCATGCATTCGATACGTCGATGCCAGGTCACGGGCGGCCTGGGGCAATGTCGACAGGGTCTCTCCGACAAGGGATTCAGGAGGGAGTGAACAACATGGGCAATAAACGAGTCGTAGCCGATTCCTCGCGCTGCATTGGGTGTCAAACCTGCATGGCGGCGTGCATCGAGGCGCACGACATCCCCGGTAACATCGCCGCGCCGCGCCTGCGCGTGACGCGTACGTACGAGATCTCCGCACCGGTGGCTTGCCATCACTGCGAGGATGCCCCGTGCGCGAAGGCCTGTCCTACGGGCGCCTTGTTCTTTGATCCAAAGAACCATCGCATCGGCGTTAACGAGGACAACTGCATCGGCTGCAAGAGCTGCGTCATGGCCTGCCCCTTTGGCGCCGTGAGCGTGGCGACCACGCAGGTTCCGGTCTTGATGGGCGACGTTCGCGTGGGTTCGCAGACTAAGAGCTTCGTGCTCAAGTGCGACCTGTGCGTGGACCGTCCCGGCGGTCCGGCGTGTGCCGAGGCGTGCCCGACCAAGGGCCTCACCCTGGTAGACGAGGAGCGTTTGGCGGAACTGACTGCCGAGCGTGCCCGCGCCACCATCGAAAACGAGGCGTAGGCGGGCGGCCATACAAGCCCAACGATTGTCAAATACGTACCGATTAATCGGTAGCAGAGAAAGGAAGGAGGGTGTCATGGAGAAGCATAAAGTGATCTGCCCGTACTGCGGCGCCGGTTGCCAGTTTAACCTCCTGGTCCAAAACGGCCAGGTCGTGGGTACCGAACCGCTCAACGGCATCACCAACCAGAGCGAGCTGTGCCTTAAGGGCATGAGCGGCTACGACTTCATCAACGACACCAAGATCTTGACTCCTCGCGTACTGCACCCGATGATCCGCCGCACTAAGGGCGCGGATCTTGAGCGCGTAAGCTGGGACGAGGCGCTGGATTTCACCGCATCTAAGATGCAGGCCATAATTGACGAATATGGTCCTAACGCTGTCATGACCACCGGCTCTTCGCGAGGCGGCGGCAATGAGGCGAACTACGTCATGCAGAAGTTTACGCGTGCGTGCATCGGCACCCACAGCGTGGACAACTGCGCCCGTACTTGACACGGCCCTACTGTCCTCGGTCTGATGGACACGGTTGGTTCAGGTTGCATGTCATGCTCCATCCCCGGTATGGAGGATGCGGGCTGCATTTTCCTCTTCGGCTATAACCCTGCCGATTCGCACCCCATCGTCGCAAGGCGTATCGTGCGAGCCAAAGAAAAGGGTTGCAAGATCATCGTCGCCGACCCGCGCCATATCGAAACCGCGCGTATCGCCGATCTCTACCTTCCGATCAAGAACGGTTGCAATGTCGCGTTCCTCAACGCCTTTGCCAACTGCTTGGTCAACGATGGCCTCTACGACAAGGAATTCGTCGCCGAGCATACGAACGGCTTTGACGAGTGGTGGGAGACCATCAAGAACTACGCTCCCGAATCCGTACAGGACATCACGGGTGTCGAGCCCGCGCTGATCCACCAAGCTGCCGAGATGTACGCCACGGCGAAGCCCTCTGCCATCATTGGCTGGGGCATGGGCGTATGCCAGCAGAAGCAGAACCTGAAGACGGTGCACACCATCGCCTCCATCGCCTGCGTTGCCGGCCAGATCGGCAAACCCAACTCCGGCCTCGCGCCCGTGCGCGGTCAGAACAACGTCCAGGGCTCCTGCGATATGGGCATGCTGCCCAACCTGTACCCTGGCTACCAGAAAGTCACCGACCCCGCAGTGCGTGCCAAGTTTGCCAAGGCTTGGGGCGTGCCCGAGGAAAAGCTCCCGCTCGAGGAGGGCTACAAGCTCACCGACCTGGGCCACCTGGTCGACGAGGGCAAGGTACACTGCTTCTACAACTACGGCGAGGACCCGGTTCAGACCGAGCCCGATTCGGCCGGTATGCGCAAGACGCTCTCCGAGCTGGATCTGTTCATTTGCCAGGACATCTTTATGACGCAGACGACCATGCTCGCCGACGTCATCCTGCCTGCCACCTCTTGGGGCGAGCACGAGGGTGTCTTTACCGCATCCGACCGTAGCTTCCAGCACTTTGACGCGGCCGTTCCGCCCAAGGGCGAGTGCCGCCACGACTGGGAGATCTTCGCGGACCTGTCTACGCGCATGGGCTATCCCATGCACTACGACAACACCGAGCAGATCTGGAACGAGTGCATTAGCCTGTGCCCCAACTTTGTGGGCGCAACCTACGAGAAGATGGCTCCCGAGGGCGGTTACGCCCAGTGGCCGGTCAAGAGCACCGATGTGAACGACCACGGCACGGCCGACATGTTCGCTGGTGGCAAGTTCACCACCAAGGACGGCCGCGCCAACCTGATGGCGCACGACTGGGAGGCACCCTCCGAGCTTCCCGACGATGAGTATCCGCTCATCCTGTGCACCGTCCGCGAGGTCGGCCACTACAGCTGCCGCTCGATGACCGGCAACTGCAAGACGCTGGCGCTGCTTGCCGATGAGCCCGGCTTTGTCCGCATGAATCCCGCGGACGCCCAGGCGCGCGGCATCAAGAACGGCGACATCGTCTCGATTCACAGCCGCCGCGGCCAGGTATACAGCCGCGCCGACGTGAGCGATCGCATCAACAAGGGCACGGTCTACATGACCTACCAGTGGTGGATCGGCAAGTGCAACGAGCTGACCATTCACAAGGTCGACCCGGTCTCGCATACGCCCGAGGACAAGTTCTCCGCCTGCCAGGTCGACGCTATCGCCGACCAGGTCTGGGCTGAGGGCGAGGTCGAGCGTCAGTACACCGAGCTCAAGCAGGCTCTGGTGGACGCCGCCGCTCCCCAGGACGTTGAGCCTGGCGCCGCCAAGTTCGACGACGAGACGCACGTGAACCAAATCGTGTAGTCCCGTTCTCGTTGGCTATTTGGGCCGGGCGTCCCGTACGTTCGGGAGCCCGGCCCGTTATTTTGAAAGGAAGTGGGGATGAACCGCTTCATCGACATCAACCCGGAGAGGTGCATCGGCTGCGGAACATGCCAGTCCGCCTGTGCCGACGCCCACCGGATGCAGGGTCTTCAGGATACGCCGCGCCTGGCGCTCGTGAAGACCGGCGGTATTTCGGCCGCCCTTGCCTGCCACCATTGCGAGGGTGCCCCCTGCGCCGAGGTTTGCCCGGTGAATGCCATCGAGCACGATGGCGATCGCATCCACGTCAAGGAGCAGGAGTGCATCGGGTGCAGGCTGTGCGCCATCGCGTGCCCCTTCGGAGCCATCCATCCCGATGGCACGTCTATCGCCGGTGTCGCAGGCATGTGCGACCCGACGCCTTCGTATCCTAAGTCCCTGAGCAGCCTGCTTACGTGGGCTCCCGGCCAGTACACCTGCGCTGTCAAGTGCGACCTGTGCGCCTTCGATCCGGACGGCCCGCATTGTGTGGCGGCGTGCCCCACCAAGGCGCTGACCGTTATGGGCGGCGCGGCCGATCGCGAGCTCGACGAGGCCAAGCGCCTGCGCTCGATCGAAAACGGCCCGGCCGTCAACGTCACTGCTGTGGCCCAGGGCCTGTCCGAGAAAGCAGAAGGGAGCGAAAACAATGGATAGCATGACGCTGTTTATCGCATCGCTTGCCGTCTCGTGCGTCGGTGCGCTCGCCTCGGTTCTGCTGATCAAGGCCGATAACGCCGCCAAGTCCGCCGGCTGCCTTATCGGTGCCGTCGCTGCGGTGCTTTCGTTTGTGGCCGGTATCCAAGCCGTGCTGGGCGATGTCACGTCGGTCGACACCATCGTGTTCTTCCCGTTTGCCCATTTCCAGCTGCTGCTCAATCAGCTGTCCGGCCTGTTCGTGGCGCTCATCTCGGTGCTCGCGTTTGCCGGTTCGATCTACGGTCTCAACTACTTTGATGAGTACCCGGGCAAAAAGGGCCGCGCTGGCTTCTTCTTTAACACCTTCGTGGCGTCCATGATGCTCGTCATCACCGCCGACAACGTGTTTTGGTTCCTGGTCGCCTTTGAGCTCATGTCGCTTACCTCGTACTTCCTGGTCGTGATCGAGGAGAACGAGAACTCCATCCATGGCGGTTGGCTCTACTTTGTGATCGCGCACGTGGGCTTTGTGCTCATCATGGCGAGCTTCCTCACCATGACCAACTTCGCCGGCGGCTCGTTTGCCTTTGCGGATTTCCGCGCTACGCAGTTTAGCCCCGCGGTTGCATCCGTGTGCTTCGTGCTCGCCTTCTTTGGCTTTGGCGCCAAGGCCGGTATCATCCCGCTGCACGGCTGGCTGCCCAAGGCGCATCCCGAGGCGCCGTCCAACGTGTCGGCCCTCATGTCCGGCGGCATGATCAAGATCGGTATCTTCGGTATCCTCAAGGTGGGCCTCGACCTGCTCTCCGCCTCTGGCGTTCAGGTCTGGTGGGGTCTTATGGTCATGGTCTTCGGTGCGATCTCGTCGGTCCTCGGCGTGGCCTTCGCCCTGCAGGAGCATGACATCAAGCGCCTGCTGGCCTATCACTCCGTCGAGAACATCGGCATCATTCTGCTCGGCGTCGGCGCCTCCATGGCCGCCATGGCGCTCAACTCGGTCGGCATCGCCGTCCTGGCTCTGATGGCCGCCCTCTACCACACGTTTAACCACGCGATGTTTAAGGGCGAGCTGTTCTTGGGCGCCGGTGCGCTGCTGTACTCCACGGGTACGCGCAATATGGAGAAGATGGGCGGCCTGTTCCGTCGTATGCCGGCAACGGCCATCTGCTTCCTCGTTGGCGCGCTTGCCATTTCGGCCATCCCGCCCTTCAACGGCTTTGTGTCCGAGTGGTTTACCTACCAGTCGCTGTTTAACGCCGCCATGCAGGGCGACAAGGCCGTCATGATCGTGGCCGTGTTCGCTGCCGTCGCACTTGCCATTACCGGCGCGCTGGCTGTCACGTGCTTCGTCAAGGCCTACGGCGTCTCGTTTGTCTCGGCCCCGCGCTCCGAGGCCGCCGCAAACGCCAAGGAGGTTCCGGCACCCATGGTCTTTGCCCAGGGTTTGTTGGCTGCCATCTGCGTGGTGCTCGGTATTGGCTCTCCGGTTATCGCCCCGGTGCTCGTCGACGTTGCAGCTTCGGTCCTCAACCCCGCGGGCGGCGTCTTTGCGTCTGATGGCATGGAGCTTATGAACCAGTACTCCGGTGCTGCGACATCCACGCCCGCAATCGCCATTGCGCTTGTGGTGCTTGTGGCAATCGCCTGCGCCTTCCGTAAGGCAAAGCAGGTTGGACCGGCGCAGAAGTCTCAGCCGTGGGCGTGCGGCTATGCCCCCGATGCCGAGATGCCTGTCGTCGCCACCACCTTTGCCTCCGATGTCGCTTGGTTTATGAAGCCGCTGTACGACCTGCGCGACCGCTGCACGGCCGTCTGCTGGTCCATTGCGCACTTCTTCCAAAAGCTCACCGGGGTCGCCGAGACCGTGGAGCCCGTGCCCGACCGCGTGCTGGTGGACGCTCCGCATCGTGGTGTCGAGTGGCTCGCCCAGGTCTCGACCAAGCTCGAGAGCGGCGACTACAGCCTCTATATCGTCTATATCGTCGTGGCGCTCGTGGCCTTCTTGGCACTCGCCGTATTTATGGGTTAAGGAGGGGAGCATATGAACAACATCGTGTTGGGTCTTGCCCAAGGCATTCTTGTCATGCTCGTGGCGCCGTTCTTCTCCGGTCTTGGTCGCGTGATCCGTGCCAAGATGCACAATCGCCGCGGTCCAAGCCTCATGCAGGATTACCGCGATATCGCCAAGCTCCTAGCTCGCCCCGAGTCGGTGAGCGAAGACGCAAGCTTTGCCATCCGCATCATGCCCCCGCTGTTTTTTGCCGTTGCCTTTATGCTCGCCATGGGTCTGCCCATCTTTACGGTGGAAAGTCCCATGCCGGTCTTTGGCGATGCCATCACCATCATGTACAGCTTGGCGCTTGCACGCTTCTTCTTCTCTCTGGCCGGCGTCGATTCGTCTAACGCCTACGCCGGTATCGGCGGCATCCGCGAGCTGCTCATGAGCGTGCTCATTGAGCCTTCCATGCTGCTGGCGCTGTTCGCCACGGCGCTGGTGTGCGGCTCGACTGATATCGCCACCATGGGCCAGCGCATCCTGTCGGGAGATATCCAGGCACCTGTCGCTGTGATCCTTGCTGGTATTGCTTTTGCCGCCGCCTGCTATATGGAGCTGGGCAAGCTTCCGTTTGACCAAGCCGAGGCCGAGCAGGAGCTTCAGGAAGGTCCGCTCGCTGAGCTTTCCGGTCCGTCGCTCGCCATGGCCAAGCTCGCCATGTCCATGAAGCAGGTCGTGATTCTCTCGTGGTTCTGCGCCATTTTTGTGCCTTGGGGTGAGCCTCGGGCTATGGGCGTTGCGGCCGTTCTGGGCGCGGTCATCTTCCTTGTTAAGTGCCTGATCGACTTTGTCGTGTGCGGCGTGATCGAGAACTCCTGCTCGCGCTCGCGCTTTAAGGTGCTCGGTAATCAGACTTGGGCCGTCGTGGGCATCGCTGTTCTGGCGTTTGTCTTTGTCATCGTCGGCGTGTAGGAGAGGGGAGTAACAATGACACTTTCTACCAGTCTGTCCCTTCTCGGCCTGGTCGCCATTCTGGCGCCTATGGTTGGCTCGCTGATCGTGGCCTTCCTGCCGCGTCCGTATGCCAAGTGGACTTCGGCTGTCGCTGCGGCCATCGCCACCGTGGCGAGCGTGGCGCTTGCCGCCGCGTATGCGCAGGCGGGCTTTCCGGAGCTTTCGGTTCCGTTTGTATCGTTTGGCAAGGCGCTCGTGCTTGGCTTTGTGTTCGATCGCATGTCGACACTGCTTGCTCCCGCCTTTGTGGGCATCGGCTTGCTTGTCGTGATCTACTCGATCCCGTATATGAGCCAGGACAACCGCGAGCACCCCGATCTTCCGCGCCGTCGCTTCTATGCCTACCTGTCTACCTTTATTGGTGCCATGGCCGGCTTGGTGTACAGCTCGACGCTCGTGGGCCAGCTCGTGTTCTTTGAGATTACGGGTGCCTGCTCTTGGGGTCTTATTAGCTACTACATGACGCCTACGGCCAAGAAGGCCGGCATGAAGGCTCTTATCATCACGCATATCGGTGCACTTGGCCTGTATCTGGGCGCCGCCGTGCTCTTTGCCCATACCGGCACGTTTGCCATAACGGCCATCTCGGGCCTCGATGCGACCGTCAAGGCCGTGGTGCTGCTGATGGTGCTCTTCGCTGCGTGGGCCAAGTCTGCGCAGGTCCCCATGTACATGTGGCTGCCTTCGGCCATGGAGGCGCCGACGCCTGTTTCGGCCTACCTGCATGGTGCTTCGATGGTTAAGGTCGGCGTGTGCGTGTTCGCGCGCGCGCTCGTCTCTGCCGGCGAGGTTCCCGAGATTGTGGGCTGGGTCGCCATTATCGACGCCATGGTCACCATGCTCTTTGGCTTCCTTATGTACCTGCCGCAAAAGGACATGAAGCGCCTGCTGGCCTTCTCCACGATCGCCCAGCTCTCCTATGTGTTCTTTGGTCTGGGCCTTTCGGTCTTTGGCAGCCAGCTGGCCTTTGACGGCGCCGTCTGCCACATCTTTAACCATGCCTTTGCCAAGACGCTGTTCTTCCTCGTCGCCGGTTCGTTCTCCTTTACGCTCGGCACGCGTATGCTGCCCAAGCTGCGCGGCGTGCTCAAGAAGTACCCCGTCAGCGGCATCGGCTTTGCAGTCGCTGCACTCGCTATTGCCGGCGTGCCGCCCATGAACACGTTCTTCTCCAAGTTCCAGATTATCGCCGGCGGCTTTACCGTCGGTGCGGGTAACGCTGCGATCATGGTGCTCGTGCTTATCATGGTTACCGAGACGGTTGCCACCTTTGCCTGGTTCCTCAAATGGATGGGCTACTGCCTGCCCGGCGAGCCGAGCGAGGAAGTTGCCGCCGGCGCGCCGCTCCCCAAGGCGATGGCCTTTGTGTTCGTCGTGCTCGTCATCATGGTCATCGTCAGCGGCCCGCTTTCGGCCAGCTGGATTGGTTAGGAGGTAGAACATGGGTTACCAACTCGTCAACCTGCTGGGCGGCCTTTTGATCGTTACCTCGACCATGGTCGTCATCAGCAAGTCCATTAAAGTGGCCATCCGCTGGTATGCAGTGCAGTCGCTGATCCTGGTGGGCCTGCTTGCGACCCTCGGCAATGTCACCGGCGCCTCCGAGCTGCTCATGTGGGCCGTGTCGGCATTTGTGACCAAGGTCGTCCTGGTCCCGCTCATCCTTTCGTATGCCTACCGCAAGATGGGCGAGCCGAGCGATCTGGGGCTTTCGAGCGGCATCAAGCCGGCGTGGACCATCTGCCTCATCGCCGTCGAGGTCGCGATCTGCTTTGCCGTGGTGACGCAGATCAAGCTTCCCACGGCCGAGGTCGCCACGCCCGCGCTGGCCATCAGCTTTGCCCACTTCTTCGTGGGCCTGTCCTGCATCATTACGCAACGCAACATCATGAAGCAGATCTTTGGATACTGCCTTATGGAAAACGGCAGCCATGTGACGCTCGCCCTGCTGGCGCCCACGGCTCCCGAGATCGTCGAGACCGGTATCGCAACCGATGCCATCTTCGCGGTCATCATCATGTCCGTCGTCGTGCTCAAGATTTGGCGCACCTACCAGTCGCTTGATTCGCACGACCTTTCCGATCTGAAGGGCTAGGCACATGGATACTTCCACAATGCTCTTGGCACTCGTTGTGTGCCCCCTGGCCCTGTCCGCCATCATGGCCATCGTTCCCAAGACCGCTTCGCGCGGCGTCTTTGAGCTCTGCCATGCCGTCTCGGCTGTGTTTGTGCTCGCGGGGTCGCTCGCTATCGCGCTGCCCGTCTTTACGGACGGCGGCGAGATCTGGGCACTCGATCCCTGGTTCCATGTCGATGCTCTTGGCGCGCTGTTTGTGCTCATCATCGGCGTCATCGGCTTTTGTATCGCCGTCTACTCGATCGGCTTGGTCCGCCAGCTCGTCGCTGGCGGCGCCTATGGCCCCTCGCAGGTAAAGCAGTACTACGCGTTCTACAGCCTGTTCCTGTTTACGATGCTCTTGGCCGCGACGACCAACAACATCATCATTATGTGGGCGGCCATCGAGGCCACCACGCTGGCCTCGGCCCTGCTTGTGGCGCTCAAGAACACGCGCCACGCCCTCGAGGCCACGTGGAAATACATCATGGTCTGCACCGCGGGCGTGGCCTTTGGCCTGTTCGGCACGCTGCTGATCTACGCGAACGCCGCCGACGTGATTTCGAACCCGCATATGGCCGCGTTCCTCTCCGGCATTCTTCCCGAGGCCGACAAGCTCGATCCGGCAATCGTGCGCCTGGCGTTTGCGTTTATCGTGATCGGCTTTGGCACCAAGGCCGAGGTATTTCCGATGCATACCTGGATGCCCGACACGCTCTCCCAGGCACCGGGCTCCATCTCGGCTCTGCTGTCGGGCGTGGTGCTCAAGTGCTCCATGCTTATCATCATCCGCTTTGACATGCTTGCCTCCCATGCCATCGGCAACGACTTCCCGAGCCTGTTGTTGCTGGTGATCGGCGTGCTGTCGATCGTGTTCTCGAGTTTTGCCCTCTTTGCGCAGACCGATATCAAGCGCAAGCTGGCCTATTCTTCGTGCGAGAACGCCGGTGTCATTATGCTTTGCTTGGGGATTGGCGGGCCTTTGGGTATTGCCGCAGCCCTGCTGCATAGCATGTTCCACGGCCTTGCCAAGTCGCTGTGCTTCTGCCTGACCGAAAATGTCGAGCGTGCCTTTGGCACGCGCGACCTGAGCCAGATTCGCGGTATCGTCGAGCGTGCGCCCATTACCGCCGCGCTTATGGTCATCGGCTTTTTGGCGCTGGCCGGTTTTCCGCCCTTTGCCATGTTTATCTCGGAGTTTGGTACCTTTGTTGCGGCCTTTGCTGCTGGTAGCCCCTGGTGGCTCGTCGTGATTGTGGCGCTCGCCCTGACCGTTGCCATCAGCGGTCTGACGCGTGTCGTTATCTCGTCGGTCTTTGGTAAGACCCTGCATGAGCCCGTCGATACCGAGCGCCGCGAGTCGAGCGTCTGGATGCTCGTCCCTGAGGCGTTGCTTGCCGCGTGCCTGATCTGGTTTGGCCTTGCCACGCCTCTGCCCGTCGTTCGCGGCGTCGAGAACGCCGTTGCCATCGTGCTCGATCAGGACACCGATGCCCTGCATACCGCGCCGATGTTTCGCGAATTCTTTGGCTCCGAGGCTACTCAGAGCGAGGTGGAGTAACGAATGATTGAAACTGAGAACAAGGTGTATGCCCGTCGCTGCGAGAGCCATGTCGAGGCCCTGCGCCGCGCCGTTCCGGGCTGCATCGAGAAGGTCGAGTGGCAGTGCGAGGACCAGCTGACGATTACCGTCAAGCAGGACAAGCTGCCCGAGGCCGTCCACTACCTGTATTACGAGCGCTACGGCTGGATTCCCGTGATCATCGGCAACGACGAGCGCAGTCTGTGCGGTCGCTACGCCGTGTACTACGTCATCTCCATGGAGGGGGAGGACCCCGGCTGGGTGACCGTGCGCACCGAGGTCGATCCCGCCAAGATGACGTTCCCGTCCGTGACGCCGTTCGTCCCCGCCTGCGTGTGGGGCGAGCGCGAGCTGCGCGACATGTTCGGCCTGATCCCCGAGGGTCTGCCCGATCGTCGTCGCCTGGTGCTGCCCGACGATTGGCCCAGCGGCCTGTATCCGCTGCGCAAGGATTCCATGGACTACCGCTTCCGTCCCGCTCCCGCGAGCGACATGGAAAACTACGAGTTCTTGGCCGATACCAAGGGCAAGGAGACCACGCTCGTTCCCATGGGCCCGCTGCACATTACCTCCGACGAACCCGGCCACTTCCGCCTGTTCGTCGAGGGCGAGACGATCGTCGACGCCGACTATCGTCTGTTCTACGTGCACCGCGGCATGGAGAAGGTCGCCGAGACGCGCCTGAACTATGACGCCGTGACGTTCCTCGCCGACCGTATCTGCGGCATCTGCGGCTGCGCCCATTCGGTGGCCTACGCCGAGGCCGTCGAGCGCGCCCAGGGCATTCATGTCCCGCCGCGCGCCCAGTACATTCGCGCCATCATGCTTGAGGTCGAGCGTCTGCACTCACACCTGCTCAATATTGGCCTCGCATCGCACTACACCGGCTTCGACTCCGGCTTCCAGCAGTTCTTCCGCGTCCGCGAGAAGTCTATGGACCTGGCCGAGAAGCTCTCCGGTCACCGCAAGACCTACGGTCTCAACGTGATCGGCGGCGTGCGTCGCGACATTTTGGCCGAGCAGAAGCTCTCCACGCTCACGACCATCCACCAGCTGCGCTCCGAGGTTCAGGAGCTCGTCGACGTCTTGCTCTCCACGCCCAACTTTATTGAGCGTACGAGTGGCATCGGCATTCTGGACCGCAAGATCGCACGCGACTTCTCGCCGGTCGGCCCGCTCATGCGTGGCTCGGGCTATGCCCGCGACGTGCGCTTTGACCATCCCTTCGACGGCTACGCCGATCCGGACGTCCAAAAGATGCACGCCGCCACGGCAGACACCTGCGATGCCTTCGGCCGCACCGCCGTCCGCATCCAGGAGGTCTACGATTCGATCGACATGATCGAGACCATGCTCGAGAACTGCCCATCGGGCCCCATCCTTACCACGGATTGGGAGTACACCCCGCACAAGTACGCCATCGGCGCCACCGAGGCTCCGCGCGGCGAGGACGTGCACTGGGCCATGCTCGGCAACAACCAGAAGTGCTACCGCTGGCGCGCCAAGGCGGCCACGTACAGCAACTGGCCGGTCCTGCGCTACATGTTCCGCGGCAACACCGTGGGCGACGCGGCGCTGATCGTCGGCTCGCTCGACCCGTGCTACTCCTGCACCGACCGCGTGACGGTGACCGATGTCGCCGCCAAGCGCGACCATGTGCTCGACAAGGAGCAGTTCGAGAACGTCTGGCGCGACAAGTCGCCGCTTGCGGGCGAGGGCACCATGGCCGCTCCGCTCGATGAGGAGGCGCTCTAATATGCTGAAGCTTTGGAAGGTTAACGCCAAGGCCGGCGACGCGACGGTCAAGTACCCGTTTGCGCCGTTTCCCACCAACAAGGACATGCGCGGCAAGCCCGAGCACAATGCCGAGCTCTGCATCGCCTGCGGTGCCTGCGGCGTGGCGTGCCCGGCCGATGCCATTCGCATGGACACCGACCTTGCGGCCGATACCATTACCTGGTCGATCGACTACGGTCGCTGCATCTTCTGCGGCCGCTGCGAGGAGGCCTGCCCCATGGAGGCCATCAAGCTCACCGAGGAGTTTGAGCTGGCCGTCATGAGCAAGGACGACCTCACCAGCAAGAGCGTCTATACGCTTGAGCACTGCTCGCGTTGCGGCAAGCCGTTTGCCCCGCACAAGGAGATCGACTACGCCAAGCGCCTGCTGCAAAAGGCCGGCGGCATGGAGGCCGAGCAGGCCGCCCGTACCCTCGGCATGTGCCAGGAGTGCAAGCGCGAGCTCGACGCCCTGCGCGCCGCCTCGGCTGTAAAGACCGGCAACGCGCACGGCATGGCTGCCAACGAGACGCTTGCGTCCGGTGAGCCCCAGGGCCCCGGCATGGAGTATCTGGGCGGCCACGGCGTGAACCCGGAGTATATCGACCGCGAGCTCAACCCCGATGCGCCCGAGATTCCCGCCGGTCCTGCGCCGGTCGAGGGCATCATCATGGATTTTGATACGAAGGAGGAGTAACCATGGCCGAACCCACGCTTTTGCCCGAGCGGCTTCAGTACCGCCCGACCAAGATCGAGCTCGACGAGAGCATCGAGAAGGCCAAGGCGACCCTTCTTAAGAAGATCAAGCGCTCGGTGTACGTCTACCGTGTTGACTGCGGCGGCTGCAACGGCTGCGAGATCGAGATCTTTGGTTCCATCACGCCCGTCTTTGACGTCGAGCGCTTTGGCATCAAGGTCGTGCCCTCGCCCCGTCATGCCGATGTGCTGCTGTACACCGGTGCCGTGACGCGTGCCATGCGCATGCCGGCCCTGCGCGCCTTTGAGGCCGCACCCGATCCCAAGATCGTGGTGTCCTATGGCGCGTGCGGCTGCACCGGCGGCATCTTCTACGACAACTACTGCGTCTGGGGCGGTACGGATAAGATTCTGCCGGTCGACGTCTACATCCCCGGCTGCCCGCCCAGCCCCGCGCAGACCATCTATGGCTTTGCCATGGCGCTTGGCCTGCTGGACCAAAAGCTCCATGCCGAGACCACGGTGGAGGCCGCCGGCGAGCAGGCCGATATCCTGCACCCCGGCGTGCCGTACAAGCTACGCGTTGCCATTGAGCGCGAGGCTCGCGCCATGAGCGGCTACCGTTACGGCCGCGACCTGGCCAACGAGTTTATGGACACGCTCGAGGGCGCGCCCAAGGGCGATATCCGCGGTGCCATGGCGCTGCTCATCGACAAGCAGGACGATCCTCGCCGCGTTGAGGTCTACTCGGCGCTGCAGGATCTGGTGCTGGCCGGAGGTCGCTAGATGGAGCTCACGGACCGCTCTGGTTACTTTGCGGGCCCCGGCATGCTCGGCGGCTCTTTTGGCGATGCCTCGCGCGCAAGCGACGAGGCCGCCGAGGGCGTCGCCGATCCATGCCTGGGCCACGCTCCCGACCAGGTGGTCTTCTATGAGCTCACGCGTAAGTTTGTGGAGACCGAGGAAGACGTTCCCCAGGAGGCCTGCGACGTGCTGTACTACACGCTCGCCGTGGGCCACCACACCGGCGTGCTCGACTGCTTTGAGCCGCGCCTGTCGGTGCCGGTGGATGTGTTCTATACGCTCGTCGACGCACTGCCGGAGGGGGAGGCCAAGACCAAGTTCGAGGCCATCCGCTCCTTTGGTGAGTGCCAGCTCGACAAGGCGGCGGTGCCGTCGCTGCTCGAGGCCTGCGATGCGCTGCTCGACGAGCGCGGTTTTCGCGGGTCGGCCAAGGCCGGCATCTCGGTGTTCGACGACGACTTTGGTCTGCATGCCCAGCAGGTCGCGTTTCTGATGAAGTTCCGCGATCTGGTTGAGCGCGTGCGCGATGTGTCGGGCGTGTATCTGACGGGAAGGTTGCAGTAATGGGTCGCGTTGTGGATGGACGTGTGAACGGCGCCCCGTTTGCGGGTATCGTGCTCACGGCGGGAAGCGTGCTGCGTGCCGACGATGCCGCCGGCCCCGTGCTCTCCAAAAAGATGGAGGACGCACCCATCGCCGGTTGGTACACCATCGACGGCGGCCAAACGCCCGAGGACGACATCATCGAGGTCAAGCGCGAGCGTCCGCCTCGCCTGGTCTTGGTCGATGCCGCCGACATGGCGCTGCCCGTCGGGTCCATCCGCTTACTCGACAAACGTGATGTGGCCCGCAAGTCGATGTTCACCACGCATTCGCTCCCTTTGTCGATTCTGATCGAAGAGATTGAGCAATCGTGCGATGATATCGTCTTCGTCGGAATTCAGCCGGGCGACACGGAGTTCTACAACCCCATGTCCCCGGAAGTCTTTGACGCCGTCGACGCCGTGTACGACGCCGTGGCCGCCAACGACTTTTCCCACTTTGTCCGCTTGGGGCAAGAGCAGTAGGAGCACTTGTTCCATTTTGTTAGGAAAGAAGTGATTGACATGGCAGATTCCAAGGTGGAGTATCCCGCTCCCGATTGCCTGGCGCCCGCCGCGATCGAGGCCAAGACCGAGGTCGCCGGCGTGACCAAGGCTAACCTGCCGGTCGCTAAGGCCTTTCTGTTGGCAATGTTCGCCGGTGCGTTCATCGCTTTCGGCGGCCTGTTCTTTACGGTGTTTTTGAGCGATAGCACGCTGGGCTGGGGTGCCCAGCGCGTCGTGGGCGGCCTGTGCTTTTGCCTGGGCCTGGTGCTGGTGCTGGTGTGCGGCGCCGAGCTGTTTACCGGCAATTCGCTTATGGTCTGCGCGCTCAAGAGCAAAAAGATCACCCTGGCTCAGATGCTCAAGGCATGGGTCGTCGTGTGGGTCGGCAATTTTGTCGGCGCCCTGTTCATCGTCTTTTTGGTGTACATGGCTGGCATTTACAAGCTCAACGGCGAGGCGGTCGCCAATTCCATGGTGAGCGTCGCCGCCGGCAAGGTGACGATCGACTGGGTGACGATCTTCTTCCGTGGCATCCTGTGCAACATCTTTGTGTGCCTGGCCGTGTGGATCGGTACCGCCGGCAAGACCGTGGTCGATAAGGTTGTGGGCATTCTGCTGCCCATCGCCGCTTTTGTGGCCTGCGGTTTTGAGCACTGCGTCGCCAACATGTACTTTTTGCCCATGGGTGCCGTGATGCACGCATGCGGCTATGGTGCCGACGTCGCCGGTGCCGATGCGCTCAATGTCGCGGGCATTGCGTTTAACCTGTCCGCCGCCACGCTGGGCAACATCGTGGGCGGCGCGGTTCTGGTCGCGCTCGGCTACTGGTTTATCTATGCCAAGAAGTCCGAGGCGTAAGGTACCGTCTGTTTGACGTTGGGCCTCCCGCGGGGCGTTGCCGTGCGGGAGGCTTTTTGGGTCCGGGGCTCGTTGGCGGGCTTTTGGCTTGTTGTGTTTGGCTGATGAAAGGGGTAATCGAGATGGCATCTGCTGTGAAGCGTGACGGTCGCGTCGTGGTGACCACATGCGGGGGATGCTATGCCGATTGCGCCTTTGCGGCCCATGTTGAGGATGGACGTGTGGTGGCTGAGCTGCCGGTTGCGGGGCATCCGTGCGCGGCGCGAGCCCTGTGTGCCCGCGGACGGCATCGCCTGGCAATGCCGTTTGACGAGCGCGACCGCATCGTGCACCCCATGCGTCGCCGCCAGGATGGCTCGGGGTTTGATGCGATTACCTGGGGCGAGGCGTTCGCGCAGATTGCCGAGCGCCTTTTGGGGATTGTTGACGAGTGCGGGCCTCGTGCGCTGGGCATGACGCTCGGCGTTCCCTCGTTCGATCGCTACTGGGCCTATCGCCTTATGCATGCGCTGGGTTCGCCCAACGTGTACGGTGCCGACGGTGCCTGCGAGGTAAGCCGACTTACCGGTTGGGAGCACAGCCTGGGCTACAGCCCCGCCTCCGACCTGGCGCACACCGATTGCATCATGTATCTGGGGCGCTCCATTGTCGATTCGTCGACGATGGGGGCCGTTGATGCGCTCAACGATGCCCGTCGACGTGGGGCGAAGATTATCGTGGTTGACCCCCGGCGCAGTGGCTCGGCTGCGCTTGCCGACCGTTGGCTGCGCGTGCGCCCGGGCTGCGACTTGGCGCTGCTGTTGGGTATCGCCCATGTGTTGATTGCCGAGAATCTGTATGACCACGAGTTCATGACCCGCTATACCACGGGCTTTGACGAGCTGGCGCAGGCGGCTGCTGCCTGGACGCCTGAGTGGGCCGAGTCGATGTGCGACGTGCCGGCCGCAGAGATTGCCGCCACGGCGCGCGATCTAGCTGCCGCCGCGCCTGCCGCCGTGGTGGATGCGGGCTTTCATGGTGGCATCGGTATCGCGTATGCCAATAGCACCCAAACCGCGCGTGCTATCTGCTTGGTCGATGTGCTTCTGGGCTGCATCGGACACGCGGGCGGTGCCCTCAACCCATCTACGCCGCTTGTGTTGGGCGACCTCGATCCCGCACGCTTTGCGACGCCGCCGGTGCCGCGTGGGCCCAAGCTGGGGTCCGAGCGCTATCCACTGGTCGATCCGGTGCGCGGCCTGTGCACGACCATCGGTCAGTCGATTCTTGCCGGGGACCTGCACGGGCTGATCGTTTACGCCAGTAACCCCGGCGCGGGCTATGGCAATGCTGGTGCGTGGCTGAGTATTTTGCAGCAGCTCGACTTACTCGTGACGATTGATATTCGCTGGTCCGAGACGGCGCGTGCTTCTGACTTCGTGCTGCCCGACGTGACGTATCTGGAGGCCGACCGCGGTGTGGGCACAGTTGTGGGCACCAACGATTCGCGGGTGTTCTACCGCAACGCCGTGCTGCCTGTGCAGCATGACGACACACGTCCCGGTCGGGAGATTTTTGCCGGTCTGGCGCAGGCGTGTGGCGTGGGCGAGTACTTCCAGTTTACGTCTGACGATCTGGCGGCTGCCCAGGTGGCGCCGTTTGGGATCAATCTGGACGAGCTCAAGGAGCGCGGCTGGGCCGACACAGGTGTTGCGTTGCCGTCGCGTACGGGTGAGCCGGCGATTCCCTTGGATGGCGGCAAAATTGCGCTGGCAAGCGACGTATGGGAACGAGCCGGCCTGGGACGCGTGCCAGGCTGGATCGCGCCGATGGTGGAGCCTGGCCCGGGGATGTTTCGTCTCATTAGCGGCAACCGTCCCTTTGAGTCGCATACCTCGCGAAGGCTTGCAGCCCAAGGTGCCGCCGAGGCTGGATCGGACCTGGATGCCGTGCAGATGAATGCCGATGCTGCTGCGCACATGGGCATCGCCGACGGCGAGATTGTCGAACTCGTGAGTGATATGGGCCGCGACCGCGTGCGCGTGGAGACGACGCCGCATCTGCATCCGGCGTGCATCTTCACCTCGGCCGCCCCCGGCGGGCGTTCGTTTGGCGCCGATGCCGGCGGCGCTCAAGCCTTGGGCGTCGGCCCACTCGACCATACACCGTTGCGCTGGGACCCGTTGACGGGCGCCGCGCTCACCCAGGAAAACGCCGTTCGCGTGGAAAAGATTGCGGCGCGCGAGGATAATAACGAGTAATTGATTCAGCTGATGTATTCGACTGATCTACGTTTCTTTTGAAAGGCCGCACATGAGCGATAGCCAGAACATGTCCGATGAGGTACGCGCCCGCCTGCGCGCCATTCCTTCCGTCAACGAGCTGCTTGCCGAGTGGCCGGTGGTGAAGGCGGCGGGGGAGACCTGCGACGCGGTGGTCCATGCTGCCGTGACGGCCGAGCTCGATGAGGAGCGCGCCGCGATTCGTGCCGGTGCCGCTCCGCGCTCTAAGCGCGAGCTGGCCTCGGCCATCGAGTGGCGTGCGCATCGCTCCGCGCTGCCGAGCCTGCGTCCCGCCGTCAACGCCACGGGTGTGGTTATCCATACCAACCTGGGTCGAGCCCCGCTCGCGGAGTCGGCCGCCAAGGCCGTGGCCGAGGTCGCGCGCGGCTACAGCACGCTCGAGTACAGCGTGGACACCTGCTCGCGCGGGTCGCGCAAGGAGCACGCTGCACAGCTGATTCGCTCTCTCACCGGTGCCGAGGACGCGCTTGTGGTCAACAACAATGCCGCCGCGGTGCTGCTGGTGCTTGCCACCCATGCCGCGGGCAAAGAGGTTATCGTCAGCCGCGGCGAGCTTGTCGAGATCGGCGGCAGCTTTCGCATTCCCGATGTAATGGCGGCTTCGGGCGCCAAACTCGTCGAGGTTGGCGCCACCAACCGCACGCATTTGGGCGACTACGAGCGCGCCATCACGCCCGATACGGCGATGATCCTTAAGGTCCATCCTTCCAACTATCGCATCGAGGGTTTTCACGAGGAAGTGAGCTCAAGGGAGCTCGCCGCACTGGCCCATAAGCACGGCCTGCTGTTCTATGAGGACCAGGGCTCGGGCGCGCTCCTGCCCGACGACATCCTGGTGCGCGGCGGCGAAGAAACCACGCCGGCTTCGGTTTCGGCAGGGCTCGATCTGGTGTCGTGCTCGGGCGATAAGCTGCTCGGTGCCGCACAGGCGGGCATTATCATGGGTCGTCGCAATCTGGTCCAGGCCTGTGGGTCACATCCGCTTATGCGCGCCCTGCGCCCGGGTAAACTGGCTCTGTCGGCGCTCGAGGCCACGCTGCGTATCTACATGGACGGCGCCGATGTTGCCCATCGCGATATTCCGGTGCTCAGCATGCTTACGCTACCGCAGGCCCATTTGGAGCGACGTGCCCGCAAGCTGCGCGATCGTATGGTCGCCGGGCTCGATAAGGCTGGCTGCCCGTGCGCCGTGCAGGTGGAGATCGTCGAGGAATCGTCGACCCCCGGTGGCGGCTCGCTGCCTACCGTGGAGCTGCCCACGATGTGCGTTGCCGTGCGTCTTGTTGACGCGCGCCTGACGGTCGATGCGCTCAAGCGCTCGCTTGTCCAGGACTTCGACACACCGGTCGTCACGCGCACCTCGCACGACCGCATTCTGTTTGATGTGCGCACGCTCGTTGGCGACCGCGATATTGAGACGTCGGCATCGACGCTCGTCGCGTGCGTTAAGAAGGCGATTGCTCGATGAGTGAGGTTCAAACGCTGGTGGAGTGCCCCGTTATCGTTGGCACGGCGGGCCACGTTGACCACGGTAAGTCCGCACTGATCGAGGCACTGACCGGCAAGAATCCCGACCGTCTGGAGGTTGAGCGCCGTCGCGGTATGACCGTGGAGCTTGGCTTTGGCGAGCTGGCGCTGCCGAGCGGCAAGATCGTCGGCCTGGTCGACGTGCCGGGCCACGCGCATTACCTGCGCGCCATGGTGCAGGGTGCCACGGGCATTGATGTTGCCGTGTTGGTGGTCTCTGCCGTCGAGGGCGTGATGCCGCAGACCCGCGAGCACGTGCACGTGCTGGAGCTGCTGGGCGTCACACATATGGTGGTCGCACTGACGATGTGTGATCTGGCCGACGCCGAGATGACCGATCTTGCCGAGCTCGATGTCGACGACTTTTTGTCGGGTACCGTGTTTGAGGGCGCGCCGATTGTGCCCGTGTCGTCCAAGACCGGCGCGGGGATCGATGACCTGCTGGCTGCGCTTGACGAGCAGGTTGCCGCTTGCTGGGATGCCTGCCGCGCCCGTGCCGAGCTCACCGATGCTGCACCGCGTCTGCCCATCGACCGCTGCTTTACGATCAAGGGCGCCGGTACCGTGGTGACGGGCGCGTTGCACGATGCGCCCGTCGCGGTGGGCGATGAGCTCGTCGCGCTGCCGTCGCGTACGGCCTGTCGCGTGCGTGGGATTCAGGTGCATGGCGATACGCCGCGGGCGTTGCCCGGTCAGCGTGTGGCGCTCAACTTGGTGGGCGATGCCGTCGCCGCACTCGATCGCGGTGAGATGCTCGGCGTGGCGGGCCGCTTTGGCCAGACGATGCGATTTATGATGGCGTTTACGTATTTGGGTCGCGAGGGAGCCAAGCCGCGTGTGCTCGAGTCGGGTGCGCGTGTGCACGTGATGGCGGGTACAGCCGAGGTTGTCGGTCGCATCATGTTCATGGAGGGCGAGGCCCCCATGGCGGTGGGCGAGACCCGTATTGTTCAGGTGCGCTTGGAAAACTCGCTGCCGCTGCGTGCCGGGGACCATGCCGTGGTGCTGTCCTATTCGCCCGTGATGCTTATTGGCGGCGGGCGTGTGCTGCTTTCGCGCTGCCGCCGATCGCGCGAGCTTGCCGAAGGAGAGCGTGCGCTGTATACGGCGATCGAGTCCGGCGATATCGCGGGCGGTGTGGGCGCTTGGCTGGCGCTGCAGACGCTGCCGGTTACGACGGCTGATGTTGCCGAGGCTTTGGATCTTGGTGTCGGCGAGGTCGACGCCGCACTGCGCGGATTGGTGGCGCAGGGCTCCGTTCGCCAGCTTGCCGTGGGTGATGCGGACCTCTTGGCGGACACCGTGGTGCTCGACGCTGCGATGGATTCACTGGCGGCGACCCTGTCAGCCATGCACGCGGCGGCCCCCAAGGAAACGGGATTTACGCCTGGCGCCGTTGCCCATGCTGCGTGGCCTGCCGCTGATGAAGGCGTTGCCGCGGCTCTGATTGCCGAGGGCCGCTCGCGTGGCGTGTGCGCCGCCGAGGGCGCCGAGGTATTCGATCCGCATTCGGCCGCCGCGGCGGCACGCGTGGTGCGAGAGGCTTGCGAACGTATCGTTGCCTTGCTGGACGAAGCTGGCCTCGATGCACCGACGTTGCCCGAGGTGGGCGAGCAGCTGCAGCTCGATCGCGACACCATGACGCGTGCCCTGCGCGAGCTTTCGCTCAACCGCTTGATCGTTAAGGTCGAGCGCGACGTTGCCCTGTCCGCTGCCGCCGAGGCCCATGCGCGTGAGCTTGTCGCCGCCGCCATTGAGGCAGCCGGCGGCGCTGCCACCACGAGCGTGCTGCGCGAGGCCCTGGGCGTGTCGCGCAAACGTGCAATCAGCATCTTGGAGCACCTGGATGCCGTGCGCTTTACAGTGCTCGACAAGGAGGCCGGCGGCCTGCGCTCCCTGCGCTAGGCCGGTCACTCGCTCCCGCCTCCTCAGTTGCGGTGAAATAGTTCCTATTTGGAGGCTTTGGCAGCAAATACAGGAATTATTCCACCGCAACTTCTTGCTCGTCTTTTTGGGATAGAGCCGTTTCGGTTTGGTAAAATACCGCCGCACTTGGGAACGGATGGGCTCCGGTGGGCTCCGCGGTCCTCAAAACCGTTGCGAGGCGTGCAAAACGTCTTGGATGTGTTCGATTCACATACGTTCCCGCCATACGCTACCAGCGCTTTTGTGCTCGCGGTCTTTCTGCGTGCCGCAAAGGCGCTGTTTTGTTTTGCATGGGTTTGCCGTGCCGTCCGCTTTATCGGCGACGGTATTTGGCTTCGCGTGCCGGGTTTCGAGCATGCCGATGGAGGTGTTTTGCCGTATGACTACCGTAAGACGTGCCGATCTTTCTTGTGTCGTCCAGGCGGGCGGGCTGTCCTTGCGCATGGGCTGCGATAAGGCGCGCATGGCGTTTTGCGGTGAGCCGCTCATCGAGCGCGTGCTGGGTCGGCTGGCGCCAGTTGCCGGCGAGTTGGTCGTGACGACTTCGCGTCCCAGCGAGCTTGCCTACCTTGAGGAGCACACGTTTGGCGGCCTGGTGCCGCGTGTGGTGGCGGATCTTGAAGGGTCGGCGGGCGCCATGCGCGGCATCGCGAGCTCGTTGGCTGCGGCTCGGCTGCCTCTCGTGGCGATCGTTGCCTGCGATATGCCGTTTGTCTCGCCGGAACTCATCGGCGCGCTTGCCGATCGTGTTGAGGCCGAGGCGCTCGATGTGTGCGTGCCGCGCGAGGAGCGGGGGATTGAGCCGCTTTGCGCTGTCTGGCGCCGTGACGCGTGCGCGCCGGTTGCCCAAGAGTTGCTCGCCTGCGACCGCCAACGCATTCGCTGCCTGATCAATCGCGTTCAGGCTGGTTATATGGATGAGCCGCAGATCGTTAAGGCCGCGGGCTCGACGCTCTGCTTCGAGAACGTCAATACGCCCGAGGAGTTTGCGGCGGCCGAGTCGCTTGCCTAGACGATTGGAGTTGCCATGTCTCACGATATTTGTCCCGACACGGGAGAACCTTGCACTTGCGACGGGTCCGAACCCTGTACCTGCGGCTGCGGAGGCTGCGGGCATACCGCGGAAGAGGAAGCGACCGCCGCGGCGTATCGTGAGGCACACCGCGGCGGCCCGTCCGGTGATGCCCTCGACCACGAACGCAAGATCATCGTATCGTTCGACAGCACCTTCGATGTGATGGAATGTGAGCAGCTGTGCCTGGATGCCGGCGTGCCCGGGCGCATTATGCCTTTGCCCGGCTCCATTACCGCAGGTTGCGGCCTGTGCTGGGCCATGCCGTTCTCGGGCGATGCGCTCGCCGCCTTCCGCGCTGCCACCGAAGGCCGCATAACCCCCGCCGACTACCATCAGCTCGTCCTCTAGCCGTCAACACCACCACAAAGGTGCCTGTCCCCAATATGGTGGTTTGGAACACGTGGACGAAACAGGTTTGAAACACGGGTTTTGCACGTCAGGCACTCAAAAACGCCTCTACCTGCATCGTAATCAAAACGAAACATCTGCTCGTCTGCTTATGCGAAACTTTCCCGCAACAGTGCGATATTATCCATACACGATAAAGTTCGCGGCGCACAGGGTGCCGCGACCGACACTTTTCGTTTCCCATCATTGGAGGAAGCATGAGCTACACGCAGAAAGTTCTCGACGAGCTCAAGGCCCGCTATCCCGAGCAGCCTGAGTTCATCCAGGCCGCGACCGAGATCCTCGGCACCATCCAGCCGGCGCTCGACGCCCATCCCGAGTACGAGGAGGCCGCCCTGCTGGAGCGCCTCGTCGAGCCCGAGCGCATCGTTATGTTCCGTGTTCCCTGGGTTGACGACCAGGGCAAGGTCCAGGTCAACCGCGGCTATCGCGTCGAGTTCAACTCTGCCATTGGACCCTACAAGGGCGGCCTGCGCTTTAACCCGACGGTCACTCTGGGCATGCTCAAGTTCCTGGGCTTGGAGCAGATCCTCAAGAACAGCCTGACCACCCTTCCCATGGGCGGCGGCAAGGGCGGCTCCGACTTTGACCCCAAGGGCAAGTCCAACAACGAGATCATGCACTTTTGCCAGTCCTTCATGACCGAGCTCTATCGCCACATTGGCCCCAACACCGACGTTCCCGCCGGCGACCTGGGCGTTGGCGGCCGCGAGGTTGCCTACATGTTCGGTCAGTACAAGCGCCTGACCAACGAGTGGACCGGCGTCCTTACCGGCAAGGGCCTCTCCTTTGGCGGCTCGCTCGCCCGTACCGAGGCCACCGGCTACGGTCTGGTTTACTTTGTGGACGAGTACCTCAAGAGCCGCGGCGAGTCCTTCGAGGGCAAGAACGTCGTCGTTCACGGCTCCGGTAACGTCGCTATCTACGCGGTCCAGAAGGTCGCCCAGCTCGGCGGCAAAGTCCTGGCCTGCTCCGACACCCACGGCTGGGTCGAGGATCCCGACGGCATTGACTACACCGTGCTCGAGCATGTCTACAACAAGAAGCGCTCCGGCCACGACAAGGGCGTCACGCTCGCTATGTACGTCGACGAGAAGCCCAACGCCGTGTGGCACGAGGGCGACGGCCGTGGCGTGTGGCAGCTGCCCTGCGACATCGCGCTGCCCTGCGCTCGCGAGAACACGCTGCTGCTCGAGGACGCCCAGGCGCTCGTCGCCAACGGCTGCAAGGTGGTCGGCGAGGGCGCGAACATGCCCACGACCATCGAGGCCACGACCTACTTCCAGGAGAACGGCGTCGCCTTTATGCCCGGCAAGGCTGCCAACGCTGGCGGCGTGCTCGTGTCCGGCCTGGAGATGAGCCAGAACGCCGAGCACCTGTCCTGGACCTTCGAGGAGGTCGACGGCAAGCTCGAGCAGCTCATGCGCGGCATGTTCCACAACGTGGACGACACCGCCAAGGAGTACGGCGAGGAGGACAACTTCGTCATGGGCGCCAACATCGCTGGCTTCCTGAAGGTCGCCGACGCCATGCTCGCCCAGGGCGTCTGCTAAATCTTCGCTCGACATAGCATGTGATGAGGCTCCCAGCCATTCCGGCTGGGAGCCTTTTTCTATGGTGGCGAGGGCTGTGCGCCCTCGTTTGGTACACTTAGAAGTACTGGACAAGTGAAGAGATGGGGGAGAACGTGCTCAAGTTCGGTACCTACGTCCGTGTTGGAAACGCGGCCGAAGCCTATGAGCTCTTGCAGAAGAACCGCAACAACAAGATTGTGGGCGGCGGCATCTGGATGCGCCTGGGTTCGCGTCGTGTGGCGACGGCGATTGACCTTTCGGCCTGCGGACTCGATCAGATCGAGGAGACCGAGAACGAGTTTCGCATCGGTGCCATGTGTACCCTGCGCCAGCTCGAGCGTCATGCCGGGCTCAACGCGCTTGTCAACAATGTCTTTGAGTTCGCCGTCCACGACATCGTGGGCGTGCAGCTGCGCAATACCGCCACGGTGGGCGGCAGCATCTACGGCCGCTTTGGCTTCTCGGACGTGCTCTCGGCTTTCCTGGCGCTCGATTCCTATGTTGAGCTGACGGGCGCCGGCCGCGTGCCGCTCGCGGAGTTCGTCGACATGGGTTACGTACGCGACGTGATCGAGCATGTCGTGGTCGTCAAGCACGACTACCGCGCGAGCTACGAGACCGTGCGTAAGGCCGCGACCGACTTCCCCTCGCTCAACGTCACCGCCGCCTGGTGGGACAACACCTGGCACGTCACCGTGGGCGCCCGCCCGCTGCGCGCGACCCTGCTGCAGGGCGAGGCATGCGGCCTTACCGCCGAGCAGCCTTCCGAGGACGAGCTTCGCGCCCTGGCCGCATCCGTGCGATCGCTGAGCTACGGCACCAACCTGTGGGGCTCGGCCGACTACCGCCGCCGCATCTCGGCTCCGCTCGCTGTCCAGGCCGTGCGCCGTGCCGCCGGCATCGAGCTTCCGGCCGCGCTTGCCCGCGAGCTCGAGACCGTGCAAGTGCCTAAGTTTGCCACGGACGAGTATTCCTGCCGCCGCGTGCCCGGCGTCGATTCTAGCGAGGTGCACTAATGGCTGCCAAACTCATCGATCTTTCCTTTAGGCTCAACGGCCGCAAGGTCAAGGTTCAGATTGCCCCCGACACCATGCTCTTTTCGCTTTTGCGTGAGCAGGGTTGCGCGTCGGTGCGCTGCGCCTGCGAAACCACCAACTGCGGTCTGTGCACGGTGTGGCTCGACGGCGACCCGGTGCTGAGCTGCTCGGTTCCCGCCGCGCGCGTCGAGGGCCGCTCCGTCACCACGCTCGAGGGCCTCAAGGCCGAGTCCGAGGCGCTTGCCCGCACTATGGCTGCCGAAGGCGCTGAGCAGTGCGGTTTTTGCGCCCCCGGCCTTATCATGAACGTGCTGGCGCTTGCCCGCGCCGCCAAGGAGGATCCGAGCCTTGTCGCCACGCGCGAGGAGCTCTCGCGCCAGCTCGCCGGCAACCTCTGCCGCTGCAGCGGCTACGAGAGCCAGCTGCGCGCCATTGTGCGCTTCCTCAACGAGTCCGGCGTGCAGGTGGGCTTCGAGATGCCCGAGCTGCCGGTCAATAACACCAGCTCTGACGGCGTCACCTACAAGCAGATCACCCACAAGCAGCCCAAGAAGGACTCGAAGGCCCTGCTCGAGGGTCGTCCGGTCTACACCGGCGATATGGTGCCCGCCGGCGCGCTCATCGTTAAGCTCAAGCGCAGCCCGTATGCGCGCGCCAAGATTCGCTCCATCGATACGTCGCGCGCACTGAAGGTGCCCGGCGTCGTGGGCGTCTACACCTACGAGGACGTGCCCAAGCGCCGCTTTACCATCGCCGGCCAGAGCTATCCGCAGCCGAGTCCCTACGACCGCTTGATCCTCGAGAATCTCGTCCGTTACCAAAACGAAGAGGTGGCAATCGTCGCCGCCGAGACCGAGGAGGCTGCCGACAAGGCGCTCAAGCTCATCAAGGTAGACTATGAGGTACTCGAGCCGCTGCTCGACTTTACCCAAGCACTCGATAACGACATCGTGGTCCACCCCGAGGGCGACGTGACCTTTATGTTCCCACAGGGCGGGGATGTCTCGCGCAACCTGGTGTGCAGCGGTACCAGCGATTATGGCGACTTGGACGAGGCCTTCGCCCAGAGCGACATCGTCTTCAGCCGCACCTACACCAGCCAGGCCACCCAGACCGCGCCCATGGAGACCTTCCGCGCCTTCGCGACGACCGACGCGTTCGGCCGCATCTCGGTGACCACCTCTACGCAGGTGCCCTTCCACGTGCGTCGCATGGTCGCGCAGTCGCTCGACATTCCGCAGTCGCAGGTACAGGTCATTAAGCCGCGCATTGGTGGCGGCTTTGGCTCCAAGCAGACGGGCTGCTGCGAGATCTTCGTGGCGTTCGTGACCCAGCAGACCGGCCGTCCGAGCTACTGCTGCTACACTCGTGAGGAGACCATCACCGCGGGCAACTCGCGCCACCAGATGCAGATGACCGTTAAGCTGGGCGCCATGAACGACGGCACTATCACGGCCATCGATCTGCACACACTGTCCAACGCCGGCGCGTACGGCGAGCACGCTACCACGACGATCGGCCTTTCGGGCCACAAGAGCCTGCCCATCTACAACCATGTGAAGGCGAGCCGCTTTAGCTGGGACGCCGTCTACACCAACACCAACCGCGGTGGCGCGTATCGCGGCTACGGTGCCACCCAGGGCCAGTTTGCCGTGGAGAGCGCCGTCAACGAGCTCGCCGACATGCTGCACATGGACCCCGCCGACCTGCGCCTTAAGAACATCGTGCGCGAGGGCGAGATCATGCCGCAGTACTACAACGAGAAGCTTAACGCCTGCGCACTCGACCGCTGCCTGCTGCGCGCGATGGACATGATCGGTTGGCGTGACAAGCCGCTGGCCGTGGACCTGGGCGACCGTGTGCGCGCCCTGGGTTGCGCGCTCACCATGCAGGGCTCGGGCATTTCCAACGTCGACATCGCCGGCATCGACATGCGCCTGGAAGAGGACGGCTTCATTACCATCGGCACCGGCGCCACCGATAACGGCATGGGCGTCGACACGATCCTGGCGCAGATTGCCGCCGAGGAGCTGGGCGTTGAAAGCTCGCTCATTGTGGTGCGCGGCGTGGACACCGACGTGTCGCCGTTCGACGCCGGCTCGTACGCGAGCTCGGGCACGTACGTGACGGGCCTTGCCGCCAAGAACGCCGCGACCGAGCTGCGTGAGAAGATTTGCGCCAAGGCCGCCCAGATGTGGGACGTGGATGCCGCCGATGTGGTCTTTGATGGTCAGTATGTGCGCCTGTCCGACGAGCGTGCTGCGCGCGAGCAGAACCGCTACCTCACGCTGCGCGACTTCGCCAACCTGTGCGTAAAGAACATCGCGGGCGGCGACGCGCTCACCTCGCATGCCTCTGCCTGCCTGCCCGTTTCACCCCCGCCGTTTATGGCCGGCATTGCCGAGGTCGAGGTCGACAAGGGCACCGGCAAGGTGACTGTGGTGGACTACGCGGCGGCCGTCGACTGCGGCACTGTGATCAACGAGGCGCTCGCGCGCGTCCAGGCCGAGGGCGGCATTGCCCAGGGCATCGGTCACGCGCTCTACGAGATTGTCGAGCACGACGACCGCGGCCGCCTGCGCACCGGCAACTTTATGAGCTACAAGCTGCCCACGCGCCTGGATATCGGCAGCATTCGCGTGGCCTTTGAGCCGAGCTACGAGCCGACGGGTCCGTTTGGAGCCAAGTCGATCGGCGAGGTCGTCATCAACACGCCTCTCGCCGCTGTTGCCTCGGCCGTGGCACACGCCACCGGCCACCAGGTGCGCTCGCTGCCGATCACGCCCGAGAAGGCCCTGCTGGGGGAGTAGCGGGTCAGCGAACAAGTCGTAATTGGCGGGGCGGGGCAACTCGCCCCGCCTTTTGCACTCGTGGTGAGGTCGTGAGCCTGTAAAACGTGTGCGTGCGCTTGTCGCTCGTATCTGCTATCATTCCTAGTCTGTGCGCTCATGCGGGCGTGGCGGAATTGGTAGACGCGCCAGATTTAGGTTCTGGTGGGATTCCCGTGAAGGTTCGAGTCCTTTCGCCCGCACCAACGCACCCGCGTCGGCTTATGCCCTCGCGACTCTTTGTTGCATAAAGGTACCAGCACCTCAGATAAGCTGGGCAGTATGAGGAGGAACGTGTTGAACATCACCGCTTCTGACGTCAAGGACGCCAAGCTCACCGCTACGGTCACCATCCCGGCCGCCGACGTCGACGCCGCGATCAAGAAGGCCTACAAGGACACCGCCAAGAAGTACCGCTTCCCGGGCTTCCGCGCCGGTAAAGCTCCCCGTCCGGTCATCGACTCTGCTCTTGGCGCCGAGGCTACCCTCGCTCAGGCCACCAACGACCTGATCGCCGCCAACGAGCCCGCCGTCCTCAACGAGCTGGACATCGTCCCCACCAAGAGCGGTGACTACAAGGAGCTCGACCTCGCCAAGGATCACGAGGACTACACCTACACCGTCGAGTTCTCCCTGCGTCCTGCCGCTGAGCTCTCCTCCTTCGACGCCGTCGAGATCGAGATGCCTCCCGCGGAGGTCACCGAGTCCGAGATCAACAACCAGGTCGAGATGCTCCTCAACTACCGTGCCACCTTCGAGGACGTCGAGGGTCGCGCCGTCGAGGCTGACGACTATGTGACCGTCGACCTCAAGGCCGTCGAGAACGCCGACAACTTCGCCGCCGAGGGCCGCATGCTCATCGCCGGTAGCGACAGCAACCCCAAGGAGTTCAACGAGGCCCTGATCGGCGCCAACGTTGACGACGTCAAGTCCGTCACCTGGACCGATGAGGCTGAGGAGGGCGAGGAGGCCGAGACCCACACCGTCGAGGTCACCGTCAAGGGCATTAAGGTCCGCAACACCCCCGAGCTCACCGACGAGCTCGTCAAGTCCGACTTTGGCTTCGACAGCATCGACGCTATGCGCGACGCCATCAAGATCGAGATCGAGCAGGACAAGGCTTCCCGCCTCCCGGCCGAGAAGGAGAACCGTTGCGTCTCCGCTCTCGCCGAGCGCCTGCAGCTCGACGAGATGGATGCCGACTACGAGCAGTCCGTCTTTGAGGAGCTTGGCCAGAACTTCCTGTCCAACCTCGCTGCCCGCGGCATGACGCTGGACACCTGGCTGCCCGCTTCCGGTCTGACCATGGAGCAGTTCATCGGCGACCTGCACAAGCAGGCCAACGACGTTGCCCGTGAGTCCCTGGCGCTCGACGCTCTCGCCCGTGAGCTCAAGATCGAGGTCACCGAGGACGACATCAACGCCGAGTTCGAGAAGGCCGGCGTCAAGGACGTCGAGGCTTCCAAGGCCGAGTTCATCGCCGATGGCCGCATGCCTGCCGTCCGCGAGTCCATTCGTCGCTCCAAGGCCGTCGATCACCTGGTCGAGAACGCCAAGGTGACTGAGGTCGACGAGACCGCCAAGGACGCCGAGTAATTCTCGCCACCTTGCCCGCGAGCGCATGCGTGCGCCCGTGATGGGGTAAAGTTATACACCGGTTATCCGGTTGCTTCGTACGGTGCCAGCCAATGCATAGCATGCGGGCACCGTACGTTTATCTAGAATCAATTTGGTCCGCAAGAGAGAAATGGAGATGCGTATGATCGCTAAGTTCGATTCCGCCCTCGTGCCATACGTTATCGAGCAGACACCGCGCGGCGAGCGCAGCTACGATATCTATTCGCGCCTGCTCAACGACCGCATCATCTTCTTGGGCGAGGAGATCAACTCCGTCAGCGCCAACCTGGTCGTTGCCCAGCTGCTGCATCTTGAGAGCCAGGATGCCGAGAAGGATATCTCGCTCTACATCAATTCGCCCGGCGGTGAGGTCTACTCCGGCCTGGCGATTCTTGACACCATGAACTTCATTAAGCCGCAGGTCTCCACCATCTGCGTGGGCATGGCCGCGTCCATGGCTGCCGTGCTGCTTTCGGCCGGCGCCAAGGGCAAGCGCTTCTGCCTGCCGCACTCCAAGGTTATGATTCACCAGCCCAGCGGCGGTGCCCAGGGTCAGCAGACCGAGATCGAGATCGTGGCCGAGGAGATCAAGAAGACCCGTCGCGAGCTCAACCAGATCCTGTCCGACGCCTCGGGTCAGCCCATCGAGAAGGTCCAGGCCGACACCGAGCGCGACAACTACCTGACCGCTGCCGAGGCCCTCGACTACGGCCTGATTGACCGTATCGTCACCTCGCGCGACCTCGCCGCGAAGGACGCCTAGGATGGCCGGTAACATGCAGGACAATTTCGACGAGAACGGTAACCCCATCCGCTGCTCCTTCTGTGGAAAAGAGCAGGGTCAGGTTCGCCGCCTTGTAAAGGGTCCGACCAACATCTTTATCTGTGACGAGTGCGTCGCCGCCTGTTCCGAGATTTTGGAGGAGTCGCTGGCTTCGGACTTTATGGACGCTGCCCGCAAGGGCAAGCTGCCGGGTTTCCTCAACGACCACGGCCAGGCTGCTGGGCAGCCCGCCGTGGACCCCGAGACCGAGGGCTTTGAGCTCGAGGACGACCGCCAGGTCATCACACGCGTGCCGACGCCGCACGAGATCTATGACGAGCTTTCGGCTTATGTCATGGGCCAAGAGGACGCCAAGCGCGCCATGTCGGTTGCCGTGTACAACCATTACCGCCGCGTCATCGAGGGCGGCGCTGCGCTTTCGGCCTTTGACGACGGTTTGGACTCGCAGTTTGACGATGACATGGACGAGGTGGAGCTCGCCAAGTCCAACATCCTGCTGCTCGGTCCCACCGGTACCGGCAAGACGCTGCTGGCCCAGACGCTCGCGCGCATCCTCGAGGTGCCGTTTGCCATCGCCGATGCCACCGCGCTCACCGAGGCTGGTTACGTTGGCGAGGACGTGGAGAATATCCTGCTCAAGCTCATCAATGCTGCCGATGGCGACATTGAGCGCGCTCAGGTGGGCATTATCTACGTGGATGAGATTGACAAGATCGCCCGCAAGGCCGAGAACCTCTCCATTACCCGCGATGTCTCAGGCGAGGGCGTTCAGCAGGCGCTGCTTAAGATTCTTGAAGGCACGGTGGCAAGCGTTCCGCCCACCGGCGGCCGCAAGCATCCCCAGCAGGAGCTGCTGCAGATCGACACGACTAACATCCTGTTTATCTGCGGCGGTGCCTTTGTAGGCCTGGACAAGATCATTGCCGATCGCGTGGGCAACAAGGGCGTGGGCTTCAACTCCGAGATCGCCGGCCCCACCTCGGTCGACGAGAACGACCTGCTGCGTCAGGTACTCCCGCAGGACCTCAACGCCTTTGGCATGATTCCCGAGTTCGTGGGCCGTACGCCTGTCGTCACCCAGACGCAGGCGCTCGATGAGGACGACCTGGTGTCGATCCTGACCGAGCCCAAGAACGCCGTGGTGCGCCAGTACCGCAAGATGTTCCAGCTCGAGGACGTTGAGCTTGAGTTTGAGGACGCCGCCCTGCAGGAGATCGCCCGTATGGCGCTCGCCCGCAAGACCGGCGCCCGCGGCCTGCGCTCCATCTGCGAGGACGTGCTGCAACAGACGATGTTCGACCTTCCCAGCGAGGAAGGCGTCACCAAGGTCATCGTGACCGAAGCCTCCGTAAAGGGCGAAGAACAGCCCCAACGCATCTACGGGTAAACCAGCCTAAAACGTGTTTGCAAATAGCCTCTGACCGCCCGCGGTCGGAGGCTATTTTATATATATGCAATAACCCTAACTACCTGTGTTATTCTGTGTGATTGTTTAAGCCTCAGCGAAGTCATTACAGACTGAAGTAATCGATACCTAAGGGGAGGAATGTAGGCCCGATTTTCGTAGATTCCGCACGAGCCGAAGACCACTTAATGTGGTCTTCGAGCGAGCCCAGGACCTGACCGAGCGAAAAACGGGCCTACATTTCTCCCCGGCGGGACAGGGAGAGATATATGGAAGAAATGCCCAAGAACTACGATCCGTCGACTAACGAGCCGGCGATTCTGCAGAAGTGGCTCGACGGCGGGTACTACAAGCGCCGTGAGGGCGTGGGCGACTGCACCGTCACCATTCCGCCTCCCAACGTGACCGGCAAGCTCCATATGGGTCACGCCACCGACGACTCCATCCAAGACGCCATCATCCGTATGGCCCGCATGCGCGGCAAGTCCACGCGTTGGGTGTTGGGTACCGACCACGCCGGTATCGCCACGCAGACTAAGGTCGACAAGAAGCTCAAGAGTGAGGGCATCAGCCGCCTGGAGATCGGCCGCGACAAGTTTGTCGACGCTTGCTGGGATTGGACCCACGAGTACGGCGGCATCATCGTCGAGCAGATCAAGCGTATGGGCTGCTCCGTCGACTTCGACAACGAGCGCTTCACCATGGACGAGGACTACGCCCAGGCCGTGCGCAAGGTCTTCTGCGACTGGTACCACGACGGCCTGATCTACCGTGGCAAGCGCATCGTCAACTGGTGCCCCAACTGCACCACCGCCATCTCGGACGACGAGGCCGAGTACAAGGACGAGAAGGGCCACCTGTGGCACCTGCGCTACCCGCTGACCGAGCCGGTCAACGGCCAGGACTACATCGTCGTCGCCACTACGCGCCCCGAGACCATGCTCGGCGACACGGGCGTTGCCGTTTCCCCGAAGGACCCCGAGAAGGCCGCCTTCGTGGGCAAGACCGTCAAGCTTCCCATCGTCGACCGTGAGATCCCCATCTTTGAGGATTGGCATGTCGACGCCAACTTCGGTTCCGGCTTCGTTAAGGTTACCCCGGCCCACGACCCCAACGACTACGCCATGGGTCAGGCTCACGACCTGCCGCAGATCAACATCTTCGACGAGCACGCGGTGGTCGTCGAGGGCTACGGCGAGTTCACTGGTATGACCCGCGAGGAGTGCCGCGAGGCCGTCATCAAGTGGTTCGACGAGCACGGCCTGCTCGACCACGTCGAGGAGCACGACCACTCCGTCATGCACTGCTACCGCTGCGACGCCGCGCTTGAGCCGTGGCTTTCTGAGCAGTGGTTCGTGGCCGTCGACAAACTCAAGGGCCCGGCGCTCGACGCCGTCAACTCCGGCAAGGTCACCTTCCACCCCGCGCGCTGGACGCAGACCTACACCACTTGGATGGAGAACCTCAAGGACTGGTGTATCTCGCGCCAGCTGTGGTGGGGCCACCGCATTCCCGTGTTCTACTGCGAGGACTGCGGCTGGGAGGATGCCCTTACCGAGGACACCGACGTGTGCCCCAAGTGCGGCGGCCATCACGTGCATCAGGACGAGAACGTGCTGGACACCTGGTTCAGCTCGCAGCTGTGGACCTTCGCCACGCAGGGCTGGCCGCAAAAGCCGGAGCTGCTCGAGGGCCATCATCCCACGACGGCGCTCGTCACCGCGCGCGACATCATCGCGCTGTGGGTTGCCCGCATGGTCATGAGCTCGCTGTACTTCCTGGACGAGGTGCCGTTTAAGGACGTCGTCATCTACCCGACGATCCTTGCCAAGGACGGCAGCCGCATGTCCAAGTCCAAGGGCAACGGTGTTGACCCCATGGACCTCATTGGCATGTACGGCGCCGACGCGATGCGCTTCAACCTGCTGACGCTGTGCACCAATAACCAGGACGTCAAGTTCGACGCGAATATCGACAAGAAGACCAAGAAGCTCATCGACAGCCCGCGTACCGACCAGGCCAAGTCGTTTGTGACCAAGATCTGGAACGCCAGCCGCTTCCTGCTCATGAACATGGAGGGCTACACGCCCGGCGAGCCCGTCGTGGAGACGCCGGCCGACGCCTGGATGTTCAGCCGCCTGGCAAAGGCCGTGAAGATGGTCACCGAGGGCATCGAGAACTACACCTTTGGTGACATGGCCCGCGGCGTGCAGCAGTTCTTCTGGAACGAGGTTTGCGACTGGTACGTCGAGGTCACCAAGGCCCGCTTGAAGGGCGAGGGCCGTCTGCAGGCGCAGCGCAACCTGATCTTTGTGCTCGACACCTCTATTCGCCTGATGCACCCGCTCATGCCGTTTGTCACCGAGGAAATTTGGGACAACATGCCGGCGAGCGTGCTCGACCTGGATGCAGAGGGCAACGTGGATCGCGCCGAGGCGCTCATGATCGCCAAGTGGCCCGAGCCCGGCGACTACGCCAAGTATGTCGATGAGCCTGCCGAGCGCGCGTTTGAGCTGTGCCGCGCCGTCGTGTCTGCCGCCCGCGCCACGCGTTCGCGTTATCGCTTGAGCCCCAAGGCCGAGCTCGACGTGGTCGTGCGCGCCGGTGCCGAGGACATCGAGAAGCTCGAGAGCCTGCGCTCGACCATTGAGCCGCTGGCGAACACCGCTTCGCTGGTCATGGGTGCTGACGTCGAGAAGCCGGCCGCGAGCATCGCCGTGGTCGACAGCGGCGTCGAGGTCTTTGTGGTGCTCGAGGGCAAGGTTGATCTTTCGGCCGAGAAGGCACGCCTGGAGAAGGAGATTACCGCGGCCCAGAAGGAGCTCGCCGGCTGCGAGAAGACGCTGGCCAACGAGGGTTTTGTTGCCAAGGCCGCGCCTGCGGTGGTCCAGAAGAAGAAGGACCGTGCAGCTGAGCTCAAGGAGATCCTGGCGGCACTGACTGCTCAGGTTGTTGACTTCTCGTAGGCGGTACTGGGGGACGCGTCCCGACGCTTTGCTTTCCGCTGCGGACAGTCCTGCGCAAGACGGACAGCACATTAAGTGCTGTCCTTTGCGTGCGGAACTTGCGGCGAGCAAAGCGTCGGGCCGCTCCTAGTGCGGTTACGTGGTTGTTTGCATCTGGTAGGTTGGGGCCACTTGATTGTGGCCTTGATCTCGCTGCAAGCGGATAAAGGCTGATATTGTCAACGCGAGGGGCTCATTCTTTTTGGTGGGCCTCTTTTTCTGTTATGGGGGACTTTGGGTTATGGCTAAGCGTTCTGGGTCGTATGTCGTTCCTTTCTCGTTTGAGTTGCTTTTGTTTGATGAGGCCGTTGGGCTGGCTGCTGATACGGGGCGGATTTCTGGGGATGCTGGTCCTCTGCTTGAGACGGTTGTCGATATGCTCGATGAGCTGGGACGTCCGGATGAGTATTTTGATTGCATTCAGGTTGCCGGTACCAATGGCAAGACTTCGACTACGCGTTTTTCGGCTGCCATTCTTCGCGGCGAGGGGCTCAAGACCGCGCTATATACGTCGCCGCAGCTGGTGCGCTATCCCGAGCGCATGGAAGTCAATGGACGCGTCGTGAGCGATGAGGCGTTTGCCCGTGGCGTTTCGGCCGCTGTTGAGGCGGGACATCGCGTGAATGCGCGCCGTGTGGCGGCGGGGGAGCGTGCCTATTCCATCACGCCTTTTGACTTGCTGACGGCTGCCGCACTTGTAGTGTTTGCAGAGGCCGCGGTGGATGTTGCCGTGCTCGAGGTTGGCATGGGCGGACGTTGGGACGCCACGAGTGCGACCGATCCCGTCGCCGTTGCCATTACGGGCATTGGGCTCGACCATACACGCATTCTGGGCGATACGCTCGAGGCCATTGCGGGGGAGAAGGCTGCCGTCATTAAGCCCGGACGCCTGGTTGTTCTGGGCGAGGGCACGCATGAGGCGAGCGTTCAGCGCGTGATGGATGCACGTTGTCGCGCGTGCGGCGTCGTGCCGGTCGTGGTGAGTCATGCCACGACTAAGGTGCCGGCGCACGTGGGCGATACGGTTGAGTTTAGCTGCACCACGCCGCGTGCGATCTATACGTCGAGCATGGTTAAGCCAGCGTATCAGCCGCAGAATGCTTCGTGCGCGATTATGCTGTGCGAGGGTTATCTGGGCCGCGAGCTCGACCATGACAAGCTCGATGCGTCGCTTATGGGCTGCCCCACGCCGGGCCGATTTGATGTGCTGGGAACCGATCCGCTCAAGCTGATCGACGCCTGCCATAACCCCCAGAGCTGCGAGAACTTTGTGAGCGCACTGGACGAGATCGATCCGTGCGTGGAAAATCGCCCCACGCTGCTGTGCGCCGCGCTGGCTGATAAGGACGCGGCGGGCATCGTCGACGTCCTGATTCCCGCCTTTCCGCGCGTAGTCGTGACCCAGACCGATTCCGACCGCGCCCTGCCGGCTGAGGAGCTCGCTGCCCTCGTTGATGCCGATAAGCTCGTGGGCGTATACCCGAGCGTGTCCGAGGCCCTCGCTGCCTTTGATGCCGCGGGCGAGTCCTTCGTAGCAGCCGGCACTATCACCCTAGCCGGCGAAGTAGCCGGCCTGCTGCGCTAACCCATCCCCTCATCAGTTGCGGTGAAATACGGACTGTTTTACAAGCCAGAAGCCTCAAACAGTCCGTATATCACCGCAACTCAAAAGCAGCCAATTTGGGACGGAGCTTTTTTAGCTGCCCTGTGCCCCGAGTTGACTCGCTTGCCACGAAATGGGCCTATTTACTACGTTTGACCGGCAACCCTCGACCATACCGAGAATTGCGAAATCAAAACTGCAGGTAGAGGGCCTGCCATTTTTCAAAAAAGACCCGCATGGTCGACCCATGCGGGTTAAACGTAGTAGATAGCTCGTTTTCGTGGCGCGACGTAATCGCAATGTGACAAAGGGGTTGTCCCTTTGTCACATTGGCTAGTCTAGGCGGACGGGATCGTGGGGGTATGCGTTGAGAATCTCGACGCCGGACTCGGTAACTAGGGCCAAGTCCTCGATGCGGACGCCGGTGCGGCCGGGGAGGTAGATGCCCGGCTCGATGGAGAACGTCATGCCTGGCTCGATAACCTGTTCGTTGACCAGCGAGACGTCGCCCGGCTCGTGGTCCTGAAGACCGATCGAGTGGCCCAGGCGGTGCGTGAAGTACTTGCCGTAGCCAGCGTCCTCAATCACGCCGCGCGCGGCGCGGTCCAGGTCGCACATGCGCACGCCCGGTGCGATGAGCGCCTCGGCGGCCTCGTTGGCACGGCGCACGATGTCGTAGATACGCGCCGTCCCCTCGTCCGGCTCGCCCCAAAAGAACGTGCGCGTCATGTCCGAGCAGTAGTTGCGACGACGCCCGCCAATGTCGAACAGCACCACGTCGCCGCGCTTGAGCACGGTGTCGTCGGGCTCGTGGTGCGGGTCGCCGGCGTTAGCACCAAAGCTCACGATGGGCGGAAAGCTAAAGCCCTCGCAGCCGTGCTTGCGATACAGGCCGAGCATCTGGTCGGCAATTTCGCGTTCCGTCACGCCCTCGTGAACGAGCTTGATAGTGTCGGCCATCACAGCGTCGTTGGCGGCCGAGGACACGCACATGAGCTCCTGTTCCGCGGCATCCTTGTGGGTGCGTGCGGCGGTGACGGCAAAGTCGCCCAGGAAGAACTCGCTCGCGGCGCGGCGATCCATAAGCGGCATCAAAAAGCCGGAGCGCATAACGGTGTCGATGCCCAGCGGTTTGGTCGGATCGACCTCGCGAACGATGGCGTCGGCCACGACGTCAGTATCGGTGTGATAGGCCACGCGGGCATTGTCGTACTCGGGCAGCTGATGCAGCGCGTTGACCAAGATCACAGGTTCGCTATCGCGTGCGAGCAGCACGCCGCAAAAACGCTCGAACATATCGGCATAAAAACCGGTCAGATAGTAAATCGACCACGGGTCGTTTACGAGCAGCTGTGCGCCGGGGTGCTGAGCCTCGAGCGCATCAAGCACGTGCGCCACACGCTGATCATCGACATGTGCCATGAAACATCCTTTCGCTAGGCTGCCACCATGGTATCCCCAATGCCAGGGTAGTCAATTTGGGACGGGCTATTTTAGCTGCGTCAAACATGCGGAATGATTTTTCTGGGACGGGGATTAAATAATCATTCGGCACCCAATGATTATTTAATCCCCGTCCCAGAAAAATCATTTGAGCGAGCTGATAGGTAAAAGTAGTCAATATAGCCCGTCCCAAATGGGTTGGTTTCACAAGTATGGCGGATTACGGGGCTGGACCTGTATTACTTGACCATGGGAAAAGTCGCGAAATTAAAACCGCAGGTAGACGGCTTATCAAAAATCGAAAACTGCCGGTATGGATGGGGGTCTCCGAATCGGCCCCGTAATCCGGCATAGTTTTGAAATGGCACTAAAGTAGGCACAAGCTGAATACCGATTCCAAGGATAGTTGCGGTGGAATAGTTCCTGGATGCCGGGGTTTTGGCGGAAATCAGGAACTATTTCACCGCAATTGAGGAGGGGCGGGGTGGATGGCGGGGTAGCTAAAAGAGCCCCGTCCCAAATGAGCTGCTTAGGCGGGGTCGATGTCCATGCTGGCGATGAGGTCGATGCCCGTGTTGAGGAGGTTCTCCAGCACGACGTCGCCCATGCGGATGGGGGCGTTGACGACTAGGCCTCGGATGAGGTCCATGGCCTGGGGGTGGAGTTCTAGCGGGATGGCTTCGGCGGTGCGCACGGGGAGCAGCGCCTCGTTGCCTCCGGAGACGGCCGCGGTCGTCGTGAGCACGCGCATGGGGCAGGTGAGCTCCTGATGCGCGAACTTATCGCCGCGGGGGCAGCTGTTGCCGGTCACGGAGCGCACCTCTACCACGGCGCCGTCTGCGTCACGCTCCACCTCTACGGTCAGGAGGCACTCGGATGGGCAGGTTGTGCAGTTGAACTGCAGTGTTTCGATCGCGTTTATATTCATGGCCTTACGCCTCCTCAACGGGATCGACGGACAGGACGATTTCGCTGGTACCCAGGTCGAGTGCGCGCTGGATTGCCTTTGCCGGCAGCGGGAAGCTTTCCATTACGCTCGGTTTAAACGGGCGGACCTTACCGGCGAGCAGTTCTTCGCCGTCGGCCAAGATCCTCATGCGGGCGGCGTCGACCGGTCGGCGCACGCGGAAGTTGAGTTTGGTGAGCGCCACAGACGTAATGCGCCCCGGCAGTGCGTAGCCCGCGATACCGGCAGGGGAGACCGTGAGCACGCAGCCCGTGCTCTCAGCGCTCGCCCCGGCGTCGCCGTTCAGCGCCCATGCAGCTGCAGCCGCGCCGGCACGCTCGGACTCGGTCGTTACGTTGTCGGCCAGGTCGTGCACGTGCAGCACGTTGCCGCAGGCAAAGATGCCCGGCACGCCCGTTTGCAGGCTCTGGTCCACCACGGCGCCGCGCGTGCGCGGGTCAAGCTCCACGCCTGCGGCAACCGAAAGCTCGTTCTCGGGAATCAGGCCCACCGAAAGCAGCAGCGTGTCGCACGGAACGATGCGCTCTGTCCCGGCAATGGGCGCCAGGTGCTCGTCGACCTGGCTTACCTCGACGGCCTCCACGCGGTCGTGCCCGATCACGCGCGTGACCGTGGTAGACAGATGCAGCGGAATGCCAAAGTCGTCCAGGCAGTTCTTGACGTTGCGGCGCAGGCCGTTGGCGTACGGCATGAGCTCGTACACGCCCTCGACGGAAATCCCCTCGAGCGTGCAGCGACGTGCCATGATCAGCCCGATGTCGCCGGAACCCAAAATGACGGCGCGTGAGCCGGGTTTGAGGTTCTCGATATTGATGTATCGCTGCGCCAAGCCGGCCGTAAACACGCCGGCGGGACGGCTACCGGGAATCTTGATCTCGCTGCGGGTGCGCTCGCGGCAACCCATGGCAAGGACGACCGCGCGCCCGGTGAGCTGCAGCATGCCGGCAGGGCTCATGAGCATGACGGTGTGGACCGCGGCTTCTTCCGTAGGCTCGCCCGAATCAATCCCAATCACCATGCTGTTCAGGAACAGCGCAATGTCGGTTGCGTGCACCTGGTCGATAAAGCGCTGCGCGTACTCGGGACCGGTGAGCTCCTGTTTAAAGTGCGAAAGGCCAAAGCCGGGGTGGATGCATTGGCGGAGGATGCCGCCCAAGTGCTGCTCGCGCTCCACGATGGCCACGCGCGCGTCGGCCTTATGAGCGGCCAGCGCGGCCGCCATACCGGCAGGTCCGCCGCCGACAACGACCACGTCGAAGGCTTGCGTTTGTACGGCTTCTACGACGCCGCAATCAATCGCGCTCGATCCGAATTCCGCCATCCTAGCGCACCCCCTTCAGCGGTCCCTCGACCAACCAAGATCCGGCATCCTCCAACAGCACCTCGCTGGGGTCGCAGCCCAGCTCGCGTGCTAGGATCGCTACCACACGGCTCTGGCAAAAGCTGCTCTGGCACCGACCCATGCCGGCACGACAGCGGCGCTTGACACCTTCGACCGAAATTGCACCCGGGCGGCGCCGAATCGCGGCCACAATCTCGGCCTCGGGCACCGTCTCGCAGCGGCAGACAATCTGCCCCCACGCGGGATCGGACTCAATGAGTTCTTCCTTGCGCGCCAGCGGTGCGCGGTCAAAGTCGTCCGGCTCGCGGCGAATTGGGTTCCAGTCCGCCCGCTCGTGCAGCTCCACGCCCGCCTCACGCATCACAAGCTCCATGCGCTCGGCAATGGCCGGCGCGCTCGCCACGCCCGGCGACTGGATGCCCGCCGCTTGGAAAAGCCCCGGCACCACGGCCGACTGCCCAATAAAGAAGTCGTTCGTTCCCTGAATGACCGGACGCCCGCCGGCAAACGTGCGCACCACGCGGCGCGTATCCAGATCGGGCACCAGCTTGCGCGCGCCGGTCAGCAGCGCGTCCACATCGCTTGCATAGGTCTGCGTGTCGCCCGGCTCGCGCACGGCAGCCGTGGCGGTAATCACGGTGTTGCCGTGCACGGTGCCCGTCACGATAACGCCCTTCGACACCGGCGTCGGCACGGGGTAGAGCGGCATGAGCGTGCGTGGCTCCTTGTCCAGCACCACGATGTTGCCCTGACGCCAGACCATCTGGAACTCCTCGGCGCCCGCCATATGCGAGATGTCGGCGGCGCCGTTGCCTGCGGCGTTGATCAGGTAGCGGCAGCACACATCGCCGGCAGGCGTCATCAGCGTAAAGCGCGCAGCACCGTCGGTAGCCTCGCCGCCAGCAACCTCAATCGCTTCCACCGGCGCGGACCGCATAAACGTCGCCCCGTTGGCCACGGCGTTCTCCAGCGCGGCGATGGCAACCTCAAACGGGTCGACAAACCCAGTCGAGGGGCACCACAACGCGCACGTTGCATCGGCACTGGCGTGCGGCTCTAACTCGTGGATGTGGTCGGGTCCGACGATCGACAGCTCGGGCACACCGTTGGTAAGGCCATTGCTCCGCAGCTGCTCCAGATGCGCGCGGTCTTCGTCGTTAAAGCCTAGCACCATCGACCCGGTGCGGCAGAACAGAAAGCCCAGTTCCTGTGCCCACGTACCGTACAACTCACAGCCACGGGCGTTGACCTGTGCCTTTACGGTTCCCGGTGCCGGATCGTAGCCGGCGTGCACCAGGCCGCCGTTGGCCTTCGATGCGCCCAGCGCGATGTCGTTGGCCGCCTCGACCACGCAAATGGACAGTTCAAATCGCGCGAGCTGCCGCGCGATGGCGCATCCGGTGATGCCCGCGCCGACAATCGCGATATCAAACGTTTCTGTCACAGTGCCTCCCAGACGAGTTGACAGGCTGTCAATAAGACTATCCTACGGTCTGCGCGTCCCCAGTGCGGCGGCAATGCGGCGAACAGCCCCGCAACACCCGCCAACGGTATGCGAGGGGAGGCCCGGCAACGTCGACAACCTCGTCCGCCGACAACTACGGCAACCGTTCGTCTCGATCTGTAACAGTTAGACGAGGATTCCGCTCCCACCTGTTACAGATTGAGATGTTTGTGTCTGCGCCAGCCTCGTATCCAGCCGTAGTCCCATATAAACAAACCCCGTGGTAAACTTGACCAGACTGTAAATAATCCGAAAGGTACCCGTAATGTCCAAGTACATCTCCGAGCTCATGTCGCCGCAGCTTATGGGCGTCGTCTATGCCTTCGTTGGCTTTATCATCGCCCTGTATGTGCTGTCGGTCGTCTATGTGTTCATCGACGCTCGCCGCCGCGGCGCCAGCGCCTACGTGGCATGGGGCATCATCGCCCTCATCCCATTTGTAGGCCTCATTGCCTACCTGGTCCTGCGCCCGCACTCCTATGCGTCCGATCGCGAGGAGCAGGAGCTGGACATGGCTCTGCGCGAGCGTCAGCTTGCCCAGTACGGCACCTGCCCGCAGTGCGGCGCGCCCATCGAGAAGGACTTCGTCGTCTGCCCGGTGTGCGATACCCAGGTTCGCAACGTCTGCCCCAGCTGCCATCGCCCGCTCGATGCGCACTGGAAGGTCTGCCCCTACTGCCGAACTCGCATCCAGTAACGCATTCATCGCCGGGCCGGCCGCAAGCCACGGGCACCGCGCGTCCCGCGCAAGCCACACGCGCACCCCGCGCCCACGCGATGAAGCATGCGTAGAAAATCGCCCGCCGTGCCATTAAGGTGTGGCGGGCGCTTGTATACCAAGGCAACCTGCCTATAATGATGCAAGTCAAAAACGCCGAGCGCATCGCACGCACTTGCATTAGGCATCCGAGAGGAGAAAACATACCCATGAAGGCACTCTACAATGACGGTTCGGTGGCCGAACTCCCGCAGGACGAGGTCACGCACGTCATCCGCCACTCTGCCGCGCACATCATGGCGCAGGCCATCAAGCGCCTGTACCCCAAGGCCGACTTTGCCTACGGCCCCGCGACCGACAACGGCTTCTACTACGACGTCGACCTGCCCGAGGGCGTCAAGATCAGCGAGGACGACTTCCCCGCGATCGAGGCCGAGATGAAGAAGATCGTCAAGGAGAACCTCAAGTTCTCCGTGTACGAGAAGCCCCGCGCCGAGGCCATTGCCCTTATGGAGGAGCGCGGCGAGAAGTACAAGGTCGAGCACATCGGCGACCTGGACGACGACGCCCGCATCACCTTCTACCAGCAGGGCGACTACATCGACATGTGCGTCGGCCCCCACATCTGCTACACCAAGGCGCTGAAGGCCTTTAAGCTCACTGGCGTCTCGGGCGCTTACTGGAAGGGCGACAAGGACAACAAGATGCTCACCCGCATCAACGGCGTCGCCTTTGCTACCAAGGAAGAGCTCGACGAGCACATGCACATGCTGGAGGAGGCCAAGAAGCGCGACCACCGCAAGATCGGCCGCGAGATGGACCTCTTTATGATGCGCGACGAGGCCCCCGGCTTCCCGTTCTTCCTTCCCAACGGCATGATCCTTAAGAACACGCTGCTGGACTACTGGCGCGAGATCCACCACAAGGCCGGCTACGTGGAGATCTCCACGCCGCTCATCATGAACAAACAGCTGTGGAAGACCAGTGGCCACTGGGATCACTACAAGGACAACATGTACTCCACCGTCATCGACGACGAAGAGTACTGCATTAAGCCCATGAACTGCCCGGGCGGCGTGCTGGTGTACGCCTCCAAGCCGCACTCCTACCGCGAGCTTCCTATCCGCGCCGGCGAGATTGGCCTGGTTCACCGCCACGAGCTGCGCGGCGCCCTGCACGGCCTGTTCCGCGTGCGTTGCTTTAACCAGGACGACGCCCACCTGTTTGTGCGTCCCGACCAGCTGACCGACGAGATCGTGGGCGTGGTCAACCTTATCGACTCCGTGTACCAGAAGTTTGGCTTTAAGTACCACGTTGAGCTTTCCACCCGCCCCGAGGACTCCATGGGCTCGGACGAGGACTGGGCGCGCGCCGAGGAGGGCCTGCGCACCGCTCTGGAGAAGCTGGGCATGGACTACGAGGTTAACGAGGGCGACGGCGCCTTCTATGGCCCCAAGATCGACTTCCACCTGGAGGACTCGCTCGGCCGCACCTGGCAGTGCGGCACCGTTCAGCTCGACTTCCAGATGCCGCTCAACTTTGATCTGGAGTACGTGGACGCCGACGGCACCAAGAAGCGCCCCATCATGCTGCACCGCGTGTGCTTTGGCTCCATCGAGCGCTTCATCGGTATTCTGATTGAGCACTTTGCGGGCAAGTTCCCCACCTGGCTGGCTCCCGTGCAGGTCAAGGCGCTTCCGGTTTCCGAGAAGAGCCGCGACTACGCCCACGAGGTGTGCGCCAAGCTGGAGGAGGCCGGCATTCGCGTGGTCTGCGACGACCGCGATGAGAAGATCGGCTACAAGATCCGCGAGGCCCGCAGTATCGATCGCGTGCCCTACATGCTCATCCTGGGCGAGAAGGAGGTCGAGGCCGGCAACATCTCCGTCCGCGATCGCTCCAACGAGACTGTTCAGATGAGCGTCGACGAGTTTGTTGCCAAGGTGACCGAGGAGATCAAGACCCGCGCTTAAGACAAGCTTCACAACAATTAACAAAGGCGACTGTCCACAAAGGGCGGTCGCCTTTTTCATGCCGAAATAAGAAAAGCCGCTGGTTGAGCGGCTTTTTTTTTGTTGCACAAAAAGGTACAGGTTTTTGTATCTATTGACAGACGACATTATACGAGCAATTATTCAGCGTTTGCCCAGATTACGCAAAATGTACTGCTAGTAGGTACATCTCCATACCCCTCTATAAAAACCTGTACTTTTGCGACTGCGCCTAGCTGCGAGCGAGAAGCCTGTTCTAAACGCCCCTGCATTTGCGTGCATCGCAAAGCCAAAAAAGGGGGCGAGAACATGGAACAGACAGCACGGCGCCAAGAGCAGCTACCGGGCGCATTTAACGGCGCCACCACCAACAGCCAGCACGGCCGCGTCCGCTGGTATCTGGTCCACACCCCTAATGGAAAAGAGCGCGAGATCTGCGAAAAGGTCCGCTGCATTATCCCGCACAACCTTATGCAGGACGCTTTTGTGATGCAAAAGGAGTTCTGGTTTAAGCGGGACGGCGCCTGGTCGCTCCAAACCAAACCCATGTACAAGGAATACTTCTTCGTCGCCACGCACGATGCCGCCGCGCTCGATAGGGCCCTGGCTCAGCTGAGCTTTGGCTGTCGCATCGCCGGCAGTAGGGAGCGGGCGTACATGCCCATGCCGGACGATGCACAGGACTGGTACCGCAGCGTGCTGGATGGTGACGGCGTGGTGCGCAACAGCGTTGCGCGCATAGAAGGCGGCGTGTTGCACATAGAGCAGGGTCCCTTGGTGGGGCAAGAGGCCCGCGTTAAAAAGATCGACCGTCATAAGCGTTGGTGCCTGGTGGACGTAGGCGAAGGCGACTCCGCATTTAGGGAGCTGCTTGCTCTGGACGTTCCCAGCAAAACGTAGGGGAGACGTTGCACCGGCTATTCGTTCGCACTTTTGAATTTATCGATTGGGGGATCCCTGGGGGACAGGGACGTAAGTTTGACCGTGGCTGCTAAAGAAGTAACAGAGAGCAATGCGCCTGTGGCGCCGCCTGAGATCGGGGCGACGATGTCGTGCGCGCTCGGTTCCGAGCTGATGTCGAATGCCGATGTCCGCCCCGACAATGCTAAAGCTCAATTTGAAGTAAAGGTGGATCAACCTGTTTCGGTTGCCAGGGGTGAATTCGTTGCCCCTCCGAGGGATGCCAGCGTCCCCGCCCCGAGTCCGGGCGGCCTCCCGTACCGCGCCGCGAAGCGCGCCTTCGACGTCGCCTTCTCGGCGGCCGTCGTGGCGGCGGGCTTCCTGCCGGGCGTCCTCCTCTGCGCCGCCATAGCCCTGGACTCCCCGGGTAACCCATTCTTCCGCCAGGAGCGCGTGGGCAAGGGCGGCAAGCGCATCTATATCTGGAAGTTCCGGACGATGGCCGCCGACGCGCACGCGCATCCGGAGCTCTACATGACACGGGAGCAGCTCGAGGAATGGAAACGCGAGCAGAAACTTGACGACGATCCGCGCGTGACGCGCGTGGGTCGCTTCCTGCGCAAGTACTCGATCGACGAGTTCCCGCAGTTTTTGAACGTCCTCATGGGGGACCTGTCGGTGATCGGCCCGCGACCGGTGACCGTCGAGGAGACCTACGAGTTCGGCGATGCTCGCGACGAGTTCCTGTCGCGTAAGCCCGGCATCACCGGTTGGTGGCAGGTCACGGACAGGAACAACGCTACATGGGCTAACGGCGACCGCCAGATGCTCGAGCTCTTCTACGTGCGCCACGCGAGCTTCGCGCTCGACTTGCGCATCTTCGTGAGGACCTTCAAGGCGATGGCAGGGGGTACGGGGAAGTGAGCGCGACCGCATCTTATTGCGAGCACGGTGGGAAGATTTCTCGCACCGTCGCCTTCGTCATTCTCACATGGAACTCGGAGGGGTACGTGCGCGCCTGTCTCGAGAGCGTGCTCGGGTTGGGCGACATGTGCGCCGCCGCGTACGTCGTGGACAACGGCTCAACCGATGGGACGCTTGACTCCCTCGTCGAGATCGCCGCCTCCGACGGACGCCTACACGTGCTGCCGCAGGGGCGCAACCTCGGCACGACGGTTAGTCGCAACATCGCCATCAGGGAGGCGCTCGCCATGAGCCCACGCCCTAGCTACATATGCGTGCTCGACTCCGATACAGTGGCCAACGAAGCAGCTATGGGCTCGGCCGTCGATGCCCTGGAGTCCGACCCCGCCATTGCGGTCGCCGGCCCCACGCTCGTGGGCGGGGATGGCTCTGAGCAGCTCTCGGGGCGCAACCTCCCTACGCTCGGAATCAAGTTCGGCAAAGCGTGGCCCCTCGGGCGCGTGGCCGAGCGTGCCGCCGAGGCCGAGGTGCCGGAGGCGCCTGTCATCGGCGGCGTGCAGGACGTGGGTTATCTCCTCTCGGCCTGCTGGGTCACTCCGGTTTGGGCCTGGGAGCGAGTGGGCCTTCTCGACGAGGCAATCTTCTACGCCCCCGAGGATGTGGACTGGTGCCTTCGCTGCCACGAAGCGGGCTACCGCGTCGTGAGGTCACACGGATCCTCTATGACGCACTTATACCAGCGCATATCGAAGAAAAGGCTCTTGAGCAAGACGAATTGGGAGCACATGAGGGGCCTCGCTCATTACTTCAGGAAGCATGGGTACTTGCTTCGGGCGCCGGAACTCGGAAGTGCTCCCTGTGGAGGTTCAACATTGAAGGACAGGACGCGTGGATAAAATACCCTCTTTAATTTCTGTCATTGTTCCGTTTTATAACCTTCGTGATTGCGTGGGCTATTGCATGGAGAGCCTGCTTGCACAGGATTATGACGGCGAGCATGAGTTCATCCTTATCGATGATGGGTCGACCGACGGTACGGGCGATTTGCTGGACGCCTATGCTTCGAATCCCTGCGTGCGCGTTATCCATCAAAAGAATGGTGGGCAATCCTGTGCTCGGAATCGCGGCGTGCTCGAAGCTCATGGAGATTACATCACATTTGTTGATGGCGACGACGTCGTGTCTCCGCACTATCTGAGTCTCCTTGCGAATGCTCTTTCGAAGAGCGGTGCAGAGCAAGTCATTGGAAGGCATTTGATCGTGCCCGGCACTCGCGCCATCCAGGCTCTTGAATGGAGCGATTCTCGCGAGTACGAGCTCCTTGATCAGGAGAGCTTCCTTTCCCATATCCTCTATGAGGATGTTATTGCTTCGGCGTGGGCCCATCTGGCGTCGAGGAAGACGTATCTTGCTAATCCGTTTGCATCGGGTAGGCGCTATGAGGATGACATAGCGTTTGGCGCGCAGGTCCTATCGGCGGCGTCATTCGCGCTGTTGAAGGAGCCGATATACGGATACATGAGGCGCGCCGGCTCCACCGTTAGGCCCGCCAATACGTCCCTTAAGCAATTGCATGACTTCAGTGCCGCTATCCAGGCGATCGAGGATGCGGCGAAGCCCTTCCTTCCCGGCTGCGCCTCCGGGCTCACCTACCACAAGGCGCTTGAGCTCACGCGGCTCTTTCGAATCGCCGACCATTGCAATGAGGGGGGAGAAGAGCCCAGGTCTTACCAGGTCGAGGCACTGTCCTATGTGCGCAGGAACCTTATGGGCCTTTTGGCGGATCCCGGCGTGCGCCGGGGTGACAAGGCTCGCTTCCTCGCAATTGCCGGCGCACCTTGGTTGTACACCCGACTAATCGAGGCTCACGAGCGAAGGGAGATGAGGCATGCAACGCCCCATCTCTAGCGTTTGGGGTTCCCGTCGTTCTTGTCGAACCCGTCCATGCCATCACATGACGAAACACGAGGTGAGTTTAGTTTGGTAAGCACTGAACCCATAAAAGTGCTCAATGTTGTTCCCTCCCTGTCCGCCGATGCGGGGGTCACGTCGTTCGTGCGAAACATGTTCCGCCATCGCGACGAGAGCCGTGTCGTCTACGACTACCTGCACCATGACGTTGTTAACGGCGAGCCACGGCACCCTCTCAATTTCGATGATGAATTCAGGAATGAGGGGGCGCGGGTCTTTACAGTCACGCAGGCGAGCGTCGACCTCCCGGCCTTCGTCAGGGAGACCAGGGAGTTCTTTCGCGAACACGGTTCCGAATACGACGTCGTGCACTGCCATATGCCCAACTCGGCGTTCTGGACGCTTCGTTACGCAGCCGAGGCCGGGGTTGACCATCGCGTACTACACAGTCATCTCAACAGCAGCTCGGATAGGTTCAGCCATCGTGTGCGTAACGCGCCGCTCATCTGGTTCGGGCGGCGTTGGGCGACCGACAGGGTCGCGTGCTCCGAAGACGCCGGCCGCTACCTCTTCGGTGGGAAGGACTTCCTTACGATGAGGAACGGCATCGACATAGAGCGTTTCGCTTTCGACCCTGAGGTTCGGGCGGGCTGCAGGGCGGAACTCGGAATAGGCCCCGAGGAGCCCGTGGTGGGATGTGTGGGCCGGATATCCTTGCAGAAGAACTTCTCCTTTGCGGTCAGGGCTTTCGGTGAGTATGTGGCTGCTCACGGCCCTGCCAGGCTCGTCATTATTGGGGAGAGCAACAGCGCCGATGAACGTCGGGAGCTCCAGGAGCTCGTCGACGAAATGGGTCTGGAAAACTCCGTGATGCTGCTTGGCTTGAGGAGCGACGTCCAACGTTTCTACTCGCTCTTTGATGTCTTCTTTATGCCGTCGCTTTATGAGGGCCTGCCGGTTTCGGCCGTGGAGGCACAGGCTGCGGGACTGCCGTGTGTGTACTCAACCGGCGTGCCCTCCGAGACGGACATCGCGGGCACGGGGTCGTTCACGGCTTTCGACGCGCCAATGGATGCTTGGGTCGCGGCTCTCTCGGCCGCAATTGCGGGTGGTAGGCACTTGGGGGCTCCAGGACGCTTGGAGGACGCCGGTTATTCGGCCGCAGTAAACGCCGAGCGCCTGATGGAGTTCTACGAGGGACTGGTGAGGAAATGAGTTTCGAGGAATCTTCCTTAGGTTCTATAGATAGGGCAGGGGTTGCCTAGGCATGCTTGTCTATCTTTTTATCCTATCGATGATTCTCCTGCTGGGCCTTATTATGATGGGCCCTGGGGCATCATCTTCAAATAAGAAGGCTTACGTCATCATCGTTGCGCTTACGCTTTTCAGTGTGGCGGCCGTAAGAAGCTATGTGGTCGGCGTTGATACCCGGCAGTTTTGCGAAGCGTACGTTCGTATAGGTTTTGAAGGAGTGGCCGCCTTCCATCTCGAGCGCTATGAGTATCTGTTTACCGCTCTCTGCCTGTTGCTTAACAAGATTTCCAGCAACTATCAGCTCCTTATCGTCATTTCAAGTGCATTGTGCATATTTCCCGTTGCCTATCTCATCTATGAGTGCTCCGAGGACATGATGCTGAGCTTCTTTCTCTATGTAACGTTGAACATGTACTTCAGTTCGATGAACACCATGAGACAGTCAATAGCCATCGGTGTCCTTGCCATCGGACTCGTATGGCTCATGCGGGAAAAGACCTGGCCCTTCGTCGCTTCCGTTTTGGTGGCGTTCCTTTTTCACCAGTCGGCGATATTCGTTCTCGTTCTCTTACTTGTGAAGCGGCTCCCCTTTGGCAAGAGGGAGTACCTGCTCTATTTGCTTGCGGCTGCAGTCGTATTCGCGTCCAGCGGGCCGATTGTGAACCTGGTTGCACGTCTCTACGGGCGAGAGTCCCTCTATTCGGATGAGTTCATGGGATCGAACTACTATGGCGCGCTCATAGGTGCCGCCGTAGCCTTCGTCTGCTGCTGCTTGTGCGCGAATTATTTCTCTGTTTCCAGAAAGAGGGGTGAAGAAGGACCCCATGACGCGCTGCTTCTGCACGGCATCATGCTCTGGTTCATCTTCGAGGTCTTCAAGATGCGGGTGGAAATCGTGGGGCGGCTGGGGATGTACTTCATGCTCTTTGCGATTCTCGCTATTCCGACGGTCCTTGGCCGCGTTCCGCATAACGAGCGGCGAATCGTAAAGTTGGTGGCATGTGCGGGCTTCCTCATTTATTTCGTCGTCATTGGCGCGGCGAGGCCGGAGTGGTACGGCGCGATTCCCTACGTGGCAGATATCAACAGCGTGCTCAGCATCTTCTAGCACGTTGTGTGTGAGTATGGAGCGATTACATGAGTAGCGAAGTGAAGATCCCCAAGACGATTCACTACATCTGGTTCGGTGGTAAGCCGCTGCCGCCAATGGCGGAGCGCTGCATTAGTTCCTGGAAAGAACATTGTCCTGACTACGAGATCGTTCGATGGGATGAAGACAACTTCGACAGCGGCGGTAACCGCTACTTCGAGGAGGCGCTTGCGGCGAAGAAATGGGCATTCGCAAGCGACTACGCGAGGCTGAAGGTCCTTGTCGAGCATGGCGGCATCTACATGGATACAGACGTCGAGGTTTTGCATCCCCTCGATCGCTTCCTCGAAGAGGATGCTTTTTCGGGTTTTGAGACCCCCTCTCGCATCTCGACAGGCCTGATGGCCTGTCGAAGGTCATTCCCCCTATTTGAGCGACTTTTGCGAGATTATGAGGGAAGGGCCTTCGTCTTATCGGACGGAAGCTACGACGAGACGACAAATGTTGTTGCCATCACCAACGCCTGTTTAGAGTTGGGGCTCGAACTGAACGGGGGAAAGCAGACCGTTGAAGGTTTCGCGTTGTATCCGAAGGACTACTTTTCCCCTAAGGATCATAAGACCCGCCAGGTTCACCTGACCGAAAACACGTACGTCATACACCATTTTGACGGAACGTGGCTACCCGACGAGACGGTTGCCTACAAGCACGCGAAGGAGAGGCTCATCGCCGCACATCCGAAGATGCCATATTCGTTTGCTTCGGGCCTCGCTCTTCTGGGTCTCTGCATTGAGGCGGGAAGCATGAAGCCATATAAGGTCTGGACTGAAAATAGGGGAAGGTAGCATGGGAAGACAGGAAACAATGCTCGCAAGACACACAGGGTCGAGGGTTTATGCAACGTTCTACACTGGTGGAGCCGGATATCTTAAAGGTGTACTTGCCCTTGCGCGGTCTCTTCAGCGAAGCGGCTGTTCCCATCAGCTCGTTGTGTTTGTGACTCCGAATGTGGGCGGGCACGAGCGCTCTATCATTGAATCCGAGGGCTCTCTTATTCGGCAGGTAGAGGGAGTTGAGGCACCCGAGGCCGTTCGAAGGCTTAACGACGCCAGAGGATTTGATCACTGGAACGCTTCTTTTTCGAAGCTCCGCATTCTCTCGGCGACGGAGTTTGAGAAGATAATCCTGCTGGATTCGGATATGCTTATCGTTCGAAACATTGATTGCCTCTTTGACCGTCCTCATCTTTCAGCATGTGTGGCGGGGCAGGCGGCGAATCCCTCTTGGTGCGATCTTTACTCCGGTTGTCTCGTTATTGAGCCGGAAGCGAATCTTTGCGATTGCGTTATGCACACCTTGGATTTGCTCGATGATGAGACCTTGGCCAGTTATCAAGGAATTGGTGATCAGGACCTCCTTCATCTTGCTTTTCCGGATTGGCCCGGTAGGAACGATTTGCACCTCTCTGAAGAATACAACCTGCTTTCCGACAATGCAGCGCGATACGCGAGAGAGGGCGTTTTGGCTGGCGGTTCCGCTTCGATCGTCCACTTCGCCTTCAAGCCTAAACCATGGAATATGGGCGTACGTGGATGGGTTTCCGTGGCGAAACGAGCCCTCAGGTGGCGAAGCCTTGCCGAGGTTCGATATCTCTGTTCCTACCGCAAGATACTCGGCGATGCGCCCGCCGAGCTGGATTAGCGGACCTTAGAATGATTGGCCATTTAACATGCCTGACCTTTCCATAGTCATTCCCGTTTACAACACCGAGGAAGAGTATCTTCGACGCTGCCTTGCTTCAATCGAGGAATGCGTTCATGCCGGCATCTCCCTGGAGACCATTGTCGTTGACGATGGATCTGATCCTTCTTACGGTGCAAGGCTCTCCAGTATTCTTGCTGGATACGATATCCGAACAAACCTCCATCGCAAGGTTAATGGCGGGCAGAATTCCGCCCGTGCTCTTGGTGCGGCGCTTGCGACGGGTGAGTATCTTCTTTTCGTGGACTCGGATGATCGGCTTGTTCCGGGTGAACTTGCTCGCGTTATCGGGGCTGCTTTGGAGATGCGCCCTAAGATCCTCTGCTTCAATTATGACAGGGTGACGCCTGATGGCTCGCTGCTATCACATTGCTGTCCCTGGCGGGGCGGGTACCGGAAGAGCGAGTCGCTTTCCGGTTATATACCGGAAAGCGACTCGCTCTGCCGGCAATTGTATTGCCGGCAGAGCTTTATCGAGTCGGGCATACACCTCGTCGAGGGGCCACGCATCGGTGAGGACATGGCTTCGGCCGTCGCCCTTCTGCTTGCAATAGGCGAGGCCTCTTCTATTGGTGCGACGCCATACCTCTACGTGCAACGGCCCACAAGTGCATTACATGAAGTGCCTGAGGAGAGGGCGCTCGACATCATAAAATCGGCAGAGGGCATGCTGGCCCAGATAGCGTCTGAAAAGCGCGAACGCTACGCCGATGAGCTGGAGGCACTCTGCATCCTCCATGTTCTGTTCTGGGGAGGTACACGTTCCGCTAAGGTCAGTGAGAATTCCGATACATATAAGCCGGAATTCTTTAGATGGATGGACGGGAGCTTTCCAGTATGGCGGGAAAACCCGTACATGGATGAGTTGGCGAGCCGTTATGGCATGGCTTTCCGTCTTGTCACCGGGGGTCGCTGGCGTGCGTACGTTATTCTCTTTAAAGCTAAGGGCGTATTGAAGCGTCTTCACAAGGTGTTATCTACAAGAAAGGCTGCAATGGGGAGTGCTGCCCATGTCTAAGCGTATGTTCTCGGGTGTTTCTGATGCGAGTCCGTCGAAACGGCGTAAGCAGGGTATCGTCATTTCATATGCTTACACGCTCGCGCAAATCGTCGTCAACTTTCTCTACATTCCCCTTCTGCTTTCCATTATTGGGCAGGACGAATACGGTCTCTACCAGACCGTTGGCCCTATCATGTCTTACGTGGTGTCCATCAACAGCGTCCTTTCCGCAGGTGTGGGACGCTACTACAGCATGTATAAGGCGGAGGGCGACGAGCGTATGATGGAAAATACGCTGGCCATCGCCAAGCGACTGTACTGGGGACTCTCCGTTCTGGCCGTGCTTGTGGTCGCGGCGATAATTCCTGTCTTCAGAGCCGTGTATGCCGGCTCTTTCACTCCTGGACAGGTTGATGAGTGCTGCGTGATGCTTTGCGTCCTCGCGGTAAACACGGTCGTTACCTTCAACAATACCATCAATATCGCCGCCATCAACTCCAACGAACGTTTCGTCTTCCTCAAGGGTTCGCAACTTTTGACCTTGATCGCGCAGCCCGTGCTGATTCTCGTCCTCGGCCAGGCATTTCCAAATGCGCTTGTCATCACCGTCGTCATCCTTGCCATGAACATCCTCTGCGCGACCATGCAGCGCGTGTTCGCGCAGGGGTTCCTCCACGTGAGCTATAAGTACCATGGTTGGGACAAGCGACTCGTAAGGTGTCTTCTGGGCTTTTCGGTCTCCATTGTCATGGTGACGGTTGCCGACCAGGTTTTCTGGTCCTCAGGCAAGCTTGTTGTGGCTTACTTCTACGGCTCCGCTTCGGTTGCGGTTTTTGCTGTGGGAGCGCAGGTGTACAGTGCTTATATGCAGGCCGGTGTGTCCATTGCCGGCGTCTTCTTTCAGCGCGTCTCGGAGCTCTACCACCGCGACCGCGATAATGTTGCCATCTCGGTTCTTTTCGCGAAGGTCGGGCGCATCACATTCTTGGCGTGTTCGATCATCCTTGGCGGCTTCATCGTGCTCGGCCCTGACTTCATCGTGCTTTGGGCGGGTGACGCATACGGGGAGGCTTTTTGGATCGCCCTCGCTGTCATGCTGCCCCTCACCATTGACCTCATTCAGAACCTTGGGCTGACGATTCTGCAGGTCGAGAACAAGTATTACTTCAGGGGTGTCGTATATCTCGCCCTCTCTGTGGTGAACATCGCCGGATCCATCCTGCTCGCACCGAGGTTCGGCATCGTTGCCGTGGCGGTCTGCAGCGGCGTGTGCATGTTTGTTGGAAACGGGCTCGTCATGAATTGGTATTACGCAAAGCGTGCCGGGTTGGACATCGCCATGTTTTGGCGCGAGATCGCTGCATTAGCGGTTCCATGGGCTGCTGGCACTGTAGTTTCGGGAGCGGCGTACTGGCTTTTTCCAATGGGTCACGGCACTTTTTGGCTTTTCTTGCTCGGGGGCGTGGTGTATCTCGTCTTGCTTGCGTTCTTCGTTGGCAAGTGGGGCCTCAACGGCTACGAGCGGGGCATCGTGCGAGGCTTTGCAGCCAAAGTACCAGGGCTGCGAGGATTTGCGAAGTGAGACGCTAGTCTTTGTTTTCAGTTCGGGCCGTGGAATATGCCTATAGGTAATCTGCAAGGCGCCATTTCTCCTTTGGCCATCTGCGGAAATTCGGACGTAAGCTTTTTTGAACTTTGAACAATCAACGGGGCGGAGGTGGGCAACCATCCCCGCTCTTTCTGTCGGGGGATGTTGCAGCTATGGGATCCGTAGACGCCATCAAGTCGATACTCGAGGAGCAGGGCCGCCCCAACGCTCCCTTGCCCTCGATCTCGACCTCACCCCGCAGGCGCTCGACCAGCGTCTGAAGCCAAAGACCATGAACGTGGAGACCTTATATCAAACGGTGGCGCAGCTCGCTTACTCTGTGAGGTTGGTTCCGAACAATGACGGCGAGAGCATAGAGATCGAGGGATAACCGATGTGCTTGGAACTTGACCTATCGCTCTCAGAGATGGAAAACGAAACGAGTTCGCACCAGGGCGCCTCGCGAATCATTGAGCGCTCGCCGAGAAACCTCATCGGAGAGGCCCGCATGGCGTTCGACGCCGGGCTGCTAATCTCTTGCCTTACGGTCCTGTCACGATTCCGGATGCTTGTTCGAACTTGATTGACCCTAGCAATAACGACGGGCAGCGAGATTGGTGTACAAAGTACCTCGGGCTTCCTGGCGCCCCTGTGGTCGACAACATCGACCGGTCTCGCGAGCAAAGTCGAGACCATATCAAGCACACAATGAGTGCGCTCACACGGGGGGACAACTTCACCGCATCCGATTTCTGCCAGCTGCGAAATGCCGTGCTCCATACCGGATCTTCCGTTGTTGACGGCGCGGGCGCAAAATACTCGCCGTTCCATTTGATCGGCATACGGGTCTTCGATGACGACAGTCAGCTGGTCATGGGATATGGCGCCATCAGCTCGCCGAAGACGAATGGGGTTGAGGACGACTGCCGCATCAAGATCACCCTCAACTTAACCGCCCTGCTCGCGCGCATGGAGAAAGGCGTCGCGATGTTTTTGAACGAGTATCCTGATCTCGATAGGGAGAAAGGAAAGTGGGATTGCCTCACCTGGGGAATCGTTGATTTTCGAGCACCGACTCGTTAAAAGGTTTTCCGTTCATGAAGTGAGCAGCTTATTGAGCAATACTGAGGCGCGATTGAAGTCGTGCGTGAAGCCGCCTGCGACGATTCTTTCAGTCATCGCTCTTACGCATCCCGTCTGGCCCTCGCAAATGCAAGACGATAAAGCCGCTGGCTACGATTCGCTTCGCTAGACAGGTGCTAAAGAGGGGTACCGTCAAGATTCTTTCGCAAATTGATTTAGCCGTCTCCGGCCCCGTCCTCTTCTAGCCCTCCGCCTTTCCCCTCAGCTCGTCCATCTCCTCCAGCTTCGACATGTCCAAGTACCTCCTCTCGCCCCACTCGTGCTC
>JAXJKV010000028.1:0-3442 GCA_036297525.1 Collinsella sp.
GGCCGAAGAGGCGTCAGCAGGTCAGTGGGTCATCGTCCCGGCGTTCAGCATCAGGGTAGCGCTGCGACGCGGAAATCGCGCGCTGTTGACGCGCCCCCGCAGTGCCCGCTTCCCCCAAGGACAATTATCAGTGCAGGTAGATAGCTTGTTACAAAACTGCCTGGTCGCCAAAGTGCTAAAAGTCTACTCACTTAGGTTGCAGAGTGCCCCCCATTAGCTGCAATTCCAAGGTAGTTAGCACTTTTGGACTCAGATCGTCATACTGGACAAGAATTTGAGTTGAGTTTTCAGGGACAGATGCGCCATCGGCACACCAATAACAGTCACTGATATCGACAAAAGGGATACTCGAGCGCGTGAGGGCCCGCACAAAAGAGCTTCCGCCCGCTCCACGCTCCGCAACCACGATACAGTAAAGGCCCGCGTCTGCATGCTCGATCGAGACCTCTCCTGCCGGAAATACCTTCCGCACAAGCGCCATCAGGCCATCACGCGCCTCGCGAGCACAAACGCGCACGCGGTTCACATGTCGCTCGTAATCACCCGATTCCAGCAAACGCGCCAAAGCGACCTGATCAACAGAGCTCACCGACGAGGCGTAGAAACCAAGGTTGCGCCTAAACCGCTCCATTAACTCATCGGGCAACACCATGTACGCCAAACGCAACGCCGATGAAAGGCTCTTCGAAAACGTGTTGGTGTAGATAACCGACTGGGCGGCATCGATCGACGCGAGCGCGGGAATCGGCTTCCCGGCAAGGCGAAACTCACAATCAAAGTCATCTTCGATGAGATACCGACCTGGTCGCTCGGCGGCCCAGCTCAGAAGCGCATAGCGCCGCGCAATGCTCGTCACAAGGCCGGTCGGATACTGATGGGACGGCATCAGATGAAGTACATCGGTCCCGGTTTTCTGCAGAGCGCTCAAGTCCACGCCCTCATCATCCAACGGGATATGTCGAACTTTGCAGCCCATAGCCTGATAGATGCGCGTCAGACGTAAATAGCCCGGGTCCTCAACGGCATACACCTTGTCAGCGCCAAGCAACTGAACCAACATGGTATCGAGCAGCTGGGCGCCCGCGCCGATAACAATGTTATTGGGATCGACATTCATGCCCCTTGTCCCACGCAGGTGGTGAGCAATTGCGCGTCGCAGCCGAGCGGTGCCCTGCGCCGGTGCGGGCGAAAAGATTTCGCGCTCATCTTCGGATGCCAGCGTCGCCCGTAGTGCGCTTTGCCAAAGCCGCGCCGCCTCCAAAGCGGAAGGAGAAAGTGCATCGAATCGCTCGACCTGTCCGTTGACATCATGCGCGCTGGGACCCGCGGAGGCGGCATCTCGGTCGATGCCCTCCGCAGCCGAAGCCAAAACCGGTGCATCCGGAAGCTCGCAAGCGTAGTAGCCACGACGCGGCATTGAGCAAATATAGCCCTCGGCAAGTAACTGGCTATATGCATTCTCGATGGTAATGACACTGATTCCCAGATGACTGGCAAAGGCGCGCTTAGACGGAAGATGCTCCCCCGCCGCAATACGTCCAGCAACAATATCATCTCGAATTTTCTGGTAAACATACTCATAAAGCGATGCTTCGCCGCGTTTTTCCAAATTGTAGTCAAGCATGAGCCTATCACCTGACCTTATTCAGCCATTCAATCTGGTATTAGTCTGACCTTGTTATTATCTTGAAAACTGAGTATTTCGCCATACCCAGCTCCCCGATAGGATGTTCCGTCAAGCAATGCACATGCCAACCAAGGGAGCAACCATGGCAGAACAGACCAGCAAGGCCGATCGCGTCAAACTCAATCGCGAGCTCGCGCAGATGCTCAAGGGCGGCGTCATCATGGACGTCACCACACCCGAGCAGGCGCGCATCGCCGAGGAGGCAGGCGCCTGCGCCGTCATGGCACTCGAGCGCATTCCGGCCGATATCCGTGCCGCGGGCGGCGTCTCGCGCATGAGCGACCCCAAGATGATCAAGGGCATCCAGGAGGCCGTCTCCATCCCTGTTATGGCCAAGTGCCGCATCGGCCACATTGTCGAGGCGCAGGTCCTGCAGGCCATCGAGATCGACTACATCGATGAGTCCGAGGTTCTCTCCCCTGCCGATGACGTCTATCACATCGACAAGACCCAGTTTGACGTGCCGTTTGTCTGCGGCGCCCGTGATCTGGGCGAGGCGCTGCGCCGTGTTGCCGAAGGCGCCACGATGATTCGCACCAAGGGTGAGCCGGGTACGGGCGACGTCGTTCAGGCCGTGCGTCACATGCGCAAGATCCAAAAGCAGATCCGTGACGTTGTTGCCCTGCGCGATGATGAGCTCTTTGAGGCAGCCAAGCAACTGCAGGTTCCGGTCGAGCTGGTGCGCGAGGTCCATGCCACGGGCAAGCTTCCCGTTGTGAACTTTGCCGCCGGCGGCGTAGCGACCCCTGCCGACGCCGCGCTGATGATGCAACTGGGCGCCGAGGGCGTCTTTGTCGGCTCGGGCATCTTTAAGAGCGGCGACCCCGCCAAGCGCGCCGCCGCCATCGTCAAGGCCGTGGCAAACTTCACCGATGCCAAGCTCATCGCCGAGCTTTCGGAGGACCTGGGCGAGGCCATGGTGGGCATCAACGCCGACGAGATCGAAATCATCATGGAGGAGCGCGGACGCTAGTCCGGCAGAAAGGATCGCACATGAGCGATTATGCAGACCAAACGGTCGCCGTGCTGGCGGTCCAAGGCGCTTTTGCCGAGCACGAGGCAAGACTATCCGGGCTTGGCGCACACTGTATTGAGCTGAGGCAGGCGGCTGATTTGAAGCAGGACTTTGACCGTCTGGTACTTCCCGGCGGCGAGTCCACCGTTCAAGGGAAGCTGCTTGCCGAGCTCGGCATGCTCGAGGAGCTTCGTGCCCGTATCGCTGAAGGCATGCCCGTCCTGGGCACCTGCGCCGGCTTGATTCTGCTGGCGCGCGACCTTGCCGCCCACGACGATAAGGGGACGCCGCGCCTGGCAACCATGGATGTGCTCGTCGAGCGCAATGCCTACGGCAGGCAGCTCGGCAGCTTTCGAACCAAGGGGCAGGTAGCCGGCATCGACGGTGAAGTGCCGCTGACGTTTATCCGCGCGCCCCGCATCGTTGAGGTGCACGGCGATGCCGAGGCCCTGGCCGAAGTCGATGGCCGCATCGTCGCCGCCCGCCAAGACAACCAGCTCGGCGTAACCTTCCACCCCGAACTCGACGAAGACACCCGCCTCCACGAACTGTTCCTACAAATGTAGGCAGAACAGAAACGAGAGTGGATAATCTCCCACTTGGGGGTGCGGACGATTTCTTGGACCGCGCCTAGGCGTATCCAAGCTTCCTGCGGTACTCCATCGGGCTCAGCCACCCGAGGGACTTCTTGATCCGCTCCTCACGATAGTACACGAGGTAGGCCTCGAGCCTTCCCATGA
>JAXJKV010000029.1:0-46376 GCA_036297525.1 Collinsella sp.
ACGCCGGCGTCGAAGAGCTCGACGGCCCGCCTCCTGGACTCCAGGTCGTGCTTCACCCTGAGGTCTATACTCATGGAAAACCTCCCATTTCCCGATGTCCAAGAAATGGGAGGCAGTTCACAGGCACCTTTGTGGTGGTTTTTGTTTAAGCGCCGGCGATGATGAGGGCTGGACGTGCGCTGTCGGTGGCCTTGGCGATTGAGGTGGCGACGGCATGATCGGGGTCACGGTCCATCACGATGGCGTCGACATCGGTCAGCTCGGCAAAACGGTACATGCCACGTCCGTTGACCTTACTGGCGTCCATGAGGGCGACGCTTTGATGGGCCGCGGCGATCATAGCCGTTTTGGTCTCGGCCATCTGGGGAAAGTCGGTCGTAAAGCCGCAGCTGGAGACAAAGGCGCCGGGGCACATGACGGCCAGATCGGCATGGACCATTTGAAGCGCCTGCATAGTGAGCGGTCCGTACAAATAACGATGGCCTTTGCGCAGCGCCCCGCCCAGCATGACGACATCGACCGAGGGCATGCTCTCGTCGATGTAATCGGCAATGGTAATGTCTGCCGTGATGACGGTGATGCCGTCACGCTGGTCGAGGAGCCGGACGAACTCGAGCGCCGTGGTGCCCGAGTCGACGAGCAGCGTGTCGCCGTCATTGACGAGCTCGATGGCGCTTTGCGCGATGGCCTGCTTGGCAGCGACATTGACGTTGATGCGGCGATCCTGGGTGGATACGGTCAGCCGCTTCTGGAGCGACACAGCGCCACCATGCGTGCGGCGCAGCTTGCCGGACTCGGCGAGGGCGTCCAAGTCGGCGCGGGCGGTGACGGAGGACACACCAAAGGTCTGGGCGATTTCTGCTACCTGCACCGAGGCGTTGTGCTCGAGCATTTCCATGATGGCGGCGCGGCGTTCGTCGGCAAAAGCACGGTTGGTAGCTTGGGTCATGTCTGCTCCATTCTCGGCTAAATTTGCAGGAATTGTGGTGACTCTATTTTCGTTCATTTTCTTTTTGAGTAAGAAAACACCTTTCGATTACTTATCTTTTCTATAAAAGAAAGACGCTCAACGCCCAAAATTCAATATCGAACACGCCCACTCGGCTCCAATTCCTTCCGTTTACTTTTCAAAAACGACGGTATTGACCTGCATGGGCTCAATATCTCGCACGTGCAAAGACGCTGAATTTCATACAATGAGCGCAGTAAAATGCAAGGTAAAACGCCTTGTGAACAACTACGCCCGATGTCCAGATGCGGGCGAGGGAGAGGAGCAAACGCTCATGGCACTTGTTACCACCGAAAAGATGCTCAAGGACGCTCAGGCCGGCCACTACGCCGTCGGCGCGTTCAACGTTGAGAACCTCGAGTTTGTTATGGCCGTTCTGGCCGCTGCCGAGGAGACCAAGTCCCCCGTCATCATGCAGACCACCCCGGGCACCATCAAGACCGCTGGTCTGGACTACTTCTACGGCATGGTCAAGGCTGCTGCCGAACGCGCTTCCGTGCCCGTCGCTCTGCACCTCGATCACGGCGATGGCTACGACCGCTGCATGCAGGCTTTCCGCACGGGCTACACCTCTGTCATGATCGACGGCTCGCACGAGTCCTTCGAGGACAACATCGCCCTGACCAAGTCCGTCGCCGACGCTGGCCGCGCTATGGGCGTGCCCGTCGAGGCCGAGCTCGGTAAGGTTGGCGGCAAGGAGGACGACGGTCCCGCGGTTGAGGGCGAGAGCCCCTACACCGATCCGGCCGAGGCCAAGGAGTTCGTTGAGCGCACCGGCTGCACCTCCCTCGCTATTGGCGTTGGCACCAGCCACGGTGTGTACACGAGCGATCCGCACATCGAGCAGTCCGTGGTCAAGGCCATCCGCGACGCCGTCGACGTGCCGCTGGTCCTGCACGGCACCTCCGGTGTGCCCGATGAGCAGGTTGCCGAGGCTGTGAAGAACGGCATCTGCAAGGTTAACTACGCCACCGAGCTGCGTCAGGCCTACACCAAGGGCTTCATGGCCTACATGGCCGAGAACCCCGCCTGCTTCGATCCCAAGAAGCCGGCCAAGGAGGGCATGCGTGAGATCACCGAGCTGGTTAAGATCCGCATGACCAACCTCAACTCCGTGGGCAAAGCAGAGTAACAGCAAGGGTACTCCGACTCGCTACATATCCCGGGGAGGGACGAGGGCTTAGTTCCCCAATCGTCCTCGGGCATGCAAAAAGCCTCGCTGCGCACTTCGTGCGGCGAGGCTTTTTGCCCCCTGCGGAAAGATTGGGGAACTAAGCCCTCGTCCCTCCCAGGTTGACCTACTCGAGGTCGTCGCCCTTGTGGCGTTGGGGCGGAAATGGGTGGGGCGTCAGGGCTTCTTTGCTGATGAGGGGTTAGTATGCCCGGGCTTGGTTGGGGAATGACTTGTTTAGGGATGCTTGGAGCTTTTCGAAGGATGCTCGTAAGTTGTGGCTCTGGTCGGTTGAGCGTTTGGCTTTTGTGGTTGGGGAGTCGAGGAGGCCGTTTCTCTGTGTCGGGGGGAAGGAGAAAAGGTCTGCATGTGTTAGGGATGACTGCTGTGCTGCGTCATTGGAAGAATGCATGCTTATGCGGCCTCCTCGATGTCCACCAAAAGGTTGCGCACGGGGTGTGCTGCTAGGTCCCGTGCGTTGGCAGTATTATGCCGCGGCTGCTGCAAAGAAGTGCTAAAGAAAGGCTTAATGAGGTTTGACGTTGCGATGAAACCGCAGGTAAAAGCTATCGAGTAACACTCTTGAAAGGTTTTGAGCTTAAGGGCTTTCTAAGGTTTGTGGCGCGGATGTGGCTTGCCTGTGTGGGGCGTGTGGACGGCTCGTTCCTAGCGCTGCGGTGCGGCGGCGCGTACTTGTTCGATGACCTTTTCCATCGTGGCGTCGATGTGGTCTTTTTTGAGCTCGCATTCCCAGATGGTTATGGGCGTCCAGCCCATTTGAGTGAGTGCTGCCACGGCAGCGTGGTCGCGCTCAACGTTGCGACGGAACTTTGCCTCCCAAAACTCAACGTTGCGCTTGGGCTGGCTAGGGTTGCACTTGGGGCAGCGGTGCCAAAAGCAGCCGTTGACGAAGATGGCGATCTTGCGCCCGGGGAAGGCGATGTCGGGTTTTCCGGGCACCTTCCATTCCAGACGGTATCCCGTAAGGCCTGCGGCGCGCAGGCGCTGGCGAACGAGCAGCTCGGGCTTGGTGTTGGCGCGCTTGTTACCCTTCATGGACTTTTTTATAGCGGCGCGACGGCGCACGAGTTCACGTTCGTCGGCGGAAAGGTCCGAGGTGTCGATGCCGTCCAGCAGGCCAGGCTTGGGACGCTTTTTGCTGCGGCGCTTCGGTGCGCGCTTGGGTTTGGTGGCGGGCTCGTCGGTCGTGGTGGCCTCGGCGTCGTTGGCAGTGCCGTTGGCCTCAAGCCGATCTTCCTTCAGCTCAATCAGAGCATCGATGAGCCCCTTGTCTGCGGGCATCCATTCCACCGTGGCAAGCGAGGTGCGCGGAATCCAGCGGATATCAAGCTGGCGGTCGTGCTTCTGAGGCTTATCGGATTCATCGGCGAGCGAGCAGTAGTAGCACTCCATGGAGAGATGAAAATCGGGGTAGTCATACTCAACGGTGTAGAAATCGCGCAGGTTGGTGACTTTTACCTGCAGCTCCTCCATAAGCTCGCGGCGTACGGCGTCCTCGGGCGTCTCGCCGCGCATGAGCTTGCCGCCGGGGAATTCCCAAAGTCCCTGCATGTCGCCATAGCCGCGCTGCACGGCCAGTAGCTCGTCGGATCCTTCCTTGCGAATGATCCCAGCGGCAACATGAACAGTCTTCAACAGGAGTCCTCTCTCAACATCAACACGTGACAGGCTAGCTACCCGTACCTTACACAACGGTAAGGCAAACGTAAGCCATATCGATGGTAGCCGACTCGTCTTCTTGCGACTATAGATGCCGTAGACTAATTGCAAGAAAGGACTCGGTATGCAAACCACGCACATGGCGACCCCGGTACTGGAGGTCGCGCATCTCGAAAAGGTATATGGAGCGCTGGGCAACGTGACCCGCGCGCTCAACGACGTCAGCTTTACCGTCAACCGCGCCGAATTCGTTGGCATCATGGGCGCCTCGGGCTCGGGCAAGTCGACGTTGCTCAACTGCGTCTCGACCATCGATAGCGCCACGAGCGGCACCATCCGCATCAACGGGCAGGACGTAACACGCATGAAGCAGGCTAAGCTTTCGCAGTTCCGCCGCGAGGAGCTCGGCTTTATCTTCCAGGATTCCAACCTGCTCGATACGCTCACGGCGCGCGAGAACATCGCCCTGCCGCTCACCATCGCCCGCACAAACTCGGCAGAGATTTCGACTCGCGTGCAGGATGTGGCCGCGCGCCTGTCCATCAGCCAGGTGCTCGACAAGTATCCCTACCAGATGTCCGGCGGTCAGCAGCAGCGCGTTGCCGCGGCTCGCGCGCTCGTTACCGACCCCACCATGATCATGGCCGACGAGCCCACCGGCGCCCTCGATTCTAAAAGCGCTCGTCTGCTGCTCGAGAGCCTGGAGGCCCTCAATCGCCGCTTGCGCGCGACCGTGCTCATGGTCACGCACGACAGCTTTGCCGCCAGCTACACGAGCCGTGTGCTGTTCATTCGCGACGGCAAGATTTTCACCGAGCTGCGCCGCGGCGACACCGACCGCCGAGAGTTCTTCGACCGCATTATGGAGGTCGTTGCCATGATGGGCGGTGAGGGCTCCGGTGCTCTGTAAACTCGCTTGGGGCAACGTCCGCCGCGCCGGCCGCGACTACCTCGTCTACCTTTTGACGCTCACCCTGGGCGTCACGGTCTTCTATGCCTTTAACACCATCTCGATGCAGGTCGACATCGCCGGCATCGATGAAAAGGGCTTGGCGCAGGTTATGGGCAGCATGCTCGGCGACCTGACGTACTTTTTGGCCGGTGTCATGGCCTTTTTGATGGTGTACGCCAATAACTTCATCATGAAACGCCGCAAGAAGGAGTTTGGCCTGTACCAGGTGCTCGGCATGGGGCGCGGGCGCGTCGCCACGATCATGGCGCTCGAGACGGTGATCGTCTCGGTCGGCGCCTTTGTCGCCGGCATTGTGCTGGGCGTGGGACTCTCCCAGCTCATGACGTTCTTTACGGCCTCGCTCTTTAAGACACAGATCGCCAATTTCCACTTCTTTTTCTCGGTGCATGCGTTCAGCCTGACCCTTGCCTGCATGCTCGTGATGTTTGTGCTCACGCTACTGCTGAACCTTCGCGCCGTGCGTCGCACCAAACTCATCGAGCTTATGGGTGCCGAGCGTCGCAACGAGAGCATCAAGACACGCAACCCCTGGATCGCGATTGCCATTTTTGCCGTGGGCGTGGTGCTTGTGGGCGTGGCCTATTACCGTCTGCTACGTGATGGGTTCCCGCTAACCGCGACGGACAGCAAGCTGCAAGAGGCCATGAACCAGTTTGGTATTACGACCGCTATGGTTACTGTTGGCACCTTTGCCCTGTTCTGGGGACTCTCGGGCATGCTCATCAAGCTGCTGCAGAGCCTGCGCGGCGTGTATTGGCGTGGCCTCAATATGTTTACCGTGCGTCAGCTTTCGGCCAAGGTCAATACGGTGTGCTTTTCGATGGGCGTCATCGCGATGCTCCTGTTTTTGGCCATCACTTCGGTGACGTGCGGTATGTCGATTGCCAACGTGATGAACGAAAACCTGGAGCGCTATAACCCTGTTGATGTGTCTCAGACGTATGTCTATTACACGCCCGAAACGCTCGACTACTACAAAGAGTATGTCAATCCGTCTGAGGCCGATCGCATGGTGTTGGCCGATACAACGGTCGATTTGTACCCTGCATGGCACGGCAAGGGCAAGTCGGCGGACAACAACGACGAGACCGGCAAGAAGGTCGATATCGCCGATGTTGCCGGTGAGCATGTGCAGATCGATTCGTATCTGAGTTACCCATTTGGCGGCTCGAATCCTTCGGTGACCCCAAGTGAGATGTGCAAGACCATGGGCGAAAAGCTTCCCATGGCGTTCGGGGGTAGCAATGCCGATACGATGGGTCTGTTTGTGACGCCGGCGAGCCAGTACAACAAACTGCGTCAGATGATGGGCGAGGAGCCGGTGAGCATTGGCCGCGACCAGTATCTGCTCACGTGTGATATGGGCGGCGAGCTGGTCGAGCTGTACACCAAGTATATGGCTGACGGCCATGCCCTTACCTTGGGCGGGCATACGCTCAAGCCCGCAACCGATAAGTCGGACGAAGATACGGCGGCCATCGCCAACTCGGCGATGGGCAGTAATCCGGGTACCGTCGTCGTTGCCGACGAACTGTTGTCCCAACTTAATCTGCAGCCGTATTCCAGTAGCCTGCTCGTTAACTACAAACAGGGGATGGATACGACCGAGGCAGACGAGAGCATTAAGTACACTTTGCTCGACAATCTGCTCGTTGACGGCAAAGAGCCGGGGGTGTGGGGAACCTTCATCATACGCTCCGAGATGTACACGCAAGCAGCGCAAATGAACGGTCTTATTAGCTACCTAGCCATCTACATCGGCTTTGTATTGGTCGTTGCATGCGCGGCGATTCTGTCGATCCAGCAACTCTCCAACGTGGCCGACGGCAGTCGCAGCTATCGTGTGCTGGCACAGATCGGCTGTGAGGACCGCCAGATTCGCCATTCGGTGATGGCGCAGCAAGCGGTATTCTTCCTGTTCCCGCTGGCAGTGGGCCTGGCGCACTCCTTTGTGGCACTTAAGGTGATCATCGAGCTGGTGAGCATTTTCGGAAATATGAGCATCGGCGGCACCGTGGGCCTCACCTGCGCAATCTTCCTGGCAGCATACGGTGGCTACTTCTTGGTAACGTACCTCATGAGCGCCGGCATGGTACAAGCCGCCATCGCCACCCGCTACAGCGAGTAACAAGCGGGCAAAACCGTCGCAAAATCAGAGCGAATAACCGCCGCGAAGGGACCAGGGGCCCTTTCGCGGCGGTTTTTGCCAATCTGGTGCGTCTTAGATACAAGTGAGTAGACTATTTTGAACCTGCCAAGCACATCGCGACAAATGCTCAATAAAACCGCAGGTCAGAGCCGTGGCGTTTTGGGGCGTGCTTGGCTTCCTGCAAAAAGTCTACTCACTTGGTTTTTCTGCTAGAAGACCGCCGCAGGTAGAGGACGGACAGCGAGCGGGTCGCATTTGAGACAAGGCGACGTGAAACGAAAGGGCGCTGACCTTCTGGTCGCGCCCTTGAAGTTGAACGTCAGATTGTCCAAATGCGACCCGCGCAGCGTCGGCCGGTTACGGCGTTTGGTAAAACGCCGTAACCTACACTCGCTCCGCGATCTCGTGGATGAGGTAGTCGGTCTTTTCCCAGCCCAGGCATGGGTCGGTGATCGACTTGCCAAAGACGCCGCCATCGACCGGCTGGTTGCCGTCCTCCAGGTAGGACTCGATCATAAAGCCCTTGACCAGCTTGGAGATGGACTCGTTGCGGCGGCAGCTGTCGAGCACCTCTTTGCAAATGCGGTACTGCTCCAGCGGACGCTTGCCCGAGTTGTCGTGGTTGCAGTCGATGACCGCCGCCGGGTTGGCGTAACCGGCATGCTCGGTATAGCGCTCGGCCAGGCGCTCCAGGTGCTCGTAGTGGTAGTTGGGGTAGGTGCGCCCATCGAGACCGATGTAACCACGCATAACGGCGTGCGCGAGCGGATTGCCGTCGCATTCGACCTCCCAGTTGCGGAAGATGAAGCTCTGGTGCGCCTGAGCGGCGTAAATGGAGTTGAGCATGACGGTGGTGGAACCGGCGGTGGGGTTCTTCATGCCCACGGGCACCGAAATGCCGCTCGATACCAGGCGATGCTCCTGGTTTTCGACCGAGCGCGCGCCCACGGCAACATAGCTCAGCAGGTCAACGAGGTACTGGTAGTTGGACGGATAGAGCATCTCGTCGGCGGTGAAGAAGCCCGTTTCCTCAATAACGCGCAGGTGCATGTGGCGGATGGCCTTAACGCCTTCGAGCAGGTCATCGGGCGCCTCGGGGTCGGGGTTGTGCAGCAGACCCTTGTAGCCGGTGCCCTTGGTGCGCGGCTTGTTGGTGTAGACGCGCGGAATAATGATGAGTTTGTCTTTGACCTCCTCGGCGGTCTTGGCCAGTCGGTTCATGTACTCAAGCACCGAATCCTCGCGGTCGGCAGAGCACGGGCCGATGATGAGTACCTTGCGCGCGTCCTCGCCGGTAAAGATCTTGGCGACCTCGGCGTCGAATGCCTGTTTTTTGGCAGTAAGCTCGGCGGAAAGCGGCATTTCCTCGCGGATCTCCATGGGGATCGGCAACCTGCGTTTGAATTCCATGGCCATAGGGGCCTCCTCAATCTATAGAAAGAGCAATAAGCGTATTGTCGAGTGTTCGGCATTATCCGCTGTCGCACGCTAAAGTGCAACCCCTCGCCGCCCCGAAACCTGCCAAAAGGGACAGGTTTATTTTGGCAGGTTTTATATGGGGGAACGTCGGCGGATACCGGGAGGGAGTGGCGTCGCGCGGGACCCTAAGGCTATTGTCGGTTCCCCAGGAAACACCCTGTGGGCAAAAAATGCCAAATATGAGTACGGTTGCTAATCTAATAGCATATCGGTCTAGCAAGATAATAGACAAAGTGAAAAATATGTTCATTAACATTGCCACGCAGAAGCCCGCTAACGGGCGTTTTGATTAATTTGAAGGCGTATAGAGGCCGCAAGGAGGTCGTTTGAGGCTGTTTTGGCTGATACTAAAAAAGTAACAGTACTCATATTTGCCATTTTTTGCCCACGGGGTCTGGAAAGCGCCGTCAATGAGGTCTCAGGGAAGGCGTTTCGAGGCTCGGAGGACACAAAACGGGGGCGCAGGTTGTCCTGCGCCCCCGTTTTCTTGGCATTGCGGTTGTTTGCTGCCGGTTTTACGCCGCCTCGTCGAACTGCGAGTTGTACAGGTCGGCGTAGAAGCCGCCCTGGGCGAGCAGCTCGTCGTGCGTGCCCTTTTCGACGATGTCGCCGTCGCGGATTACCAAGATCACGTCGGCGTTGCGGATCGTGGACAGGCGGTGTGCGATGACAAAGCTCGTGCGGCCCTGCATCAGCGCATCCATGGCGCGCTGGATGAGCTCCTCGGTGCGGGTATCGACGTTGGAGGTCGCCTCGTCCAGAATCAGCGCCGGGCGGTCGGCCAAAATGGCACGGGCGATGGTCACGAGCTGGCGCTGACCCTGCGACAGGTTAGTGCCCTCCTCGTTGATCATAAAGTCGTAGCCGCCAGCGAGCGTATGGATAAAGTGATCGCAGCGTGCGGCGCGTGCAGCGGCCTCGACCTCGGCATCGCTCGCATCGGGGCGTCCGTAGCGGATGTTCTCGCGGATCGTGCCGTTAAACAGCCAGGTATCCTGTAGCACCATGGCAAACTCGCCGCGCAGCGCCGCGCGGTCCCAATCGCGCACGTCGATGCCCTCAACGCGCAGCGAACCGCCGTCCACATCGTAGAAGCGCTGCAGCAGCTTGATGAGCGTGGTCTTGCCGGCGCCGGTGGGACCGACGATGGCGATGGTCTGGCCGGGCTGCGCCTCGCAGCTAAAGTCGTGGATGATGGTCTTGTCGGGCGTGTAGCCAAACTTCACATGGTCAAACTCCACGTGGCCGGGGCGCTTCTCGGGAATCTGCGCGTCGGCCTTCTGCCCCTCCTCGGGCGCGGCCAGGAACTCAAACACGCGCTCGGTGGCGGCGGCCATCGACTGCATCGTGTTGCTCACGTTGCCCAGCTGCTGCACGGGTTGCGTAAAGTTGCGAACGTACTGGATAAAGCTCTGGATGTCGCCGGGCGTGGCATTGCCGGTCAGTGCGAGCTGCGCGCCCACCACGACGACGCCCACGTAGCCCATGTTGCCCACCAAGCTCATAAGCGGCATCATCAGGCCCGACAGGAACTGCGAGCGCCAGCCACTAATAAAGAGGCGGTCGTTTTGACGGTCGAACTCCTCGATTGAGGCCTCGGCGCGGTCGAACACCTGAATGACGTTTTGGCCGGCAAAATCCTCCTCGATAATGCCGTTGACGGCACCCAGAACCTGCTGCTGCTCTCGGAAGTATGGCTGCGAGAAGTGAATCATTACGGTCAGGATAATCGCGGCGGCCGGCAGCGTGAGCACGGTGACGCCGGTGAGCGGCAGGCTGATCGACAGCATCATGACGAGCACGCCGATAATCTGCGTCACCGACGTGATGAGCTGGGTCACGCTCTGGTTGAGCGACTGGCCCAGCGTATCGACGTCGTTGGTGATGCGGCTGAGCACGTCGCCCTTGCTGTGGCCGTTGAAGTAGCTCATTGGAACGACAGCGATCTTGGCGGCGATCTCCTTGCGCATGCGATAGCAGATCTTTTGCGTGACGCCGGTCATGAGCCAGCCCTGGATGAGGCTGCAAACAGAGCTTGCCAGATACAGGCAGAGCAAAAAGCCGAGTGTCTTGGCGATCCAGTCAAAGTCGACGTCGCCGGTGCCGTTGACCTTGGCAACCAGGCCTTCGAACAGTTTGGTGGTAACCTGGCCGAGCACCTTGGGCCCCACAATGTTAAAGATGACCGAGCACACGGCAAAGGCGACGGCAGCAAACACGGCAATCTTGTGCTGGCCGATATAGCCGAGCAGCTGCCTCATGGTGCCTTTAAAGTCCTTGGCCTTTTCGCCGCGGCCCATGCCACCCATACGGCCCATAGGACCGCGCCGGCGGGTGGGCTTGGGAATCTGAGTCTTGGTCTCGTCTGCCATTAGCGCTCGCCTCCTTCCGTGACGGCTGCAATTTCTTCTTGGGTAAGCCCCAGCTCCTCGGCGGAAAGCTGCGACTGTGCGATCTCCAGGTACGCCGGGCAGCTGTGCAGCAGCTCCTCGTGTGTGCCAGTGCCCACCACGTGGCCGTCGTCGAGCACGATAATCTGGTCGGCGTGCATGATGGTCGCGATGCGCTGGGCCACGACCACGAGTGCGGCGTCGGTAACGTTTTTGGCCAGCTCCTCGCGCAGGCGCGCGTCGGTCTTGTAGTCGAGGGCACTAAACGAGTCATCGAACACCACGACCTCGGGCTTTTTGGCCAACGCGCGGGCGATGGCCAGGCGCTGGCGCTGGCCGCCCGAGACATTGGATCCGCCCTGGCTGATGGGGGAGTCGTAGCCGCCCTCGCGCTCGGCGATAAAGTCCTCCGCCTGGGCGACGCGTGCCGCCTGGCGCATATCCTCGTCACTCACCATATCGCCGGCAAACTTGAGGTTGCTCTCGACGGTGCCCGAGAACAGGCGACCCTGCTGCGGGATATAACCAATACGGCGGCGTAGCTCGGAAAGGGTCATGTCACGCACGTCGATGCCGTCGAGCGAAATGCTGCCGCCTGTGACGTCGTACAGGCGCGGAATCAGCTGCACGAGCGTGGACTTGCCCGAGCCCGTGGAGCCAATGATGCCGAGCATCTGACCGGCATGCGTGGTGAAGTTCACGCCGCTGATGACATCGGCGCGGGCATCGGGATACTGGAAGCTCACGTCGCGGAAGGTGAGCTCACCGCGTGACGCGCTGGCAGCAGGCAGTTTGGGCGAGGCAGGGTCGTTGATGCTCGTGGGGCAGGTGATGACCTCTTCCACGCGCTCGGCTGCGACCTCGGCGCGGGGCAGGATGACCGAAACCATGGTGAGGATCATAAACGCCATGACGATCTGCATGGTGTAGGAGATGAACGCCATCATGTTGCCGACCTGCATCACGCCGTCGGACACGCCCTGCGCGCCAAACCAGACGATAAGCACGGTGATGCAGTTCATGACGAGCATCATGAGCGGCATCATAAAGCTCATGGCGCGGTTGGTGTAGAGCTGCGTGGTCATCAGGTCGAGCGAAGCCTTGTCAAAACGCTCGAGCTCATGCTCCTCGCGGTTGAACGAGCGGATGGGCATAAGGCCGTCGAGCAGCTCGCGGGCGGTAAGGTTCACGCGGTCAACAAAGCTTTGCATCTTTTTGAACTTGGGCATGGTGAGGCCCATAAGCACGCCGACGACGGCCGAGACCGCGATGATGGCAACGGCGATGGTCCACTCCAGGCCGGTATGGTTGGCCAGGACGCGCATGACGGCGACGATGCCCATGACGGGGGCCATCAGACACATGCGGATAAACAGGGTTGCGGCCATCTGGATCTGCTGAATGTCATTGGTGCAGCGGGTGATGAGCGAGGCCTGGCTAAACTTGCCCACCTCGGCCGGCGAGAAGTGCATAACCTTGTTGAAGGTCTCGCGGCGCAGGTCGCGGGCGATGGAGCAGGCAGTGCGCGAAGCAACGGCACCGGTCAGGATGGTGGCGACCAGCGACACCAGACACAGCCCAAACATCGTGGTCGCCATGCGGCCCAGGTAGGCGTTCTGCACGTCGGCGGGGTCGATGCCCTGTGCCTTGTACTCGTCCTGCACATAGCTCACGGCGCGTTGGGTCACGATGGAGCCCGACATGGAGCCCATTTTGTCCGCCATATCGTTGGCGCCCTCGACGAGCTTGCCCTGGTCGATTAGGCCGCCTTCAACGCCTAGACGCAGGCCCTTCATGGTGATCTTACCGCCGTCGGCATCAATCTGCTTTTGCATATTCTGCGCCGCTGCGGCCTTCTGCTGCATCTCGGCGAGCTGCTCGGGCGTCATAGCTGCCATTTGCTCGGGCGTGGGCATGGCCTGAGCGGCGTCGCTGTCTTTCTCGCTGGACGTGCCGGTCATGTCGCCCATGGAGTCGGCGTCGATGCCCTGGTTGAAGGCGAGCACGACGGTCTCAGGCAGGCTCATAATGTCGGCAATCTTGCTGCCGTCGGCACGCTCTTCCTCGGTGCCCCTGTACGTTCGAATGCCGTTCTTGTCTGCCTTGCCAAACACGGCCTCCACAGCTTTGGCGTCCTTGGCGCGCATAAAGAGTTCGAGGTCGTCGAGCGATTCGGCGCGAATAGTGTCGGGCACGGGCGAGGCGATGCCGCCTTGCTGCACGCCCACGTCGACGATGTCGCTCATATAGGTAGGCAGCGCCAGGTCGGCGTTGCAGCTGATTACGATAAGTACGATAGCTGCGAACAGTGCCAGGACATGCTTTTTAAAGAGCTTGAGAATCCTCACTCGGCATCTCTCCTTTCTTGATTGCGGTCGATAATTTCGTTGGCACGTCTTAGAAGGCGCACCATCTCTTGGGTATCTGTTTCGCCGAGCTGCTCGAGGAAAGCCGCGGTGCGCTCCTCGAATTCCCGGCGTTTGATTTCGAGATCCTGGAATCCCTTGTCGGTCACTATGACGTGTACGCGACGACGGTCGGTCTTTGAGTGCTCGCGCTCAATCCAACCCTTGGCCTCGAGGGCGCGCAAGATATTGGCGATGCGGGCGCTCGAGACCCAGGCACGATCGGCGAGTTCGCTCGGCGTGAGCGAACCGCCAGCGAGCATGAGGGCGCGCATGACGGCCATCTCGCCGCTGAGAGCTTTGTCCACAAAGCGCGAAACGCGCTGGTGAATGCCGCCAAACTCAGTAAGGAGCTGACGTCCAAGCTCATGGAAATCGGTATCTTCCAACGAAAACCCCTAACACTAGAAACTATTTTCGGTGAAAGATGATACCCTTGCACGCGCACCCTATACGGTAGATTTTGGGTCATGCCTAGAAAACAACCTTTAGGCGACCTCCGTACACCGTCGGTATCAGCAAAGTAAGGGGTAGATCGTAAGGCATGTCCCAAAGCCTACTCAGAGGCACTTTACCCTGCTAAAGCTGGCATAACAGCTAGAGCGAACGTCGTACAAAGGCAAGGAAAAATAACATACAAATCGGTGAACGGTAGTTGTTCGCGCTCGCATTTCCTGCGGGTTTGTAAAAAACGCCTTTATGATATAAAAAAAGAAACATATAACAGCCCAGATGGAGAGGGTCGCTATGTTATCCTTCTCAGACGGGTGAAATCTTGGGTTTTGGGTTGTAGTTCCAAGGTGGACAAACGTTTTCCCTGCACCAACGTGTGGTGAAGAACGGAAGAAGCCGGTAGTGCAAGCCGAAAATTCAAGAATTCAATAAGCAGCGGTGTGAGAGAGCGCCGCATTACACGTAACTAGGAGCGTGGTTACACAATGCAGGAGGCATGGGAAGGCTTCAAGGAAGGCATCTGGACGGGAGAGGTTGACGTCCGAGACTTCATCCAGAAGAACTACACCCCCTACGAGGGCGACGAGTCGTTCCTCGTCGGTCCGACCGAGCGTACCAAGGAGCTGTGGGGCGAGGTTCTCGACCTGCTGCTTAAGGAGCGCGAGCAGGGTGGTGTCCTCGATATGGACACCAAGATCGTCACAGGTATCGTGAGCCACCCCGCTGGCTACATCGATAACGCCCATCGCGACAAGGAGACTATCGTCGGCCTCCAGACTGACAAGCCGCTCAAGCGCGCGCTGCACGTCAACGGTGGTATCCGCATCGCTTGTCAGGCTGCCAGCCAGCACGGCTATAAGGTCGACGAGAACGTTGTCGAGCGCTACACCTTCGAGCGTAAGACCCACAACGCTGGCGTCTTCGATGTTTATACTCCCGAGATGCGTGCTTGCCGCTCGGCTCACATCATCACCGGTCTGCCCGATGGCTATGGCCGCGGCCGCATCATCGGCGACTACCGTCGTGTTGCCCTGTACGGCGTCGACTACCTGATCAAGGACAAGGAGGCCCAGAAGGCTTCCACCCCGACGGTCATGACCGCCGACAACATCCGCGACCGCGAGGAGCTGCAGGAGCAGATCCGCGCCCTCGGCGAGCTCAAGATGATGGCCGAGACCTATGGTTTCGATATTTCCAACCCTGCTACCAACACGCAGGAGGCCATCCAGTGGATGTACTTCGCCTACCTTGCTGCCGTCAAGGAGCAGAACGGCGCCGCTATGTCCATCGGCCGTACCTCTACGTTCATCGACATCTACGCTGAGCGCGACCTTGCCAACGGTACCTTCACCGAGGAGCAGATCCAGGAGTTCGTGGATCACTTCATCATGAAGCTCCGCATGGTCAAGTTCGCCCGTACTCCCGAGTACCAGGCCCTGTTCACCGGCGACCCGCAGTGGGTCACCGAGTCCATCGGCGGCATGGGTGTTGACGGCCGTACGCTCGTTACCAAGATGAGCTACCGCTACCTGCACACGCTCGAGAACATGGGTACCAGCCCCGAGCCCAACATGACCGTTCTGTGGTCGACCCGTCTGCCCGAGAACTTCAAGAAGTTCTGCGCCAAGACTTCCGTCGCCAGCTCCTCGATCCAGTACGAGAACGACGACCTCATGCGCGTCTATCACGGCGACGACTACGGCATTGCCTGCTGCGTGTCCTCCATGCGCATCGGCAAGGAGATGCAGTTCTTCGGCGCCCGCGCCAACCTTGCCAAGTGCCTGCTCTACGCACTCAACGGCGGTGTTGACGAGGTCTCCAAGAAGCAGGTCGGCCCCAAGTATCGCGCCGTCGAGGGCGATACGCTCGATTACGACGACGTTGTGGCCAAGTACAACGACATGATGAAGTGGCTCGCTGGCGTGTACGTCAACTCGCTGAACATCATTCACTACATGCACGACAAGTATTGCTACGAGCGCATCCAGATGGCTCTGCACGACAAGCACGTGCACCGCTGGTTCGCTACGGGCATCGCTGGCCTTTCCGTCGTGGCTGACTCCCTGTCCGCCATCAAGTACGCCAAGGTTCACCCCGTCCGTGACGAGAACGGCATCATCGTCGACTTCGAGACCGAGGGCGAGTTCCCCAAGTACGGTAACGACGACGACCGCGTCGACCAGATTGCTCACGACGTTGTGCACCAGTTCATGGAGTACATCCGCATGAACGACACCTACCGCAACTCCGTGCCCACGACCTCGGTTCTGACCATTACCTCCAACGTCGTGTACGGTAAGAAGACCGGCTCCACGCCCGACGGCCGCAAGGCTGGCCAGCCGTTCGCCCCGGGTGCTAACCCCATGCACAAGCGCGATAGCCACGGCGCCATCGCTTCGCTGTCTTCGGTTTCCAAGCTCCCGTTCCGCGATGCTCAGGACGGCATCTCCAACACCTTCTCCATCATCCCGAGTGCGCTCGGCAAGGAGGACCAGGTGTTCTTTGGCGATATCGACCTTGATCAGCTGGGCGAGTAACTATTGTTAGTGCTATACTAACAATAACGATTACTGATTAGTGCGCCGGTTTCGGCCGGCGCCTATTAATCGAAGGAGACACATTATGAAGGTTTCTGAAGTTTCCGAGACTCAGGCCGATAACCTGGTCCACATGCTCGACGCTTACGCCGAGAAGGGTGGCCACCACCTGAACATCAACGTCTTCAACCGTGAGACGCTGCTCGACGCTCAGGCTCACCCCGAGAAGTACCCGCAGCTGACCATCCGCGTTTCCGGCTATGCCGTGAACTTCCACACGCTCACCAAGGAGCAGCAGGACGAGGTCATTGCGCGTACCTTCCACGACAAGTTCTAAAGGGATTTAACTCCCGCAGGATCGCCGGGGCTGTTTGGGCTACCTCCCAAAACGTCCTCGGACATGCAAGAAACCCTCGCTGCGCACTTCGCGCGGCGAGGGCTTCTTGCGTCCTGCGGAATATTTTGGGAGATAGCCCAAGCAGCCCCGGCGGGGTCCTGTGTAGTCACCCTTTAGGCGAAACTCTCCTAATTATTTGGATGAGTCGTTTACTTACTTGTACTGTTACCGTCTTCCCGCTGTTGTTGGGGTATGCTTTGTTCGTATGTAAACGTATGACATGTTGATGGGGGAGGGTGCTATGGCTCGCGAGGGCGCTCGTTCTAAGGATTCTGCTAAGCCTGGCATCAAGGAAGTTGCAGCGGTGGCGGGGGTTTCGCCCACTACGGTATCTCGCGTGCTTAATAATCGCGGCTATATTAGCCAAGAAACCCGCGATAAGGTCCATGCCGCGATGGAGCGCATCAACTATACGCCCAACGATATCGCCCGTGCCATGCTCAACGGTCGCCTGAACCTTATCGGCATGATCGTTCCCTTTGTGAGCAGCCCGTTCCATGCTCAGGTTGTGCAGGCGGTCGAGCGCACGTTGGCGGAAAACGGCTTTAAGATGTTGCTGTGCAACAGCGCCAATCGACCTGATCTTGAGCGTTCCTATATTGACATGCTCCGCCGCAATATGGTCGACGGCGTCATCGTCAACTCCCTCAATATCGGTGCCGAGGCGTATGCCGAGATGGGCTTGAGCCTGGTTGGTATCGACTGCGACCTTGGCGAGGCCTCTGTTCAGATTGCGAGCGACAGCTATAGCATCGGCGAACTTGCCACGCGTCGCCTGATCGATGACGGGTGTTCGCGTATCTTGTGCCTGCGCAACAATAGCCGCATGCGTATGCCTGCCAATAAGCGTACCGATGCCTACTACGATGTTGTGGAGCAGGCCGGTTTGCCCGCGCTTGTCCGTGAGGTCGAGTTCGTTAAGTCCGACGACGAAAAGAGTGCGGTCGTTGCGAAGATCCTCGATGAGAACCCCGATATTGACGGCATCTTTGCGGGAGACGACACGATGGCGGCCATCTGCCTCAACGTTATGAAGCAGCGCGGCTTGAGCGCTCCGGATGATATTAAGGTCGTGGGCGCGGATGGCGCCCGCCGCACTATGACGTTTATGCCTGACTTAACAACCGTACGTCAAGATATCGATCGCATCGGAGAGCTCGCGGCGCAATCCATCATCGCTCTTGTTAACGGTGAAAAGCCCGAATCGAATATCAAGCTTCCCGTCGAACTTATCGAGGGCAAAACCGCCTAGTTCATTCCGAGCCAAAAGAATCCCTCGAACGCTTCTGATGACCGTTCGCTGGCATATGTCAACCGTTTGCCGACGACTGGAACTGCGAAAAGACGTATTGATGTGAAAACGTTTGACATATGAAAACGATTGACATATCTTGCAGTTGTACCGAGTTAGTATCTCGTGGGAAAGGAAGTCTCGGATGCACAAGGTTTATTACCAGCCTGAGGGAATTTGGGTAGGCGACATCATGCCGTACGGCGAGGACGGCACGTTCTATCTCTATCATCAGCGTGACACGCGTAACCCCGGACCTTTCGGAGAGCCGTTTGGCTGGGCACTCGCGACGACCAAGGATTTCGTCAACTACAAGGACTTTGGTGAGAGCCTTGAGCGTGGCGGCGACGAGGAAGTCGACCAGTACGTTTATGCCGGCACGGTGTTTAAGGTGGGCGACAAGTACCATGCGCTCTACACTGGTTGCAATCGCGATAAGGTCCGCGCACGCTTGATGAAGCAGGTTCTTCTTCACGCAACGAGTGACGACGCCGTCAAGTGGGAGAAGAACATCGCCGAGACGCTGCTTCCGCCCCAGGAGGGTTACGATGACCGCAACTGGCGCGATCCCTTTGTTCTTTGGGATGAGGAGAACGAAGAGTACATGCTCATCCTCGGCACGCGTGTGGGCGAGGACAAGCGTCTGATGACCGGTCGTCTGGTCAAGTTCACCTCCAAGGACCTGGATACCTGGGAGTTCCAGGGCGACTGGTGGAATCCGGGCCTGTACACCATGTTCGAGATGCCTGATCTCTTTAAGATGGGCGACTGGTGGTATCTGGTGTTCTCTGAGTACAGTGATGGCAACAAGACCCGTTACCGCATGTCTCGCTCTATCAACGGTCCTTGGATCACTCCTGCGGACGATTCCTTCGATGGCCGCGCGTACTATGCTGCACGTACCGCATTTGACGGCGAGCGCCGCGTTCTCTTTGGTTGGGTTCCTACGCGCGACGAGGGCGGCGACCCCAGCTCTTACCTGTGGGGTGGCACTTTTATGCCTCTCGAGATCGTTCAGCGTGCCGACGGAACGCTCGGCACCAAGCTTCCCGACAGCATGCTTGGCGCCTTTGGCGAGGCTAAGGCAGTCGAGGCCTTTGAGCTTTCGTGCGAGTCGGGCAAGGTCGAGCAGGTGCTCGCCGCGGATGCCGGTTCTACCTATATGCTCGACGCCGACATCGAGCTCGCCGGTGACGCTGCCGGCTTCTCGGTGAAGCTTGCCGAGGACGCCGAGTCCGGTCTTGCCTATGAGTTCCGCGCCAACCTGCGTGAGGGCAAACTCGAGTTTACGGCGGCCCCCCAGTATCCGTGGTTCCAGGTCAACAGCATGGGCCTCGAGCGTCCGTTGTTCTTTAAGGGCGAGGGCACTCACCATGTGCGTCTGGTCGTCGACGACGACATCGCGACCATCTTTGTCGATGATGTTGCGCTCAACGCTCGCTTCTGCAACAAGCAGGGCCAGGGTGTGGCGCTTACCGTCACCGACGGTGCGCTCAAGTGCGCAAACGCAACGATCGCGTCTCTGTAGCGGCAACGAACCGTTTTATGATTTAGAAAAGGAATGGAGAGGAACATGGACTACAAGGCAGTGTCCCAGCAAGTCGTCGACAACGTCGGCGGACTGGAGAACATCGAGGGCGCCACGCATTGCGTGACCCGTCTGCGTCTGGTGCTCAAGGATACGAGCAAATACAACAAGGCCGAGCTCGAGAACATCGATGGCGTCAAGGGCGTGCTGTACAACAGCGGCCAGCTCATGATCATCTTCGGTACCGGTACCGTCAACAAGGTTTACGATGAGTTTATGGCTCTGACGGGCGTTAAGGAGATCAGTGCTTCCGAGGTCAAGGGCGCCGAGGCGGACAAGAAGGGCAAGTTCTTCTCGGTCCTCAAGGTATTCTCGGATATCTTTATCCCCATCATTCCTGCCTTCGTCGGCGCTGCAATCATCATCGGCCTTAAGTCGCTGATCGTTGCCAACGGCCTCTTTGGCATGGAAGGCAGCCTCGCCGATCACAGCGAGTTCCTCAAGAACCTCGCAAGCTTCTTTGCCATTATCGCCACCACGTTCGACTACCTGCCTGTCCTGGTTATGTACAGCGCGGTCAAGCGTTTTGGCGGTAACCCGATCCTGGGCATCCTCGTCGGTATCGTCATGGTTCACCCGAGCCTTATGAACCGCAACACGTTCGTTATGGACCCGACGGGTGCTGAGTACTGGAACTTTGGTCCGCTATCCATTCCCATGGTTGCTTTCCAGGGCGGTGTGTTCCCCGCAATCCTGACTGCCTGGTTTATGGCCAAGGTCGAGAAGATTGCCCAGAAGTACATCCCCGAGGTCGTTTCGTTCGTTTTCGTCCCGACCGTTACCCTGATTCTTGCTAACGTTGCCCTGTTCACCGTGTTCGGCCCGCTCGGCAACCTGATCGGTGACGTCCTCGCCGGCGTAATCGATATCCTGTACAACAGGATGGGCGTCTTTGGTGCCTTTGTCTTCGCCGCGTTCCTGCAGCCGCTCGTCGTTACCGGTACGCATCAGTTCATCCAGGGTATCGAGGCCAACCTCGTTGCCACGACCGGCTTCAACTACATCCAGGCCATCTGGTCGGTTTCCATCATCGCCCAGGGCGGCGGCGCCATCGGTATGTACCTCATTCACAAGAAGCACTCCAAAGAGCGAAACATCTGCATGTCGTCCTTTATCCCGACGCTGGTCGGAATCTCCGAGCCCGCTATCTTTGCTGCAAACATGCGCTATTCGATCATTCCGTTCATCTGCGCATGCATCGGTGCAGGCTGCGGCGGTGCCTTCGTGAAGTTCTTTGAGGTGCGCGCTATCGGTCAGGGTCTGACCGGTGTGCTTGGCCTGCTCATCGTTACGCCCGAGACTCTCGTGTGGTATGTGGCTGGCAATCTCATCGCCTTTATCGTGCCGATCGTCTTGATCTTTGCCTACAACAAGGCAAAGGGCGTTCCAACCACCGATGAAGAGGGCGCTGGCGCAGGCTTCGATGTCAGCTTCTAGTTGAGCCATTCAGTGTAATGTGCGGATAAGTCCATTTGAGGAAGGGCGTTCGGCTCGTGTGAGTCGGGCGTCCTTCCCTATAGACGAGAAGGTCAATGGCGATGTTTAATCAAAACAATAAGGTGACACGCGCGGACTATGAGCAGTGGCGTGCCGGACAGGATGAGACGGCGGGTCGCATCGCGTCTGACCCCGATAGGCTCCTGTTCCATGTGGAGCCTGAGCTTGGCTGGCTCAACGACCCCAACGGTTTGGTTCAGATTGGTGATACGTATCACATCTATCATCAATACGATCCGTTCGATGCTGCGCATGGCGGTCCAGTGCTTTGGAACCATCTGACGACAAAGGATTTTGTGACGTACGAGAATCACGGCCCCGTGCTGTTCCCCGATTCCGATTTGGATTCGAGCGGAGCGTATTCTGGTTCTGCCTTTGTACGTGATGGCAAGATTCACTACTTCTATACCGGCAACGTCAAGCATTTTGACCGCGATGATTACGACTACGTGTTGACGGGCCGTGAGCAAAACCAGATTCATATGGTTGCCGAGAACCCCGACGAATTGGGCGAGAAGCGCATGGCTGTTGGACCAGTCGATTACCCCGACGATATCGGTACGCATGTGCGCGACCCCAAGATCCTTGAACACGACGGTATCTACTACATGGTTCTGGGCGCTCGTACGAAAGACGATCGCGGCTGCGTGCTTGTCTATACCTCGCGCGATCTAGAGGTCTGGAGCTATGCGACGCGCATTGAGCTGGGCGAGAAGCTTGGCTTTATGTGGGAGTGCCCCGATCTGTTTGAGCTCGATGGTGAGCTTATTCTCGTTTGCTGTCCGCAGGGTGTGCCTGCCGATGGTTGGCGTTACCGCAATCCACATCAGTGCGTGTGGTTCTCCATCGAGGCCGATTGGGAGGCGCCGAGCTTTAAAATCGTCAGGCAGGGCATGCCCCCGATGGTCGATGCCGGTTTTGATTTCTATGCTCCGCAGTCCTTTGAGGATACTGCAGGCCGGCGTTTGATGATCGGATGGTCGGGTTGCCCCGACGCGACGGCAGAAAACCCGACGGTGGCGCGCGGGTGGCAGTGCGCGTTGACGGTGCCGCGAGAGCTGAGCATACGCGATGGTAAGCTCTGCCAGCGGCCGGCGCACGAGATTGAGAGGATGCGCGGTGACTGCGTTCGCGCGATAGGCGGTGAAACCGTTGAGGAGCCGGGCCGCCTGTTTGATCTTGTGGTTTCCTGCGAGGGCGCCAAGATGGTCGAGCTCGAAATCCGCAAGGGTGTCTTTGTACGTTATGCGGACGGGATGCTTACCCTCGACATGGGTGACGAAGGCTATGGGCGCGACCAAAGGTCGATCGAGCTCAGCGAGCTTCGCGACCTGCGCGTGCTTTCGGACACTACGATGGTCGAGATTTTTGCAAATGGCGGCGAGGCGGCACTTACGAGCCGTACCTATTCGCCGGCGGTTCCGGCGATGGGGTTGCATGCCGAAGGTGCGGCGTCGATGGAGTTCTACCGCCTCGCGCATTAACCGTGCGTGGAGCACGATTGGACTTGCTGGGCGGAATGTGTTGCAGTTGCCGCAGCGAACTACCGTTTATCGCGTATAGCTACCGTTTGCGGAGTAAGTAACACCTATTAATAAACCGTGTAGAATCTCAGATAAGCACGGAGTTTTCCAGGGAGACGCTGTCCTTTGTTGTGTGCAAGGGGCGGCGTCTCTTTGGCGCTCTGCCGCCGTTGTGCAACAGTGCGGCGGCGCGTGCCATGTATTGAAAAGCCAATGTCGAGATGGATCGTGATAATAATGGGCAAGTACGTAATCGTGGTTGAATCTGGTTCGGATGTGACGCCAGAGCTCTGCGAACGCTACGGCATCGTGCGCGTGCCTATGCATGTCACGATTGGTGACGAGACCGTCGAGGACGGCTCCATCGATCCGCTCGAGATTTACTCGCGCTGCAACGAGTTTGGCGTAATGCCCAAGACCAGTGGCTGCGCTCCTGCGGATTTTGCTCACGTGTATGACCGTATCCATGCCGAGCAGCCCGATGCGACCATTCTGCATCTTGCGTACTCCGAGGCCACGACCTGCTCGCATCAATCCTCCAAGATTGCGGCCCAGGGGCGCGACTACGTGTTCTCCATGGACACGCGTTTTGTCTCGGTGGGCCAGTCGCTCGTTGTCGTCGAGACCGCTAAATACATCGAGGCTCACCCCGATGCCACCGTCGACGAGATCTTTGCATATACGAATTCCGTCATGGACCGTGTGCTGCTGGGCTTTGTTCCTACCGACCTAGCCTTCCTTAAGGCGGGCGGTCGTCTGTCCAACGTGGCATTCCTTGGCGCCCACCTGCTCAAGATTAAGCCCTGCATTGAGGTGACGGGCGGCAAGTTCGTGGCAACCAAGAAGTTCCGCGGCTCTATGCTCAAGTGCGCCCGCGCCTTTATTGACCACATGGTTGCGAAGGGCGAGATTGACTACTCGCACATTGGCCTGGCGTATTCGGTAGGCCTTTCCCAGGAGCTGCGCGACGACATGGAAGTCTATGCGCACGACCTGGGCTTTAAGGACATTACCTGGACTCAGGTCGGCGGCGTCATCTCGAGCCATTGCGGCCCGACCGCCTTCGGCGCGGTGCTCACGCTCAAGGCGTAAGGCCTGGCGTCTATCGATTTCTATTGCCTCGGCGGCGGGCGGGTTGCGACAACCTACCCGCCGCTCTTGCGTGGGGTCAAATAGAACAACCCAATTGACCGCTAAACCGTTTCGCCATCATGCGTATGGGCTAGAATGGCTCTGGCATTTATGTAACTAAAACCAAAGAGAGGCAAGGTAGCGGGAATGGCTGAGATGACGCTCGAGGGTGTGGACGCTCGTCCCGAGGACTCTGCGTTTGCCCTGGGTCGCGTGCATTCGATCGAGACGATGGGAACGGTCGACGGTCCCGGCATCCGCTTCGTAGTGTTTGTCCAAGGCTGTCCCATGCGCTGCGCGTATTGCCACAATCCCGATACTTGGTCTGTTAACGGCGGCACCATGGTGACTGTCGAGCACCTGATGGACGAGTTCCAGAGTAACCATGAGTTTTACCGCAGCGGCGGCATTACGGTTTCGGGTGGCGAGCCGCTCCTGCAGCCCGAGTTTTTGGCCGATCTGTTCCGTGCAATGCACAACAACCCCGATGGCCGCGTGCATACCTGCCTCGACAGCTGCGGCTATGCGTTTGACCCCAACCATCCCGAGAAGTTCGATGCCGTACTCAACGAGACCGATATGGTGCTGCTCGACATTAAACACGCCGATCCCGTCGAGCATAAAAAGCTGACCGGTTGCGATCCCGCACGCATTCTGGCGTTTGGCGATGAGCTTGCCCGTCGCAAGATTAAGGTTGTTATTCGCCACGTGGTAGTGCCGGGTATCACCGATACGGTGGAGGAATGCGAGAAGCTCGGTCGCCTGATCGCCCCGTGGCATAACGTGGTCGGTCTGGAAATGCTGCCGTATCACACGATGGGCGTTGTCAAGTATGAGCAGCTGGGCATTCCCTATAAGCTCGAGGGCGTTCCACAGATGGATACCGCGCGCATGCCCGAGCTGCGCAACGCTGTCATGACGGGCATGAAAAAGCGCCGCGCGGAACTCAAAAACGCCATCGGCTAGCGATCCATTTTCGCCCCCAAGGGCACTCATTGGGGACAGACTTAAATGAGTGCCCCTGGGCACCAAGTTGATTGCCAAAGAGCCCCGTCAAGTTGCGGTGGAATAGTTCTTGTTTTTCGGCTTATGCCGACCAAATAGGAACTATTCCACCGCAACTGCGTTTTGGGCGGAGATGCGCAACAGAATCGCGCCATTTGGATAAATACGCTTGTGGTTTCTTTAAAGACGCCTTAAACGCCGCTGAATATCTTTGGAAAGAAATGCCTGCTCGGTATTATGCTGCTCGTATATGAACGGTAGCAGTCAGGAGACCACGTGCGAAACAACGCATCGCGGGACGAGTATATGCCGCAGCATAGCAGCAGATATGAGACGAAGGGCACGTCTTCGCGTGGCCTTGCCGACGCTCGCGTCCGCGTGACGAAGATTGCCGCCATTGGGATGCTAACGTTGGCGATTATTATCCTCGGAATTACCGCCAAAACCTACGCGTCGGAGCGAATGGCACACTCAGATGCGTCAACGGTACAGACGCAAAACGAGAAGGTTTCAAAGTCCAAAGCGTCGGCAGATCTCAAGACGAGACTTTCGAAGGCGGACTTCAACGATATCCCTTCGGGTGATACCGTTCAGACCTTCTCGTTGGTAGATAACAAGACTCCTACCTTGGAGGATGAGAGCCTTGCCTTGCTCCAGGATGCCCTGAGTCGGGCGCAGGAGCTAGGCGATGTGGGTGTGGTGTTCTACGACCTGTCAAGCGGCAAGGGCGTGACGTATAACCCCGATGTCGAGGTTTACGGTACGAGTAGCTATAAGGCGCTCTATGCGTTGTACATCTGCGAATCTCTGGTCGAGACGGGTCAGGTTTCACTCGATGATTCCCTTGGCACCTATGGTGGCTACAACATGGGTTGGCAGACGGTGCGCGACCTGATCGATGCCGCGGTCGTTAATTCGGACAACGATTCGTTTATTGCGTTACGCGCGGCGTTTGACCGTGTCGGTTACGACGATTGGATTGCCAGTCTTGGCATCGATTACGATACCGCACTCGATCCGATGAGTGATTTTCCCACCTATTGCCCGCGCACCTCGGCCAAGTTGTGGCGCGAGATGAGCGAGTATTTGAGCCGTGATAGCGAGACGTCGCAATGGCTGTCGGGCCTTCTGGCCTCTACGACCCGGTCCTTTATCCGCGACGGCATTGCGGACGACCATGCCTTGGTGCGCAACAAGGCCGGCTGGATTAGCGAGGATGGTTGCTATTCGACATGCGATGCAGGCCTCATCGACATCGATGGCCGTACCTATGTCATGAGCGTCATGACATCGATGCCGTGGAGTGACCGTTCGAGCGAGGTTACGGCCGCGATTGCAAAGGCTCTGTTTGATACGCGAGCTGCACTGGCTTAGCGTGTTCGTTTGGCGAGGTCAAACAAAATGCTGGTACCATACCTTGGTTGAGAATTTCGTATAGGTTTGGGGAATGGTATGGCTACCATCGCGATTATCGGTGCGCTCGAAAAAGAAATCATGCAGATTAAGGAAGAGCTGAGCGACGTTTGCGAGGCACGGGAGGCAGGCTTGACCGTTGTGAGCGGTGAGCTCGACGGCCTGACGGTTGTCGCCACAACGGCGGGCATGGGCACGGTGAACGCCGCCGCTGCAACACAGCACCTCATTAGCAAGTATGCTCCGCAGGCTGTTGTGTTTTCGGGCATTGCGGGCGGTTTGAACCCCAAGCTCCATATCGACGACGTGGTCATTGGCAAACGCCTACGCTATCTGGATACCGATACCGCGCTTATCGCCGAGTCCGCACCGGGGCTCGAGGAGTTTGGCTCGACGCCCGCGCTGGTCGATATTGCCGCCGACGTGCTTGCTGAGCGTGGGTTTGTTGACGCTTCGAAAAATGCAGTCGCTTCGAACGAGGGCACCAAGCAGTTCCTGGTCGGCACGATTGCCACGGGTAACCGCTTTGTGACGGGCGCCACCATGCGCAACGACGCTATCGAGGCGACGCATGCCGATTGTGTCGGCATGGAGGGCGCGGCAATTGCCCATGTCGCAACCAAAAATGGTGTCGATTGCCTGGTGTTGCGCGCTATCAGCGATAATTGTGACGAGGCGTACGATGCAATTTGCGAGCGCGAGTTCGATCTGTTCGAGTACGCGCGTGTCGCAAGTGACATCACACTCGATATCGTCCGCCGCATTGCCGCTGCGCAATAGCGCGTCTATTTGTAAGAACCTACGACCAAGGAGTGTCCATGGCCGATTCCATTAACTATCAGCTTGCCAAGTTCGTTGCCAGCTACGGCAAGGTTTCGCAGATTCCCGAGTCCACCTGCCCTGAGGTGAGCTTCGTCGGCCGCTCCAACGTGGGCAAGTCCTCCATCATGAACAAGCTATTTGGCCGCAAGAACTTGGTCAAGGTTTCGAGCACGCCGGGCAAGACGAGCAACATCAATTTCTTCGAGGCCGACGACGTGCATTTCGTGGACCTGCCGGGCTACGGTTTCGCCCGTCGCTCCAAGGCCGAGCGCGACCGCTGGGCCGAGCTTATCGGCGACTTTTTCGACTCCGAGCGCAGCTTTAACTTGGTCGTCTCGTTGGTGGACATTCGTCACGACCCCAGCAAGCTCGACCACGACATGATCGACTACCTACAGGGCAACGAGTTCAACTTTATCGTCTGCCTCACCAAGGCCGACAAACTCAGCCGCACCCAGCAGGCCCGCCAAGCAGCAGCCATCAAAAAGCAGCTCAACGTCCCGGCCGAGAACGTAATCATCACAAGCTCCCAGACCGGCGTGGGCATCGACGAACTCAAAAAGCGCATCGCCGAGGCTTGCCTCTAATAAGTGCTCCTATCAATAAAATGCAGAACATCAGCCCGGCGACTTTCCAGAGCGTAGGTCCCTGTAGCCGCCGCCGGCGAAGTTAACATAGGGGAGGCCAGGGGCTTTGCCCCCAAATCTTTCCGCAGGACGGCAGGACCCCCGCCGCACGAAGTGCACAGCGGGGGTCCTGCCATGTCCGAGGACGATTTGGGGGCAAAGCCCCTGGCCTCCCCGGCGAGTATACGGGACGGCGACTACAGGTATTCGATCTGGGCGCCTTCCGTGTCGCACGTGAGGATATGCGTGTCGCACTTGGGGAACTGCTCGCGCAGCTTGACCTGCAGGAACTTTGCCACGATGGTGTCGTCAGTTACGGCCATGAGGGTCGAGCCGGAGCCACTGATCCAGATGGTCTTGGCGCCTCCGTTAAGGCAGGTGTCGCGCACGGCGTTGTAGTCGGGGATGAGGCGGCGGCGATAGGGCTCCTGGATACGGTCGTCGTTGGCGGCGGCAATCAGGTCAAGGTCGCCGGTCTCCAGGCCGCGCGTCATGCCGGCGATGCGGCCCATTTGCCATACGGCGGTGGAGAGTGGAATCTCCTGCGGCACGACCTTGCGCGCCTCGCTCGTATGTACCTCGTAGGGCGGAATCACGGTAATAAAACGCAAGCGATCGCTCACCTCGTAGCGCAGACATTGGGGGAGCGAATCGGTCGGCGTAAAGGAGCAGACGGCGCCGCCAAGGATGGCGGGAGCGACGTTATCAGGATGCCCCTCGACTTCGGTGGCAATGCGAACAAGCTCGGCACGGTCGACGGTGTGGCCCGTCAGTGCGGCGGCTGCCATGATGCCGGCGACGACGCAGGTGGAGCTGGAGCCCAGGCCGCGGGCGACGGGCACGTCGGTCTGGATGTCGATGGCAACGGGGAAGGCCGGCTCGCCCCATGCGGCCAGCGCATCGACAAAGCTCACATAGACCAGGTTATTCTCGTTTTGGAACTCCTTGGGGCAGCCCGTGATGGTGAGCTTGTCGGCGCGCTCGAAGGTGAAGTGCGAGTAGAGGCTGACGGCCATGCCGAGGGTGTCGTAGCCGATGCCTAGGTTGGCGCTTGTTGCTGGGACGGTGATTTTGATCATGTGGGTCCTCCTGGCGTGCCTGGCTGTTTAGTTCGCTGCTCGGACAGTCCTGCGCAAGACGGAAAGCACATTAAGTGCTTTCCTTTGCGTGCGGAACTCACGACGAACTAAACAGCCAGGCACGCTGTGCGCGTTCGTCATCATCCCGAGGGTTATCTGATGAAAGAAGGTGCGCCGGCTTTCGCCGGCGCTTAATAAGGGGTCTAGTTGGTGCTCATTCGTTTTGCTGCGGACTCGACGTAGCCGGCCATCTCATCGACGTCACAGACGTCTTCGAAACGGACGGGCTTGGACTCGAGCTCGGCGAGTTGGACCGGGGCAACCGTGTTGGTGGCCTGCTCGAGCACGTGCATGGCCTCAAAGTCGTCCTCGGGAACGTCGAGGCCCAGGGCGTCGCAGCAGGCGCGCGGGAACTTGTAGGGGCTTGCGGTCGAAAGCAGCACGCGGGCCTTGGTGCCCTCGGCGGGAGCGACCTGCTCAAAGACGTGATAGCCGCAAGCGGTGTGCGGGTCGATCACGTAGCCGTTTGCATCCCAGCAGTTCTTGATGGCAGCGCGGACCTCGTCCTCGCTGGCCCAACCGCAGCCAAAGACGCTCTGGATCTTGGCCAGCAGCTCGGCGGGCACTTCGTAGCGGCCGGTCTGGGCAAGCTGCTCCATAAGGCCGGCAACAAGCTCGCAGTCGCCATCGGACAGGAAGTAGAGCATGCGTTCCAGGTTGGAGCTGATGAGGATGTCCATCGACGGCGAGATGGTGGTGAAGAACGGACGGTTGCGGTCGTAGACACCGGTGGTCAGGAAGTCGGCGAGCACGTTGTTCTTGTCGCTCGCGACGATGAGCTTGGCGACGGGCAGGCCCATGCGCTTGGCATAGTAGCCGGCCAGGATATCGCCAAAATTGCCGGTCGGTACGCAGAACTCCACGGAGTCGCCGGCTTCGATGGCGCCGGCGCGCAGCAGCTGCGCATAAGCGGCAAAGTAGTAGACGACCTGCGGCACCAGGCGGCCGACGTTGATGGAGTTGGCGCTGGAAAGTACCGTGCCGGCGGCCTCCAGACGCTCGGCAAGCTCCTTATCGGCAAAGATGCGCTTGACGGCACTCTGGGCATCGTCGAAGTTGCCACGAATGCCGCAGACGGCGACGTTATCGCCCTCCTGCGTGGACATCTGCAGGTTCTGGACGCGGCTGACCTTGCCCTCGGGATAAAAGACGGTAATACCCGTGCCCGGGGCGTCGGCAAAGCCGGCGAGTGCTGCCTTGCCCGTGTCGCCCGACGTGGCGGTGACGATCATGATGCGCTCGGCACCGCCGTCCTTGGCGGAAGTGCGGGCCATCAAGCGGGGGAGCATCTGCAGGGCGACGTCCTTAAAGGCACTCGTGGGGCCGCCAAAGAGCTCCATCACATAGGTCTGAGGGGCGTCAGCGCCCGGCGCAGCGTCGAGTTTGACGAGCGGCGTAACCTCTTCACTCGCGAACGTGCCGCGGTATGCCTCGTCGACACACGCCGAAATTTCTTCGGCCGTGTAATCATTCAGTAACATTCCCAACACATCTTGAGCGATTTCAAAGTACGATTTATCTGCAAGCGAGCTGATATCGACCTGCTGGGTGCCAAGCTCGTCCGAGACAAACAAACCCCCGTCGGGAGCGATGCCGGTGCGGATTGCCACCTTACTTGAGCACGATAAAGTGCGTCCTCGTGTACTATGATAAGTTCCCATATAACACTGCTCCTCGGATGCCTTGGTCCCAATCGGTGAAACCATGGTATCAGAGCGCGCAAAATAGGTTCGCAGAGGCTTTTTAGAAAGGTAACCTCCAGCCCATGATTAAGATTGCCAAGTTTGGCGGCTCGTCGGTCGCCGACGCCGAACACTTTAAGAAGATCAAGGCCATCGTCGATGCCGACCCGGCTCGCCGTTTTGTGGTGGTTTCCGCCTGTGGTCGCCGCTTTAAGGGCGACACCAAGGTGACCGACCTGCTCTACCTGGTTAACGCGCACGTTAAGTACCACGTGTCGTGCGAGGAGCTGCTCGAGGACATCGGCCAGCGCTATTTTGATATCGCTGACGAGCTGGAGCTCACCTATCCCATCCGTGAGGAGTTCGCGGCTTTTGCCGAGCGCGCCCGCTCGGGCGGTTACTCCACCGAGGAGCTTGTGAGCCGCGGCGAGTACTTCACCGCTCGCCTGATGGCTGAGTACCTGGGCCTACCGTTCCTGGACGCCGCGACGGTTGTGGCGTTCCATCACGACGGTACGCTCAGCATGAACCGCACCTCCGAGCTGGTGCAAGAGTACGGTCAGCAGGGCGGCTTCGTTATGCCTGGCTTCTACGGCGCGACGCGTGAGGGCCAGATCAAGCTGCTCGACCGTGGTGGCGGCGATATCTCGGGTTCGATCTTGGCCAAGTGCCTTGGTGCCGACCTGTACGAGAACTGGACCGACGTTTCGGGCTTCTATTCTGCCGATCCTCGCATTGTGCCCGAGGCTCAGCCCATCGCCCGCGTTACCTACGAGGAGCTGCGAGAGCTTTCGTACATGGGTGCGAGCGTCCTGCACGAGGAGGCCGTGTTCCCCGTGCGCGAGGCCGGCATTCCGCTGGTCATCAAGAACACCAATGCGCCGCAGGACCCCGGCACCATCATTAGCGAGACGGCTGATGAGGGCGAGGCGGAGCCCATCATTACCGGTGTGACCGGCAAGCGCGGTTTTGTCGCCATCAACGTTGCCCGCGACCGCACCAAACCCCGTGTCGGTTTTATGCGCCGCGCGCTTTCGGTCTTCGAGCGCTATGACGTTTCCGTCGAGCACATGCCCACCGGTGTCGACCGCTTTGGCGCCGTGGTGCAGGAGCAGGATGTGCACGACTCGCTGTACTCGCTCGTGGGCGACATTCAACAGGAGGTCGAGCCGCTCGAGATCGAGGTTGTCGAGGGCTTGGCGCTCATCGCTACCGTTGGCCGTAACCTGCGCGGCCGTGCAGGTATCTCGGGCCATCTGTTTGGCATGCTTGGCCAGGCCGGCGTGAGCGTGCGTATGATTTCGCAGAGCTGCGACGAGATCAATATCATTATCGGTGTCGAGGAGAAGGACTTCGACCTGGCGATTCAGACCATTTACCGTGCCTTCTCCGACGAGAACGGCATTGTGAAGGTCTCCGACCTGGAGGCTCCCGCGCCGGTCGATCCCGCCCTGGTCGCGCTCCACAAGTAGCTGCCATCCCGTTGATTTTTTGGGACATGTCTCATAAATCTACGGCGGGGCGTTTCGTTTCGGTTTCGTTTCGACGGGGCGGGTTTCGTGTCCGCCCCGTTCTTGTATACACTGGCAACAATAATCGGCCTGCTCGGCGTGCGGGCAAAAGCCACAACCTTTAAAGGGGGAAGCATGAAACAGTACACGGTTGCTATTTTGGGCGCGACGGGAGCTGTAGGCACCCAGATGCTCGAGTGCCTCAACGAGCAGGAGTTCCCGGTCGGCAAGCTCAAGCTGCTGGCAAGTGCACGCTCCGCGGGCAAGACCGTCGAGTTCCGCGGCGAGCAGGTTGTGATCGAAGAGGCTTGCCCCGAGGCCCTTGAGGGCTGTGATATTGTGCTCGGCGCTGCCGGCGACGATATCGCCAAGGAGCTGCTGCCCGAGGCCGTCAAGCGTGGCGCCGTCGTAGTCGACAACAGCCATGCCTTCCGCATGGATCCCGAGGTGCCGTTGGTCGTGCCCGAGATCAATGCCGACGATATCAAGTGGCATCACGGCCTGATCGCCAACCCCAACTGCGCGACCATTATCGGTCTGGTTCCCACCTGGCCGCTGCACCAGCTTGCCGGCGTGAAGCGTATGATCGTGTCCACGTATCAGGCAGCTTCGGGCGCTGGCGCGCCCGGTATGGCCGAGCTCGAGGCCCAGCTTGCTGCCCTGGGCCGTGGCGAGGAGATTCCCGAGCCGCGCGCATTTGCCGCCCAGCTGGCGAGCAACCTGATTCCGCAGATTGGCGGCGTCAAGGAGGAGGGCTTTACCTCCGAGGAGATGAAGCTGCAGAACGAGGGCCGCAAGATTATGCACCTGCCCGAGCTGCGCGTGAACTGCACCTGCGTGCGCGTGCCCGTGCTGCGTTCGCACTCCGAGAGCATTACGCTCGAGTTTGAGCGCGATATTACGGTGGAAGAGGCCCGTGCTGCGCTGGCTGCTGCTCCCGGCGTCAAGCTGGTTGACGATATGGCTGCCGAGGATGCACACGACCGCTTCCCCATGCCGATGGACACCTCCGACCAGGACCTGATTTGGGTCGGCCGCGTGCGCCGCGACATCTCGAACCCCGAGGCTGCGCGCGGCATCACCTTCTGGTGCTGTGGCGACCAAATCCGTAAGGGCGCGGCAACCAACGCCGTCCAGATCGCTAAGCTGCTCTGCGAGTAGTGTGGCCTGTCCGGCGGGGGCCGGACTTAGTTTTCAGAACGTCCTCGACCATGTGTGGCGCCTTGTTCTGCTCCTTCGGAGCCGCGGACAAGGCGCCACACTGGTCTGCGGAGTGTTCTGAAAGCTAAGCCCGGCCCCCGCCTGCGGTGACGCTGCTGCGAGCGGCCTGCGATGGGGCCGTTGTTGGTTGAGGCCGCTGGGCTGATGCGGGGGCACGTGGCCGTTGCGGGCCCTGGTCCCGGCGGCGGCCTCGGCGCTTTGCGCCTGCCGCCTTTGGGGACTGTGGGGCGCGGCCGGCAGCTGCGGCGCTTCGCGCCTGCTGCCTGAGGTGACTTTGGGGTCGATTGGGGTTGTCTGCACAATTCGCGGTATTATGTTGCGGAGTTTTGAAAGGAGCCGCTGGTGGTCACGACGACGTTTGCTTCGCCTTTGGGCGAAATCCTGCTTGCCGCTGATGGCCGCGGTTTGACGGGGCTTTGGTTTGAGGGGCAGGAGCACTTTGGCTCCACGCTTCTCAAAGAAGATCCCGAACATGTTGAAGGCGCCGATGCGGTTTCTGGTGCTGGCGGCATGTCTTCGGTGAATCCGACAAACGGTGCTGCCTCGTCGGTACTTGAGCGTTCTTGGGCTTGGCTGAATGCTTATTTTGCGGGGCAGGAGCCTCGGTTTACGCCGCCGTTGCATATGATTGGTACGGCGTTTCAGCGCGAGGTTTGGTTTGAGCTGCTTTCTATCCCGCGTGGCGAGGTCGCTACGTATGGTGAGATCGCCCAGCGTGTTACGGCTCGACATCGTGTACCGGGAAACGAAGCACCCGTTGCGTCTCCCCGTGCCGTGGGGGCCGCGGTCGCGCGCAATCCCATTTCGATTATTGTGCCGTGCCATCGTGTGGTTGCCGCCGATGGTTCGCTCAACGGATATGCCGGCGGCCTCGACCGCAAGGAGTGGTTGCTTCGGCTTGAGGGCGCGTACGAGGACTAACGTTCAAGCACTTTGCATGGCCAAGACACCCTGAAAGAACGAGTCGCCGTCCTTTCGCGGCCGGCATGCGTCCAAGCGCTCGGCATATGTGCCTTAAGTTTGGCTAAGCCCTATCCAGCGTTTTTAGAAACGTGCAGGTTGAGCAGCTAAGGCTGCGCTAAGGCGGCTGGCGGTGCGCTATCATCGGCAATATCGAAATCTGTATAGCCGCGCGCCAAAGGAACAACTATGAAGCTGATGCTTGCCGAGGACGAACCCGGCCTCTCCCGTGCCCTTACCGCGATTCTTCAACATAGCGACTACGAGGTCGACACCGCCCTCGACGGTCTGACGGCGCTCGAATATCTGCTCGCCAACGACTATGACGCCGCAATCCTGGACATCATGATGCCCGGCATGGATGGCATTGAGGTGCTCAAGCGCACACGCGCCGCCGGTAAGCGACTGCCCATCATCATGCTCACGGCAAAAAGCGAGGTGTCCGATAAGGTCGAGGGCCTGGATGCCGGTGCCAACGACTACCTGACCAAGCCGTTCGCCGCCAAGGAGCTGCTCGCACGCATTCGCGCCATGACGCGTGCCGCGACGGCAATTGACGCCACGACGCTCAGCGTGGGCAACGTGCGCCTCGACACGGCATCGTGCACACTCGTGGGCCCTTTGGGCGAGGAGCACCTGGCCAATCGAGAGTTTCAGCTTATGGAGCTCTTTATGCGCAACGCCGGCACGCGCATGCCCACCGAGCGTCTGATGCTCGGGGTTTGGGGTGAGGACGCGCCCGAAGGCGCCAACGTGGTGTGGGTCTACATCTCGTACCTGCGCAAAAAGCTGACGGCGCTTGGTGCCAACGTGGCCATCCGTGCATCGCGCAACCAGGGCTATTCGCTCGAGGTTGTTGAAGAGGGCGAATAGGCGTGAGCGCGAGTGCGTGGTGGAAGCGCACGACGGCAAAGCTCGGCATGGGCGCGGACTCGGGTAATCCGGGGCGCGCCGATGCTGCCAGTGCAATGGGACGTCGCCTGCGTCGTAAGTTCATCCTGGTTGCCATGGGTGCCGTGACCGCCGTGCTTACGCTTATCATCGCCGGCATCAATATCGTCAACTACTCGCATGTCTGCAAGATGGCCGACGCTCGTCTGGGCTATATCTTGGCGGGCAAGGACGGCATCGATTGGACGGATGAGCCTAAGGCCGATCCCGGTCAGGATGCGGTTGCCGGCAAGGTTGCTACCGGTAACCGGGCAGCCGTTCGCGATGGGCATTTTGAAGGCATGACGGCGGAGTCTCCCTTCGACACGCGCTACTTTACGGTGTCGATTGCCGGCGGGCAGGTGACCGATGTCAACACGGCTCGCATTGCCGCGGTGGGCGCCAAGCGTGCCGCCCGCATCGCTGCAGGACTGTATTCCAAGGGTTTGACCTCGGGCTTTTCTGGTAACTACCGCTATACGGTTACGGTTCAGGGCGACGAGACATATGTATTCGTCGACTGTTCACGCGAGCTCACAAGCTTCCATTCGTTTTTAAGCGCGAGCGTGGCCATCAGCTGCATTGGCTGGCTGGCGGTGTTGGCAATTGTGGCGGGTGCCTCGGGCGCGGTGATTCGACCGATGGTCGAGAGCTACAGCAAGCAAAAGCGCTTTATTACCGATGCGAGCCACGAGATCAAGACGCCGCTGGCCGTGATTGATGCCGCTAACGAGGTACAGGAAATTGAGAGCGGCGAGAGTGAGTGGACGCAGAGCATTCACGAGCAGGTCGCGCGGCTGACGGCACTTACGGAGCGTCTGGTATTTTTGGCTCGCATGGACGAGGGCTCGGCGGGCTTTGCCATGACATCGTTTGATCTTTCGGAGGCGGTGGACAAGGCGGCGGCGCCGTTTGAATCGGTGGCGGTTTCGCGCGGCAAGCGGCTGTCGACGTCGATCGCGAGCGGTGTGCGGGCCCATGCCGATGCCGCGGCAGTGGCGCAGGTTGTTGAACTACTGCTGGACAATGCCACACGCTACGCAAGCGAAGACAGCGTTATCGAGCTGAGCCTGCGTGCTGTTTCGCGCGGTGCGGGCAAAGGCTCGGCCGAGCTTGTCGTTTCGAACGCCGTGGACGAGCTGCCCGAAGGCGACCTAGATCGATTGTTCGACCGCTTCTATCGTGCGGACGTGTCGCGCAGCTCCAAGACGGGCGGCTCGGGCGTGGGCCTATCCGTGGTGCGTGCCATCGCCGAAGCCCATGGTGGGAGCGCTTCTGTCTGCGGCCACGGCAACCAGATCACCTTCACCGTCCGCCTCTAAAACCTGCCAAAATGAACCTGTCCCTTTTTGGTCGGTGCGAAATGGGTAATACTAAGGAGTTATCCGATCAGATGGGAATTAATCGATGGCTTATATCGAATTCAAAGACGTCATCAAGGCGTACGGCGAGGGCGATGCCCGCATTCACGCGCTCGACGGCGCGAGCTTTACCGTTGAGCGCGGCGAGCTCGCCATTATCCTGGGCGCCTCGGGTGCCGGCAAGACTACGGCGCTCAACATCCTGGGTGGCATGGATACGGTAACCTCCGGCACTGTGACGGTGGACGGGCGCGACGTGAGCTCCGCTAACGAGGCGCAGCTCGTGGAATACCGCCGCGCCGACGTCGGCTTTGTCTTCCAGTTCTACAATCTGGTCCCCAACCTGACGGCGCTCGAAAATGTTGAGCTTGCGGCGCAAATCTGCCCTGATTCGCTCGATGCCGAGCAAACGCTTTGCCAGGTTGGCTTGGGTGAGCGCCTCGCCAACTTCCCCGCGCAGCTTTCGGGCGGCGAGCAGCAGCGCGTGTCCATTGCCCGCGCACTGGCAAAGAACCCCAAGCTGCTTTTGTGCGACGAGCCCACGGGCGCACTTGACTATAAAACCGGCAAGCAGATCTTGCAGCTGCTGCAGGACACTTGCCGCAAGCAGGGCATTACGGTCATCATCATCACCCACAACTCCGCGCTGGCGCCCATGGCCGATCGCCTGATCCGCTTTAAGAACGGTCGCGTGGAGAGCGAGACGGTCCAGCAAAATCCCGTGCCTATCGAGACGATCGAGTGGTAGCGCCCATGGACCAAGACCGCCAAAACAGCCTACGCCGCGACGCGCAGAACACGGAGCGCGAGCAGGATTTTACGACCTACCGCACTGCCCAAAGCTCAAACGATATGGTGCCGACGGTTTTTCGCCGTGGCATCTACCGCACAATCCGAGGCAGTCTTAAGCGCTTTTTGTCAATCGTGGTCATCACCGCGCTTGGCGTGAGCGTGATGTGCGGCCTTAAGGCGGGTTGCGAGGACCTGTGTGATTCGGTTGATGCCTACTTCGACCAGCAAAATGTCTATGACATTAACGTGCAGTCGACCTATGGCCTGACTGACGATGATCTCGACGCCATACAAGAGGTCGATGGCGTCGAAACGGCCGAGGGCATCTACACCGAGACCGCCTACACCGCCGTGGGTACAACGCGCGAGCGCGTGGTCGTGCAGAGTCTCTCCAAGGAGAACATCGATCAGCCGGTGCTCGTGAACGGCGATTTGCCCGAGAGCGCTGATGAAGTCGCGGTGACTTCGAAGTTCCTGAAGGCATCGGGCAAGAAAATCGGCGATACGGTGAGTTTTGCCGCCAATGACGCGAGCTCGTCCAATCAAAGCGCCAAGGACCAGTTTGCCGCGGGCGATTACACCATTACGGCCGAGGTCCTCGACCCCACTGATGTGAGCTCCGACTCGACAGTCAACGCCTTTCGCGCTGCTTCGGCGGCGGACTATAAGTTCTATGTGAGCGAGGACGCCGCGACATCTTCTTCCTACTCCGCGGTCCACGTGATCGTCGAGGGAGCCAAGAGCCTCAACTCCTATTCGGATTCCTACGCGGCAAAGATCAATGAGGTCAAGGGCAATATCGAGAAGATCCGCGAGGAGCGTGAGAAGGCGCGCGCCCAGGAGCTGACGGTCGACACGCCGGCGAGCTTGGACGCGGCCGAGCGCCAGGCGAATATGCTCTTTGGGATTGAGCAGGACAACATCAATCGCATGGCAGAGGGCAGCGAGGAGCGCGTGCAAGCGCAGACCGACCTGGATCAGCGCCGCGCCGCCGCCGACCAGCAGTTTGCCGATGCCCGCGCCGAGCTTTCCGATCTGGGCGAATGCACCTGGTACATCCAGGACCGCGGCAATATCGCAAGCTACTCGAGCGTGGAGAGCGATAGCTCGTCAATTGAGGCTATCGCCACGGTGTTCCCGTTCATCTTCTTTATCGTCGCCGTGCTCATCAGCCTCACCACCGCCACGCGTATGGTCGAGGAGGAGCGCACGCTTATTGGCCTGTACAAAGCGCTCGGCTATTCGCGCGGGCGTATTCTGTCCAAATACGTGGACTACTCGCTGTGGGCGTGTCTGATCGGCGGCGTGCTCGGCAACATCATCGGATTTGTGGGCCTGCCGCTGTTCCTGTTTACGGTGTTCGACGACATGTATTCACTGCCTCAGATGCTGCTTTCGTACGACATCGTGTCGTCGCTCGTGTCGGTGGCGCTGTTTGCCGTGGGCGTGGTGGGCGCCACGATTATCGCCTGCCGCCACGAGATGGCCGAGACCCCGGCCTCGCTCATGCGCCCCAAGGCCCCGCGCGCCGGCTCGCGTATCTTGCTCGAGCGCATCGGCTTTATCTGGCGCCGCATGGGCTTTTTGAACAAGGTGGCAGCACGTAACCTGTTCCGCTACAAAAAGCGCGCCTTTATGACCATCTTCGGTATCGCGGGTTGCACCGCGCTTGTGATCTGCGGTATGGGTATTCGCGACACGTCGGTCGCGCTTTCGCCCAAGCAGTATGGGCATATCACGCGCTATGACTTGCTGGCGGTTGCCAATCCCGACGATTTTTCGCAGACGTGCGCGGCATTGGATGAGCGCAGCGCGGCCAAGGATTCTAACGTGACGGTGTCTTCGACGCTGCCAATCATGACCGACAACGTCACCTTTACATTTGGCGGAAAGAGCGAGACCGTGCAGCTGATCGTGGTGCCCGATGACCGCACGAACGACCTGGACGACTACGTGCGTCTCGAGGATGAGTCCAAAGAGCCGCTGTCTTTGCGTGACGGAGACGTGTATCTGAGCAAGAGTTCACAGCTGGTTCTCGGGATTCAGCCGGGCGACACGGCGCAGGTCCAAGATTCGTCGCTCAACGTCGCCAAGGTCAAAGTCAGCGACATTTCGCTTAACTATCTGGGCAACACGCTTTACATGACGCAGAGCACCTATGAGCGCGCGTTCGGTCGAAGCGCACGCCTCAACGGCATCTTTGTGCTGCTTAAGGGCTCGTCGGCCGACCAGATTGCGCTTAGCAAGAAGCTTAAGAGTGACGGCTGGCTTTCGATTTCGAGCACGGCCGAGCATTGGGAGAACTTTGAGGCGAACTTCACTATCATCAATTCCGTCGTGGTGCTCGTGACCTTTATGGCGGCGTGCCTGTCGTTTGTGGTGGTGTTTACGCTGTCCAACACCAACATTTCGGAGCGCGAGCGCGAGCTGGCGACCATCAAGGTGCTGGGCTTCCGCCGTGGCGAGGTACACCACTACGTCAACAAGGAGACGTTGATCCTCACGGCAATCGGCGCTGCGCTGGGCGTGCCGCTAGGTGGCTTGCTGGCCAAGAGCTTTACCTACATTTTGCAGATGCCGTCGCTGTACTTTGACGTCGAGGTCGAGCCGCTAAGCTACGTGCTCGCCGTGGTGCTTTCCTTTGGCTTTACGTTTATCGTCAACCTCGCCACCAATCGTACCCTCAACAAGATCGACATGGTCGGCGCCCTCAAAAGCGCCGAGTAACCTGCCAAAAAGGGACAGGTTTATTTTGACAGGTTTTATCTGGGCAAACGCCGCATCTATTGCTTGCGATGCTTCCATTGTTTGCGGCACCAACGCATGAGTGCTTTTACGACCGGGATGGTGATGATGATTACCCAGGCGGGATGGGGTTGTTCCAGGCAGAGCCACATGTAGAGGAACCATGCCTCGGCACTGACTGAATAGACGACATCGATCAGCTTAGATAAGTGGCGTTGGTCGATAAAGTCGCCAAGCGCGTAATAGACGGGAATCAAAAAGACGAGGAAGAGTCCCGTAGCCCATGTGCCGTAGACAATGCCGAGCACCAGATAGGCGAGGGCGACAAGCGCGGGGAAGGGGAATTTGTTCCATGTACGTCCGACCTTGGTGTGGAAATGCTTGCCATGATGGTCGAGCTTGTCGTATGCTTCCTTCCAGCTGGAAAACGTCTCGCCGTCGATGGTGACGGTGCCGTCGTCATTGATATGCACACTATGTCCATCGTCCTCAAGCGTATCGATATGCAATCCGCCCGGCCCCACATGGACCTCTTCACCCTTGCGCTCGTTAGCTACATGAATGCCACTCCAGCCAACATGAACCTCTTTGCCTTTGTTGGGATCAATAACGTGGATGCCGCGCGCGAGGGAAATATCGACAAGCGGCTTATCGCTGCAATCAGCGTGCTCAGCAGAAGCCTCAGCCTCTTCAGCCTTATCTGAAGCTTTGGTGCCGGCGTTGCTGTTCTGAGCCTCATCATCAGCGCTAGCCACCGCCTCCCCATACAGCAGCTCATCCAGCGACACGCCATACAGCGCGGCGAGCGCAATAAGGTTATCGGTATCGGGCGAGGATTCGCTGCGCTCCCATTTACTGACAGCCTGACGACTCACACCCAGCTGGGCGGCAAGCGCCTCCTGAGAAAGCCCGGCAGCCTTGCGGCGATCAACGAGCCGCTGCGCCATCGCAAGATCCATGACAGTTCCTTTCATATGGTGACCGTAATCGAATGAGCCGAGTATGCTGAGAACAACCGGCAGCGACCACCATTTCTAGTTAGAATCTGCCCCAACCCTACCGCAACTACCGGTAGCAACCCCTAACGACCAGCCATTTCAGGACAAATGTCAGTGCAAGTAGCAGCCAAGAGCCCCGGGTCAAAAGTTGCGGTGGAATAGTTCTTAGATTCAGCCATTTGCGGGCTAAGCAGGAACTATTTCACCGCAACTTAATTTCAGACCAGGCACCCGCAGCAAGAAGACGAATAACCTCGGCGAGTATGTAAACGCAGGGCCCTCCGACCCCGCCCGACGATTTCGATTGGCGACCTTTGACGGAGTCAAGGGAGGAGCCAAATCGAAATACGTCGGGCGGGGTCGGAGGGCCCGATGGGATGGATTTCGGCCGAGGCTATTCGTCGCCGAAGCTGATGCCCAACGCCTTGGCCTCGCGCACCAGGTCGCTCTGGGGATCGACATACTTGAGCTTGCCGGCGACATCCTCGAGCGGCATGTGGCACATCTTGCCGTCACGCAGGGCAATCATGTAGCCAAACTCGCCGCGTAGGCAGCCCAGCGCGGCCTCGACGCCGCACTGGGTCGCAAAGATGCGGTCCTGGGCGTCGGGCTGGCCGCCGCGCTGCGTGTGGCCGGGGATGGCGACGCGGGTCTCGCGACCGGTCTTGGCTTCGATCTCCTTGGCGATGTCGTAGACAATCGACGGGCTCGTACGCTCGGCGAGCTTCTTCTTGTACTCCTTCTTGGACAACGCCGCGTCCTCCTTGGAGATAGCGCCCTCGGCGACGGCCACGATGGTAAAGCGGCTGCCGGTCTCCATACGATGCTCGATGGTCTTGATGACGTTGTCCATGTCGTAGGGGATCTCGGGAATCAAGATGACATCCGCGCCGCCCGCGACGCCGGCGTACAGCGGAATCCAGCCAACCTTGTGGCCCATGATCTCGATAACGAACACGCGGCCGTGACTCGAGGCGGTGGTGTGGATGTCGTCGATGCACTTGGTGGCGACGTCGATGGCGCTCGTAAAGCCAAACGTCAGCTCGGTGCCCCAGGTGTCGTTATCGATGGTCTTGGGCAGGGCGATAACGTTGAGACCCTCTTCGCGCAGGCGGTTGGCAGTCTTGGTGGAGCCGTTACCGCCTAGCATAAACAGGCAGTCGAGCTGCAGCTTGTGATAGGTGTGGACCATCGCCGGCACCTTCTCGACGCCGTCAGCCTCGGGAATGTCCAGACGCTTGAACGGTGTGCGGCTCGTGCCCAGGATGGTGCCGCCGCGGGTGAGGATGCCGCTAAAATCGGCGGGCGTCATGACGCGGAACCTGCTGTAGATAAGGCCCTGGTAGCCGTCCTCAAAACCGTAGATCTCGATAGGTTCTTTGCTATTGGTCATGAGCGTTTTGACGATGCCGCGCATGGTGGCGTTGAGCGCCTGGCAGTCGCCGCCACTAGTAAGAAGACCGATCCTAAGCATGGTGAATCCTTCCGGGCAAGTTATAACATGCGCATAAGTTTACCCCCGCACACTGTTGATGCGGGGGTAAAACGTATTAGCTCAAGCGTATGGAAATGTAAGCAACGTCAGGCGAGCGTAAGGTCGACGGGCCTGGCTCCTTACAGTGCGAAGGCGTCGACGTCGCCCCAGTGGCGGCGCAGCGTGATGGCGGCAGCGGGTTCGGTATTGTCAAAGACGACCGACCATTGCGTATTGCTGGTGATGTCTTTCGGATTGGGTTCTTGCGCTGCAGCGCGTAGGGCCTTCCAAGCGACTGCCTCGTCCTGGGCACCGACATGGGCGTCAAGGACATCGGCGATTGCGATGGCGCGCTCTTTACCATGGCCCAGCTCGCCATTCTTTTGGTTGGGCAGCACTTCGTCGCCATAGCAGGCGTAGAAGTTCGTAACCTGGCGTACAGGAGTCGCTTTGAAAGCACGGTCCGGATCGCGCGGATCCCACTCTACTACGCGCGCGTCACCGGCGGCGTCGTTGATAAAGAAGTGGTAATCGCGTCCTGCCATGGCGTGCATGTCGTAGGCGGAAAGCAGGTCGACAGCTTCTTGCGTGGTGGCGGCACGGTCGAGCACCAGACGGATGGCGAGCGAGGTATTGATGACGGGGCGTTGCGCGTCCTGGTCACAGGGCTTGGAATCCAGAGTGAGTACGGCAATGGACACGCCGCATTCGTTAACACCGTCGAGCTGGGCAAACGGGCCCATGAGTGCGGTGGCACGTCCGGCGACGGAGTCAAGCGGAGTGTTATCGCCCAGGTTGTTAAGGGCGGCAAACCCGATGGAGGCATAGCCGCCACGTGGGTGATTGCGCACCAGCAGCGCCGAGGTGTCGTCCTTAAAGTCGTAATTGCGACCGGTGCGCACGCGGCCTTCGGCATCTACGGCGACAAAAGCGCTGCAGGCAAACTGGGGCGCCTGGACATGTGCCGGCGCACCGGGCAGCACCTGCGCCACCACGGCATCGATGTAGGCCTGGTCGTCGCGCACGCCAGCGGCGATGATGCGATCAAGATCGTAGTCGTAGGCGATGTCGATTGCGTACAGGTCATAGCCATCCGCGTAGCCGGTCAAGCGTCTGAGCGACGCGGCGGACTTGATTTGCTTGCGGTAAACGATGCCGGCGGCAGCGGCAAAGCCGACGGCGACTCCCGCGACACCGCAGGCGATGGCAATGTTACGTGGCTTCATGACGGTTCCTCTCGTCCTGTTAGCGCAATTGTCGCAAAAGGGGCGCGGGCATGATGGCTCAACTTGGTGAGCGGTGCGGAATTAAGCACGGAATGAAGAGTGCGGCGCTGGCGTGGCGGGGTATGCTGGAGGGGACCATCAACCCAGCGAAAGGGGAGAGCATGACGGATCAGGAAACGCCCGAGCGCGCGCACGTGACGGCCGACGATATCGAGGCCGCCAACGACCTTATCGACTTTATCGAGGCATGCCCCAGCATGTTTCATACGGCGGCGACCATTATGGCCGAGCTCGACGAGGCGGGCTTTACCTACCTGCCCGAGAACGCGGCATGGGATATCGAGCCGGGCGGGCGTTATTACACGCAGCGCAACACCTCGAGCGTCGTTGCCTTTAAGGTGGGCGAGGACCTGGCCGCGACGTGGGGCGAGGACGGCGTTGCCGGTGACTATCATTTTCAGCTCACGGCGTCGCACAGCGATTCGCCGACGTTTAAGGTCAAGGCCGTGCCCGAGCTCGATGGCGCAGGCGAGACGCTGCGCCTGAACACCGAGGCCTACGGCGGCATGATCGACTACACCTGGTTCGACCGCCCGCTGGCGCTGGCCGGACGTGTGCTGGTGCGCGAGGGCGACCGTATTGAGAGCCGCCTGCTTGCCACCGAGCGCGAGGTCGCTATTATCCCGAGCCTTGCCATCCACATGAACCGCGGCGTTAACGAGGGCTTTGCTCCCAACCGAGCCGTCGACCTGTGCCCGCTCATCAGCGCCGGCGAGCTTAAACAGGGAGATTTTGACGCACTGATCGCTGACGAGCTGGACGTTGAGCCCGAGCAGATTCTGGGTCGCGACCTGTTCCTGGTCAATCGTCAGGATGCGCGCATTTGGGGCTGGGCCGACGAGTTTATCTCGACGCCCAAGCTCGACGACCTGGCCTGCGCCTACACCTCGCTGCAGGCATTTTTGGGTGCCGAGAACGCGCACGACGTCTCGGTCTTCTGCTGCTTCGATAACGAGGAGGTTGGCTCCGAGACCAAGCAGGGCGCCATGTCGACGTTCTTGGCCGATGCGCTGCGCCGTATCAACGGATCGCTGGGCTTTGACGACGAGTCGTATCATCGCGCCCTTGCCGCATCGATGCTCGTGAGCTGCGACAACGCGCACGCCGTGCATCCCAACCATGCCGAGAAGTGCGATGCGCGCAACCAGGTGGTGCTCAACGGCGGCATCGTTATCAAGGAAGCTGCCAACCAGCACTACTGCACCGATGCCTTTAGCCGCTCGGTGTTCCAGGCTATTTGCGATGACGCCGATGTGCCAACGCAGACCTTCGCCAACAAGAGCGATATGGCCGGCGGCTCCACGCTTGGCAATCTGTCCAATATGCAGGCGAGCATGCATGCCGTGGACGTGGGTCTGCCGCAGCTTGCCATGCACTCGAGCTACGAGACCGGCGGCGTGCGCGACGTGATGTACGCCATCCGCGCCCTCACCGCCTTCTACGAGCGCAACCTAACCATCAACGGCGCCGAAAGCGTGGAGCTCTAAAACCTGCCAAAAAGGGACAGGTTCATTTTGGCAGGTTTTATCTGGGCAAATGCAAAGGGTGAAACCGAACTAGATTGGTGATGCGTAGCCGCCGAGGTGCAATGTGCCTCGGCGGCTTTTTGTGCACGGAGCACGGCTAATACTTATTTATTGCTATACATGCTTTACGTATTTACCATAGAGTTTTATGATAATTATAAAGTATTAAGGAGGGGTTATGACCACAACAGCCGCTCAGATCAACGTACGTCTCGATGCCGATCTTAAAAGGAGTGGGGACGCCGCTCTCTCCAGGGCCGGTATGACGCCGAGCCAAGCAGTGCGAGCGCTCTGGCAGCTTGCAGCGTCGCTGGCCGATCGCCCCGGTGCGCTCGAGGATATCCTGCTGCCCAGTCGTGCCCGGGCGGAACAGCGCGAGCGCGAAAAGGCCGCCAAACGTAAGCTCGAGCTCATGGATCAGGGGTCGAAGCTGTTCGCTGCCGCTTGCCGTGAGTCGGGAATCGATCTGGTTAGGGCTCAGCCATCGGACGACGAAGAGCTCAAACGGAATGCCTATGCGGATCGCTATGGCGAGGAGATGAGCTGGCTCTATGAGTGAGGCTCCAAGGCGTATCTTGGTTGACACCAACGTGTGGCTCGATTACTTCATTCCCTCACGACGTGGTCGTTCGGTGGCGATTGAGTTTTTACGCGATGCATGCACGGCGCAGGTGGATTTGCTGTATGCGGCGACATCGTCCAAAGATCTGTTCTATTTGATTTCAAGCGAACATAAGGCATGGTATCGGCGCGAGCATGGCTCACTATCCCAAGATGCCGCCGTGGCGGCGACATCACTTGCATGGGATTGCCTCGACGTGTTGTCGCAACTTGCCACGCCGGTACCCTGCGACCTGAGTGACATATGGATGGCGAGCAAGCAGCGTAATCTCCATAGCGATTACGAAGACGATTTAATCATTGCGGCAGCGATGCGCTCCCAAGCAGATTTACTGGTCACCAACGATGTCAAACTCTGTTCACACGCGCCTGTCGCAGCAATGAGCGTAGAAGACGCAAAGAATTACTTAGCAACGCTCTAACAATTTGAAGACCCCACAGGTTGAGCAAAAGTCAGACACTATGACCCAATCCAGGGGCACGGAAACGACAGGAGCCCCCGCTCGTGACCGCGGGTCGGGGCTGCGACAATGTTGTTGAAGTGCCAGAGGCGCAGCCGCGCCGCAACGAGGTTGGGAGGCTCCCGTGCCT
>JAXJKV010000030.1:0-1759 GCA_036297525.1 Collinsella sp.
CGGCATCATGCCCGGCATGCTCGGCATGATCGCCTTCTGGCTGTACTACTGGCTGCTGTCCAAGAAGATCAACCCCATGGTGCTGATCGTGGCCACCATGGTCGTGGGCATCATCGGCGCGTTCTTCGGCGTGCTGGCGTAAGGGCCCGGCTGCATAGATTTTCGTTGCAACCTGGAAAGGGGATGGAGCGGGCCTATGCCCTCCATCCCCTTTTTGTATAGAAGGAGTTCGTATGTTCGCGAAGGATCGCGAAGCAATGCGCCTGACGCCGGCGGAGGTCAGGCTGATTCTAATTGAGTCCCTGCAGTGGTGCGCCAACAACGCGGTCTACTTTTTGGGGCTTATCGGTGCGGCCACGTATGATCTGGCCGGCACGGCCTTTTTGGTTGCTGCCATTACGCTCGTGCGCAATCTTATGACGTCGGTGGGCAATATGGTGTCGGGCTCGGTCATCGACCGCTTTGGACCGCGCCGGACGTCATTTGTGACGTGCGTGATTACGGCTGTGCTATCGCTTGGCGTGGGGTTGGCGCCGTTGTCTGTCCCCGGGCTTGTGTTTGCCGCGTGCGTCTTGGGACTTGCGGGCGGCTTTATCAACACCTGCACGCATGCGTTTCCGGGATATCTGGAGTCGACCACCGAGGGCCGAACCCGCGTGAACGGCCTCATGGTGTTCTACAGCAATATCGCCTATACCGCTGGCCCGCTGCTCGGCGGTGCCATCGTGAGCTGTTTTGCCACGCAATCGGTCTATCTGCTCATGGCGGGCATGATGGGTGTGGCGGCCGTGCTCTCCTTGGGCTGTCACGAGTGTGTTGCCCCCGCAAAAGGGGAGAAGCCGAAGGGCGGTATTCTGGGCGGCATGGCCGAGGGTGCGCGACTTACGTTTCGCGACCACGACCTGCGCCTCATCTTTATCTCGGGCTTTTTGGGTTTCTTTGCGTTTGGCGCGTTCGATTCGCTGGAGTCGTTGTTCTATCGCGATGTGCTCAACGTGGATATCGTCTGGCTGGGCTGGCTGTCCTCGGTCGTGGGCCTCACTTCCTCGGTGGGTGCGTTCATCCTGACCAAGCTTTCTGCTCGCCATGTCAACCTGCGATTGTTGCTCGGCGCGCTCATGACCGTGGGCATTGGGTCCATGGTGTACGTGGGCACCGATATGCTGGGGGTCGCGATTATCGGTCAGGCGATTAACGGTCTGGCCTGGGGATTCCTGGAACCGCTGCAGATGATCTTGATTCAGGAGCGCGCCGACATCAAATACCTGGGGCGCATTACCGGCTTTGTGCGTTTTGGCCTGATGAGCGCCGGCGTGCTGCCGCTGCTGGCGGCTCCGTTTTTGGCGGAGGCTTTGGGCGTTCAGGCGGTGCTGTTTGGGGCATCGACCGTTATTGCGCTGGTAGGAACGCTGTTCTTTGTCACACAAGGGAGGCGCCAGAGGCGTTAGCTATACATTCAATTCTAATTTAATACCACTCACCAGAGAATTTCGACCGTTCACCGAGGATTGGAGCAGATTGATAAGTGGTATTAAAAACACATTAGGTATATGTCTATAATTGGTATCGAAAAGAAACGCGATGTATAGAGTTGCGTGCAGGACAGAAAGGAAAAGCCATGAAGGAAACCGAGAAGATCGAGATCATGCATTTCGACCAGGAGGGCTATCTCGAGGACGGCAAGGCGCTCTACGAGACCGGCAAGAAGATGACCGCGCTCGCCGACAAGGTCGCCGACGAGGGCTACGACGCCGTGTTC
>JAXJKV010000031.1:0-21034 GCA_036297525.1 Collinsella sp.
ACTTTGGCATGGGAGCCTCCCAACCTCGTTGCGGCGCGGCTGCGCCTATGGCACTTCAACATCATTGTCGCAGCCCCGACCCGCGGTCACGAGCGGGGGCTCCTATCTTTTTAGTGCCCTCGGATTGGGTCATAGTGTCTGTCGGTTCCAAGACATCGGCGTTGCTATGGCCCAGATGCGGCACTTGGGGACGGTCCTTGCAACAATCTGTTGATTGAACATCGTCGTATGTTCGCGCTATCATGCGTGGTTAAATGGTTAGCCATGGCAAACGGTTAGCCAAGATAAACAAAATGCAACGCCCTGTGGGCGCCGGGGGAGGAACACGGACGTGAAGCTCGATACACTCGAGATTGGAAAGGACGCCGTTGTCGCATCGGTGGCATCGGACGATCAGGCACTCCGACAGCATATTTTGGACATGGGTCTAACGCCGGGCACCGAAGTCACCATGATGAAGTACGCCCCCATGGGCGATCCGCTCGAGATCCGCCTGCGTGGCTACGAGTTGACACTGCGCAAGGACGATGCCGCTCGCATCGAACTCGTGGGTATTCACGACACCGATACGGGTCCGCGCGCTAACGCCGCAATCGGCACGACGGAGCATCCGGCCCTGGGCGAGGGGACGTATTCGCCCCGCGCGGCCAAGACGGCCGTGCCCGAGGGCGCACCGCTGCACTTTGCCCTTGCCGGCAACCAAAACTGCGGCAAGACCACGTTGTTCAACCAACTGACGGGCTCCAACCAGCACGTCGGTAACTTTCCCGGCGTGACGGTCGACCGCAAAGATGGCACCATCCGCAACCACCCCGAGGCGAGCGTTACCGACCTGCCTGGCATTTACTCCCTGTCGCCGTACACGGGCGAAGAGGTCGTGAGCCGTCAGTTCATCCTCGACGAGCGCCCGGACGCCATCATCGACATCATTGACGCCACCAATATCGAGCGCAACCTGTACCTGACACTGCAGCTCATGGAGCTCGACCGTCCTATGGTCATCGCGCTCAACATGATGGACGAGGTGACGACCAACGGCGGCGCCATTGACGTCAACTTGCTCGAGAGCCTGTTGGGCGTGCCGGTCGTCCCCATTAGCGCTGCCCGCAACGAGGGCATCGGCGAGCTGGTGGACCACGCCCTGCACGTGGCACGGTTCCGCGAGCGCCCCGGTCGCCTGGACTTTTGCGCGCCCGACGGTCCGGACGGCGGTGCGCTGCATCGCTGCATCCACGGTATCGCCAACCTTATCGAGGACCACGCCGCGACAGCGCACATTCCAGTACGTTTTGCGGCGACCAAGCTGGTCGAGGGTGACGAGCTGGTAACCGAGGCGCTTCATCTGGACCGTAACGAGCTCGATGCCATCGAGCACATCATCACCCAGATGGAGGGCGAGGCCGGCACCGACCGCCTATCTGCGCTGGCGGACATGCGCTTTAGCTTTATCGGCGACGTGTGTGGGCGCTGCGTCGTCAAACCGCACGAGAGCCGCGAGCATGTGCGCTCCGTCAAGATCGACCGCATCCTGACGGGTCGCTACACGGCCATTCCGGCGTTCCTGGTGATCATGGGCCTCGTCTTTTGGCTGACGTTTGGCGTGATCGGCGCGGCGTTGCAGGGGCTCATGGAGGACGGCATCGCTGTCATCATCGCCTCGGCCGATGCGGGCCTCAAGGCGTTCGGAACCAACGACGTGGTGCGCTCGCTGGCTGTCGACGGCGTGCTTACGGGCGTGGGCAGCGTGCTGACCTTCCTGCCGATTATCGTCGTGCTCTTCTTGTTCCTCTCCATTCTGGAAGACTCCGGATACATGGCGCGCGTGGCCTTTGTCATGGATAAGGTACTGCGTCGCTTTGGCTTGTCGGGCCGCAGCTTTGTGCCCATGCTCGTCGGTTTTGGCTGCACCGTGCCGGCTATCATGTCGACCCGTACGCTCCCATCCGAGCACGACCGCAAGATGACGGTCATGCTCACGCCGTTTATGAGCTGCTCAGCCAAGTTGCCGGTTTACGGCTTGCTGTGCGGGGCGTTTTTCCCGCAGGCGACGGTTCCCGCCATGGTCTCGCTCTATCTGATCGGTATCGTGGTCGGCTGCATCGCGGCTTTGGTGCTCAACCGTACGGCATTTAAGGGCGACCCGGTGCCGTTTATCATGGAGCTTCCCAACTACCGCCTGCCGAGCATCAAGACGACGGTGATGCTGGCATGGGATAAGGCCAAGGACTTTATTACCAAGGCCTTTACCATTATCTTTGCCGCTACCGTGGTCATCTGGTTCCTTCAGACGTTCGATATCCGCTTTAATGTGGTCGCCGATCAGTCGCAGAGTCTGCTTGCCGGTCTGGGTAGCATCATCGCGCCGGTGTTGACCCCGCTCGGTTTTGGCGACTGGCGCGCCTCGACGGCGCTCGTCACGGGACTCATCGCCAAGGAAAGCGTCATCTCGACCCTCACGGTGCTTTTGGGCGCAACGTCGCCCGCGGCGCTGTCGACCATGTTTTCGCCGTTTACCGCTTACGTGTTCTTGGTCTTTACGCTGCTGTACCCGCCCTGCGTGGCGTCCATCGGCGCCGTCAAGAGCGAGCTGGGCACGCGCTATGCCGTTGCTGTGTTCGCGTTTCAGGTGACGGTCGCCTGGATCGTGGCGTTTGTCGTGCATTCGGCGGGCATATTGCTGGGTTTGGCTTAGTTATGTATTGACGGCGCAACCTCTGTGTATTGAGTTGATTGCGGTCCCGCATCTGTACTGACGGATGCGGGGCCGTTGCTATATAATCGCCCACCGCCCAAGACAATCGGAGAGGTTTCCTACATGACTCAGGCAAGACAAGATGGCATCTCACTCAAGCAGTGGCTCCCGCTTATTGGGCTCGCCTGTTGCGCGTTCGTATTCAACACGTCGGAGTTCATGCCCATCGGTCTTCTGACTGATATTGCCGCATCGTTCTCGCTCACGGAGGCCCAAGCAGGCATCATGATCTCGGTCTACGCCTGGGGCGTCATGCTGCTGTCGCTGCCGCTTATGGTGTTTGCCTCGCGCTTTGAGTTCAAGCGGATGCTGCTGGGCGTTTTGGCCGTGTTTTCGCTGGGCCAGTTCCTGTCCGCTGTGGCACCGACATATCCCGTCCTGGTTTGCGCACGTCTGGTGGTCGCCTGCGCGCATGCCGTGTTCTGGTCGGTCGCCTCGATTATGGCCTCGCGCCTGGTCGACAGTCGCCACGGAGCGCTCGCCATCAGCATGATCGCCACGGGCTCGTCCATCGCGCAGATCTTTGGCCTGCCGATCGGCCGCGCCATCGGGCTGGCCGTGGGCTGGCGCATGACGTTTGCCGTGGTCGGGGCCCTCTCAGCCATCGCGGTCGTCTACCAGGCCGCGGTGTTCCCGGCCATGCCGGCGGGCGAGCGCTTTACCGTCAAACAGCTGCCCGAGCTGCTCAAGAATCCGTTCCTGGTCGCGCTCTACGCGGTCACGGTTTTTATGGCGACCGGCTATTACGCAAGCTACAGCTACATTGAGCCTTTCCTGGCGCAGGTCGCACACGTCGACGCGGGCGCCATCACCATGACGCTGACGGCGTTTGGCTTCTCCGGTCTGGTGGGCAGCTGGCTGTTTGGCCGCCTGTTCGACGGGCATCGCTTCCCGTTCTTGGCTATCACGCTCTCCGGCGTGCCGGTGGCTCTGCTGCTTATGGGTCCGGTCGCATCGTCGCTCGTGGCAGTGCTTGCCGTCTGCGCGCTGTGGGGCTGCTGCGCCACGGCCTTTAACGTGGCGTTTCAGGCCGAGCTCATCAAGTGCACGTCGGCAGATTCGTCGGCCGTCGCCATGTCGATCTTCTCGGGCCTGTTTAACCTCGGTATTGGCACGGGCACCGCAATCGGCGGCGCCGTGGTTTCGGGTCCCGGTATCGCTTGGATCGGCTTCGTGGGCGGGGCGATTACCGTCGTGGGCGTCATCCTCGCCATCACCGTACTGTTCCCAGCCATACGCCGCGCCAAGCCCGTCGCCTAATCATGTCCCCTCATCAGTTGCGGTGGAATAGTTCCTGTTTAAGGCCTCTGAAGGCCCAAGCAGGAACTATTCCACCGCAACTTATTTTGGGGGAGTGGATACAAGCCGGGCATACAATGGATGTCGTTGTGTTGAGCTTACCGGGAGGTTGCTATGTGGGCATACGAGACGACGTTCTATCAGATCTATCCGCTGGGCTTCTGTGGAGCTCCGCGCGAAAACGCCGCGCCCGTTGCCGAGGATGAACTCGCCCAGGCTGCCAACGCCGCGCCCAACCCCGATGCGCCCATCATGAAGATTGCCCAATGGGCCGACTACCTGCAAAAACTCGGTATTGGCGCTGTGCTGATCAACCCGCCACTCGAGTCCGATAACCACGGCTACGATACACGCAGCCTGCGCCATATCGACCGTCGCCTGGGTGGGGATACCGACTTTGCCGCCGTGTGCGACACACTGCATGCCCACGGCATCCGCGTGGTGCTCGACGCCGTCTTCAACCACGTCGGTCGTGGCTTTTGGGCCTTCCGCGATGTGCAAGAGCATAAGTGGGACTCGCCCTACAAGGATTGGTTTCACATTAGCTTTGACGGCGACTCGTGCTACGGCGACGGCTTTTGGTACGAGGGCTGGGAAGGCCATTTTGAGCTCGTGAAGCTCAACCTACAAAACCCCGCTGTGGTCGATTACCTGCTCGAGTCTGTGCGCCGTTGGGCCGACGTCTTTGGTGTCGACGGCCTGCGCCTGGACGTTGCCTATATGCTCGACCGCGACTTTATGCGCCGCCTACACTCCTTTGCCCGTGAGCTCAAGCCCGACTTCGTGCTGATCGGCGAGACGCTCCACGGCGACTACAACCAGATCGTCAACGACGAGATGCTCGACTCCTGCACCAACTACGAGTGCTACAAGGGCCTGTACTCCAGCTTTAACTCGGTCAACATGTTCGAGATCGCCCATTCGCTGCATCGCCAGTTTGGCGGCGACCCGTGGTGCATCTACCGCGGCAAACACCTGCTGTCGTTTGTTGACAACCACGATGTGCCGCGCCTGGCGAGCATCCTGACGGACAAGTCCTGCCTGCGCCCCGCCTACGGCATGCTCTTTGGTATGCCGGGCATTCCATGCGTCTACTACGGCAGCGAGTGGGGGATTACTGGCGAAAAGGGCGGCCCCGATGGCGATTGGGCGCTACGTCCTGCGCTCGATGAGCCTGCGCCCAACGAGCTGACGGCCTTCATCGAGCAGCTTGCGCACCTACGCTCGGCAAACGACGCGGCGGCCCGTGCCCTCAACTACGGTGCCTATCGCAACGTGGTGATCCAGAACAAGCAGCTGCTGTTCGAGCGTGCCTGCGACGACGCGACGGTGCTCGTGGCGGTCAATGCCGTGAACGAGCCCTATACCTTTGGAGCCGGCGAACTCAACGGCTCCTTCGTCGACCTGCTTGCCGACGATGCGCCCACGGTCGAGCTGACAGGCACCCTTGAGCTTGCGCCCTACGAGGTGCGTTATCTGCTGAGGGCCTAGATCATGGCGGCGTCCGACGAGGGCTATCAACATATTGAGCATGGGTTTGAGCCCGTGTTCGACCAGCACTCGCGCGTTTTGGTGCTCGGGTCGTTTCCTTCGGTGCTTTCGCGCACCAATGCCTTTTATTACGGCAACCCCCAGAACCGCTTTTGGCGCGTGATGGCCGCGTGCCTCGGTGTGCCTGTGCCGCCCAACGAGGGTGATTCTTTGGTGGACGGCGAGCCTGCGAAGCTCGACGCCTCGATTGCCGCCAAACGATCCATGCTGCTGAACGGCGGCGTAGCTCTGTGGGATGTGATTGAGAGCTGTGACATTAAGGGCTCGAGTGACGCGAGCATTCGCAACGTTGTGCCGGCACATATCGAGCGCATTACCGGCGCAGCTCCCATTGAGCAGGTGATATGCAACGGTGGTACAGCTGGCCGACTCTACAAGCGCTATCTACAGGAGCGGACGGGTCTGTCCGCTGTCGTATTGCCCTCGACAAGTCCCGCCAATGCCGCCTGGCGTCTGGAGCGTCTTGTCGAGCGCTGGCGCGAGGCAGTTGACTGGACCGCACGGTAGTCTAGATCCTTGATTGAGCATGGGCGCCGAGGCGTTTGATGATGGCGCGCCAGATTGGTGCGGGCACGGTGGGCTTGACGCGCACCATGCCGTCGGCATCGACGCTACCGGCATTGCCACCGCCAAGCAGCTGCGCATGCTCAATGGAGCAGCCCATGCGCACGGCGCCCACGAGCTTGTCCATCGCTTCGGAAAATGGTCGGCGCAAGAGGCCCATGCGTGGGGAATGGCGAAGCGCTGCGATGCCGCTGCCGGCACAGATGACAACGCCGTCGCACCATGACAGGTCACGTAGAATGCATGCCCGGTACAGGCGGTCGAGGACTTCGTCCGCCTGCTTGTTGTTTTTGGACAGGGTCTGGACGACGACATAGATGCGTGTCTCTGTATTCCCAAGGCGATCGAGTATCTGCTCGACAGCGATCATCGCCTCATCATTAAATGCATCATCAACAGCGAGCACCATGCCATCGACTACGCCAGTGTCATTTGTCTTCAAGTCCACCGGGCGGGGGAGCGTGGTGCCAGAAAGTTGAGCATAGGCGGCGATGGCATCCTGCAGGTCCCAAAGCAAAAACTCAAGATCGGCGCTATCGGGAATGCTGATATACGCAATGGTTCGCAACGTTTTTGGTACATCGCCGCGTATGGTCGTCTCCATGCCGCCTCCTTTCCGGTTGGTTTCCGTTTAGGTTACACCGTCTGGCGGTGCCTCGCCGCGCTATCCTAGTGCAACCCTTACGAAAGGAACGCCATGCGCCTGCCCATGAATACCTCGCTTGCCACGCTCAAGCCCTCCGGCATCCGTCGGATTAACGCGCTCGCTGCCCAGCACCCAGGATGCATTGCGCTCGCGCTCGGCGAGCCCGATTTTCCCACGCCCGATGCGATTAGCGCCGAGGTGATCGCCGCGCTGGGTCGCGGCGACACGCACTATCCGCCCAACAACGGCCGCCCCGCCCTGCGCGAGGCACTGTCTGTCTACATGGGGGACGCGGGCCTGGCGTTTTCGGCCGACGAGGTCATCCTGACCGACGGCGCGACCGAGGCCCTGTCGGCAGCATTCATGGCTATGCTCAACCCCGGCGACGAGGTCATCATCCCCACGCCGGCCTTTGGCCTGTACGAGAGCATCGTCGTGGCCAACCACGCCAAAGCGGTCTTTTTGGATACGGAGCCCGCGCAATTCCAGATTGATGAGGAGGCACTTCGTGCCTGCATGACGCCGGCGACTAAGGCCATCGTCATCTGCTCGCCTAACAATCCCACGGGCTGCATCCTCGATGCGGCGTCGCTCGACGCCGTGGCACGCGTGGCGGAGCAGGCGGGTATCTACGTGGTCTGCGACGACGTATATAACCGCCTGGTCTACGTGGACAGCTACGAGCGATTTGCCCAGCGCCACCCGGAGCTACGCGAGCAGACGGTGGTCATCGAGAGCTTCTCCAAGCCCTGGGCCATGACCGGCTGGCGTTTGGGCTGGCTCGCGGCAGCGACTCCCGTCATCGCCGAGATCGCAAAGGCTCACCAATACTTAGTATCGAGCGCCGTCTCCTTTGAGATGGACGCCGCAGCGCGAGCCCTGACCGTCGACCCAACCCCCATGCTCAAAGTCTACCGAGCCCGCCGCGAACGCGTACTCGCAGCCTTAGACGCCATGGGCCTCGACGTAGTGGAACCAGCTGGCGCCTTCTACGCCTTCCCCAGCATCAAACAATTCGGCCTAACAAGCGAAGACTTCTGCATCAAGGCCATCAAAGAAGCAAACGTAGCTCTAGTCCCGGGCGACTGTTTCGGCACCGAAGGCCACATCCGCCTAAGCTACTGCGTATCCGACGAAAACCTGGACGAAGGCCTCCACCGCCTATCCACCTTCGTCTCAACCCTATAGCCATCAGGGACGCAACACATCAGCCCACCGACCCAAGCATTATGAGTGGGGGCGTCAGCCAACGAAAACCCGGGCTGCCCAAAGTCAACGCAGGCACGCGCCGCCGAAGGCCAGGCGCAAGGTTTTCGTAGATTCCGCACGAGCCGAAGAGCACTTAATGTGCTCTTCGTGCGAGCCAGGACTTGACCGAGCGAAAACCTTGCGCCTGGCCTTCGGCGGAGCGTGCCGGATGGTGGAATTGTGTGCAGCCCGGTTTTCCGTTGACCGACGCCGGGGTCCCCGCCATAATACTTTCGGTTCACGCACGAATCCGCTGCCAGAGACAGCCGGCGCAAACGGGCATCGCCCGCGAGCTTAATGGGATATCCCGCCAGCCGAGGTGGTCGAGTAGATATGTCTTCTCGCCCCCGTCGCTCATGCAGCGCGGGGGCTTTCTTTTTGGACATGCCCCCGTCACGTCCTTGTGGCGGACCGTGCCCGGAAAGAAATCGAGGAGGTGTAATTCATGCCCCAGCAGTACAAAATCGACAAGGTTGCAGAGATCGAGTCCCGTATCGCCGAGAACGCCGGTCTGTTCGTCGTCAACTACAACGGTCTGACGGTTAAGCAGGCTCAGGAGCTGCGTCATCAGCTTCGCGAGTGCGGCGCCGAGATGAAGGTCTACAAGAACAACCTGGTCAAGATCGCTCTCAAGAACCAGGAGCAGCCCGAGCTCGACGAGATCCTCGCCGGCCCCGTCGCTTATGTGTTCTACGAGTCCGAGCCGGTCGAGGCCGCTAAGGCCCTTAAGGACTTCTTCGCTAAGTCCAAGGGCGTCCTTGAGATCAAGGGCGGTATCTCCGACGGCAAGGCCGTTTCCGCTGATGATGTTAAGGCTATCGCCGAGCTGCCCACCAAGGATCAGCTTCTCGGCCAGATCGCCGGTCTCATCTCCGGTTTCGCTCGCGACATCGCTGTCTGCGTCAACGGCGTTTCCTCTGGTCTCGCTCGTTCGATCCAGCAGGTCTCCGAGCAGAAGGCAGCCTAGTCGCTGTTTTCATCCGCGGCGGCAACGCCGCACCCCTGGCGCATTCGCGCCGTGTTTTAACTGATCTCCGTGCATCCGCACGGAAACCGAAAGGACTTAGAAATGGCTAAGCTTACCACCGATGAGATCATCGATGCTCTTAAGGAAATGACCCTTCTCGAGGCTTCCGAGCTCGTTAAGGCTATCGAGGACACCTTCGGCGTTTCCGCCGCTGCTCCTGCCGCCGTTGTCGCCGCTCCCGCTGCTGGCGCTGCTGAGGCCGAGGAGAAGACCGAGTTTGACGTCGTGCTCGAGGGCTTCGGCGACAACAAGATCCAGGTCATCAAGGCCGTCCGTGAGCTCACCAACCTTGGCCTGAAGGAGGCCAAGGAGGTCGTCGAGGGCGCTCCCAAGGCTGTTCTCGAGGGTGCCAAGAAGGAGGACGCCGAGGCTGCCAAGGAGAAGCTCGAGGCTGCTGGCGCTGCTGTCACCCTCAAGTAATCAGGCTTTCTCGCCAGATTTCTTTGCAGACGGGGTTCGCATTGCGAGCCCCGTCTTTTTCGTTATGATCCCTCTATTTTGCTGACTCGGTATGCAAATTGCTTCCGCTTGCGGTGCTTTGGGGTCGCTACCGTTGGGCGATAAAGTTGCACCATTCGAGCAATAATTTGCGTTGACCTGCTGAAGAATGGCGCTTGCCTGCATTAACGTTAATTAACAGCGGTAAGATAATCCGGTATCGCAATTTGGTCTGCGGCCGGTGAGCCGCATGCACGGGCGCTATTTGCGCCTGCGAAAGGATCCCTGAATACTATGAAGGCAATCATCCCCGCCGCCGGTCTTGGCACGCGTTTTCTGCCTGGCACCAAGTGCACGCCCAAAGAGATGCTGCCGGTTCTCGACAAGCCGGTCATCCAGTATGTCGTCGAGGAGGCGCTCGACCCCGAGGAGGTCGACGACGCCATCATCGTTACCTCGCCCGGCAAGCCCGAGCTGCTGAACTATTTCCAGCCCGACCGCTCGCTCGAGAACCTGCTGCGCGAGCGCGGTAAGGACGCCTACGCCGACGCTGTCGCCCATGCGGGCGGTATGCCGGTCGACTTCCGCTATCAGTACGAGCCCAAGGGTCTCGGTCACGCCATTCGCTCTGCCGCCGACGCTGTGGCAGGGGAGAACTTCCTGGTTCTTCTGGGCGACTACGTTGTGCCCAACCGTGATATCTGCGACAAGATGCTGGCCGTCTCCAAGGAGCACGGTGGCGCTTCGGTTATCGCCGTTGCCGCGTGTGCTCCCGAGGAAGTTAGCCGCTACGGCGTTATCGCCGGTGAGCGCGTGGGCTCGCTCGAGGGCGCCGAGGATGTTGCCGATGGCGAGCCGGGTGCCGTGTGGCGCATCGGCGGCCTGGTGGAGAAGCCTGCCCCCGAGGCGGCTCCGTCCAACCTGTACATCGTCGGTCGCTACCTCCTGTCTCCGCTGGTCATGGACCTGCTGGCCGATCAGCAGGCCGGTAAGGGTGGCGAGATCCAGCTGACCGACGCCATGGCCCGTTCGCTCGATCGTGAGGCCATGTATGCTGTCGTCATCGACTCGCTGTCGGGCTACGACACCGGTACCCCGTCTGGTTGGATGGCCACCAACGCCCTCATGGCTGCAAGCGACCCTCGCTTTGCAAGTGCCTTCTGGGATGCCATCGACGAGCGCGGCGGCTTGATGCGCAAGTAAGCCTTCGGGCAACGAAATTTACGGGTGCGGACTTCGGTCTGCACCCGTTTTTTTATAAGAGCTGCGATTGCCGGCTCTCTGTTCACAGAAAATATATGAACAGGTGTTCGATACACATACATCTACCTGCGCATTTTCTGTCGAAAAACTTTGCTACTCCAAAAACTCAATCGCGTCAAGGCTTTTCTTGCTCAACGGTCGGTACCTGATAAACTATTAGGTTGCGATAACTGGCGAAGCCATGCCTCGCCAACCCACCGAGCATTTCCGTGAAGGAGGAAAAACCTGGTGACCTACGCATACACTGCCACTGAGCGCAAGCGCGTCAGCTTCGGGAAAATCCCGGAGGCCATGGAGCTCCCCAACCTTATCTCTGTTCAAAGGGAATCCTTTGAGCGTTTTAAGGACGAGGGCCTTCGTGAGGCGTTCAAGGAATCCAGCCCCATCCAGAGCCAGAATCATGTTCTCGAGGTTACCTTCGGCGAGCATCAGTTCGGCGACCCCGCGCACACCGTCGAGGAGTGCCGCGAGAAGGATATGACCTATCAGGCTCCGCTTTTGACCGACGTCCGTCTCACCAACAAGGAGACCGGCGAGATCAAGGAGCAGCTCGTCTTCATGGGCGACTTCCCCATGATGACCGATCAGGGCACCTTCATCATCAACGGCACCGAGCGTATCGTCGTCTCGCAGCTCGTCCGCTCCCCGGGCGTGTACTACAGCTCCGAGATGGATTCGGGCAAGCAGATCTACAAGGCCCAGATCATCCCGTCCCGCGGTGCCTGGCTTGAGTTTGAGGTCGACAAGCGCGACCAGCTCATGGTCTCCATCGACCGTAAGCGCAAGCAGAGCGCCACGATGTTCCTGCGCGCCCTTGGCATCGCCGTCACCAACGACGACATCATCGAGCTTCTCGGCAACTCCGATGTGATCAAGCGCACCCTTGAGCGCGATACCGCCCTCACTCGCGAGGACGCCCTCATCGAGATTTACCGTCGCCTGCGCCCGGGCGAGCCTCCCACTGTGGATGCCTCCCGCAGCCTGCTCGAGGGCCTGCTCTTTAACCCGCAGCGCTACGATCTGGCCCGCGTCGGTCGTTACAAGGTCAACAAGAAGCTCAACCTCACCACCGAGGAAGAGGTCACGGTGCTCACCGACGAGGATATCGTCGCTACGCTGCGCTACCTCCTGTCTCTTGCTGCCGGCGAGCAGGGCTTCAAGGTCGACGACATCGACCACTTTGGCAACCGCCGCATCCGCACCGTCGGCGAGCTCGTCGCCAACCAGTTCCGTATCGGCATGAGCCGTATGGAGCGCGTCGTCCGTGAGCGCATGAGCTCCCAGGACATCGACGAGATCACCCCGCAGTCGCTCATCAACATCCGCCCGATCGTGGCCTCCATCAAGGAGTTCTTCGGTTCCTCGCAGCTCTCGCAGTTCATGGACCAGGCGAACCCCCTGACCGGTCTGACCCACAAGCGCCGTCTGTCCGCACTCGGCCCTGGTGGTCTTGCCGGCCACAAGTCGGGTTCCAGCCGCCGTACCAACGTGCCGACGGCCGTCCGCGACGTTCACAATTCGCACTACAGCCGTATGTGCCCGATCGAGACCCCCGAAGGCCCCAACATCGGCCTGATCGGCTCGCTCGCCCTCTACGCCCGCGTCAACGAGTACGGCTTCATCGAGGCTCCGTTCCGTCGCGTCGAGAACGGCGTTGCCACCGACCAGATCGACTGGATGACCGCTGACGAGGAAGAGAAGCACGTCATCGCGCCGGCCAACACGCCGCTCGATCCCAAGACCAACGAGTTCATCACGACCGATGCCGAGGGCAAGCTCGTCCGTCCGCATACCGTGATCGCCCGTACCCGCGACTTCGACGGCTCCTTCGGCGCTCCCGCCGACGTGCCTGTCGAGGACGTCGACTACATGGACGTCTCGCCGCGTCAGATGCTCTCCGTCGCAGCCACGCTGATTCCGTTCCTTGAGCACGACGACGCCAAGCGTACGCTGATGGGCGCCAACATGCAGCGTCAGGCTGTGCCGCTGGTTCACCCTGCCGCTCCCTATGTCGGTACCGGCATGGAGCGTCGCGCCGCCCTGGACTCTGGCGAGGTTACCCTGGCCAAGAACGCCGGCGAGGTTATCTTTGCCGACGCTTCCAAGATTATCGTCAAGCATGCCGGCGGCATGGACGAGTATCACCTGGCCAAGTACCAGCGCTCCAACCAGTCCACCTGCATCAACCACCGTCCGCTCGTGCGCGTCGGTGACACCGTTGAGCAGGGCGAGCCTCTGGCCGACGGTCCTTCGACCGATCACGGCGAGCTCGCACTGGGCCAGAACCTCACCGTGGCATACATGCCGTGGGAAGGCTTCAACTACGAGGACGGTATCGTCGTGTCCGAGCGCCTGGTGGCCGAGGACCTGCTGACGACTATCAATATCACCCGTCACGAGATCGATGCCCGCGACACCAAGCTCGGCCCCGAGGAGATCACTCGCGAGATCCCGAACCTCTCCGAGGACATGCTTGCCAACCTTGACGAGGACGGCATCATCCGCATCGGCGCCGAGGTCGGCCCTGGCGACATCCTGGTCGGCAAGGTCACGCCTAAGGGCGAGAGCGCTCTGACCGCCGAGGAGCGCCTGCTGCGCGCCATCTTCGGTGCCAAGGCTCACGACGTTCGCGACACCTCCCTTAAGATGCCTCACGGCGCTTACGGCCGCGTCATCGACGTCGTCCGCTTTAGCCGCGAGAACGGCGACGACCTGGCCCCCGGCGTTAACGAGCAGGTGCGCGTCTACGTCGCCCAGCGTCGTAAGATCCAGCAGGGCGATAAGATCGCCGGTCGCCACGGCAACAAGGGTGTTATCTGTAACGTTCTGCCGGTCGAGGACATGCCCTACATGGCTGACGGTACCCCGATCGACGTTATCCTCAACCCGCTGGGCGTTCCTTCGCGTATGAACGTCGGCCAGCTGCTCGAGTGCCACCTTGGCTGGGCTGCTGCCTGCGGTTGGGATACCGAGAATGCCGACTCCGACAAGTATGTCCCCGGTCCGTTCTTCGTCTCGACGCCCGTCTTCGACGGCGCCAAGGAGGACGAGATCGCCGAGGTCATCCGTCGCGCCAACAAGAACATGCTCAACAAGGCCACCGCTGCCTTTGGCGATCACATGCGCCCCGAGTTTGTCACCCAGCTTGACGAGCGCGGCAAGACCCGCCTGTTCGACGGCCGCACCGGCGAGGAGTTCCGCGAGCCCATTACCGTGGGTACGTCCTACATCCTCAAGCTCGGCCACATGGTCGACGACAAGATCCACGCCCGTTCGACCGGCCCTTACAGCCTGGTTACCCAGCAACCGCTGGGCGGCAAGGCTCAGTTCGGCGGCCAGCGCTTCGGCGAGATGGAAGTTTGGGCACTGTACGCATACGGTGCTGCCAACGTCCTGCAGGAGATCCTGACCGTCAAGTCCGACGATACCGTGGGCCGCGTCAAGACCTACGAGTCCATCGTCAAGGGCGAGAACGTCCCGGTTCCGGGTATCCCCGAGTCCTTCAAGGTTCTCGTCAAGGAGATCCGTTCCCTCGCACTGGACATCGAGCCCATGCACGATGCCGACGAGGACGCCTCCGCCCCTGTGACCGCCGAGGAGACCTCTGCTCTCGACGACCTGGCTGCGCTCGCCGGCGTTGACACCGACGTCGAGGCCCAGGATGCCGAGACCGCCGAGGCACCCGAGGCTGTCGCCGCCACGACCACTGATAAGGAGTAGTTGACTGTGGCAGATTTCGAAGCTACTGATTTTGACTCGGTAAAGATCTCCCTTGCCTCCGCCGACCAGATCCGTTCCTGGTCGCACGGTGAGGTCAAGAAGCCGGAGACCATCAATTACCGTACCCTCAAGCCCGAGAAGGACGGCCTGTTCTGCGAGAAGATTTTCGGTCCCGCCAAGGACTGGGAGTGCTCCTGCGGCAAGTACAAGGGCATCCGCTTTAAGGGCATCGTTTGCGAGCGCTGCGGCGTCGAGGTCACCTCGGCCAAGGTGCGTCGCGACCGCATGGGCCACATCGAGCTCGCCGCTCCCGTGTCCCACATCTGGTACTTCAAGAGCCCCACGAGCTTCCCGATGAGCCGTATGCTCGACATCAAGTCCAAGGACCTCGAGAAGGTTCTGTACTTTGCCAGCTACATCATCACCGAGGTCGACTACGAGGCTCGCGAGGCCGATGCTGACGACCTGCGCGAGGAGCTCGCCGCCGATCTGGAAGAGATCGATGCCGAGTGCGCCCGCCAGATCGAGTCCCTCAAGGAGCAAGGCAACCCCGAGAACTTCGACGAGTTCTCCGACGAGGAGCCGCTGACCCCCGAGGAGATCGCTTCTGGCATCGTCGACATCGAGGAAGAGTGCAAGGACGAGAAGCAGCTCCGCACGGACGCCTTCAACGCCTTCATGAAGCTCAGCGAGCGCGACCTCATTTCCGATGAGCCGCTGTTCCGCGAGATGACCCGCTACTACTCCATGTACTTCAAGGGTGGCATGGGTGCCGAGGCCGTCCGCGACCTGCTCGCTGCCATCGACCTCCCCTCCGAGGCCGAGAAGCTCAAGGCCATCATCGCCGACGAGGACTCCCAGAAGCAGAAGCGCGAGAAGGCCGTTAAGCGCCTCGAGGTCGTTGACGCCTTCCTGAAGGGCGGTAACAGCCCCGCGAATATGATTCTGGACGTCATTCCGGTCATTCCGCCCGATCTGCGCCCGATGGTCCAGCTCGACGGTGGCCGCTTCGCCGCGTCCGACCTCAACGACCTGTACCGTCGCGTGATCAACCGTAACAACCGACTCAAGCGCCTGCTCGACCTGGACGCCCCCGCGATCATCGTGAACAACGAGAAGCGCATGCTCCAGGAGTCCGTGGACGCCCTGTTCGACAACGGCCGTCGTGGTCGCCCGGTCTCTGGCCGTGGCGGTCGCCCGCTCAAGTCGCTCGCCGAGGCCCTCAAGGGCAAGCAGGGTCGTTTCCGTCAGAACCTGCTGGGTAAGCGTGTCGACTACTCCGGCCGTTCGGTCATCGTTACCGACCCTAAGCTGCTGCTGCACCAGTGCGGTCTGCCCAAGACCATGGCGCTGGAGCTCTTCAAGCCCTTCGTCATGAAGCGCCTGGTCGAGCTTGGCAAGGTCGAGAACATCAAGGGCGCCAAGCGCGCTATCGACCGCGGTGCCACCTTTGTGTGGGACATCCTCGAAGAGGTCATCGACGGCCGCGTCGTGCTGCTCAACCGTGCACCGACCCTGCACCGTCTGTCCATCCAGGCCTTTGAGCCGGTGCTGGTCGAGGGCAAGGCTATCCACCTGCATCCGCTGGTCTGCTCACCCTTCAACGCCGACTTCGACGGCGACCAGATGTCTGTCCACGTGCCGCTGTCCAGTCAGGCTCAGGCCGAGGCCCGCGTGCTCATGCTCTCTGCGAACAACCTGCGCTCGCCGGCATCCGGCAAGCCGGTCAACATCCCTTCGCAGGACATGATCATCGGTGTGTACTACCTCACCCAGGTTCGCGAGGGTCTGCCGGGCGAGAACCACGTGTTCTCGAGCTTTGACGACGCGCTGCACGCCTATGACTGCCGCTCCGAGGTCGACATGCAGGCCAAGATCCAGGTCCGCGTGTCCGCTGCCGACGCCAACGTCATCAACGAGGACGGCACCCGTATCTTCCGCGTCAAGAACGGCAAGAACGAGTTCGTCGACTACGACGTCACCGGCAACAAGACCGCTCGCTTCGAGACGTCTATCGGCCGCATCATCTTCAACCGCCAGTGCCTGCCCGAAGACTACGAGTTCATGAACTACAAGATGGTCAAGGGCGACGTGGCCAAGCTGGTTGCGGACTGCTGCGATCGTTACCCCGAGGCCAAGGTCGGCCCGATCCTCGACGCCATCAAGTACTCTGGCTTCCACTACGCTACCCGCGCCGGCCTCACCATCTCGGTATGGGACGCTCTCATCCCTGCCGAGAAGCAGGAGCTGCTCGACCGCGCCCAGGCCAACGTCGACCAGATCAACGAGTACTTCGAGGAGGGCTTCATCAACGAGACGGAGCGCCACATCGAAGTCGTTAATGAGTGGACCGCTTGTACCGATAAGGTTGCAGCGCTCATGCTCGACATGTTCGACGAGGAGAACCCGCTGTACATGATGGCCGACTCCGGCGCCCGTGGTTCTAAGACCCAGCTGCGTCAGCTCGGTGGCATGCGTGGCCTGATGGCAGACATGTCCGGCGAGACGATCGACCTCCCCATTAAGGCGAACTTCCGCGAGGGCCTGCTGCCGCTCGAGTACTTCATTTCGACCTACGGCGCCCGTAAGGGCCTGGTCGATACCGCATCCCACACCTCGGACTCTGGTTACCTGACCCGTCGTCTGGTCGACGTGGCCCAGGACGTCATCGTCCGCGAGGAGGACTGCGGTACGCACGAGGGCGTCACCTACAACCTCATCATCCCCGGCACCACCGACCTCAACACCGACCTCGTCGGCCGTTGCTTCATTGAGGACGTCGTGGCTCCCGATGGCACCGTGCTCTTTGAGCAGGACGGCTACATCGAGAAGGTCGCCGACATCCAGAAGATGGTCGATGCGGGCCTTAAGAAGGTCAAGCTTCGCGCGCTGCTCACCTGCCGCTCCAAGTACGGCGTGTGCCAGAAGTGCTACGGCTGGGATCTTTCCACCCGTCGTCCGGTCGCCATCGGTACCGCGGTCGGCATTATTGCCGCCCAGTCCATCGGCGAGCCTGGTACGCAGCTTACGATGCGTACCATTCACTCCGGCGGCGTCGCTGGCGTCGACGATATTACGCAGGGTCTGCCTACGGTCAGCCGTATGTTCGATATCGTCGGCAACGTCAACGAGAAGATTCTGGGTCGCGAGGCCGAGCTGGCTCCGTACTCCGGCCACCTCTCGATTAAGCCCGAGAAGTCCGAGTACGTGCTGACGCTCACCGACTCCGAGGATCACACCCGTGTCCTCGACGAGCGTCGCGTCCCCGCTTCGGTGCGCTTTATGCCCGAGATCGAGGACGGCTGCGAGGTTCGCGCCGGTGACCAGATCACCAAGGGCTTCGTCAACTTCCGCAACCTGCGCAAGCTGACCGACATCGAGTCGACGATGCACACCTTCGTCGAGAGCGTCAAGGACGTCTACACCAGCCAGGGCGTCGACCTGAACGACAAGCACATCGAGGTGCTCGCACGTCAGATGCTGCGTCGCGTTCAGATCACCAACCCCGGTGACTCCAAGTACCTGCTTGGTCAGTACGTCGACCGCTACGAGTTCGCCGACGAGGTCGAGCGCGTTGCCCGTCTGGGCGGTCAGGCTCCTGTGGCCGAGCCCGTCATCCTGGGTACGCTCAAGGTCGCGTCCAACATCGACTCCTGGCTGTCGAGCGCTTCGTTCATCCGTACCGCCGGCGTCCTTACCGAGGCTGCCATCGAGGGCAAGGTCGACCACCTGCTCGACCTTAAGTCCAACGTCATCGTCGGTAAGAAGATCCCGGCCGGTACCGGCCTCAAGCCGTACGCCAACGCCAAGCTGACGTATCGTACGGCCGACGGCTACGTGGACATCGACGGCCCGGCTTCGCCCAACGCCAAGTCGCTGCCCGAGTGGGCTCCGGTTGAGCTCAAGGACCTGGACGAGCAGCTCCCGCAGCAGCTCGACTGGGCCGGCTACGACGAGTTCGGCGGTGCTGACGGTTCGTTCACCCGCAACGGCCACACCATCTCCGCCGAGAAGGCTCGCCTGTACCTGTTCGACGACCTGGGCGTGTCGCAGCGCTGGACCAACAAGTTCAGCGAGGTCGGCATCGAGACGGTCGGCGACCTGGTCGGTAAGTCCGAGGAGGATCTGCTGCGCATCGATGGCATCGGTGCCAAGGCAATCGAGGAGCTCCGTGACGGCCTGGAGGCCCACGACCTGCTCTACATCCTCGAGAACAACGACGACGTTGCCGACGAGGAAGACCTCTCGCAGCTGCTGCAGATGGTCTTTAGCCCCGACGGTCCGGACGACATCCTGCTGGGCACCTCCGCCGCTCCGACGCATCACGCCGACGCCGACGAGGAGCTCCTGGGCGCCCCGATCGACGACAAGAAGGCTCCCGCCAACGGCGCGATCAACGAGGACATGGCTTCCCTCGACGAGCTGCTCAACCAGCTCGTGGACACCGACGACGCCGAAGAGGCCAAGGACAACGACGAGGAGTAATTTCCTAGTACGTTAACCGTCCTTCCAAAGACCCGTTTCCCAACAGGGAAGCGGGTCTTTTTGTTAAAGAAAACCTGCCAAAAAGGGACAGGTATATTTTGGTAGGTTTTTCCTGCTTGAATTTGAAACATTTCGCCCGACAAGAGCGTATCTAAGGTGAGGGCCTCACCAAGAATTATTAACGTCACCGGGAGGTGATTATGGAAGAACAAACATTTAGACAGGCGGTCGAAGATCACCGGGATGTCGTGTTTCGAATCGCATTGACGTATCTGCGCGATCGCGCCGATGCCGATGATGTTGCCCAAGATGTCTTTCTTAAGCTGCTCAAAAGCGATACGCAATTTGAGAGTTGGGAGCATCTTCGTCGCTGGCTTATCCGGGTCACGATCAATGAATGCAAATCGCTCTTTCGAAAGCCATGGAGGCGTGTGGAGGATATTGAGAACCTGGCCGATTCGCTTTCGACGGCGCAGGAGGAGACCAAGGTGGTCCTGTCAGACGTTATGCGACTTCCGGAGCGATTCCGCGTCCCCATCGTGCTCTATTACTATCTGGGCTTTTCGACCTCAGAGATTGCCGAGTTACTGCATGTGCCAGCCGCGACCGTTCGAACGCGTTTAGCTCGCGGTCGATCGAAGCTCAAATTCATCCTAGAGGAGGGCGACCGTGAAATCCAATCAAATCAAGCAGGCCTTCGAGTCCATCCAAGCCGATAGCGATCTTGCCGATCGCGTCCTTAATACCGCTGCGGGTGAGCCGCTTCATCGAAAGGGTCACGCGAAGCCTCTGTATGTTGCCGTAATCGGATGTCTTGCCGGAGTGCTGGCGACCGGAGGAGTCGCCTACGCCGTTGTCAATTCCAGCTATTTTGCCTCAGCTTGGGGAAACCACGGCAACGGGGATTCCATTACCTGGACCAACGGAGGCTCATCGGGAACTAAATATACCTACACCAGAGAGTTCGGTGATGGCATCGCGCCCCAAAGCCTGGAAGGCGCAGTCCAGGAGGTTAATCTGTCCGTCGAGGGCAACGGCTATACGCTTGATATCCATGAGATGGCAATCGACCAAAACGGCTGCGGAGCCGTGACGTTTACGTTGTCCAATCCAAATGGAGTTAACTACTACAAGCCAGCAGCAGAGATTGGCGAACTTGTTCTCTATGGTGAAGAAGAGCAGGGCATCGGCACGCCCGATATGAAGTTCGGCGAGGAATGGCCTGACACACGCAGCACAATTGATAAGGACACATCAAGCGATACTGTCATTAATGGCACGATGTACTTTGCCGCTATGGATCGCGAGCGAGATTTGCAACATGCTGTCACCTGGAATATCAACTGGACCGAGGGTGAAGGTGAGAGTGCGAGGCGGTTTGAGGCGTCGACACCCGAGTTCAATATTGGAGCGTACGTCGATACAAAGGAACTCCGCTCCGGTGACTCGCCTCTTGAGATTAGCCCGTTTTCCATCCAGACGCACATCGATGATTTGGGCTATGAAGCAGTTGATAATAAGCTGACCGTCAGCTACAAGGATGGATCGGAGCAGATTATCGAAGATGACGACGCAGGGGTGTTCAACTTATATTTTTCTTATGGGCGCAATAGCGGAGAGAACATCTGGGTGCCAACGAAGTTGATTGATGTCGATCAAGTTGTCTCGGTAACCCTTGAAATTGTGAGGTATACATCAACAGGGGAGACCGAAACGAAAGAGCCCTTTACCATCGTCTATTCGTAAGATTTGGGGCCGCTTCCTACTAGGGGAAGCGGCCTCTTTTGCGTTAAATGGAAACGCCGCCGATTTCCATGCGACAGATGAGAGCAGATCACCGCTGGAGCGCGACGTTTCCCCAGATAAAACCGACCAAAATAAACCTGTCCCTATTTGGAAGGGAACGTTGCCCCGACAAGCACGTCGGATTCCCGGTCCGGGCGGCCCGCTGTTTAAGTTTGTCGCGAGTTCCGCACGCAAAGGAAAGCACTTAATGTGCTTTCCGTCTTGCGCAGGACTGTAGAGCAGCAAACTTAAACAG
>JAXJKV010000032.1:0-20252 GCA_036297525.1 Collinsella sp.
ACTTTGGCATGGGAGCCTCCCAACCTCGTTGCGGCGCGGCTGCGCCTATGGCACTTCAACATCATTGTCGCAGCCCCGACCCGCGGTCACGAGCGGGGGCTCCTATCTTTTTAGTGCCCTCGGATTGGGTCATAGTGTCTGCGCTTCTGCTTGCGAACTTCGACAAGCTTATCGTACTCAGTCTTCTTGTCGGCCTCGGTCTGCTGGGCCTGCTCGTATGCCGTCTTCGCGGCGTCACGCTTACTGGCCGCGTCCTTGTACTCCTTGTTTGCCGCATCGTATGCAGACTGGGCAGATGCCACAGCAGCGTTGGCGGCGTTGGCCTTCTCCTGCGCGGCGGTGACGGTAGTCTGCGCAGCCTGCAGGTTCGCCTGTGCGGTGGCGTCTGCAGTCGTCGCGGCTTCGAGCGCGTCCTGCGCGGTCTTGAGCTCACCAGCAGCAGCGATCTTGGCGGCCTCAAGCGCGCTCAGATCAACACCCGTACCCGAGACGGCAGCATCGAGCGCGGCCTGCGCCTGGTTGAACTTCTGCTGGGCGTTATCGCGCGCGGTGGTTGCGACTGCGAGAGCAGCGGCAGTCTCCCGCTTCTTGGCCTGGGCGGAAGTCAGAGCGGCCTCAGTGTCCTTCTTTTCCCGCTGAGCGTTGGCCTCGGTAGCCTTGGCCTGGTCCAGATTGGCCTGTGCAGTAGTAACGGCCTTATTGGCGTCATCGAGCTTTGCCTGCGCGTCCTCGACGGCCTTCTTGGCGGCCTCGTACTCGTCCATATCCATGGCCTCGAGCTTGGCCTGGGCATCATCGAGGGCCTTCTTGGCCTCATCCTGCTTTGCCTTGGCGTCCTTGAGCGCCTGGGTCTTATCCTCGACACTCTTGTTGGCTTGATCGAGCTGATCTTTCAGGTCGCCCAGCTTCTTCTGCTGCTGCTCGGTCTTTTCGACGGCGGCTTTGAGCTCGTCAATCTTCTCCTGGAGCGCGGCGACTTCTGCTGCGTTCTGCTCGATTTCGTTGTCGCTCACAGCCTGCGAGGCCTGATTCTTTTGCTGCTGCGCCTGCTTTTGAGACTGGCCCGCCGCGTCGGCCTTCTTCTGGGCGGCATCGTAGGCGGCCTGAGCGTCCTTGAGCTGCTTTGCCGACTCCTCGGCCAGCTGGGCAGCCGTCTTTACGACCGCTTGGTTACCGGCGGCAACGGTATTCTCTACAGAACTACCCCCCCTGAACAGAATCGCCGTTATCGGTTGACGGTGCGGCGATTGCCGCCAGCGGCGACATGAGCGGCTGAGCGATGAGGCCCGCCGTCAAAACGGTTGCGACGGCGCGGTTAGCAACGCCCTTGACGTTGACAGTCTTGGCCCGAGGCTCAAAGTGTTGTGGACTGTAGTTTGCCATGGCTTTCTCCCTTTGACATGGATGTATCCATACGTATCAAAGGGTAGCTGTCGATTTTTGAATTCTGTTGCGCAACATTGGCGACCAGCGAATTTTTGAAATTCATGCTCCTGTGCTTCACAATTTCGTCACATTTGAAGGAGCTGGTGCATCATATTTTCGCGTGATGGAATTGAGCCTGTGATTTGCATTTGCTCCCGCGTCATCCGCCCTATCGGATTCCGCATCCGACAGACACCCCGCCCGCCACGGTGTAGAGTTAGGACAACGGGCGCGTTGCGCGGACCGCGCTGGAACGAGGTGGACATGGAACTCGACAAACAACAGATCAAGCGACTACGCGAACGCCATCACCGGCGCCACGGCATCCGCCCTGCTCATAGCGAGGCCATGGAGAACGCCACCCGCTTCCTCAAGCGCGCATTCAACATTCGCGAGGGACGCGCGCCCTATCACGTGATCCGCAAGCGTTTTGTAAACGGAGCGCGTCTGACTGGCTCCCACCTATGCATCCTCATCATCGCCATGCTCATCGCGAGCATCGGCCTCGATATCGACTCGGACATTGCCATCGTGGGCGCCATGCTCATCTGCCCGCTCATGGGCTCGGTCCTTGCCATGGCATACGGCATCGCCACGCTCGACCGTGAGATTACCGTCGAGGCCGTCGCGGGCTTGGCTCTACAGACGGCCTTTTGCCTGGTCACATCCACGTTGTACTTTAAGCTCTCGCCCCTTGGCACCACCACGGCCGCCATTATCGACAACTCGACGCCCACCGTATGGGACCTTGCCGTCGCGCTCGCCGGCGGCTTTGCGGGTGGCCTGGGCAACTCGCGCGACCAGGAACCCGCCACGCTCATCGCCGGCGTGGCCGTGGCGACCGCGCTCATGCCGCCCCTGTGCGCGGCGGGCTATGGCATCGCCATCGCAAGCGGGTCGCTGTTTCTCTCGGCGCTCTACGAGTTTGGCATCAACGTGGTCTTTATCGCACTGGCTGCCGAAGCCGTTCTGCTTCTTTTGCGCGTGCCGCTCAAGCGCGACCTCAACGGCGACGGCATTGTAACTGCCGAGGAAAATGCCGAGGTCGACGAGCTATCGCGCAAGGTGCGCCGCCGCATCATTGTGGGCACGGTGATCTTTGCCATCCCCTGCATCGTTATGACGGCTGGCTCCATTGGCTCGGCGCAGGCCGGCGTGCAGGACGGCTACGGCGTCACCGAGACCACGCGCGAGCTTGCCGCGGTGCTGCCGGGCTTTAAGGATTACACCGTCGCCGTCGAGACCTCGGCCACCGAAGGCGACGAGGAGGGCATCGTCGAGCGCGAGATTGTCGCCCATGTGACGACAAGCGAGGCGCTTGGGGCACACGACCGCCACGTCGCCCGCAAGCTCATCGACCTCAACGTGCCCGAGCTCGATCGCGTGGAGTTCGATGTGAAGTGATGCAGAGTGCGGGATGAATGCTCGCACGGACGCAAGTTACGACGAGGCGCAGGCGCGATACGGACACGAGCAAATAGCGGGGTGCAGTTCACACCCGCGCCCCGCTCGCTTTTTTATTGCCGTGAATCAACTGTCCGAATCGACCTCGCCAGACTCCACCGTAAACGCCGGATCGGTGCTCACAAGATAAAATCGGGTCACTTTGCTATCTCTAAATAGATAGAGCTGGCCCTGCTCGCGTCGGCGTGACATATACGCCACGTGGACCGTACCGAATTCTTCGCCGTTTTCCTTCTTTAATATCAGGATGTTGGGGTCATCCGCACGCTTAAACTGCCCGTCAACGCAGCTGCCGTCTTTGTCGACCAGTTGCCACCGATGGTTATCCTCTTCAAGAAAGGCCAGGGTTTCCAGACTCGTCTTGTCGTCCCGATAGTAACCGTCAATGGCAAACCCTTCGGAAGCGCATTCCTGCATATAGGACGTTTCTCGGCTTATAGCAAACAGCCCTGTAGCGCCCAGGAGCACAGCCAGGCAGACCACTGCAAGGGTTATCGAAATAGCACGGCGACCCATGTTAGCCCAACCGATAGTTGTTTAACGGAGCGCGAAACATACCTGGAACCTCCGATGTCAGGGGGAACGTCGCCAGCAGGCTAGCGACAGCCATATGCTTCTTTTATCAAACCATATGGCTGCTACTCGCGGAGGGGATATCGGCGAGCGGCGTGTTTTCATACACCATTGGTCAAACCTAAGCACAGTGCTACAGCTCGTACTTGTACACGCGGTAGATGTACTTTTCGGCTTCCATCTCGTAGGTGGCGATGGGTAGACCGTAGCGATCGTACTCGGTGAAGGTCTTGGCCTGACCCGATGCCACGAGCATGCTGTTCAAATTGCCGACGCGCTGCGCACTGCTAACGTAACCCGAGAACGGCACCGCGATCTGGTCTTCGAGCTCGTAGGTGCGTGCCACCTCGTCCACCGTAAAGATGCGCCCAAACGAATGCGAGCCGCGGCTGCAGTCGGTCACCACCGCGGCACCCAGCTGGCCCCAGTCGAACTTGGGATAGCTTTCGGCCGCACCAAAGTTGTTGTCGTACAGCAGTACCTGGTAGCGACCAGTCGCTGCCGTGTCAGAACTCGGCAGATACGTCACGCTGTGCTGGCCTGCATTGAGCGAGAAATCGCCCTGGGCCTGCAATAACTTGTCTTCAAAGCCCGAGCCAGCCCATTGCCACTCCTTTCTATTTCTGGGTCCATCTTCTCACTGCTGGCGGCCGAAAATGATCCGTTTTCCTCCGACCCCGAGGGATCGTTCTTAGTACTTGAAGAAGCCCTCGCCCGAGCTTTCGCCCAGCTTACCTTCGTCGAGCATTTTCTTGAGGACGGACGCCATAGCCTTAAAGTTGTAGGGCATCATCATCTTTTTGAGCAGCGGGCTCACCAGGCCCGGAACCTTCTGATACTGCATGACGATGTTGTAGGCCGTCTGGATGCCCACCGTGTCGAACACGCGGAACGGACCTTTGGGCGCGCCGGTGCCACGCGTCCATGCGAGGTCGATGCTCTTGGGGTCACTCACGCCCGAGACATACAGGTCGAGGCCCGAAAGCAGCCATGGCACCAGCATGGAATTGAGCAGGTAGCCGCTCTTTTCCTTGTTGACGGGCAGGGCAAGCATGCGAATATCGTTGGCAAAGTCGACGAGCTCATCGAAATAGCGCTTGTCGGTTTGGCCCTGTGCCATGACCTCGGTCATGTTGTTCTTCCAGATGGAGTTGGCAAAGTGCAACGACAGGTACTTCTCGGGGCGGCCGGTGTACTTGGCAAAGGTACTCGGCAGCAGCGTGGAGGAGTTGGTCACGACGACGGTCTTTTGCGGGAGTACCGGGGCGAGCTTCTTGTAGAAGTCGATCTTTGCCTGGGTGTCCTCGGCCATAGACTCGATGACCAGGTCGGCGTCGGCCACTGCCTTGGCAAGATCGAGCTCCAGCTTGAGTGTGGAGTAGGCGCGCTCGACGGCGGCGAGTGCCGCCTCCTTGTCGAAGGGCCGATCGCTATCGGCGATACCGGCGCACCACTCGCCCGTGCCGTCCTCCATGCCCTCGATAGCAGCGATGTACTCCTCGCGCACATGATCGATCTTGGGCTGGGTGCGGCCGATGCTGCCCTCGCTGCGCAGCCAAATCGTTACATCAAAGCCGCAGTAGGCAGCCTGAAAGGCAATCTGGCTTCCCAACACGCCGCCGCCGGCAACACAAACGGTCTTGTAGCTCATGGAACGGTCCTCTCTTACGTAATTCCATAGATGTGTATTTATTCAACCGTAAGGATGACGCGCGCTGGGGGTGGGTTCTATAAACGGATGGTATTTTGCCGCGAACGGCTACACCTGTTCATTAACTCAGGGTTCCATGTCCAGTAAAAACGGGTGGCAGCCGCTACGGCTACCACCCGTTTGTCTTATATCCGGCTCGAAGTAGGCCAGCTACTTCTTAATGCCGCGTCCCAGGCGCTCAGCGACCGACGCCACGGCGCTCTCATCGACCGAGCCGCAGCTCACGCAGCCGTCATGGGCACGCATCTGGCCGGTGACCTCGTCCATCGCGAGCGGCGCCACCTTCTCGAGCTTAAAGCCCTTGCCGGCGCGCATGTTCTCCTTTGCCACGCTAATCATGAGCTTAATACGGTTGAGCTGGTTGACCTCGGACGCGCCGGGGTCATAGTCCACCGCGACGATATTGCTCTCGGGGTGCTGGCGGCGCAGCTCCTTGATCACAGCCTTGCCCACCACGTGGTTAGGCAGGCACGCGAAGGGCTGCGTGCAGATGATGTTGGGCGCACCGTGGTCAATCAGGTCGAGCATCTCGGCCGTGAGCAGCCAGCCCTCGCCCATGTTGTTGCACACCGAAAGCACCGTACGGGCCTTGTCCGCCATGGTGCCGATGCGCTCGGGCGCCTCGAAGCGGCGGGACTTCTCGAGTATCTCCTCCACCGGCGTACGCATCCAGTCCACCAGCTTGATGAGCGCCTGCATACCAGCGCGCGTGGTAGCAGAGCTTCCCAGCTCGTCCTTCTGCAGTTCGGCGTTACTCATGGAGTACAGGAAGAAGTCGAGCAGGCCCGGCACCACTGCCTCGCAGCCCTCGCGCTCGATAACGTCGACCACGTGGTTGTTGGCTGTGGGGTGGAACTTGACCAGAATCTCGCCGACCACGCCCACGCGCGGCTTGGTGCCCTCGCCCACAAGCGGCATAGTGTCGAACGCGCGGATGGCCTCACGCGCAAGCTTGGTGTAGTTGTGCCTGTTGAACTTGGGCGCCAACTTGCGGGCGCGTGCCATGTACTCCTCGTAGAGTGCGTTGGCAGCACCGGACGTGGCCTCGTACGGGCGGCAGCGGTAGAGCATCTGCATCATCACGTCGCCAAAGAGCACCGCGTAGACTGCCTGCTTAAGCAGCGCCGGCGTAATCTTAAAGCCGGGGTTGTCCTCACCGAGCGCCACTGCCGAAAGCGAGATCACCGGAATCTCGGGGTGCCCGCTCTCGCACAGTGCCTTGCGGATGAGCGCGATGTAGTTGGTAGCACGGCAGCCGCCGCCGGTCTGGCTGATAACCACGGCCGTCTTGGACAGGTCGTACCTGCCGCTCTCGATGGCCTCCATAATCTGACCCGTTACCAGAATCGACGGGTAGCAAATGTCATTGTTCACGTAGCGCAGGCCGGCCTCGACGGCATCGTGGTCGGTCGAGGGCAGCAGCTCCAGGTTGTAGCCGGCACCGCGGAACACCTCTTTGACCAGGTCAAAGTGAATCGGCGCCATCTGCGGACACAGGATGGTGTAGCCCTCCTCGCGCATCTGCTCGGTAAAGGGCACCTTGGGCCACGCGGTCGAAGCACCCTCGCGCTGAGCCTCAAACGTGTACTTGCGGCTCGCGAACGCGGGGGCATCCGTGGAGGGTGCCACCGGCGCGGCGTCGCCCCGCTCGTAGGCCTCGCCCGCGGCCGTAGCCTCGGCCAAGCGCTCGGCTTCCTGGTCCTTGAGCGCGGCCATGAGCGAGCGGATGCGGATGCGCGCGGCGCCCAGGTTGGACACCTCATCGATCTTGAGCACGGTGTAGATCTTGCCGCTGGCCTCCAGGATCTCCTGCACCTGATCGGTAGTCAGGGCATCGAGACCGCAGCCGAAGGAGTTGAGCTGAATCAGGTCCAAATCGTTGCGCATCGTCACAAAACGGGCGACGGCGTACAGGCGGCTGTGGTACATCCACTGGTCGACGACGCGGATCGGGCGCTCGGGCTTTACCAGATGTGCGAGCGAATCCTCGGTAAAGACCGCAAAGCCAAAGCTCGAGATAAGCTCGGGCAGGGCGTGGTTGATCTCGGGATCGTTGTGGTAGGGACGGCCGGCGAGCACAATGCCATGGCCACCGTGGTCCTCGACCCACTTAAGGGCCTCCTCGCCCATGGTCTGGATGTCCTCGTGGAAGCGCGCGTCGGCCTCAAAGGCGGCGTTGACGGCGGCATCGACCTCGGAGCGCGTGATCTTGGGACCGCGCACGCGACCGCGACCGGCCTCAGCATCGGCCACGCGGTCGACGGCGAGCACCTGGTACAGACGACGCTTGAGCTCGGTCTTGTCGTGATAGGGCACAAACGGATATAGGAACTCGATGTTCTGCTCGCGGATCTCGTCAATATTGAGCGCCAGCGCCGTGGGGTAGCTCATGACGATGGGGCAGTTGTAACAGTTGCCAGCCGTCGGATCCTCCTTGCGCTCCCAGCGCACGCACGGCATCCAAATGAAGTCGACATCGCGGTCGATAAGGTTCATCACATGGCCGTGGCTCATCTTTGCCGGGTAGCACACGCTCTCGGACGGCATGGACTCGATGCCCGCCTGGTAGGTCTTTTTGCTCGACTGGTCGGACAGCTGCACGCTAAAGCCCAGGCGCGTAAAGAACGCGTGCCAGAAGGGGTAGTTCTCGTACATGTTGAGCGCACGGGGGATGCCGACGGTGCCGCGCGGGGCCTCGTCGGGACTCAGCACCTCGCGGTTAAAGAGCAGCTCGTTTTTCTTTTTGAAGAGGTTGGGGGCCTCGGTCTTTTGCTTTTTGTGGCCGGCGCCCTTCTCGCAGCGGTTGCCGGTAATGAAGCGCCTGCCGCCGCCAAAGTCGTTAACGGTAAGTTGGCAGTTGTTGGAGCAGCGACCGCAGCGGACATGCTTTTGCGTCACGGTAAGGTGCGCGATGTCCTCGGCAGAAAGAATGGTCGAGGTGCCGTCGGCGCCGGCGCGATCGCGGGCGAGCAGGGCCGCACCGTAGGCGCCCATGCAGCCGGCGATGTCGGGACGCACGGCATGAACGCCGGTGAGCTGCTCAAACGCGCGCAGCGTGGCGTCGGACATAAAGGTGCCGCCCTGAACGATCACCTGGCTGCCGATCTCCTTGGGATCGCGCAGCTTAATGACCTTGAACAGGGCATTCTTGATGACGGAATAGGACAGGCCGGCCGCGATGTCGCCCACCGTGGCACCTTCCTTTTGCGCCTGCTTGACGCGCGAGTTCATAAAGACCGTGCAGCGGCTGCCCAGGTCAACGGGGGCCTTAGCATGGATGGCTGCATCGGCGAACGCGCGCACGTCCATATTCATAGAAACGGCGAAGCTCTCGATAAAGCTGCCGCAGCCCGACGAACAGGCCTCGTTGAGCATAATGTGCTCGATAACGCCGTCCTTCACGCGCAGGCATTTCATGTCCTGGCCGCCAATGTCGAGGATAAACTCGACGCCGGGCAGGAATGCCTTGGCGCCGCGCAGGTGCGCAACGGTCTCGATTTCACCCGAGTCTGCCTTGAGAGCCTCGATGAGCAGCGCCTCGCCGTAGCCCGTGGTGGTCACGTGGCCGATGGTGCAGCCGGCGGGGATGTGGTTGTAGAAATCGGCCATGATGACCTTGGCCGTGCCCAGGATGTCGCCATTGTTGTTGCCGTACCAGGTGTGCAACAGCTGGCCGTCCTCGCCCACGAGCGCGGCCTTCATGGTGGTGGAACCGGCGTCGATGCCGATGAACACGCGGCCGGTGTAGCCTTCGAGTTTGCCCTTGGGGACGACTTCCTGGTCGTGACGGGTTTTGAACTCGGCGAAGTCCTCGTCGGTGGCAAAGAGCGGATCCAGGCGCTCGACCTCGGCACCCTGTGTGTCACCCAGGGCATCGATAGCCTCGATGAGCTGCGGGAACGTGCTGAGCTTGTTGGACTCATGCGCCATGGCGGCGCCGCTCGCCACAAACAGGTGGGCGTTTTGGGGCACAATGCGGTGCTCCTCGTCCAGGTTGAGCGTGAGGTAGAAGCGGTGGCGCAGCTCGGAGAGGTACTGCAGCGGGCCGCCCAGGAAGGCGACGTTGCCGCGGATGGGACGGCCGCACGCTAGGCCCGAGATGGTCTGGGTCACGACGGCCTGGAAGATGGAGGCAGCCACGTCCTCGGGGCGGGCGCCCTCGTTGAGCAGCGGCTGGACGTCGGTCTTGGCAAAAACGCCGCAGCGGCTGGCAATGGGATAGATGGTGGTGGCGTTTGCCGCGAGCTCGTTGAGGCCGCTGGCATCGGTGTGCAGCAGAGTGGCCATCTGGTCGATGAACGCGCCCGTGCCGCCGGCGCAGGTGCCGTTCATGCGCTGCTCGATGCCGTTGTCGAAGTAGATGATCTTGGCATCCTCGCCGCCCAGCTCGATAGCGACATCGGTGGCCGGGATGAGGGTCTCGACGGCGCGCTTGCTGGCGATGACCTCCTGGACAAACTCCAGGTCGAGCCACTGGGACAGCAGCAGGCCACCCGAGCCGGTAATGGCGCAGGTCATTTGGGCCGTCGGCAACACGGTCGCGGCGCCTTCGAACAAGTCGCGGGCACAGGCGCGGACATCGGTGTGATGGCGCTGGTACTTGGCGTAGACAATCTGGTTGTCGTCGTTGAGCACAGCGAGCTTAACGGTGGTAGAGCCCACGTCGATGCCCAGGTGCAGGTTGCCACGGGCGTTCTCGGGGTTGAAGATCGCGTCTTCGGGCGCGTGGACGGCGGTGACGGCTACGGGGGCGGCGGCGGGCTCGCTGGCGGCGGACGTCTCCCCTGCCGCGTTCTTGGCATCGGCAACTGCCTCGGCAACTTTCTCGGCAGCCGCGGTCGCGGCCTTCTGCGCGGCATCCACCACGGCGGGTGCAGCCTCACGCGCGGCAGCGACCATACGGTCCTTGATGCCCTCGACGAGTTTGCTCATTGTCTCTCCTCTTAGTTGTTTGACTCGACAGCTGCGGCGGTGTCGGCCGCGTCCTCGAGCTGTAGGTTCAATAGCTTCGTGCCGTATTCCGGCACGTTGATATCAATGGGTTGGCCATACAGGTCACCAGGGCGCACAAAAGCGAGCACCGTCATAATGCGCGCCATGGCCTCGGGCGATTCGGTAAGCCCACGCTCAAACCAGCGCTGAATCAGGCCGACCTCGGCACTCACGACGTAGGTGACGTAGTAGTCAAAGAACGTGCCCAGCGCCAGGCCCAAAATGCGCGTCTGCGCACGCGGCACCACAGCCTCACGCGCGGTGTCGATGATCCGCTTAATGAAGGCCTGGTCGCCGCCCGGACCCAGCAGCGCACCGATTAAGTCGCGGTTGGCCGCAAGGTAGCGCAGCAACTCAACCGAACCAGGCGCCGGCTCGAGCTCATCGATGTTGTGATAGAGATCAGGCAGCTGAGCTGCGGTGATGAGCTCAATGCGCTCACGGATCTCGGCCAGCAAGCCGTCCTCGATTTGATTGATAAAGTCGGGAATATCGCGGTAGTGCGAATAGAACGTGCGGCGCGTAAGACCAGCGCGCTCGGTGAGCGACGCGACATTAATGCGCGAAAGGTCGCCGCTTTCGGCAAGCTCGCTGGCAAGTGCCTGGCGAAGGGCACGCTGCGAGCGAAGGGACCGGCGATCACATTTCTCGAGCTGGGACAAGCGTCCTCCTTGTTACTCAGCCTGTGCGCTATTGCACAGTGCGAGTATTATTGCACACCGTGTGCATCAACACGTAAAGGCAATATTTGGGTTGTGACAAAGGGACGGTCCCTTTGCCACATTCAGCGGCCGCCTAGGTTGTGCCAGTTGTGCCTGGCTTTTGAAGCGGCATTACCAATTGTCCAAAATGTCATTCGTGGGTAGAATAGTGTCGACGGCAGCCCAAGTTGTAGCTAGCTGGGCAGCGCCGTTGTTTGCATTAGGGGGTCAACGCCTTAGCGGCGGCGACCCCTTCTGTTGCGCTTCGAACGCTGCTTGAGTGCCTCGGAAAGGCCGACAAGCGCCGTGAAGAACGAGACCAAAGCAGTCAGAAGCCTCACGAAATCAATCAAATCGGTCATGGGCATCACCTCCCATCAGATGGAGGGCGCTGCCCGGCACATGGAACTGCCGTCAACGATACCGATTCTACCAGAGCCTAGTTATATATACGAATATATGTTCGTATTCCAAGAACACAGGCCCCCGCGACAAAGGGACTGTTCCTTTGTCACATTATTCGATGACGGTGCGGGAGTTTTGCTTGCGCATGGTGGCGAGCATATGCTTGGGAACGGCGTGGGCCATGCAGCTGCCGATGGTCGCGCTCGCGGCGGCCTTAGCTGTATCGCTTGCGTTTTTGGTCGCGTAGCTGTGGCGGAAACGCTTGAGCATGGCAATGTCGTTGCCGCCGTCTCCATAGACCGCGACCTCGTCCTCGGCAATACCGTAGTAGCCCGCCAGCCACGCCACGCTCTCGCCCTTGTTGCACGCCACGTCCGTGATCTCGAACATCACCGGATCGAACGGCGCGTTGACCACGCGGTCCGATCGCTCGGCCAAATATGCCTTAAGGTCGCGCTCCAGCTCGGGCGAGGTCACGCGGCAGTTGATTTTGCACACGTCATGACGCAGGATGTCACCGACCGACTGGTCGAAATACTGTTCCTCGTGATACCCGCCACGTGCACGCATGCCGCGCATCACGATGCGCTTGATAGGACTGTCCTTTTTAAAGCCCGCCTGGTGCATCTCGAACGAACCGCTCGAGAACATGCCGTCGGGCGTGGAGCAGTCGAAGCAAATGTCCGGGAACGCCTTGAGCAGCTCCTCGGTAACCTGCGGGTCGATGGTCCAGGTCTTGAGCACCTCACCATGGCTGTCACGCACGATGGATCCGTTGGAGCAGCAGGCGTCGAGTGCCAGACCTGTAAAGCCATGCTCGCCGATCGGCAGCGTCGAGCGTCCGGTCGCGGGAACCACATGCAGGCCAGCCTCGGTCAGCTCGCGAATGGCGCGGCGAATGGTTCCGTCCGCCTCGTGCAGGGCGTTGAGCAGCGTTCCGTCTAAGTCACTCGCAAACATCTTAATCATGGGCATGCCTCTCCTTCGTCTGCACGATATTGTAGACGAAGGAGAGGCATGCCCAAACAATGCCGTCCCGGCGCGACGTGCCACTGCCTCCACAAATTCACGGTTCCCCAGCGCCTTAAGACATTCGCCATAAGCGACTTTTCAGCCGATTAAACAGCGCCGTCGTCAACGTCAGCACCGCCAACATGCCTGCGAATACAATCGCCGGTGTCCATCGATCATATGCGAGCCCGTAAACCAATTGGCCAATAGGCGTTGCACAGGAAAGCGTCATATAAACGAGTGCCAGCACTTTTCCGCAGAGTTCCTTTGGCGCTGACCGCTGAACGAATGAAACGATTTCGACCGATGTAATGCTTGCCCACGCCATAACCCATGCCGAGCCGGCCGCAAGCGCGGCAAACGCTAATTCATCAGGACCGCTCAGTAGTGCGACAATAATCGGTACGACTCCAAAACTAATCATCGCAACATATCGACATATGCCCTTGAAGGAAAAACGATGCGGCCAAATACCGACCAAACCACTGCCGACAAGACCACCCAAGCCCATAGCCACCTCAATAATCCCAACAAAGGATGATTGCATCCCGAGATGCTTTGCAACAATAACGGGAGCACCAATCGTTAACCCAACTAACGCAAGGTTCAAAATAGCCGCAAGCAGAAACACAACGAGCAATGATGCGTTTTGAAACAGGTACCGAATCGACTCCCGAAAATCGCTTTGGCATGTCGAGCAAGTCGTACTGTCCCCTGTCATTCCAGATGAGGCATTTTGCTTGAGTGCGCCCCCGAACAGTAGGGCTGACATCGCAAACGTCAACGCCGCGGTTTCGCATAGAGCATCGATACCAAAGCACCCATAGACTGCCGTCCCGACTACAGGCCCCAAGATATTGCTCGCCATGGTTATCTGCGAGACCAACGCAGTGGCACGCTCAACCTTTTCTGGGCCCGTCATGCGCACCGTCTCAATTTGAAGCATCGGCTTCAGCAGCGATTGGATGCCATATTGGACGCAAAGCATTGCTGCCACGACAATCGCAAGAGGCAGCGACCGCTTCATGGGGATAAACAACAGCGATGCAGCCATCAGAACAATGCCGAGCACCACAAGAACCCCGCGATGTCTCCCCCGATCCGCCAAGATTCCGCCAACCGGAGTCGCGAGCACGCCCGGTATGAACGCTATCGCCGCGACGGCACCATATAACGTTGACGAGCCGCTGCAATCGAACAAGTAAAGCGGGCACACAAAGCACAGTGCCGACAACATCGAATACGCGCACAGCTGTGCAACAAGAAGACCGAAAAGCCTGATAAATCGCACTGTTTTTTGCGCCAACGAGACGCTACTCCTCCGCATTTCAGCCATAAGCCTATCCCCTATACATACCGTTAGTATGTATTTAATGACTTGAAAAGGGCAGCCGTGGCTACCCTTACAAATCAATTACATACCGTCAGTATCTATATTACCACCCGGCGCGGTCCCATACGTCCCAAATCTGCGCCGTTGTCTGAAGCATTTCTTCCCCCAAATCGAGCCCCACCGCGGCCGCCATCTGCGCCAAACATTGTGCGCGAGCGAGCATTCGCTCCTTGGGCTCGAGCGGACGGAACAATGGCAGCAGCCAAAGATTCGCCAACAGCGATACGGCCTCCGCCGCTTCGCGCGGGCATTCGCACGCAATGGAGCCGTCGGCGATGCCCTCCTCGATCACTGGCAAGAGGCAGCCATCGGCCGACTCGTCGAACGAGCCCTGGTACTGCATCGCCAGTAGACGCGAGCTTTTTACCGGATCCGCCGCAGGATGCATGCGTGCCCATAGCTCAATTTGTGGAACGACGGACTCGGACGCGTACAGTCGCTTGAGTTTTTGGGCTCCAGTCATATTGCCGATACCAAGCGTTGAGCGACGTTGCTCAACAATCGGAACCATTGCCCGATCAAATGCGGCGTTGAAAATCTCTTCTTTGCTCTTAAAGTGATGATAGACAGCGCCCTTGGTCATGCCATCGAGGCGGTCGACGATATCTTGAATGCTCGTCCCCTCATAACCCTGTGCGCAGAATAGCTCCAGCGCCGCGTCGAGAATCTTCGCGACCGTCTCCTCGGGATATTTATTACGCCCCATAATCCGTCCATCCGCAACGCAAGTCTTGTGCCTCATTGCAGCATTTTAACGTTGTGGATGGCAGGCGGTCGATTCTACACCGCGGCGGGGCCGTGTTCGCCGGTGCGGATGCGGATAACCTCCTCGACCGGCTCGACCCAGATCTTGCCGTCTCCGACGGCGCCGGTGCGGGCGGCGTTGCAGATGATGTCGACAATGCCGTCGACGTGCTCATCGGCACAGATGAGGGTGAACTGCACCTTAGGGATCGTGTTGACAAGCAGCTCGTTGCCGCGCACGTATTCCTTCCAGCCATGCTGCGCGCCGCAGCCCTGAACCTGGTTGATAGTCATACCGCGAACATCGGCAGCAAACAGTGCGTCTTTGAGAACCTCAAGCTTCTCCTGGCGCACGATAGCCGTAATTTTCTTCATAGTGAATTCCTCTCTTCAATAAAAGAAATGAATTGTCCTTCACATGGCACGGGTTTTCCAGGTGCCGCAAACCAACCTCAGAGATCAATAAGTTCAACTGACTGGTCTTAGCAGGTTTCCCAAGTGCCGCAGATTGCCGTGAAAGAGGAGCGAAGCGTACTTAAGTACGTGAGCGACGATTGAACGGCAAGGTGCGGTGCTTGGGGAAGCTGCTAATCGAGTCCGGAGAACGAGGGATAAGCACTCTCGCCGTGCTGACTCGCATCCAGGCCCAGCGCCTCGTCGGCCTCGTCCACACGCAGGCTACCGTGGAACAGCGCCTTGACCACCGCGGCGATCACCAAATCGAGTACCAGTACAATAGCGACCGTCACCACAATGCCCAAAATCTGCGAGATGAGCAGCGATACGTCGCCCGTGTAGAACAGGCCGCCCTTACCAGTCCACGAGAGCTCCGGCACGCAGAACAGGCCCGTGAGCACACCGCCCAAGATGCCGCCGATGCCGTGGCAGCCAAACGCGTCGAGCGCATCGTCGTAGCCGAACCTGGTCTTGAGATGGCTGATGGCCAGGTAACAGACGGGAGAGACGATCAGGCCCATGACCAGCGCCGCCCACGGCTCGACAAAGCCCGCGCCCGGCGTGACCACCACAAGGCCCGCAACCAGACCGGTGCTGGCGCCCACCAGCGTGGGACGACCGGTGTGCACGCGCTCGACGGCAAGCCACGAGACCATGCCCGCCGCGCTGGCCGTCACGGTGTTGAGGATGGCGAGCGCCGCCACGGCGTCGGCCTTAAACTCGCTGCCGCCGTTAAATCCAAACCAGCCAAACCAAAGCAGGCCGGCGCCCAGTGCTACAAACGGCACGTTATGCGGACGATAGCTCACCATGCCAAAACCGCGACGACGGCCGAGCATTAAGCAGAGGATCAGGCCGGTAAGACCGGACGAAATGTGCACCACGTCGCCGCCGGCAAAGTCGAGCGCGCCGATGATGTCGCCGATAAAGGAGCCGTCGCCGCCCCAAACCATGTGGGCGAGCGGCGCATAGACCACAAGCAGCCAAATGCCCAGGAAGGCCGTCATGGCACCAAACTTAACGCGACCTGCCAGGCTGCCCGTGACGATAGCGGCCGTGATCATGGCAAACGCCATCTGGAAGGCAATGTTGATGATCTGAGGGTAGACGGCACCGTCCGCAGCATTGCCCTCGGCAGCCTGCAGCACCTGGTTGAGCACCGGCAGGCACAGCAGCTGGTCAAGGCCTCCAATAAACGGACTCGAGCCGTCGCCGCCGTAGGCCAGCGACCAGCCGGCAACAATCCACAGCACACCAACCAGGCCAATGGCACCAAAGCACATAAGCATGGTGTTGATGACATTTTTGCGCCTAGACAGACCCCCATAGAAAAACGCCAGGCCCGGTGTCATTAAAAACACGAGCATGGTGCAGATGAGCATAAACGTTGTCGATCCCGTATCGTACATTCGTCCCCCTTGGTCGCATGAACGTTGTCGGCGCCCATAATGCGGCCGAGGGGCAACTGGTGTAGACCAGATACGGCGTTGTTAAACGCTGCGTTGTCGAATGGAAACGGTGCCGCAATCTTGGAAACGGCGCGGCAACGGGCGCGAAACGAACGGGAAATACGCGAGCAAGGAAGCCGTGAACGCGCCCGCCCCGCCTAGCGCCGGAACAGCTCGCGAGCTCGGTCGCGGAGATTAGTTGCTCGAATGACACCTTCGTAGTGATTAATGCGCAAGCGCGGGAAGGCATTGAAGAAGCGCAGGTCGCGACGACTGAGCGACACACTCGGCACCGGACGGTTCGCGCGCCTGCCGGCACGGAGACGGGCGAGCGATGGATGGGGCACGCTCGGCGCGGCATCGGCCACGCGGCGGGCGGCAAGCGCCAGGCCATGAGCGCCGTCCGAGATAAACGTCGGCATCGAAGCCTTCTCACGCAGGGCATCGAGCGTTGCGTCGCCCAGCTCGGCCAGCCACGCGTTAACGGCACGGCTGCGGATATGCGTCTGCGCCACCGAGTCGATCGCCGAATCGGGAATACGTTCGAGCATGGAGTCAGACGCGTCGGCAAGCGACTCGTTGATGCGGTCGGCAAGGTCGGCGCGCACACGCTCCAGCTGATCGGACAAACGGCGCCAGCTGGCCAAAGAGCACACCGCATCGACCATCATCGCGACCGCGACGATAAAGGCCGCCAGCCGCACAATCAGCACCGGCAGATGGCCGAGCAGCCCCAGCAATGCCGGCTCCACTAAACGGCAAATGCACAGCGCACCCAGGCCAAACGCGCAGGCCCAGTACAGACAGATGCGTCCATGCAAATTAAACGGCAGGTGCGAGTAATCCCAAAAGCGCGCACCTGTTGTCTTTTCCAATAGAAGGCCCACGCTGTACTCGATTACGCTGCATACAAGCGCCGCCGCGACAAACTGGCCCGAGGCATCCGGAATCCCGCGCAGCAAAAGCCAGCAGGCGATGCCGCCCACACCATAGATAGGACAACACGGCCCCAGCAAGAATCCGCTGTTGGCAAAGCGTCCTTGGTTAAGCATGGCGCATACTGTCGACTCCCATGCCCAGCCGCAAAACCCGTAAAAGGCAAACGAGAGCACCAGCGCCGAGAGCGGACAGGCGGCAAGCGTCGCGCCGTCAAATGCCATATCAATCGCGGTCCCCACCGTCTACCCTCTCCTCTTTTCGCTCGATGCTTTACTCGAGCCGTCACTCGAGCCCTCGTTCAAATCGTTCACGCCGTCTTTGCGCGGCAGACGGCCGGCGACCGTCTCGCGCAGCGCGCACCACTTATCAGCCAGGCACACAATCCATGCCTCGCGACACGTCGGCGGCACTGGCACCAGCGGAAACATATGTCGCGCGATAATATTCCGTTCGCGCGGCGTCAGCTCAAAATCCTCTTCGGCACGTGCCAGGGCAAAAAATGGATGCCGAAATCCGTGCAGTCGATGGCTCGGATCGGGGTCATGCCAATCGTAGAGAAAGTAATCGTGTAACAAGGCTCCGCGCAGCAGCGAGGCACGGTCGACCGAAATGCCAACACGGCCCAAGCGCTCGGCAAAGGACAGGCTCGCCCGCGCCACCGAAGTCACATGTGCATAGACCGTCACGTCGCCATGCTGGATAAACTCGTGCGTCAGGTCCAAGCGGCCCGCCTGGGCCAGCTGGTGGGCGGCATAGTCGACCTCGTGCGCGATTTTCTCGGCACGAACGGCATCAGACATGCTGCCTCCTTCCAGCGGCTCACGGCGGCAAGCCACGGCCTGCACGCATTGAATAAAATCATCATCGAATCTACCAGTATGGCATCGGACAAAACGTTTTGCCCCGCCAGTTGGCGAATTACCGCGCCGCCGTCACATATCAAACGCCAAAATGTGCGAGACTGTTCTGTGCAATTGTGCCGGCCGAGGGAGCGCCGGCGCTCGATTCGCATGGAGTAACCCACAACGATGCTGCTTACGCAAACGACAACGCCCGAGGACGTCAAGGCTCTTAATCGCGCCGAGCTCCCGCAGCTCTGCGACGAGATTCGCCACGCCATCCTCGAAAGCTCCGCCGCTGTCGGCGGACACGTTGCCCCCAACCTGGGCGTCGTTGAGCTCACGGTCGCGCTCCACCGCGTGTTTAACTCCCCCACCGACAAAATTGTCTTCGACGTGTCGCACCAGACCTACGCACACAAAGCGCTGACCGGGCGCGCGTACACCTATATCGATCCGGAGCGTTATGGCGAGGCCTCTGGCTTTGCCAATCCCGACGAGTCCGAGCATGACCTGTTTGCCATGGGTCACACCTCGACCTCGGTGAGCTTGGGCTGCGGTCTTGCCCACGCGCGCGACCTGGCGGGTGACACGTATAACGTCATTACCGTTATTGGCGACGGCTCGCTTTCGGGCGGTCTGGCTTTTGAGGGCTTTAACAATGCCGCCGATCTCGACAGTAACTTGATCATTATCGTCAACGATAACGACCAGTCCATTGCCGAAAACCACGGTGGTCTGTATCGCAATCTGGCCGAGCTGCGCGCCAGCAACGGCACCTGCGAGCGCAACGTTTTCCGCGCGCTGGGACTCGACTATCGCTACCTGGACGCCGGTAACGATGTCCAAGCGCTGGTCGATACGCTGCAGGAGCTGCGCGATATCGATCATCCCATCGTGCTGCACGTCTCCACCGCCAAGGGCAAGGGCTTTGAGCCAGCCCAGAGCGACCCCGAGCACTGGCATCATGTGGGGCCCTTCGATATGGCAACCGGTCGCAAACTTTGCCCGGGCCACCCGAGCGAGCCCGCACCGCGCACCTATGCCGATATTACGAGCAAGGCACTCAACGCCGCTATCGCGAACGACCCGCAGGTTGTCGCTATCACGGCTGCCACGCCCTATATCATGGGCTTTACGCCCGAGCTTCGCGCCGCGGCAGGCAAGCAGTTTGTCGACGTGGGCATTGCCGAAGAGCACGCCGTCACCTTTGCCACCGCGCTCGCCAGCGCCGACGCCAAGCCGGTCTTTGGCGCATACGGCACGTTTTTGCAGCGCGCCTACGATGAACTGTGGCACGACCTGTGCCTCAACGACGCCCCCGCAACCATCCTGGTGTTTGGCGCTTCGGTCTTTGGCACAACGTCCGAGACGCACCTCTCGTTCTTTGATATTTCCATGCTGGGCGGACTTCCCAACATGCGCTACCTGGCACCGGCCTGCATGGAAGAATACCTGTCCATGCTGAGCTGGTCGCTCGACCACCGCGAGCATCCCGTGGCAATCCGCGTACCGGGCATCGGCCTGGTAAGCCGTCCCGATCTGGCGCCCGCCGAGGGCGCCGATTACAGCGTCGTGCGCTACAACGTCGCGCGTCAGGGCCGCGATGTAGCCGTGCTTGCGCTTGGCGACTTCTTTGAACTGGGCGAGCACGTGGCAAACCGCTTGGCTGCCGAGTACGGCATCGAGGCCACGCTCGTCAACCCGCGCTTTGCAACCGAGCTTGACCGCAAGTTTCTCGACAGCCTTGCCGCCGAGCATCGCGTTGTCGTCACCCTCGAGGACGGCATCTTGGACGGTGGGTGGGGCGAGCGTGTCGCGTGCTACTTGGCCTGCACGCCTGTGCGCACGCACACCTTTGGTATCGCCAAGGGCTTCCCCGACCGCTACGACCCCAACGAGCTGCTCGCTCAGAACGGCATGACGGTCGAGAACATGGCCGCCGAAGCCGTAAGACTACTCAACGAGTAAAAAACCTCCGCAAGGGAAGCACCCCTGCGGAGGTTTTTGTTTGGCTCTGTTAGACCAGGATTGACATACATGTGTCCCCACGGTGCCATATCGTTGACCCCATAGACCGCGATGATGGGGGCAGCATGAACGCCGAAGACCTGGTCCTCAACTTCAAGAAGGGCATGGCGAACCTCAGCA
>JAXJKV010000033.1:0-2047 GCA_036297525.1 Collinsella sp.
ACTTTGGCATGGGAGCCTCCCAACCTCGTTGCGGCGCGGCTGCGCCTATGGCACTTCAACATCATTGTCGCAGCCCCGACCCGCGGTCACGAGCGGGGGCTCCTATCTTTTTAGTGCCCTCGGATTGGGTCATAGTGTCTGACTTTTGCTCCACCTGCGGCGCTGCCATTGTTGGTGTTATGGGGCGGTGCAATGGGGTCAGGTTAGTTTGCACCAAATATGTCCGACAAGAGGTTTGACGGATGTTTGGTTGGTGCCTGTTGATGGTCTGGGTATCGGGGAGGGCGGGCTCCGTTATAATCGCCTAGAACATTAAATGGAAACGGGACGGGAGCCATATATGCGCCAGGGTTTCGACAACGCGAAGTATATCGAGCTGCAGGCTGCTCACATTAAGGAGCGCATCTCGCAGTTTGGCGGCAAGCTCTATTTGGAGTTTGGCGGTAAGCTATTCGATGACTATCATGCGAGCCGCGTGCTACCGGGTTTTGAACCGGACAGCAAGTTCCGCATGCTCAAGAGCATCGCCGACGATGTCGAGGTTATCATCGCGATCAACGCGAACCACATCGAGAAAAACAAGGCTCGTGGTGACCTGGGCATTACCTATGACGAGGATGTGCTGCGCCTGGTTGACCTGTTCCGCGGCAACGGCTTTGCCGTCGCGGCTGTGGTCATCACCCAGTACGCCGGCCAGCCTGCTGCCGATGTGTTCCGCAACCGCCTGAACGCGCTCGGTATTCCCGCCAAGCTGCACTATCCCATCGAGGGGTATCCGCACGATGTCGATCTGATCGTGTCCGACGATGGCTACGGCAAGAACGAGTTTGTCGAGACCACCCGACCGCTCGTCGTGGTCACTGCCCCCGGTCCTGGCTCGGGCAAGCTTGCCACCTGCCTGTCTCAGCTCTATCACGAGCACAAGCATGGCACGGCCGCCGGCTATGCCAAGTTTGAGACCTTCCCGGTCTGGAATCTTCCTCTGACGCATCCGGTCAATATTGCCTACGAGGCCGCCACGGCTGACCTCGACGACGCCAATATCATCGATTCGTTCCACCTTGAGGCCTACAACAAGACCACAGTCAACTACAACCGCGACGTCGAGGCCTTCCCGGTGGTCCGTGCTCTGATGGAAAAGATCCTGGGCAAGAGCCCCTACCAGAGTCCTACGGACATGGGCGTCAATATGGTCGGCTTTGCCATCACCGATGACGATGCCTGCCGCGACGCTTCCAAGATGGAGATCGTCCGCCGCTACTTTACCGCGGTCGAAAATGTGCGCCGTACCGGCGTGGGCGATGAGCAAGTCGACCGTCTCAAGATTATTATGAAGAAAGCCGGCATCGATAAGAACTACTCACCGGCGCGCTCGGCGGCCCTCACCAGGGAGCAGCTGACGGGTGGTCCCGTGGGGGCCATGGTCATGCCCGATGGCTCCGTGGTGACCGGTAAGACCTCCACGCGCCTGGGCGCCGCAAGTTCGCTCATTATGAACGCCCTCAAGCACGTCTCGGGCGTCGACCTTGAGCTCGAGGTTATCAGCGATGAGGCGATCGAGCCCATCAGCAAGCTCAAGACGCATTTCCTGGGCAGCAAAAACCCGCGCCTCCACACCGACGAGACGCTTATGGCGCTGTCGATCACCTCGGCCACGAGTGAGACGGCCGCTCGCGTCCTTTCGGGCCTGGAGCAGCTGCGCGGTTGCGATGCCTTTTTTAGCGTGATTATCTCGCCGACGGACGAGACGGTACTGCGCAAACTGGGTATCAACGTGTGCTGCGAGCCCAAGTTTGAGCGCCGCGGTTTCTTCCATCGCTAAGTTTGAAGCACCGCGGTAATTGCATTGCATTTTGGCCGTATCGGGTTAGCGCCCGGTACGGCTTTTTGATCAATAAAGCGCCTATTGGGGGTGCGGACAGAAAGTTGGACCGTGAAGCGGTCCGGACTGGAGGTTCGCATGTACAGCAGGGAGAAGGTCGAGCTCTTCCTCCTGGCGACGGAGGACGGCATGGGGCCGACCGCCGCCGCGAAGTTCGCGGGGGTC
>JAXJKV010000034.1:0-23217 GCA_036297525.1 Collinsella sp.
AAACGGCAGGGCCAGGCGAGCAACTCGTCCGGTCTCGGGCGCATCGCCCCTTGCCGGATTCAGATTCGACAAGGGGCGACCATTGTGCAATCGCAAGAAGATGACGGGGCGGAATGTCAATCCTGGTCTAACAGAGCCTTAAAAAATCATTGCGGGAGAGGAGATGTTGATGAAGCCGTTGTTGTTGCACGCTTGCTGCGCACCGTGCTCGCTTGAGCCGGTCCGCCTGCTGCGCGAGGAGGGGTTTGAGCCCACAATCTGCTGGACCAACCCCAATATTCAGCCGCACGATGAATGGCAGCGTCGCCTGGACGAGCTGCGCCGGTGGTGTGCCGAAGGCGGCATCGAGCTCGTCGAGGCGGGGGAGGACCGGGAGCGCTGGGAGGCCGGCGTGGCCCCGCTGGGCGCCGATCGAGCCCGTCGCTGTCGCGCATGCTATGCCCTGCGTCTGGCCGAGGCGTGCCGTGTGGCCCAGGAGCGCGGGTTTGAGTTTGTGGGCACGACGCTCGCCGTCTCGCCGTACCAGTTGTTCGAAACCTGCAATGATGTGTTGGAGCGTCTGGCTGCTGCCCGCGGTCTCACTCCGGTGATTCGCGATTTTCGCCCGTATTATCCCGAGGCTACGCGCCGTTCGCGCGAGCTGGGCATGTATCGGCAGAACTACTGCGGCTGCCGATTCTCGGCCGTCGAGGCGGCCATGGACCGCGCCCGCATCCGCGACGAGCGTAAAGCCGCCAAAAAGTAGTTCATTTGGGACGTCAGCCTGCTAGGATGTAGAGCGGACTTTAGCTATATAAGGAGTATCCGACGTGTCTATGCGTACCGATGATTTTGACTACAACCTTCCCGAGGAACTGATTGCCCAGGCTCCTGCCGAGCCGCGCGATTCCTGCCGATTGCTGGTGGTGGATCGCAAGGGCTCTCAGGCGGGAACGCCGCTGGAGCACGGCGGTACCGTTGAGCACCGCATCTTCCGCGACATCATCGACTATATCGAGCCGGGCGACGTGCTCGTCATCAACAAGACGCGCGTGATGCCGGCCCGTCTTATCGGTCGTAAGGCGGGCTCGGGTGGCGTGGTCGAGACACTGCTGCTCAAGCGCCGCGAGGATGTGGATCCGCTGGGCCATGTCTGGGAGTGCCTGGTCAAGCCGGGTAAGCGCCTGAAGCCCGGTGCTCAGATTGAGTATCGTGCGGGCGGCGCCCATGCGCCCGAGGGCGCGCCCGTGGTGCTGACGGCCGAGGTCGTCGACTTTGTTACCGATAGCCGCGGTGGCCGTCTGGTGCGCTTTGAGCCGGCCGGTTGCAATGCCGCCGGCGACCCGCGCACGCTCGACGAGGCCATCCACGCTGCCGGCCACGTGCCGCTGCCGCCCTACATTACCGATTACGAGGGCGATCCCGAGAAGTACCAGACCGTCTACGCCATGAAGGAGGAGCACTCGGCTGCCGCTCCTACGGCGGGTCTGCACTTTACTCCCGAGCTCATGGCCGCTATCGAGGCCAAGGGCGCGAAGTTTGCCGCCGTCGAGCTCGAGGTGGGTATCGATACCTTCCGTCTGGTGGAGGAGGACGACCCTACACAGCACGTGATGCACACCGAGCGCTACCACGTGTCGCAGGAGGTTGTCGACGCTGTGCATAAGGCGAAGGCCGAGGGCCATCGTGTGATCGCCGTCGGCACTACCGCAGTGCGCTCGCTCGAGAGCGCGTTTGACGCGGACGCGCCGGTGTCCGATCCGGCTGTGACGGCGCGCTATTTTGAGGGCCGCGAGGACGGGGCCGACACGCTCGGCCGCGGCGACATCGTGGTGCGCGAGAACGCCACGACGCAGCTCTACCTTATGCCCGGCTCGACCTATCACGTGGTCGACGCGCTGATCACGAACTTCCACGTGCCGCGCTCCACGCTCATGATGCTCGTAAGCGCACTTGCCACCCGCGACCAGATCATGGATGCCTACGCCGCTGCTATCGAAGAACGCTACCGCTTCTTCAGCTTTGGTGACGCCATGCTCATCTGTTAGTTACGCGGTTCTACGAACCGCGTAACTGCTCGACGCTGCAAACGCCCCTAAGCGGCAATCTGACGTTCAATCGTCGGGCATGACCAGAAGGTCAATGCCCTCCTCTTTCACGTCACCTTGCTCGCTTAGGGGCGTTTTCGCTGACTTTGCCAAGGCATCGGCGTCGCCGTTGTTGGCACTTGGGGACGTTCCTTTTGTGCCGGCACCTGGGGACACTCCTTATGTCAAGAGATTGGTGCAAGAGGGATAGATTGCCTTGCATCAATCTAATAAGTTGCGGTGAGATAGTTCTTGAATTGGCCTTTTTTAGGGCTAAACAGGAACTATCTCACCGCAACTGCGTTGGGCGTTTTTGGCAGCTGGCTTACTTGTTTGCGAACAGCCAGATTGCGATGATCACCAGGATTGCGGCGACGATGCAGACGATGGCGCCGGTGAATTTGATGCGTGAGTCGCGGGTACGCTCGCGCACCGCGTCCTCGGTGGCTTCGAGCTGGGTAACCTCTCGCTCGGTCTCGGCGTGTTCGGCTTTGTCTCGGGCCAAGGATCCTGCAAGCGACTCAGTGATCTCTGGGTGGTCGTGCACCTCGGTCGCCTGTTCGATAATCGACTGCGCATGCGCGGCATCTGCTTGGGCGTTGGCTATGCTCTGCTCTTGGTCGCGGCGTGCCTTGTCCTCGGCAGCGATCTTCTCGCGCAGTTCGCGCTGGCGCGTTGCAGCGGCGGTTTTTGCGGTCTGCAGCTCGTCGCGCGCGGCATCGGCCTCCGCCGTCACGGCCTGATGGGCTCGCTTGGCGTCGGCGATGGGGGCTTGCGCCTGCTCGACGGCCTGCTCGGCTGCGGCGAGTGAATGTTCAAGGTCGGCGGTGATGCGCGGGACATCTTCTTCGGCTTTACGCAGGGCATCTGCCGTGTCGGAGATCTGCATCGAGAGCTCGCTGGTGCGCACCGTATAGTTGGCGGGATTTGCCGAGGGATTGCGTTGCAGCTCGGCATACTCATGACGCAGCGTCTCGAGCTGGGCGCGCGTGGCGTCGACGGTTTGTTGTGCGGCGGCAATGCCGGCGTCTCGCTCGGCCTTCACCTTGTCGCGGATGCGCTTGGAATCCTCAAGACGTCGAACGAGGCGGTTGCCGGTCTCGCGCGAGCTCGCCTCGCGGGCCTCCACGGCGTCGAGCGCGGCCTTCAGGCGGAGCTCAGTCGCGTCATCCTCTGTCTTCATTTGTTCGAACTGACCCTTGAGCTCTGTCGCTTTGGCGGCGTGGGCATCACGGTCAATCTCGGCGGCCGCTGCAGTCTTTTGGGCCGTGGCAATCGTCTGGCGCTGGTCGGCGACGATCTGCTCGTAGCGGCCTGCGATATCCTGGCGCGTCTCGAGTTCCTCGGCCTGATCGGCAATGCGCTGCTCAAGTTCGGCCAGGTGGGCGCGGGCATCGGCAAGTGCCTTTTTCGCGGCGTTCATCTCGCGCATGGCCGAGGCGCCCTGGGCGATAAAGGTGCCCACGGCGTTCGCAGTGTTCGAGACAGCGGTCCCCAGATCGCGGCTCGCGGCGGGGGAATGCGGGGCGGTCGGGCGAGCGGTGTCGGCAGCGTCCGCATCGGCAGCCTGCGGCGCGGCGATATTGCCGGTACCGCCCTCGACCACAGAAAAGCCTGCTGCGTGCGGATCGACCGCATCGGCGCCAATCGTGGGGTGCTCGAGCTGCAGAAACGAGGGCATGGTGCTGCCCTGGTCGGCAACCGGAGTCTCGCCGGGCACAAAGGTCGAGGCCGCCACGGCGGCCTCCTCTTCCTCGGCATCGATATCGGCATCGGCGACGGCGTCTTTCATCGCTTTGACGGCATCCATCATGGAGTCCATGACGGCGTCGAGTTCTTCTTCCGAAGACACCTCGATGGGGCCCGCAGCTTGCGGGGCGGCGTCCTGTACAGGGGCGTCGTCCTGAGCGGGCGCATCGTCATTTTCCTCGTCGGCGTTTTCTGTTTCAGGGGTTTCCGCCGTAGCGCTTTCGTCCAAGATGGGGTCGTCGATGTCGATATCATCGCAGGTCACAGCGTCAGTATCCGCGGTAACGTCTGCGGGATCATTAATATGCTGTTGAGTCTGGGGGTCCAGCTCGTCTGTCATAGGCATGTGCTCCTCATCGTTGTTTGTCACCCTATGATAAAGTCTCGCGCCGACATCCCGCGCGCCGCAGCAAAGTTTCAAAACGTGTTCGATGGCTCGATCTGATAACAATAACTCGGCCGCTTTATCCAGTTTGTACTTGACAATCCCTTCGCCGAACGACGTGGTGCCGTTCGCCTACCGTGGTCTTTTATTTTCGCTTGAACACGCTAAAGTTGCGTCTCAGCTTTTGGCGCGTTTATTTGGATGCGCGCAGTCGGCGGGCTCGCCCGTCGCGATTTGAAAGGACTTTGTATGGGACTTTTCACTGGTAAGACCGTGATCGTCACCGGCGGCGGCAAGGCCACGCTTAAGGACGGCTCCGCTGGCTCCATCGGCTACGGCATCGATATCGCTTTTGCCAAGGAGGGCGCGAACCTCGTCATTACCGGCCGCAACGTTGCCAAGCTCGAGGCTGCCAAGGAATCCCTCGAGGCCGAGTACGGCGTCAAGGTTCTGCCTGTTCAGGCCGATGTCTCGGCTGGTCAGGACAACGAGGCCGTCGTCCAGAACGTCATCGACAAGGCCATTGAGGAGTTCGGTCGCATCGACGCCGTCGTCAACAATGCTCAGGCCAGCGCCTCGGGCGTGACCATCGCCGACCACACCATGGATCAGTTTAACCTGGCCATTTATTCCGGTCTGTATGCCACTTATCTGTACATGCAGAAGGCCTATCCGCACCTGAAGGAGACCAAGGGCTCCGTGGTCAACTTTGCTTCGGGCGCCGGCCTGTTTGGCAACTATGGCCAGTGCAGCTATGCTGCCGCCAAGGAGGGCATCCGCGGCCTGACCCGCGTTGCCGCCAACGAGTGGGGCAAGGACGGCATCAACGTCAACATCGTTTGCCCGCTTGCTTGGACCGCTGCGCTCGAGAACTTCCAGGATGCCTATCCCGAGGCGTTCAAGGCCAACGTCCACATGCCGCCGGCGGGTCACTACGGCGACGTCGAGAAAGAAATCGGCCGCGTTGTCGTCCAGCTCTGCGGTCCCGACTTTAAGTATATGAACGGCGAGACCGTCACCCTCGAGGGTGGCATGGGCCAGCGGCCCTAACAGTTACGCGGTTCTACGAACCGCGTAACCAGTTGACGCTGCAAGCCCGCCAGAGCGGCAATCTGCCTCTCAACTTCGGCGGCATGATCAAAAGATCAATGCCGCCTTGTTTCAAGGCACCTTGCTCACTCTGGCGGGTTTTCGCTGTCGGTGCCATAACATCGGCGTTGCCTTGGTTGTTGGAAATGATCCCAGATGTAGTCATTGGGGACGTTCTTAAACGACTAGTCAAAAGGGATGCTCTTGCCGGCACTTGGGGACAGTCCCTAAGTGCCGGCAGATTGGGACACTCCTTTGCAAGATGGCGCTGAAGAATGTCCCCAACGACTAGCGCGGGAACCTGATCCTAATGCACCAGTTTCTGTCGAGTCGGTGCTTCTTGCGGGTTGCCCGTATAATGGTTTGCGTATGAACCACAACCAAGGAGTTCCAGTTTATGGACCAGAGCCTTTTTAAATTCGACCTGATCGCCGAGGATCCGACGACGCACGCGCGCGCCGGCGTGCTGCACACCCCGCACGGCGACATCGAGACGCCAATCTTTATGCCCGTGGGCACCAAGGCAAACGTCAAGGGTATTCCTACCGAGACCGTCAAGCAGCTCGGCGCCCAGATCGTGCTTGCCAATACCTATCACCTGTCCATGCGTCCCGGCGAGGATACCATCGCTGAGCTGGGCGGCCTGCACAAGTTTATGAACTGGCACGGCCCTATCCTCACCGACTCGGGCGGTTTCCAGGTGTTCAGCCACAACGACGCGGTCAAGCTTACCGACGAGGGCGTGCGCTTTATCGTCAACGACTACGACGGCCGCCACGTGTTCTGGACGCCCGAGGACAACATGGAAATCGCCATGAAGCTCGGCTCCGACATCTGCATGCAGTTGGACCAGTGCCCGGGCTATCCCGCCACGCGCGCCTACGTTGAGCGCGCCGTTGAGCTGTCGAGTATGTGGGCCGAGCGCTGCTATAAGGCTCATACCCGCGACGACCAGGCGCTCTTTGGCATTGTTCAGGGCGGCATGCACCTAGATCTGCGCCTGCGCTCGCTGCGCCATCTGGAGGAGTGCGGCGACTTCCCCGGCTACGGTATCGGCGGCTACTCGGTGGGCGAGGACCACGAGACCATGTTCGAGACCCTGGCACCGCTCGTAAGCGAGTACATGCCCAAGCACAAGCCGCGCTACCTGATGGGCGTCGGCAACCCCACCACCCTCGTGCGCGGTGTGGGCGTGGGCATCGACATGTTCGACTGCGTGCTGCCGACGCGCACGGGCCGCATGGGTACGGCGTTCTCCAGCGAGGGTCGCCTCAACTTCCGCAACGCGCGCTTTGCGCACGACGATGGCCCCATCGATCCCACCTGCACCTGCCCGGTGTGCACGGGCGGCTACAGCCGCGCGCTCATCCGCCACATGGTCACGCAGAAGGAGATGCTCGGCGGTATTCTGCTGTCGATGCACAACATCTACTATCTGCTCAACTTGATGCAGCGCGCCCGCCAGGCCATTATCGAGGGCCGCTACGGTGCGTTCGTAAGCGACTGGATGAACAGCCCTGCGGCGGTGGATTACTAAGAGCCGCGGACGCTTGCGGGGCGCGAGCAACGGCAAAGGTCAAGCGGCGATCGGGCGTCGCGTTCGCTAACACCGTCTGCGCGACCGCTGACCGATAGCTTGCAAGCACTTGATGCATCGTGGGTACCATACCGAATGGTTGATGTTCGGGCGGGTGTTTGGCGCATGGCGTCGACCCCGCCCGTTTCTATTTTCGATAGGAGTACCCATGATTAAGAACGAGAATGTCGAGGGCGAGCCTGCCTACGACGAGACGTACCGCCGCGGTCCCGTGGTCATGCGCGGCCCCATGATTCCCAAGGACAACACCTACGCCAACCTGCTGGCGCCCGAGGAGTCGACCGACTGGCTGCATGCCGATCCGTGGCGCGTACTGCGCATCCAGGCCGAGTTCGTCGACGGCTTTGGCGCGCTGGCCGAGCTCGGACCTGCGGTGACCATCTTCGGTAGCGCCCGCACGTCCAAGACCGATCCGCTCTACAAGGCGGCGCGCACGGTCGGTCGCAAGATTGCCCAGCGTGGCGTGGCGGTTATCACCGGTGGCGGCCCCGGCATCATGGAAGCGGCCAACAGGGGAGCGGCGAGTGTCAACGGCAAGTCAGTTGGCCTGGGCATTGAATTGCCGCACGAGCAGGGGCTCAACAAATACGTAAACCTCGGTATGGATTTCCGTTACTTCTTTGTGCGCAAAACCATGTTCGTTAAGTACAGCTCGGGCGCCATCGTATTTCCCGGCGGCTTTGGCACACTCGACGAGATGTTCGAGGTCCTCACGCTGGTGCAGACGCACAAGGTCAAGCGCATGCCGCTCGTTTTGGTGGGCAGCGAGTACTGGCAGGGCCTGTTCGACTGGCTCAACGGCCCGGTAATGAGCGCCGGTATGATTAGCCCGCTCGACCCGGATCTGGTACACATTACCGACGACCTCAACGAGGCCGTCAACATCGCCCTGAGCGGGCTGATGTAGAGCGAGCGTGCCTGTCGTTGTAGTAATGTGAACGGCAGGCTGATGCTATTTAACATCAGTCTGCCATCTAAACTGGGTATACTGATGCAAAAGACGAGGGCGAGGAGGTCGCGTATGTCTACTGCAACGGTTAAGCCCACGACGGTTCGCATCGAAGAGGGGCTCAAGGAACAGGCGACTGAGTTCTTGGATACGGTTGGTCTGAGTCTCAATTCGTATCTCAACCTTGCTGTTCGGCAGCTGGTAAATCAACGAAAGATTCCTTTTGAGATCGTAGGAAGGGCGGAGGTGCCCAACGAGGCGACGAGACGCGCCATGGTGATCGCCGAGGCTCATGAGTTGGGGATTTTGCCGGACGACAGCCCGTCATTCAATAACGCTGATGAGCTTATATCGTTCCTCGATGAGGACTAGCGATGTTTGAGATTAAAGTCGAGGCTCAGTTTAAGGCGGATTACAAACGGACGATGCGCATCCATCCGCAGCTAAAAACCAAGTTTAAGGCGGCAGTTGCAGAGCTTGCGGCTCACGGTTCGCTTCCCGCGGAATATGGTGCCCACGAGCTTTCAAACCCGGGCGGCAATTACAACGGCCACATCGATTTCCATCTATCCGATGGCTTGGTCGATGTGGTCGTTCTCTACTTGCCGCATAAGACTAATCCTGTGATCCGGCTGGTCAGAATGGGCTCGCATGATGAACTGTTCCAAGGCCCGCAGGGCTGATTACCCGCTTTTAAGTTGCGGTGGAATAGGGACTGATTTGCGGTTGATTAGCCAAGGCAGCCCCTATTCCACCGCAACTGATAGGGGCGCCACGTTCGTTGCTGCGGCCCCCGGTTCTCCTCGTTGCTGGATTTCGCTCAAAAACTCAGCGGCGACTTCGTTGCTTTTGAAACGGATGCTGCAGTCTTCTTTCTTGGGGAATGCCAGCAGCGGGATAGTCCCGTACCAGACAGTTTCCTCGTCAATCACGGCCGCGCACAGCCGCCCTTTGGCCTTGACGGAATAGTCGACGTTAATCTCGGCAAAAATCGCTTTCGCGTCATCGCGCGGCGGTGAGGCAACATAAACCTCAAGGGTAATCCCACGGGCAGCTGCGCCTGCGAGTGTGGCGGTGAGTTTCGTGAGGCATGCGGCGGATGCGTAGGATGCGGCTATGAAGGCGCTCTTTGTGGCACCGGTGATGTCTTTAATAAATGCCTCAATAGCGTTTGCCGGCTCTATGAGGATGTTGTAATCGGGTTGCTCACTGTCCTCTGCTGAATAAATTTCGTACCCCAACTTGGCGTACGTCTTGAGTCTTTTCTGGTACATGCGGGCGAGCATGGGTATCGACAGGTCAATGTAGTCGAATATCTCAACCTGTTGCTTGCCCTCGTGGCTTCTATGCAGTCTGCCCACCTGCTGCGTTACGCTGCCGTCCCAAGATATCGGCGTGGCAATGAAAAGGGTGTCAAGGTAGGACAGATCGAAGCCCTCGCTCAGAAGGCTTTCGGTGGCGACGATGATTCGATGTTCATGCTCAAAGCCGGGAAGACTGTTCAGTATCGCTTTTCTTTCTTTGGCGCCGATTTCTCCGGTTAAGAGTATGGGCTCATGTCTGCGATCATTGAGCAACCTGAACAGTTCCTCAGCATGCTTTTTCCTTTTGGATAGTATGAGCGGATGCCGACCGTTTGACGCTGTTTCGAGGGCGTCATCGACAATCAATTCGTTTCTTGCCGCATGTTCACACAGCAGATCGAGAATCTGATTGAAGCTTGCACCCGGCTCGTAGGCGGATAGCCGAATGCCGGTAAATCTCGGTCGCACGATGCGCTGGATGCCCTGCTGAATTACCTGCGTTTTTGGATCGATGGCATAGCGAAGCGGGCCGCAGAGCATCGAGAGCGCCCGCGTGAGCCCGTCGGAGCGCTCGGGTGACGCGGAGAGGCCATATACATATTTGGCTGGAGCGGACTTGAGGACGAGCTCGAGCTGTGGCGCGGCAGCATGGTGGCATTCGTCGCAGATAATGAGGCCGTAATTGCGAACAAGGTCCTTAACTACCGGCTCCCCGGTTTGGGAGTCTTTGCCAGATAGCGACTGAAAGGAAGCAACGTCAATAAGGCCGCTGACGGCGGTTTTGCCCCCTCCGATTTGTCCAATAAGGGGAGGTTGCTTTTTGCTGATTCGTCCTTTTGGCGTTCGGACTGGCTCTCTGGTGTCCGTAATGTCGAGAAATCGTTCGAGCTGCGATTTCCATTGGGTTATGAGCGCAGTCTTTGGAACAATGACGAGCGCCGGAAGACCAACGGCGGCAATAAGATAAGCTCCGATGACGGTTTTACCGAAGCCCGTTGGCGCAGACATGATTCCGTCTTCGTATTCAAGCATCTGGTCGGCGGCAATTTGCTGTTCGGGATGAAGGACCCCTTTGAATGCCATTTCAATTGGATTGCCCGTGCTGCGTTCGTCTGAATAATGGGCAGTAACGTGGGCTTCTTGAATCAGCTGCTCAAGTTGGGCTTTGCAGCCTCTGGGAATCGCGACGCGGCCATCTCTAAGTTCGCTGAGGTCTATGAGTCGCGGTTTGCCGAATACTGATTGATGCATAGATTGCGCACGGAAGAACTCCGGGTTGGCAAATGTCGCAAGCCTGCGGACTTCCATTTGGGCTGCCGGGCTCAGAGACTTTTCGGGGATGTAGAGCATATCGGCTTGTGTGACGGGCAGGTTCGAGGGGAAGTCTCGTGGCGTGAGCGGGAGCCGCTTTCGTGGCTTTTGGACATTGCGCCTGGTTTTGTTTGTCGCTGCAGCTGTTGCTATTCCAGGCAGTTTGTTTTCGGTGTCCTCGATCAGACGATCCACCGTCGCACGCGAGATTAGTCGGATTTGCGAAAGGTAAAGCCATTGGTCGGGAAAGGGCTCGAATCGTTCGTCAACAAATACGCTGTTTCCTTCCCGCTGCGCTTTTCCCTGAAAGGGCAGCGCAATGAGATTTCCAAAGCCGCCCTCAGGAATGGTGGACTGCGCGGGTATCATTCGGTCAAAGGCTTCGAAGGTGATTGTCTTGTTGAGTGCCGCTGCTTCGGCGATAAGGCAGCTACCGAAATCTCGTGCTGTCTTTGCGTTTATAGGTTCTAGGAAGAAAAACCAGATATGCGCGCCGTTGCCTGACCTTGATCGCTCGACCGCAGCGTTAATTCCATGGTTTTTTACGACAAGCCTGATAGCGTTTGTCGCTTCTTTCCAATCGGCTTTGTCAAAATCAATGATAAGGACATTTGTGTTGCAGTCTTTGTCGAGAACATATTGACCTATGACGTCCCGGAGCCTGTCGTCGCTGCCTTTGAAATGAGCGATAATAGCGGCATCGTTCATTTCAAGGAATGTGCGGCTGCGACATTCTGCGCATTTAATTCTCTGATGGCTTGCTTTGGGACAAATGCCTGGCTTCCACTCATTTGCACAGGCAGGTGTATAGCCGATGCCTCCGTCTTTTCTGCGATACCCGTGAGCGTGCACATCTTTGCGGCCGGTAAAAAGATTGCGAAAGAGCTCGAGTTTGTCGCGCGCCGGGCTCGCACTGGTGACAATGCCCTCGACCTGAGTCCGCTCGTCGAAAGATTCCCCAGCTCTCTTCCATTCCTCGAGCGTTGCGTAGCGGATGTCTGGACCGTTGCTGCAGATGACAATTTGCTTGTGGGGATTTGAAGCATGGCCGACCACTTTATTGAATTTGAAGAGCGCGCCCCCAAAGAGGGCGTATTGATGCGTTTCGTTACTCATCTGAATGCCATTCTTATAAGCGTTCGCTGAGATGAGGGTACGGCATTTCACTTTTTCAGATACTCGGCATTGATTGCGGTTCGGTTAATAGCGAGGTGTCATTCCGTGAACGGTATGACACACGCTGTCAAAACGCACTGCAGCCGTCGTTAAGTGATTTTTGAGACTTTATGGTGGGTCGGAGATACAGAGAGTGTGCCTCAAAGAGACCCTGTGTGCAAAAAATGGCAAATATGAGTACTGCTGCTTGGTCAACAACATATCATCAGGAAAGTATTTAAAACCAATTGACTGAGATTTTGTATATCCAACCCCTTAAACGCGACGATTCAGTGCTTTATGGCGTTTGAAAACGGTGGAAGTGGGCACTTTCAGTCAGATATTGCTGTTACTAAATTTGTGACAGTACTCATATTTGCCATTTTTTGCCCACTGGGTATCGCTCGGAGGCCAATCAAAGCTCTCCAAGCAGCAGGGAGTGTGCCAATTGCCAATAAATATCTTGTATGTGGATGACACACTAAAAAGTTGCGGTGGAATAGGGATTGATTTGCGGCTGATGAGCCAAAAACAGTCTCTATTCCACCGCAAGTGGTAAGGATGCCCCTAGTGGATGGGCTGGTAGCGGGGGCAGTAGCTGATGGCGATGGCGTCGGCGCCTACATGGGTGGCGATGGTGCAGCCGATGGGGCCGGTGCCGGCGTCTACATGGTCTTGGCCTGCGAGCGCTTGGCTGACGAGTTCCTGCTCCTCGGCGGCGCCGGTCGTGAGCACACGCACGCTTGAGCCTGGGTGCTCGGTCAAAAACGCGAGGCAATCTGCCATGGTGTTGGCGACGATGCGCTTGGCGCCGCGGCCCTTTTTGATGGCCTTGATCTCGCCCGATTTCCACTCCGGCGAAACGGCCAGGCGAATGTTGAGCATTTGCGTGAGCTGGCCGGCGAGCTTGGGCGCGCGGCCGTTCTTAACGAGGTTCTCGAGCGTGCGGGGAATCAGCAGCAGGTGGGCGTCGGGCAGCGTCGCGCGGATCTGCGCCTCGGTCTCGTCCAGGCTGCGGCCGTCCTCGCGCATGGCCAGCGCGTACTCCACCAGCAGGCCCTCGGCGCCCGAGCCGGTGCGCGAGTCGATGCAGCGCACGTCGAGCTCGTGGGTCTCGGCGACCAGGCATGCGTTGGAATAGCAGGCGGACCATTCGCTGCACAGCGAGATAAAGATCGCGCTATCGTGGCCGTCAGCACGCACGCGGTCAAAGAGTGCCTTGAACTCGCCGGCGCTCGGCTGCGAGGTGTGCGGCAGTTGCTCGGAGCCGGCCATGCGCGCGACGTATTCCTCGGCGGTAATCTGCACCTGGTCGAGCAGGTCCTCGCCCTCGATAATCACATGCAGCGGAATCACGTAAATGCCGAGCTCTTGAGCGCGGGCGGGGGAGATGTCCGACGTGGAGTCGGTTATGATGGCAAAAGACATAATTGCACCTTTCGTTGGGGCGCTTGCGCGCCGCCTTCTGAGAGCAAAGTGCGACAAGTATAGTGGAGTTGCTCTACATTGCTAGGTTCAATTGTTGAATAGTCAACAGTTTGAAGTGACGGTGTGGAAATCATCAACTGGGGAAGAGGGATGCCGATGGCGGCATTGCAGCTATGCGAGCGGCCGGTTGTGCTGTTCGATTTTGACGGCACGGTGGCCGATACGGGCCGGGCGGTGATGACCTCGACGCGCAAGACGTTGGCCGCGCGCGGGTTTTCGGAGGCGCAGATGGGTGACCTGCGCCGCATGATCGGGCCGCCCCTGTGGAAGAGCTTTCACGACTTTTATGGCTTCTCCCGCGAGGAGTCGCTTGTGGTGGCCGACGAGTACCGCGCCTTTTTTGACGAGCTGGGACCGGAGGAGTATCCCGTGTTTGACGGGATCCCCGAGCTGCTGGATGGGTTGGTCGCCCAGGGCAAGCGCTTGGCCGTGGCGACGTCGCGCATGGAGGCAAAGTGCGTTGACATGGTGGGAGAGCTGGGACTTTCTCAGTTTGAGGCGGTGGTCGGCATGAATCCGCCGCAGGGGCGCGAGACCAAGGCCGATTCGGTTCGCGACGCGTTGGCGGCCTTGGGTGCGGCCGCGGGCGATGCCGTGATGATCGGCGATCGCTTTAACGACGTCGAGGGCGCGCACGCGATGAGCGTGCCGTGCATTGGTATCTATTCGGGCGCGGCGGCGCCGGGCGAGCACGAGGCGGCGGGTGCCGATGCAGTGGTGCACTCGGTGGCCGAGCTTGCTAAACTTTTCGCTATATAAGTATTTGATGTGAGGGGCGGGCACGCTCGCCGCTCATTGGTAAGGAGGTCGTCCATGAATCAGGTGGAGCAGAGCGTTGCCGAGTATGTCGACGAGGTCTGGGAGGATGTCGTCGCCGATATCGAGCAGCTGGTGAGCTATCCGTCCGTGGCCGTTGCTGCCGATGCGGAGCCCGGCGCGCCGTTTGGCCGCCCGGTCCGTGACGCGCTCGATTGCGCGCTCGGCATCGCGCAGAAGCTCGGCTATCAAACGAGCGACGACGATGGGTATGTGGGAATCGCCGATATCCCGGGTCGCGGCGACAAGCAGCTCGCGACCATCTGCCACGTGGACGTGGTGCCCGCCGGCCCCGGCTGGAACACCGACCCGTTTGCGATGGAGCGTCGCGAGGGCTGGCTGCTCGGCCGTGGCGTGATTGATGACAAGGGTCCGGCGGTGTTGTCGCTCTACGCCGGTGCCTACCTGCTCAAGCACGGCATTGTGCCGCGCTATACCTTCCGCGCGCTGCTGGGCTGCGATGAGGAAGTGGGCATGTCCGACGTTCACCATTATCTGGAGAACCACGCAGACCCTGACTTTCTGTTTACGCCCGATGCCGAGTTCCCGGTCTGCAATGCCGAGAAGGGCCAGTTTGGGGCGACGTTTGTGAGCCCCAAGATCGACGGCGGGCGCATTGTGTCCTGGAGCGGTGCCGAGGCGAGCAACGCCATTCCGTCGCAGTCCATCTGCGAGCTCGCGATTGCCGCCGATGAGCTGCCGGCGCCCGTTGAGAACGCCGACCGCCTGGAGATCACGGCGCTTGATAACGGGCATGCGCAGATTTTCGCCCACGGTATTGGCGGCCACGCTTCGATGCCTGAGGGCACCATCAACGCCGTCGGCCTGATCGTGGCGTATCTGCGCGAGGCCGAGGACGCGTTTGGTGCACGCGACGAGCGTCTGCTGACGCCTGCCGAGCACGAGTTCGTCAAGTTCCTGGCCTTTGTGCATGCGGATGCCTATGGCCGCGGCCTAGGTATCGATGCGACGAGTCCGGCGTTTGGCCCGCTTACCTGCAACGCTGGAGTCATCCGCGTGGCGGATGGCCATATTGAGCAGGTCATCGACGTGCGCTTCCCCGACAGTACGAGTGCCGATACCATCCGCGAGCAGCTCGACCCGCTCGTGGGCCGTTTTGGCGTGACGTGCCAGCTGGGTCGCGCTAAGGTGCCGTTCTCAGTCTCTGCCGATGATCCGGCCGTGAAGGCGCTTATCGATACCTATAACGAGTTCACCGGCAAGCATGCTGAGCCCTTTGCCATGGGCGGCGGCACGTACGCGCGCAACTTTGCCCGCGCCGTCTCGTTTGGCCCCGAAGAGACCGGCCTGGAGCTGCCCGCGTGGGGCGGCCAGATGCACGGCCCCAACGAGTGCGCTAACGAGGAGCAGCTCAAGCAGGCGCTCAAGATTTATATCGTGGCGATCCTGCGCCTCAACGAACTTGAGCTGTAGGGGTTTCCCAGGCACCCGACCTTGCCCCTCAAACCGTCGCTTGCGTACCAAAGTACGCGGCGCTCCTCTTTCGGGGCAATCTCGGGCACCTGGGAAACCCCTATATCCTGCTTGGATACAAACTTGCATTACGAGCCCGGTGCTTCGGCCCGGGCTTTTTCTGTTGCGGTGGGGTAGTCATTGGGGACGTTCCTTTGGTGTAAAAGGTGCGCCATGTTCGGCGCTGGATTGTTATTCGTTTGTAAAGGCCGTGCTGCGCTTGCGGTAAGGGTCTATCAGATGCCCGTAAAAAACCGCAGTTGGCGCGGGTGCTGCCCGGTCGGGGTCGTATCTTTCCAAACAGCAAAGCGGGCAGGGTGCCCGCGAGTCGCATGTACGAAAGGAAGATCATGCTCGATCAGGCTTATTCTCGTCGTCAGTTCCTCGGCCTCGCTGGTGGTTTTGCCAGCATCGTCGGTCTCGGTCTCGTTGGTTGCGGCGGCTCCGGCGCATCCGACGCCGCCGACAAGGGTAGCGCCGCTACTACTGCCGAGTCCGTCTCCGGCGAGGTGACCTACGACGGTGCCTCCTCGTTCCAGGCTCTCGTCGAGGCTGCTGCCGAGAAGTTCATGGATGCCAACCCGGACGTCTCCGTTTCCGGCTCGGGCAACGGTTCGGGCAAGGGTCTGACCGCTGTCGCCGCAGGCACCGTCACCATCGGTAACTCCGACGTCTTCGCCGAGACCAAGCTCGAGGCCGACCAGGTCAAGAACCTCGTCGACCACGAGGTTGCCGTCGTGGGCATGGGTCCCGTCGTCTCCAAGAACGTGACGGTCGACGACCTGTCCCTCGAGCAGCTCAAGGGCATCTTCTCTGGCCAGATCACCAACTGGAAGGAGGTCGGCGGCGACGACGCCACCATCGTCGTCCTCAACCGCAAGGCCGGCTCCGGCACCCGCGCCACCTTCGAGGCCGCCGTCTTTGGCGACGAGGCCGTCGACTTTAAGGGCGACGCCGAGCTCGACAAGTCCGGCGACGTCCAGACTCAGATGGGCAGCACCGATAACGCCATCTCCTACCTCGACTTCTCGCACTTCGATGACTCCAAGTTCAACGCCATCAAGGTCGAGGGCGTCGAGCCCAAGAGCAAGAATGTCACTGATGACTCCTTCAAGATCTGGGCTACCGAGCACATGTACTGCTCCAAGGACGCCGACGAGGCCACCAAGGCCTTCCTGGAGTTCATGCTTTCCGACGACGTCCAGGGCAAGCTCGTCGAGGAGCAGGGCTTCATCCCCGTCTCTGCCATGAAGGTCGTCAAGGACGCCAGCGGCAAGGTCTCTGCTAAATAAGTAATCGCCCCGGAAAGGTTTGCAATGGCAAAACAGCTGCCAAAGCGCGACCTTGAGAACGTGGGCCTGGGCGTCACGGGCGCGTGCGTAGCGCTCGTGACGCTTGTCGTTGCCGCGCTCATCTTTATGGTCGCCCAAAAGGGCCTCTCGGCTTTTGTCAAGGACGGCGTCTCGGTCGTCGAGTTTTTCACCGGCACCAAGTGGGACCTGGCCAACACAGCCGAAAACGGCCTGCCCTATACCGGCGCCCTGCCCCTGATCGTCACCTCGTTTGCGGTCATGGTGCTCTCCACGCTTATCGCGCTGCCCATCGCCATCGGCTCTGCCATCTTTGCGGTCGAGATTAGCCCTAAGTTTGGCTCTAAGATCTTTCAGCCGCTCATTGAGCTTTTGACCGGCATCCCCTCGGTCGTCTTTGGCCTGATCGGTTTTCACGTGGTCGTCGGTCTTATGAAGAGCGTTTTCCACGTGAGCACGGGCCTGGGCATCTTGCCCGGCGCCATCGTGCTGGCGGTCATGATTCTGCCGACGATGACCACGCTTTCGGTCGATGGCCTGCGCGCCGTGCCCGACGGCTACCGCCAGGGCTCGCTCGCGCTGGGCTACACCCGCTGGCAGACCATCTGGCACGTGGTGCTCAAGTCCGCCATGCCGTCGCTCATGACCGCGGTTATCTTGGGCATGACCCGCGCCTTTGGCGAGACGCTCGCCGTGCGCATGGTCATCGGCGGCATCGAGGCCATGCCGACGTCGCTGCTGTCGCCGGCTTCGACCATCACCACCACGCTCACCACGTCCATGGCAGTCTATGCCGAGGGCTCGGCCCAGGACGACGTCCTGTGGGCACTCGGTCTGCTGCTGATGGGCATGAGCCTCATCTTCATCCTGATCATCCATCTCATTGGCCGCAAGGGGGCGAAGGCTCGTGGCTAGCACGCGCATCCACATCGACGAGGCGAGGCTCGGGCGTGTCCAAAAGCAGGACCGCATCGCCACGGGCGTGCTGACGGCGATCGTCGCCATCGTCATGCTCATCGTCATCTCCATGGTGGCCTATATCCTGTTCGAGGGCGTCTCGACGCTGTTCCAGCCGGGCTTTCTCACGGAGCCGTCGCGCGCCAACGGAACGCAGGGCGGCGTGCTCTACCAGCTGTTCGACTCGTTCTACCTGCTGCTGATCACTCTAGTCATCTCGGTGCCCATCAGCCTGGGCGGAGCGGTCTTCCTGGTTGAGTACGCGCCGAACGGCCCTATCCGCGACATCGCCTCCACCGCCATCGAGACGCTGTCCTCGCTGCCTTCCATCGTCGTCGGCATGTTCGGCTTTCTGGTGTTCTCGGTGCAGCTGGGCTGGAAGTACTCCATTATCTCCGGCGCCGTCGCGCTCACCATGTTCAATATCCCCATCCTGGTGCGCGTGATTCAGCAGGCGCTCGAGGACGTGCCGCAGGTCCAGCGCGATGCGTGCCTGGCCATGGGCCTCACCCGTTGGGAGGCCACGCTGCACATCCTGATTCCCGAGGCCATGCCTGCCATCGTGACCGGCATCGTGCTTTCGGCCGGCCGCGTTTTTGGCGAGGCCGCGGCACTGCTTTTTACCTCGGGTATGAGCTCGCCGGTTCGCCTGAACTTCTTGAGCTTTAACCTGTCGAGCCCCACCTGCGCTTGGAACGTGTTCCGTCCCGGCGAGTCGCTCGCCGTGCACATCTACAAGATCTATGGCGAGGGCAGCCCCGAGGCCCAGCAGATCGTCTGGGGCACCGCTGCACTGCTGATGATTTGCGTGCTGCTGTTTAACGTAATCGCCCGCATTGTGGGCAAGCAACTGGCAAGGAAGATGACGGCCGAATGAGCGAGATGAATGTAACGCCCGCAACCGAAGCGGCATCGTCCGACACCCAGGACTTCCTGTCGAGCGTGGGGGAGAGCGAGAGGCGCGTGCGCGTAAGCGGCAAGGCCGTGAGCGACGAGGTCGTGCTCTCCACCAAGGACGTCAACGTGTACTATGGCGACCACCATGCGCTGCACGATACGTCGCTCGACTTTCACAAGGGCGAGATCACGGCGCTCATCGGGCCTTCGGGCTGCGGTAAGTCGACCTTCTTGCGCAGCCTCAACCTTATGAATCGCGAGATTCGCGGCTGCCGCGTGGAGGGCGAGATCAACTACCGCGGGCGCAACGTGAACACCAAGGCCGAAAACACCTACGAGTTGCGTCGCTCCATTGGCATGGTGTTCCAGCAGCCCAACCCTTTCCGCAAGTCCATTCGCGACAACATCACGTTTGCGCCAAAGCGTCACGGCATTACCGACCGCGACGAGCTTGATCGCATGGTCGAGGAAAGCCTGCGTGGTGCGGCGCTGTGGGACGAGGTCAAGGACAAGCTCGACAAGAGCGCCTGCGCGCTTTCGGGCGGCCAGCAGCAGCGTCTGTGCATCGCGCGCACGCTGGCACTCAACCCCGACGTGATTTTGTTCGACGAGCCCTGCTCGGCGCTCGACCCCATCTCGACGTTGGCGATCGAGGACCTTATGTCGTCGATTGTGGCCGAGCGCGCCATCGTTATCGTGACGCACAACATGGAGCAGGCGTCGCGCGTGTCCAACCGCACGGCGTTCTTCTACATGGGTGATATGGTCGAGTACGACGAGACTGACGAGATTTTCCAACGGCCCAAGGATAAGCGGCTGAATGATTACCTCACCGGCATGTTCTCCTAGTCCGGGACATGCTTGAGGCCCGCGGCGGCCACGGTTGTCACGGGACTGATTGGAGAGGCGGGTCATCTCTTTTGGGAGATGGCCCGCCTTTTTGCTCTGCGACCGAAACGACCGCCACAAAGGGGACAGGCGCCTTCGTGGTGGTTTGGGGTGGGGCTCGCTGCTATCATGGACAACGTTGAATTTCTACGAAGGAGCAGGGCATATGGCGATTCTTTTGGGATGCGATTCCGTCAGCCTAGAGTTTCCCACCAAGCATATTTTCGATAGCGTTACGCTCGGCGTGGGCGAGGGCGACCGTATTGGTATTGTCGGTAAAAACGGCGACGGTAAGTCGACGCTGCTGAGCGTGCTCGCCGGCACGTTGGAGCCCGACGACGGCCGCGTGACGCACCGCCGCGACACGACGATTGGATTGCTCGGCCAAAAGGATAACCTGGTCGATACCGACACCGTGCATCATGCCGTCGTCGGTGACACGCCCGAATACGAGTGGGCCTCGAGCCCGCGTACGCGCCAGATTCTGGCCGGCCTTATTAGCGATGTGCCCTGGGAGGGCACGGTGGGCGAGCTTTCGGGCGGCCAGCGCCGTCGCGTGGACCTCGCGCGCCTGCTGATCGGCGACTACGACGTGCTCATGCTCGACGAGCCCACCAACCACCTGGACATGCGCACCATCAACTGGCTCGCGCGTCACTTAAAGGCCCGTTGGCAGCGCGGCCAGGGCGCGATGCTCGTGGTCACGCACGACCGCTGGTTCTTGGACGAGGTCTGTACCAGTATGTGGGAGGTCCACGACGGCCAGGTCGATCCCTTCGAGGGCGGTTACTCCGCATATATCCTGCAGCGCGTGGAGCGCGACCGCATGGCCGCAGTTACCGAGGAGCGCCGTCGCAACATGGCACGCAAGGAGCTCGCGTGGCTGAGCCGCGGCGCCCAGGCGCGTTCCACCAAGCCCAAGTTTCGCGTTGATGCCGCTCGCGAGCTGATCGCCGACGTGCCGCCCATGCGTGACGAGCTGGAGCTCAAGCGCCTCGCCGTGAGCCGCCTAGGCAAGCAGGTTATCGACGTGGTCGACGTGGACGCCGGCTATGCGGATGCCGGCGGCGCGCCCAAGCAGGTGCTCTCCGATGTGACCTGGCTCATTGGTGCGGGCGACCGCTATGGTCTTTTGGGTGAGAATGGCGCTGGCAAGTCGACGCTGCTTGATGTGATCCAGGGTAAAATTGCGCCCACGCGCGGCCGCGTGAAGATTGGCCAGACGGTACGCTTTGGCGTGCTGTCGCAGCAGCTCGAGGAGCTCGAGCCCTACATGGGCGACACGATCCGCGAGGTGCTCAGCAACTATAAGAAGTACTACGTCATCGACGGCAAGGAGACTTCGCCCGAGAAGCTCTGCGAGCGCCTGGGATTTACGACGCAGCAGCTCTGGAGCCGCATCGGCGATCTTTCGGGCGGCCAGCGCCGTCGCCTGTCGCTGCTGCTGACGATCCTGGACGAGCCCAACGTGCTCATCCTGGACGAGCCCGGCAACGACCTGGATACCGACATGCTCGCGATTGTCGAGGACCTGCTCGACGGCTGGCCCGGCACGTTGATCCTGGTGACACACGACCGCTTCTTGATGGAGCGCGTGACCGACCAGCAGTGGGCGCTGATCGACGGTCACCTGACGCATATGCCCGGCGGCGTCGATCAGTACCTGCGCCTGTGCAACGCCACCGCCGAAGACGAGCCCGTGGGTGCGCCGAGTGCCAAGACCGGCACGTTTGACACCGGTGCCGCGGCGGCTGCGGCCGAAAAGCCCAAGTCGAGCGGCCAGCCCAATGGCCTTTCCAACGCCGAACGCCAGAAGCTCCGCCGCGAGGTGAGCTCGCTCGAGCGCAAAATGGAGACGCAGCGCGCACGCGTGGAGGAGGCCGAGGCCGCGATGACCCAGGTCGACCCCACCAATTACACGGCGCTGGGCGAGCAGCAGGCAAAGATCGACGAGGCCCACGCCGCCATGGACGAGTTGGAGATGGCGTGGCTCGAGGCGAGCGAGAAGCTCGAGGGCGAGGAGTAGGCGAGGATGATTAAGGCTGCGTTTTTCGATATCGACGGCACGTTGCTGAGCTTTAAGACCCATCGGATTCCGGCGTCGGCGCAGCGGGTGCTCGATAGCTTTCACGAACAGGGGATTGCGTGCGTAATCGCCACGGGTCGCCCGACCTACCAGATGCCGGATTGGCTGTTCGACTTGGGTTGGGATGCGTACATTACGCTTTCGGGCCAGCACTGTTTTGATGCCAAGGGCGTCTACCGCAGCTGCCCGATCGATCCGGACGACGTTGCGGTGATTGTGGACCAGGTGGCGCAGGGGCGCTACGACTCACTGTGCATGCAGGGCGAGAACTCGTTTGTGAACCGCCTGTCCGAGCGCGTGGTGACGGCTGGCAGCAACGCGGGAATCGTCTACCACGAGGAGCCGTTTGAGCATGCCTTTGACGCGCCGGTCTATCAGTTCTGTGCCTTTGTTGACCCAGTTGACGAGCACATCGTGACCGATGCCGTGTCGCATTCGCTCACCACGCGCTGGTGCGACCTGTTCTGCGACATTATTCCGGCCAACGGCGGCAAGGACCTGGGTGTGGCGGCGACGCTGGAGCGCCTGGGCATCGACGCGAGTGAAGCGATTGCCTTTGGCGACGGCGAGAACGACCTGTCGATGTTCTCGGCCGTGGGCACAAGTGTGGCCATGGGCAACGCGCAGGATACCGTGAAGGCCGCGGCGACCTATGTGACGACTGCCGTGGACGACGACGGCATCTACAACGCCGCGAAGTACTTTGGACTGTTATAGCTGCGGCTCGGCACTTGGGGACGTTCCTTATCTGCCGGCACCTGGGGACACTCCTTGCGGGGCGTCCCCATTTTGTTTTCGTCCCGCACGTTTTGTGAAACACGGCTAACTTTTAGGCAAAGTAGTAAGACATGGGCAACTTTTGCGGTAAAGTAAGCTGTGAAAAGTATCCAAAGGCTAACTAGCAATCATCGCGAAAGGCGGCCCATGGCCCTACGTGAATCCGGAGAAGACTATCTCGAATCGATCTACGTTCTGTCGGAACGTCAGGGCATCGTGCGCTCGATCGACGTTGCGGAGCACCTCGGCGTAACCAAGGCGAGCGTTTCCAAGGCCATGGCGACGCTGGAAAGCAACGGCTATGTCGAAATGGGCAAGCGCGACGTTCATCTGACGGAGCGTGGTCTGGAGGTCGCTCGCCAAATGTGGGAGCGTCACTGCTTTTTCGTGGGGCTGCTGGAGGATGCGGGTGTTTCGGCTGAGGTCGCGTCGCAAGAGGGCTGCCACATGGAGCACTGCCTGAGCGAGGAGAGCTTTGAGAAGCTAAGGGCGATGTTGGGCCGGGAAGATGTAGCGGGTCCAACAACAGAAGCCTAACTGTCCCACAGTAGCGCGGAGTTCACGCAAAGCGCGAACCAGCGACTGGGACCAGCGGCCCTTTCGGCCAAGTCCATTTCAGCAAAGGAACCCTGCCAGCAAGCGATGCCCAAGAACCGCCTGCGATGTTACCGCAGGCCGGGACCGGGCTTGGTTTTGAAAACATTCCGCACTGATATCTTCTGTATTGAAGACGTCGATGGTGCACCCGTATACCATTGACGTCGACACCATCAGATGCGGACCGCGCGGTGACCCCACAGTCCGCTGGCGCCCACAGGGCTGCCCTCGTTTCCTGACATGTCCCGCGCGGGCCGCGGCGAGCCGAGACCGCCGCATGACCTAATAGGAGCATGGAGCGATACCGCGGACCCGAACAACCG
>JAXJKV010000035.1:0-65889 GCA_036297525.1 Collinsella sp.
ATTCGCTGATCGGTTCCGTTCGATTCATATGGTTCTAGTATAGGAAAAGGAATTTCTCGGGGCCGCCTCTCGGCGGCCTTGCGAAAAACAAATCCAAGTTAGACCATTTCAAATGGTTCGATGTCTGCCCGGATGCGACACAACTGGTGTGTCCATCCTCGCAGTATCCGGTTCTCAAGGTGCACGCCTGCGCGGCTCATCCGGTTCGACCGGGCCGCGCGGCAAGGAGATATATTGCCAGACCGCGAAGCCCTGTGGGACGTCAATTCCACTCTTCACAAGTCCTACACAATACATTGCTTCCTATATAAGTCATAGAAAGGCTGGTGCAGAAATACTGCACGTATCAGATGATGACCCTTCGGTTAAGAGATATATAAAGATCGGTCACCTGTAAGTGTCTATCTACCCGCGCTTTTGCTATATAAACCAGCGCTTCAGATAAAAAGAGGGAGCGCCACGCACAACGCGACACTCCCCTAGCGATTCAAGAGAATCTATTAGGCCTCGAGAGCCTTCTTGGCGATGGTAGCCAGCTCGTTGAAGGACTCGATGTCCTCGTAAGCCATCTGAGCCAGGACCTTGCGGTCGAGCTCGATGCCGGCAACCTTCAGGCCGTGCATGAACTGAGAGTAAGAGATGTCGTTCAGGCGAGCAGCAGCGTTGATACGGGTGATCCAGAGAGAACGGATCTCGCGCTTCTTGTTGCGGCGATCACGATACTGATACTGCAGGGAGTGCTGGACCTGCTCTTTAGCATGCTTGTAAGTACGCGAAGCGGCACCGTAGTAACCCTTCGCACGATGCATAACGGTACGGCGCTTCTTCTTGGCGGCAACAGCGCGCTTAATACGTGCCATGTTCTATCAACTCCTAGACGGTAAAACGAAAAACGGGAACGCGAACTTAGGCGAGACGCGACTTGATGACCTTGCGGTCGGCAGCGGCGATCTCGGTCTCCTGACGGAAGCCACGCTTACGCTTGGTGGACTTCTTGCTCAGGATGTGGCTCTTGAAAGCCTTGGCGCGCATAAGCTTGCCGGTACCAGTCTTGCGGAAACGCTTCTTGGTGCCGCTGTGGGACTTCATCTTAGGCATGAAATACTCCTTAATCGGTTACAGAACACTAGTTACTTGGTATCGCTTGCCGCTTTATCCTCATCGAAGGCGCCCTTAATCGGGGCGAGCAGCATAAGCATGTTACGGCCTTCCATCTTAGGCTTGGACTCGACCGTAGCGTAAGGCTTGAGATCCTCGGCGAGACGCTCGAGAACGTTAAGGCCCTGCTCCGGGTGAGCCATCTCACGGCCGCGGAACATGATGGTGATCTTAACGCGTGCGCCCTTCTTGAGGAAACGCAGAACGTGGCCCTTCTTGGTCTCGTAGTCGCCAACGTCGATCTTGGGTCGGAACTTCATTTCCTTGACCTCGACCTTGGACTGGTTCTTACGAGCAGCCTTGGCCTTCATGGCCTGCTGGTACTTGAACTTACCGTAGTCCATGACCTTGCAGACCGGCGGCTCCGCGTTGGGAGCGATCTCGACCAGGTCGAGACCCTGATCGTCGGCGACGCGCTGGGCATCACGGATGGCGAACAGGCCGAGCTGAGAGCCATCGACGCCAATCAAACGGCACGAAGATGCAGTGATCTCGTCGTTGATGCGGGTGTCATCAGACTTAGCTATTTTCCCTACCTCCATTCATAAAAAAATAACCCGGCGCTTCTCAGCAACCAGGTCGTACACATAGACTTCCTCGATTTGAGGAAGGGAATCTAAGTTGTATGACCAGTCAGCTGCTCATTGGCGCCAAAAGGTGGGAACCCTCGGGTTCCTCTTTAGGGCATTGCGGGAACAACGCCTTGCGAATAATAACACGTACAGCGCGTTATCACATTACGTACACGAAAAAGGGGCCTTGACCCCCTTGAACGCTCGCTTGCATGTATGGCGCCCGAGGCGAGACTCGAAGGGCCTTCGCTTCGCGAAGCCCCGGGCTTCGGACGCGCGGTGCCCTCGCCACGCTCCGCTACAAACAGGCCGCAGGCCTGTTTGCTTAACGCTTCGCGCGCTCACGCGAGTTCGGCACGAAAAAGGGGGCCGCAACCCCCTTGAACGCTCACTTGCATGTATGGTGCCCGAGGCGAGACTCGAACTCGCACGTTGTTGCCAACGGTGGATTTTGAGTCCACTGCGTCTGCCAATTCCGCCACTCGGGCACGCAATGCGTGAGTTAGTTTATCACAGCTTTCTACCGATTAGTCCGAAAATGGAACTTCGAGCATTTCGATGAGTTCGACCGTGCGGAGCATCTCGCGCTGACGGCATCCGCGACCGTCGACCGAAGCCTCACCCATCTGGTTATCGTAAGGGTCCTCGCGCATGCCGTCGAAAGAGGTCTCAAACTCTGCCTGGAATCGATTGTTAGCCACCATACGCCACGGGTCGAGATTGCCAAAGTAGTGACGGCGGCGCCACTCCTCCCCCATCCTGCGAGCAGAAGATCCAAATGACACGTCGGCGTTGAGCCAACCGGTCTGCGGCGTATAGAACTCTGCCCAGTCGTGCGACCCCACCGAATCGGGCGCAACATACAGGCCGCTCTGCCAACGGGCGGGCACACCGGCAATACGGCACATGGTGATAAACGTGAGCGCCATAACGCCGCAATCGCCGCGGAGCGAATGCGCGCAGTCATCGGCAATAGATCCCAAAAGCAAGTACGGCGGCTGATAGCGATAGTCGATATACTGCGTCAGGTAATCATAGATAGCACGGGCGCGATCGAGCGGATCCTCGAGTCCGCCAACAACACCGGCCGTCAGCTGCTGCAGATACGGCGTGAATGCAATGTGCGGACGGTCCTCGGAAATATCCTCGGGCAGAGGCGCGTCCATACGCGGATGAACCGGAAGTGTGCCACCGTAGACATCACAATAAGCAGCATCGATGTGATAACGATAAGTCACCGAGAATGAGCGCTCACTCGAAGAAGACCACGAGGCGGTACGCGCCGAAGCGTTCGCGGGAGCAACAGCACCCTCCGGCGTCATGTCGAGAATCTCGACCTGAGACTGTTGGCGGCAGGTGGCGGCTACGGGAAGCCAAGCGCGAACGGTCTCCCCCTCTAGAGCGCCGGGGACAGACAAAGATGCCTTAAGCGTAATAACGCGAGTCAATCCGTTTTGCGACTCCATCTCCTTGAGCATCTCGTTGCGCAGTGCTATTCCGTCCGTAGAATCGGGACGCATGCCGGGGACCTCTTTGGGATATACGCGAAGCGAATCGAGGAAGTTGTCGAGAACGAACAGCTCACCATCGATAAAGCGCCAGTCAATACGCTTACGGTCAATCAGATCGTTAAACTGCTCCTCGGTAAACTCAGGCCACTCCTCGCGAATCATCGCAATAGCTCGATCGCGCGACACCGAAAAATGAAGCGGCGTCTCAAGCATGCGATACCGCTCGGCACGAACGCAGGCAGCAAGCGAGGGATCGGGATCTTGGGCAAGTAGGCGGTCGCAAGCCTCAATAGCCTGCGAAAGATACCCCGCGTCCTTTAAACGCAGAATCTCGGGTGGCAAGCCAACATCTAGAAAACGGAAGTCATCATTGCAAACATCAACAGAGCAACCAACGGGACCCTCGTCAATAACCTTCCCATCCGAAGGCAGCACATTAATAACAGCCATACCAAACTCCAAGTCATTAGAACTCTTGAAGTCCATTGTAGCGAGATAAAAAAGAAAGCCCCAACAAGGGAGCCATCAACACCGCCGAGCGGTAGTCAAAAAATGAATTCAGCCCAGTAACCCTGTAGCGAGTTAACGAAGGAGGCCCCGTTCACCCGAAGCTTTTCCCATTGCGCGACTTCTGGCAAAGCCAGGTGAGCGCAAGGGAAAAGCGTAGGGTGAACGGGGCCTCCGACGGGAAAGTTAAACCGCTACTTACGCCTTGTTGACGGAGCCAAACTCCTCCATGAGCTCCTTGGTGCGGGCAACGATGTTGTCGCGACCAGGCTTGAGGAGCTTACGGGGGTCAAAGCCCTTGCCCTGCTGATCCTTGCCGGCCTCGATGTACTCGCGAACACCCTTGGCGAAGACGAGCTGCAGATCGGTGTTGACGTTGATCTTGGAGATGCCCAGGGAGATGGCCTTCTTGATCTGATCCTCGGGGATGCCGGTGCCACCGTGCAGGACGAGGGGCAGGTCGCCGGTCTGAGCCTTGATCTCGCCCAGGCGCTCGAAGGAAAGGCCAGCCCAGTCGGCAGGGTACACGCCGTGGATGTTGCCGATACCGCAAGCGAGGAAGTCAACGCCCAGGTCAGCAATCTGCTTGCACTCAGCAGGATCAGCGAGCTCGCCGCTGGAGGTCACGCCGTCCTCGGTGCCGCCGATGCCGCCGACCTCGGCCTCGATGGACATGCCCTTGGAGTGGGCAAGCTCAACGAGCTCCTTGGTGCGGTCGAGGTTAAGCTGGAAGGTCTCCTCGTGAGAGCCGTCATACATGATGGACGTGAAGCCGGCCTCGATGCACTTGAAGCAGTCCTCGTAAGAACCGTGATCGAGGTGAAGGGCGACGGGAACGGTAACGCCCGTGGCCTCGACGGCAGCCTTGACCATGTCGGCGCAGACCTTGAAACCGCCCATCCACTTAGCGGCACCAGCGGTGCACTGAAGGATCAGCGGAGACTTGGCCTCCTCGGCGGCCTGGAGAATAGCCAGGGTCCACTCGAGGTTGTTGGTGTTGAAGGCACCGAGACCGTACTTGCCGGCTTCGGCCTTCTTGAGCATGTCTGCTGCGTTGACGAGCATAAAAGAAACCTCCTGTAAGGTTGCTCCGATAACGCCTGAGATTTTACCACGACATACCCGAGCATAAACGTTCGTTTGTTCACGAATACCATCCGATTGGACAAATTTTGACCGTTTGCCCCACAGAATCGACCCACTGGGGAAAATAGCTTGACGATTGAGCGGTCTTCGTGGTTCGAAAGACGGCTTCGAGCCTACATCTGCATAAACGGGTTCTGTATAAGTTCGCGCGCCATCGTGGTCGAATCGCCATGGCCCGTCAAGCAAACGGTATCGGGCGGAAGCGTCTTGGCAAGTTTGGAGAGCGAGCGCATAATCGCCGCCTCGTCACCGCCGGAAAGATCGGTACGACCGTGGCTGCCTGGGAAAAGCGTGTCGCCCACAAAGGCGATGTTCCCCTGCTCGGTCGCGGCGAACAGGACGATGCCGCCCGGCGTATGCCCCGGCGTCTCGATCACCTGCAGGCAGACGTCGCCCACCTCGATTGTATCGCCCTCGGCAAGCAAACGCGTCGGCTCACCCGGATCGGGCGTCTCGATACCCCACATGACACGCTGCTCCTCGATATTTGCGCGAGGTACCGTCACGTCCTTAGCGCACAACTCATATAGTGCACTGTCGCCAACGACAGCTCGAACCCCGGCAACCCCGCCAACATGGTCGGCATGACCGTGCGTGCAGACAGAGCCGAGTACGCGCACCTCGGGATGCGCGGTGCGGATATGCTCCACAAGACGCTCGCCCTCCCACGCCGGATCGACGATTAAGCACTCGTCATTCGAAATAACGGCGTAACTGTTGGTCTGAATCGGGCCGTTGACGAGCGCCTCAATCGAAGCCGCACCTCGGGGTGTCAGGTCCAAAGTCATATCGTCCATGCGCATGCCCTCCTTCTAAAATACGTTCGAGGCACCAAACGATGCCTCGAACGTAACCAATATCTATGATGCTGAGAGGCTATCGCACCTACACACGGCGCTTGAGCTGAGCTCCGCCTTCGCCGGGCATAAGACGGCGAGCGTCGTAGACCGAATCGACACTGCTGATGGAAGCCAGCAGCGGATCCAGGCCGCTCGCATCCGAAATCTCGACCATAAAGCGCAGGGTCGCAATACCCTCGCGGTTGGTCGAGGTGGCGGCGGAAAGGATATTGCCGCCTGCATCGCCAATGGCAATGGTGACGTCCTTGAGCAGGCCCATGCGGTCCAGGCACTCGACCACGATCTCGACCTGGAAGAGAGTGTCGGCAGCACCATCCCACTCTACGTCAATCATGCGCTCGGGGTGCTCCATGAGGCCCTTGACGTTGGGGCAGTTGGCGCGATGCACTGAGACACCTCGGCCACGCGTGATGAAGCCGACGATATCGTCGCCCGTCACGGGGTTGCAGCAATGAGCCAGACGGACCAGCAGGCCACTGTTGCTCTCGCCCTTAACGATAATGCCGTTACTTGCGCTCTTGCCACGCTTTTGCGGCTTGCGGTTGGAGCCGCGGGCCGGCTGTTTCACGACCTCGGCGATAGCCTCGGCCTTGGTGAGCTGTTCCTCGGGCTTGGGGTCCAAGATTTGCTCGACCTTATTACCCACAGCGCGCGGGGCAACCTTGCCGGCGCCGACGGCAGCAAACAGGTCCTCGAGCTGCTTGAAGTTAAACTGCTCCGCCACGGCGTTGAGCGCACGCGTGGAGCGCGGCGTGGAGATGCCATACCCGCGCTTGCGCAGGTCCTTGGCCAGCATATCGCGGCCGGCGGCAGCGTCGTCGTCCTTAGTCGCGGCGGCAAAGTAGCGACGGATCTTGGACTTGGCCGAAGGCGTCTTGACGATCTTGAGCCAATCACGCGACGGTTTGGAACTCTTGTTAGTCAGGATTTCAACGCGGTCGCCCGTCTTGATCTCGTGCGTGAGCGGGGCCACAGCACCGTTGATCTTAGCGCCGACGCAGTGGTTTCCCACCTCGGTGTGAACGGCATAGGCAAAGTCGAGCGGCGTGGAGCCGGCACGAAGCGCCATGACCTCGCCCTTGGGCGTAAAGACGAAGATCTCCTGATCGAAGAGGTCGACCTTCAGCGAATGCAGGTATTCCTTGGCGTCGGTGATCTCATCAGACGCAGCCCAATCGAGCGAATGCTTGAGCCAGTTGATCTGGTCGTCCAAACGTTGAGCGTCATTGGTCTTGGAAGCAGACGATCCGCCCGACTTCTTATATAGCCAGTGGGCGGCAATGCCGTACTCGGCCTGCTCATGCATCTCATAGGTTCGAATCTGAATCTCGAGCGGGCGGGCCGTGGGGCCGATAACCGTCGTATGGAGCGACTGGTAGTTATTGACCTTGGGCATGGCGATATAGTCTTTAAAGCGACCGGGCATGGGGTGCCACAGCGTATGCACTGCGCCGAGCGTGGAGTAGCAATCGCGCACCGAATGGGTAATAACGCGCAGCGCCACCAAATCGTAGATCTCGGAGAATTCCTTGCCCTTGCGCTTCATCTTTTGGTAGATGGACCAATAGTGCTTGGAGCGGCCGTTGATCTGGAAGCCCTCCAGGCCAATGCGGTTGAGCTCGTCGGTGAGCGTCTTGATGGTCTCGGCCAGATAGCGCTCGCGAACCTCGCGCGACTCAGCCACCATGCGCGCGATGCGCTGGTAGGCGTCGGGCTCAAGGTAGAAGAAGGACAGGTCCTCGAGCTCCCATTTAATGGAGCTCATGCCCAGACGGTCGGCCAGAGGCGCATACACGTCCATGGTCTCGCGAGCCTTAAACAGGCGACGGTCCTCACGCAGGGCTGCAAGGGTGCGCATGTTGTGCAGACGGTCGGCAAGTTTAACGATGATGACACGAATGTCCTTGGACATGGCGAGGAACATCTTGCGCAGCGTGAGGGCCTGTTTCTCGTCCATGCTGTCGACTTCGATGTTGGTGAGCTTGGTCACGCCATCGACGAGCTCAGCAACGGTTTCGCCAAACAGGCCGGAAACATCGGCGAGCGAGGTCTCGGTGTCCTCGACGGTATCGTGCAGCAGCGCGGCACACACCACGTCGCAGTCCATCTTGAGGTCTGCCAGAATGATAGCCACCTCGACAGGATGGTTAATGTACATCTCACCCGAGCGCCGCTTTTGGTTGCAATGCTTCTCGGCAGCAAAGCAGTAGGCCTGCTCCACCTTGGAGAAGTCATCCTCATTCATATATTTGAGGCACAGACGCTCCAGCTTGTCGTAGCTGTCCGCCATAATCTCGGGCGGCAGCTCATCGGCATGCTTATAGTGCTCCATCTCCGAAAACGGCTGGAGGGTGGAATCATGGGCGGTACGGGCTGCGGCATCCATCGAGGTCCCCTTCCCCTAGGCCCGCGGTACGATCGGGCGGTTAACTTTGGCTAGCATATCAGAAGCGCACGAATCGAGCGCCCAGCTCCGGAAAGCCGAGAACTCCATGCGCGAGCGCAAGCCCTCCAAATAGCGAATTGACCTGCTCAATTGCACGCGGCCGGGGTTTTCGGCCATCGCGATGCGACGGGTGTCGTCAAACCCCGAAACTCGACAGAAACCAAGCTCTTCGAAGATTCCCAGGCCGCTTTCCACCGAACGCTCGTCGACCGGCGTGCGAGCATCGATGGCAAGGCACATCTGCGCGATGTCGATATCGCTCGCGCTAAAGGAATCGTCCCCGGTCTTGCCGCGGTTGGAGCGCCACATGGTCTGCAGCGCGCGATAGAGTGTGACGAGCTCGTCGCGCTCGGGTGCGTAGCAGTCGAGCAGGCGCTCGTTAATGCGGGCGTCGCGCGACGAATAGAGCAGATGGATCACGGCGGGCTGGCCATCGCGACCGGCGCGGCCGCTCATCTGGTTAAACTCAATGCCGCCAAACGGCATGTGATAGAGCACGACATGGCGGATATCGGGCAGGTTGACGCCCTCGCCAAAGGCAGATGTCGAGACGATGCAGCTGAGGCTGCCGTCTCGGAATGCTTCCTCCACGCGACGGCGATCGGAACGCGCAAGCCCCGCGTTATAGAACGCGATATGGGTTGCGCAATCGGGCACACGCTTGCGCAACGTCTTGGCGAGCGCCACGGACTGGTCGCGCGAATTGACGTAGATGACGGTCTTTTCCCCCGTCGCCACAATCGACACCAAACGGTTTTCGCGGCTCGCAAGATCGCGGTCGTCCTCGAGCTGCAGGTTCTCGCGCACCGTCTCGTCGACCACCGTGCGAGTGATCGGCAGCATGCGGGCAAGCTCGGCCACGACCGGAGCCGTCGCGGTGGCCGTCGCAGCCATAACGACCGGGTCGCCCAGGGCTTTGAGGATATCGGGCATGTCGAGATAGGCGCTGCGGTCGCCGCCCTTGGCAAGACCGGCATGATGCGCCTCATCGATAACGACAAAGCCGATGCGGCCCGAACGCGCGAAGCGGTCACGGTGGATAGACAGGAACTCGGGCGTCGTGAGCACGATACCGGTGCGGCCCGAAGCTAGACCGGCGAACACGTCATCGCGTGCGGCCTCCACGGTCTCGCCGGTCAGCACGCCAACGCCAATGCCGAGCGCTGCCATCGTTGACGAGAGGTGATAGGCCTGGTCGGCAACGAGCGCACGCAGCGGATAGACAAAGATGCTCGCACGCCCGCGAAGGACCGCCTCGCGCGCGGCATGCACATGGAAGATGAGCGACTTGCCGCGCCCCGTTCCCATAACGGCCAGAACACTTTGGTGATCGGCCAAGGCGTCGAGCGCCTCGACCTGCGCGCGGTGTGGCTGGTTCGAGCCGATAAAGCTATGGATAAGCGAGCGTGTCAGCTCGGTATAAGAAAGCTGGGCGAGCGTCTCGCGCTTGCGCGACTCCAGGCGCAGGCCGGAATCCGCCGGCTGCACGCCACGACGAAGCTCGCATGCCGGATCGTCGACGCTGGGCAGCGTGGTATCGCGGACCAGAACATCCTTGACCATGAGCTTGGGCTTCACACGACCCTGCCAATGCTCGGCAACAGCCTCGAACACCAAGTCGACGGCGCTGTCGCAATTGATAAGCCTGTCGATCTGCGGTACACGAAACATGATAGCCGGCACACTCGCGGCGCCATCCGTCGCCACGAAGCGCATATGCTCGCCGGTTTTGCCCACCACGGCGCGATCACACATCGTCACGCCCTCGGCAGCCAACAGCGGCACCTTATTACCTTGGCCAAACGGCTCAAGGCGAGAAATCTGCTCGATGGTCTCGATATTCAATTCGGAAAGGTCGACCGTGGCGGCAACTTCGTCGGTGTCCTCAAAGTCCTCGGCGGGTAGCTCGGACAACACGGCGGAAAGACGTCGACGAAACTCATCGAGCTTAGATGCCTCGATAGTCACACCCACCGCACCGGCATGTCCGCCGCGACGAATCATCAGGTCGGAACAGCGCTCGATGGCGTCAAACAGGTTAACTTTGCCCACCGAGCGACCAGAGCCGCGCGCGATACCGTCCTCGATCGAGAACAGTAGCGCCGGCACGTGGTAGCGGTTGGTCAGACGGCTTGCCACGATGCCCTTGACGCCCTCGTGCCAGCCTTCGCCGCCCACGACGATCGCGCGTCCGCCGTCATAGGTCTCCTCGACCTTTGCCATGGCATCGCGCGTGAGCTCGGCCTCGATCTCACGGCGCTGGCGGTTGATTTCCTCGAGCTCAGCCGCCAGTGCGCTTGCTTCGATGGGATCGCGGGCAAGCAGCAGGTCGAGCGCCAGCTTGGGATCGGCCATGCGACCGGCAGCGTTTAAGCGAGGAATGAGCGAGAATGACAGGCCATCCGCCGTAATGCTCGAAAGGTCCGCCTTGGCGAGCGCGGCAAGCGCAATATAGCCGGGGCGAGCGGTTACGCGCATCTGCTGGATGCCCTCGGCAACCAGCGCGCGGTTCTCGGGCGTGAGCGGCATCATGTCGGACACGGTGCCCAGCGCCGCGACCTCGATTAGCGAACGCCAATACGACGGCTTGCCCAGGCGCTCACCCAGGACTTGCACCAGCTTGAGCGCCACACCAGCACCGGCAAGCTCGCGCGAGGGGCCCTCGTCCTCGAGCTTGGGGTCGGTCAGGGGCACACCCTGCGGCACCTGGTCGGAGGGCTCGTGATGGTCCGTGACCACCAAATCGATCCCCAGGCTCTCCAGATAGGAAACCTCTTCCTTGGCGGCAATGCCGTTATCGACAGTCACGATCAGGTTGGGTTGGGCGAGCTCGTTGACGCGGTCGAGCGCCGCACGCGACAGGCCGTAGCCCTCGTCAAAGCGGTGCGGGATAAACGGTGTGACATTGGCGCCAAACATCCGCAGCGCCTCGGTCAACAGACAAGTCGACGTAATGCCGTCGACGTCAAAATCGCCAAAGACTGCAATGTGCTCGTGGTTGCGAATAGCACGCTCGACGCGGTCGGCAACGACCGACATGCCCGGGATAATGAGTGGGTCGGCCCAGTCGCGATCGAGCGAAGGCGTCAAAAACAATTGGCCCTCTTTGATGGAGCCAATGCCGTGCGCGACCATAATGCGCGCCACCAGCCCGGGAATGCCCAGACCAGCCGAAAGCTCCTTTTCGAGCTCGGGATTTTGCTGAGCGACCGCCCAGCGATGCGTCGTCTTAAGCGATGACATAGGCACCCACCCCCGATAGGGGCAGGTCGCCGCGATACCTCTCACGGTTCATAGCGATGAGTCCTCTGTGTATGCCCGCTTCGGCAGGCAGATCTGTTGAACGGATTTATTATACCGTGCAGCGCGGACGCACAACGTCCAGCACGCCGTGGTTTCGATAAACGAGGGCGGTAATAGCCTCGAAATATTCGAGCGTTTCTGACGCACGGGCGCATGCAAGCGTCTAGCATATCCATTCAAAACGGATTCACGAGCAAAGGGAGTCACAAGAGCATATGAAGCAATGGGTTGGACTGGGCAAGTTTCTCGCGGGGCACATGCAAATCATCGTTCCGATTTGCGTGGCGCTCGGCGTGCTCTTTCCTCAGCAGATCGGCGTTCTCAAGCCCATCGTTCCCACCCTGTTTGCCTTTATGACGTTCCAAGGCGCGCTCAGCAACACCTTCCACCAGGTAGCTGAGGTGTTCCGCCGTCCCCTGCATCTGATTTTGGCGTTATTTGTCTCGGCTGTGATCATCCCCATCGCGGCGTATGCCATGGGCTCACTGTTCTTTGGCTCCAACCCCAACCTTGTCTGCGGCATCGCGCTCGAGTACAGCGTACCCGTGGCAGTCACTGCCTTTATGTGGATTAGCATGTTCGGCGGCAACGGCCCGCTCGCGCTCACCATCATCCTGACGTCCTCGGTTATATCGCCCGTAACGATTCCGCTCACGCTCAAGCTCCTGTTGGGCGCCACCGTCGCAATCGATGTTCCGAGCATGATGCAGAACATGGCCTTTATGATTGCCATCCCCGCCGTGCTCGGCATCGTGATCAACGAGCTCACGCACGGCTGGGGACACGAGAAACTCTCCCCCGTGCTCTCGCCCGCCTGCAAGTTCATGATGATGGGCGTTATTGCCTCCAACTCCACCGCCATGAGCGAGTACGTGCTACACATGAACGCGGTGCGCCTGGAAGTCGCCCTCTTTATTCTGGCGTTCGCCATCAGCGGTTTTGTCGTGGGCATTCTGGTCGCCCGCGCGTTGCACCTGCCGTATAGCGAGACGACCACCATGTGCTTTACCTGCGGCATGCGCAATATCTCTTCGGGCGCCGTCATCGCCACGCAATACTTTCCGGGCGAAGTTGTGTTTCCCGTCATGTGTGGAACGTTGTTTCAGCAGGTGCTCGCCTCGCTTATCGGACATCTCTTTGAACGTCTGACCGGCGAGGAGCGCGCCGCCCAGCGCAAGCGGGTCGAGGCCGGCCGCGATGCAATGGCGCGCTAAACCGTCCGCAGTGTGCGGGCGCTCACTTTACGATGTGAGCGCCTCCAGATGTGCGCAGAGTCGCTCCGCATCGACATCGAGCGTGGTCTCAGCATTGACCTGAGCCAGCCGATACCCGACAAAGTAGGGTGAAACCACCCAACGTGGAAGCGCCTTGGCAATGGTCCGGCCGCTCATGTGATAGAAGAACAGGTTGTACGACTCTGCACGACCGCCATGGTGCTCGTGCAAGATATAGCGCAGAGCTACCTGGATTGCGTCGGCGAAGAGATCCGCCTCGGCTTGGTCTCTCGTGTCATCGCTGGCGGCGATTCCCTGCGGGGCTGAAACGTTGATCTCAAAGAACCCCATGATCGGTTCGGTTGAGATGTTGACCGCGATTCTCCCCTGTCGCCAGACATTGATGCCTTCGAAATTGGCAGAAGTCAGCGAAGCATAGCCGTCTTCCTGCTCCAAACCCACAATCTGCATGTGCGGATGGACGAGGCTGCCGCCCGAAAGCGGGCCTTTGTTCTTGTACATGAGCACACTGCAGTACTGTTGGGAATCGATCATCTGCTGCCAACAGCCCAGGGCAAACCGCATCACATGATGCAGCTCATCCGGTTCATAGGTCACCAGGTCGGCGTCGTGATTGGCAGACTCGATCAATACGGTCTGACGTGTGGCCCGCAATGTCTTGAACTTATTCTCGAGCCAGATGCAGTCACCATCGCGCTGGATGATGTTGGCAAGCCCCTCCGTGTCGCAAAAGGGGCACGCGGTGCCAGGGCGACGATTATCGTCGGGCTTACCGCTCGCCTGCTGAACATCAAATACCAGCGCCACGGGTTATACCTCCAGCGGCACGATCTTGGTGCCATGGAGCTCGGAGACGCCTAGCGCCGCCGCGACCGCGTCGCGATTTGCCGTAGTGATGCCGCCGCCGGGAAGGATGGTCAAACGATCGCCCGCATACTCGATTAAACGAGTCAGGTGATCGAAATTATCCTCGATCGGCGTACCGGCAGCGCCGCCATGCGTGAGGATGCGCGTAACGCCGCAGTCGGCAAGTGTATCAATCGCATCGAGCTGAGCCTCGGGCGAGAGCTGGTCAAATGCCATGTGGAAGGTGATGTCGATGGGCTCACGCTTACATTCCTCGGTCGCGCAGCCCGCAGCCATCACGAGGGCGCCAAGCGTAAGCTCGTCGAGCGCCCATCCGCCAGCGCAGGGTTTGCAGCAGCCAAAGACCAAGCCGTCAACGCCCGCACTCACGGCAAGGCCCAAGTCCATCTCCATCATGCGCAGCTCATCCTGGTTGTAGTGAAAGTCGCCGCCACGCGGACGGATCATGCACATCACCCGTGCATCGTGTTCGTGGGCATAGTTGGTTGTAGCGCTGATAACGCCGGCCGAAGGCGTGGTGCCACCAACGGCAAGGTTGTCGCACAGCTCGATACGCCTTGCACCGGCATCGATAGCCGCCGGCACCCGCTCAAAGTTCTCGGCACAAAACTCGTACAGCATAGATAGACCCCCAAAGACAGCAGATGTTTTCCGACGGGCATTGTCACACATCCCCATGAAGTTGCAGTGGAATAGGGACTGTTTTGGCGTCTAGCGCCCCCATTTAGTCCCTATTTCACCGCAACTTAAAAGGGGGCGCTGACCGGGTTGGTCAGCGCCCCCTTTGTTGAATGGATTAACCGCCCAGATAGGCCTTGCGGACGTTATCGTCGTGCAGCAGCTCTTGACCGGTGCCGGTCATGGTGATCTTGCCAGTCTCGAGCACGTAACCGCGCGTGGCGATGGAAAGCGCCATCTGCGCGTTTTGCTCGACCAGAAGCACCGTGGTACCGGCCTTGTGCAGGTCCTCGACAATCTGGAAGATCTGTTCGATCAGAATCGGTGCCAGACCCATGGAAGGTTCGTCGAGCATAAGCAGTTTGGGGTTACTCATAAGGGCGCGCCCCATAACGAGCATCTGCTGCTCGCCGCCCGAAAGGGTGCCGGCGACCTGGCGACGACGTTCCTTCAGGCGCGGGAACTGCTCGTAGACGCGCTCCAGCCCCGGAGCCACCGTGGACTTGGGCTGCGTATAGGCACCCATCTCCAGGTTCTCCTCGACCGTCATCTGCAAAAAGGCGCGACGACCCTCGGGAACCTGAGCCAGGCCCTTACCAACCAGCTTATCAGCGGGCGTATGAGTAATGTCCTCGCCCATAAACTTGATGGAACCGGTCTTGGAACGCAGCAGGCCCGAGACGGTCTTGAGCGTTGTGGACTTGCCGGCACCGTTGGCACCAATCAAGGCCACGATCTCGCCCTCGTTAACGTTAAAGGAGATGTCCTTAATGGCGTGGATGGCGCCGTACCAGACGTTGATGTTGTAGACGGAAAGCATCGGCTCTGCCATTTAGTTCTCCCCCTTATCCTGCTTGCCCAGATATGCCTCGATAACGGCGTCGTTGTTCTGGATTTCCTCTGCCGTGCCCTTGGCGATAACCTTGCCAAAGTTAAGCACGCAGATACCCTCGCATATATTCATGACGAGCGACATATCATGCTCGATAAGCATGATGGCAATGCCAAAGGTGTCGCGAATCTTGACGATGTTCTCCATGAGCTCCGCGGTCTCGGACGGGTTCATGCCGGCGGCAGGCTCGTCGAGCAGCAGTAGCTTGGGGTTGGTGGCAAGCGCGCGGACGATCTCCAGACGGCGCTGAGCGCCGTAAGGCAACGATCCGGCCTGCTCGTTTGCCAGATGCTCCATATCAAAGATGGACAGCAGCTCCATGGCGCGCTCGTGAGCAGCCTTCTCGTGCTTCCAATACGTCGGCAGGCGCAGCACGCCCTCAAAGCCGGAGTAGCGCTCCTGGTTGTGCAGGCCGACCTTAACGTTATCCTCCACCGTCATGGTGTTGAACAGACGAATGTTCTGGAAGGTACGGGCAATACCCATGCGGTTGACCTGATAGACCGACTTGCCCGAGGTGTCCTCACCATCGAGCAGGATGGTGCCGTGCGTGGGCTGATACACCTTGGTGAGCAGGTTGAAGACCGTGGTCTTACCGGCACCGTTGGGGCCGATCAGACCGGCGATCTCGGTCTTGCCGATAGTCAGGCTAAAGTCGTCGACTGCCTTAAGGCCACCGAACTCGATGCCCAGGTGGATGCACTCGAGTGCCGGGCGCTCGCCCAGGTCGCGGTCGGGAACGATGGCGCCAGAAGGATACGGGACCATCTTGCCCTTGTTGAACTCAAATTTACTGGGCATCGGCTGCCACCTCCTTCTTGGAAGCAAAGCGATCCTTGACGCGACCGAAGAACGCCTTGAGCTGCGGGTTGTTGGTAAAGATCATGACCAAGATCAGCACGATGGCGTAGATGAGCATGCGGTAGTCCGAGAACTGACGGAGCAGCTCGGGAAGCACCGTGAGCAATGCCGCCGCGATGACGGAGCCGCGCATATTGCCCAGACCGCCCAGGACCACGAACACCAGGATGAGGATGGACGTGTTGAAGTCGAACTTGGTGGCGGAGAGCTGCGAGAAGTTACCGCCGAAGAGAGCTCCGGCAGCACCGGCGAGGGCAGCGGAAACCACGAAGGCGATCATGCGGTACTCGGTGACGGAGATGCCCACAGACTCGGCAGCGATCTTGTTGTCGCGCACGGCCATAATGGCACGGCCGGTACGGCTGCGAACCAGGTTGAGCACGATCACGAGTGCGACCATGACCAGGATGGCACCGGCGAGGAAGGTCGAGTACGTCGACACGCCCGAGGCGCCCTGGGCGCCCTTGATGATGGCGGTGCCGTCCTCGAGCAGGTGCAGGTCATCGATCGTGGAGTTACCCGTGATGTTAAAGATCACATGCAGGCCGCGGGAATCGACGCCCACAATGAGGCAGGTGACGATCTCCTTGATAATCTCGCCAAAAGCCAGGGTCACGATGGCCAGATAGTCGCCGCTCAGGCGCAGGACCGGGATACCAATCAAGAAGCCCAAGATGGCAGCGGCGATAGCGCCGACCACAATGCTGATGATCAGACGCATCGGATCGGACGGAACGGCGCTCTCCAGCGCGACGGCGGTGACGATTCCCGTATAGGCGCCGACACTCATAAAGCCTGCGTGGCCCAGCGACAAGTCGCCCGCGATGCCGACGACGAGGTTAAGGGAAATGGCCATGACGATATAGGCCGTGATGGGAACCAGCTGACCGGCGATCATGCGCGGAATCATGTGGTTAGACTGCATAAAGAACACGATGGCGAAGGCCACGATGCACATGGCGTACGTGACAAAGTCGTGACGCGTCTGCTTGTCTTTAAGAAACTTCATAACGCTCACCTACACCTTCTCGGGGACGTACTTGCCCAAGAGGCCGGCAGGCTTGACGAGCAGGACGATGATCAAAACACCAAAGACGATGGAGTTGGCAAGGCTCGTGGAAATGTAAGCCTGCGCCATCGCCTCGATGATGCCGATGAGAATGCCACCGACAAAGGCACCGGGGATGGAGCCGATGCCGCCGAAGACGGCGGCGTCGAAGGCCTTGATGCCAGGCATGGCACCCGTCGTGGGCTGCAGCACCGGCGAGTAGGAGCACAGGAGCACGCCGGCGATGGCGGCAAGCGCCGAGCCGATGGCAAACGTCATCGAGATGGTGCGGTTGACGTTGATGCCCATGAGCTGAGCGGCGGCCTTGTCCTCGGACACGGCGCGCATGGCCTTGCCCATCTTGGTCTTACCTGTAAAGAACATCAGGCCGGCCATGATAACCAGGCAGGCGACGATGGTGACGAGCGAGACGGCGCTTACGTTGAACTTGGCCAAGAACTCCGGCACCTGGAAGGTGACGAGCGAAGTGAAGTTCTTGGGCGTGGCGCCCCACAGAAGCTGCGCGGCGTTCTGCAGGAAGTAAGACACGCCGATAGCCGTGATCAGAACGGCCAGCGGGCCTGCTTGGCGCAGCGGCTTATAGGCCAGACCCTCAATGAGAACGCCGAGAACCGTGCAGACCACACAAGAAAGAATTACAGATACCCAGCCCGGGAGGCCGAGATACGACGTGGCGCAGAACGAGACATAGGCACCGACCATGATGACATCGCCGTGAGCGAAGTTCAGCATCTTGGCGATACCGTAGACCATGGTGTAGCCCAACGCGATGATGGCGTAGACGCTGCCCATGGACAGGCCGTTGACCAGGTATTGGATAAAGACCGTCATGTTCCACATCCCCCTTTCGAATAGGTTTCCAGTTAATGTATGAAACAGGGACGTTACATCGTCCCTAGATACCAAGCAAGCAGGGAAGGCCAAAACCTCCCCTGCTTGGGATCAAAACCGCTCTATGTAAGGCGGCCAATTAGGCCTGTACGTACTTGCCGTCGGTAATGACGTACGCCGTCGGGTCCTTCTGGACCTGGCCCTTGTCGTTCCAGGAGAGCTTGCCAGTCAGACCGTCAACGGTAATGTTGCGCATAGCCTCGGGAAGCTTCTCGGCAACCTCGGTCGGGTCGGCGTCGGCACCCAGGCCGGCTTCCTTGAGGGCCTCGACCACCGCATGCACGCCGTCGTAGGCGTCGGCGGCAAACTGGTCCGGAGTCTCGCCATACTTATCCTTGTAGGCGTTGACGAAGTCGGCATTCTTCTCGTCATCGGCGGAGAATGGGGTCATGAGCAGCAGACCCTCGGCCAGAGAGGTGTCGAAACCTTCCACGCCCAGGATACCGTCCATACCGTCGCAGCCCATCATCTTGACGTCGTAGCCCATGTCCTTGGCGTTCTTGAGCAGGACGGATGCGGGCGTGTAGTAGATCGGTGCAAAAATCATGGTGGCGCCGGCCTGCTTTGCCTTGGTCAGCTGGTTGGTAAAACTCGTAGCAGAGTCGTCCTTGAAGGTCTCCTCGTCGACAATCTCAAGCTTAGACTTAGCGGCCTGGGCCTTAAAAGAATCTGCGATGCCCGAAGAATAGGCGTCGCCGGAGTTATAGAACAGCACGAGCTTCTCGTTCGCATACTTCTGCGCCAGGAACTTGGCAGCGTTGACACCCTGGTTGGGGTCGGTGAAGCAAACCTGGAAGACGCAATCCTTGCCCTTGGTAACGTCCTCGGAGGACGCGGACGGGGTGATCATGAACGTCTCGGGGTCGTTACCACACTCTGCGGCAACGGCAACCGACGCACCCGTGGTGGTCGGGCCGACGAGGGCCTGCATGCCCCAGTCGAGCAGGGTGTTGAAGGCGTTGACGGCCTTCTCGCCGTCAGCCTGGTCGTCCTCGGCCTTGCTGACAAGCGGCAGCTCCTTGGTCGAGAAATCCTTGCAGCCAAGCTCGACAGCCTGGGTAACGGACTTGCCGTAGGACGCGTTGGCGCCGGTCAGCGGGCCGATGGTGCCGATCTTAAACGAAGCGTCGCCCGAAGCGGAACCACTGTCGCCGCCGTTGGAGGAGCAGCCAGCTAGAATGGACATCGCCCCCAGACCTGCTGCGCTCGCGATAACGCTCCTGCGATTCATAACAGGGTTCAATGACTTACCGGTGAGGCTCGACATGCGGCTCTCCCCTCAAATCTCGTCGGGTTTCGGTTACCCGACAGGCCATCCTTCGCCGTGTTCGGCGTTCGCAAAATAGTAGACGCTTTAGTTGAGAAAAGTGGCGATTATTTCAACTTTTCTTTTGTTTTGCCCATTTATCCATAATTCTGCGTATTCCTGTCGGTTTATGCAGTTTAGCCACTTTATTGTGTGAAAGTAATGTTTCCGTTCTGTTACAGGCGTCCTTGCCCTGAATAAAACGGCCCCACCGGTCGCGCTTTATGCGCACTTAGGCGGCGATGTACTTGCCGTCCTGGATCACATAGGCTGTAGCGGGCTTTTCGACCTGGCCCTCGTCATTCCACGTCAGCTCACCTGTCAGGCCCTCGATCTTGATCTTGCGCATGGCCTTGGCAAGGTCGCCGGCAATGTCGGCACCGTCGGCCGTAAGGTCGATGCCCGCTTTATCGATAGCCTCGACGATTGCGTGGACGCAATCGTAGGCGTCGGCGGCAAACTGGTTAGGCGTCTCGTCGTAGGCATCCTTATAGGCCTTGACGAAGTCGGCATTCTTCTCGTCGTCAGCCGAAAACGGGGTCATGAGCAGTACCCCCTCGGCAAGAGAGGTATCGAAGCCCTCGACAGAGAGCAGGCCGTCCATGCCGTCGGTACCCATGAGTGTCATATCGTAGCCCATGTCCTTGGCGTTCTTGAGCAAAACGGACGCCGGCGTGTAGTAGATCGGCGCAAAGATGAGCGTGGCGCCGGCCTCCTTGGCCTTGGTGAGCTGGTTGGTAAAGCTCGTGGAGGAGTCGTCCTTAAAGGTCTCGGTATCGACGATATCGAGCTTGGACGCCTTGGCCTGCTCGGCAAAAGCGTCGGCAACGCCCGAGCTATACGTATCGCCGGAGTTGTAGAACAGGGCGATCTTGGCATCCGCGTACTTCTCGGCCAAGAACTTCGCGGCGCTGGCGCCCATGGTGGGATCGGTGAAGCAAACCTGAAAGACCGTGGTCTTGTCCTTGGTGACGTCGAGCGACGAGGCCGAAGGCGTGACCATGAGCATATCGTCGGAGATCTCGCCCGAGACGGCGACGGCGGCACCAGTCGTGACGGGGCCGACGAGAGCCTGCATGCCCCAGTCGCACAGGGTATTGAAGGCGTTGATGGCCTTTTCGCCGTCGGCGACGTCGTCCTCGGACTTAAGCGAGAATTTGAGGTCCTTGGTCGAGAAATCCTTGGCGGCGAGCTTGGCACCCTTCTCGGCCGAAACGCCATAGGTTGCCGCGGCGCCGGTCAGAGGGCCGATGACACCGATCTTGAAGGTCTTGCCGTCATCGGCGGAGCCGCCGTCCGAGCCACCCGACGAGCAGCCAGCGAGTGCCACGGTGCTGCCGAGTGCCACGGCGCCGGCGAGAAAGTTCCTACGGCTGAGCGTGCTGTTGATGTTGAACATGGTGTCCCCCTTTTTTCGCTGGCCGCGGTGCGGCCGTCTTGCGGTACGGGGCAAACCTTATGGCGCAAACGTTGACAGTTTGTTACGGAGTTTCGTTTGTAGCGAGCATGTTTCCAATGTTTCCGCAGCGTTTCGGGGGTGCCGTTTTGTGCGACTCCTGTTGCCTGGCGAGCACGCGCCCTCGGTTCACGCTAGAATGCACTCAACCTTTAAGCGGTTAATCCATCCATAAGATGCACGAAGGAGCTATCTATGAGCGAACCCCTGCGCACCGTGAACGTCGGTCTGATCGGTCTGGGAACCGTCGGCGGCGGCGTGGCCCGTCTGATTAAGAGCCACCACGATGAGTACCTGGCAGCCTACGGCATCGACCTTAAGCTGACCCGCGCCTGCGCGCTTGCTTGGGAGCAGGCCGAGGCAGCCGGTATTGAGCGTGAGGCCTTTACGAGCGACTGGCACGACGTCGTCACCGACCCCGCCGTCGACATCGTCGTCGAGCTGATCGGCGGCGAGCACCCCGCGACCGAGATCTTCACCACCGCCTTCGAGAACGGCAAGCACGTCGTCTCTGCCAACAAGGCCCTGCTGGGCCGTCATGTCGAGACGCTCGCCGAGAAGGCGCGCGCATGCGGCGTGCAGATTAAGTGCGAGGCCAGCTGCGGCGGCGGCATCCCCATCGTGAGCACGCTCGAGCACGACTTGGTGGGCAACAAGATCCTGACCATCGCCGGCATTCTCAACGGCACCACCAACTATATCCTGTCGCGCATGGACGCCGAGGGCGCCGATTACGCCAACGTGCTCGCCGACGCGCAGGCCAAGGGCTATGCCGAGGCCGACCCGTCCGCCGACGTCGACGGCTTCGACGCCGCCAGCAAGACGGCGATCCTCGCCTCCATCGGCTTTGGCACCCGCGTGACCACCGACGATGTGTACCAGCAGGGCATCCGTACCATCGGCGCCGAGGACATCGCCCAGGCCCGCGAGCTCGGCTACACCATTAAGCTGCTCGGCATCGCCCGCAACACCGACGCCGGCGTCGACGTTCGCGTGCACCCCACGCTGATCCCCGCCGATCACATGCTTGCCAAGGTCAACGGCGCCATGAACGCTGTCTACGTGGTAGGCGACGCCGTGGGCGAGACCATGTTCTACGGTGCCGGCGCAGGCTCCTTCCCCACCGCGAGCGCCGTCGTTGGCGATATCCTGTCGCTCTCCGAGCAGATCAGCCGCGGCGTGGCTCCGCTGCCCGAGATTGAGCCCTATGGTCACAACCTCGCCTTTAAGCCCATGGACGAGCTCCAGACCAAGTACTATGTGCGCCTGAAGGTCGCCGACCGCGTGGGTGCCCTGTCCGAGACGGTCGACATCTTTGCCAAGCACAACATCTCGATCTCGCTCATCAACCAGGTCGAGGACGGCAAGTCGGGCGTCAGCGATGCCTGCTCGGTCATCTTCCTGACGCACCGCGCGCTCGAGAAGGACGTCCAGGCTGCCGCCGCCGAGCTTGCCAGCGTCGACTGCGTGACCGAGGTCGCCAACGTCCTGCGCATCGAGGACGTCGAGGCTTGGACCGAAGGCGTCATGGCCAACTAGTTCGCTCTTCGTTATACGGCATATATGTTTTCCTAGCGAGCGACATGTCCTCCCATGTCACGGGTGCCGTGCCCCCCGTCGACGGAGCCGCCCGCTCCTAAAGGTCGCAAGCCACGACTTCGAACCTCAACGAGGCCCAACGCAAAAGGCGCGCTGCCTGCATCAACCGCAGGCAGCGCGCCTTCTTCTGTTTGAAAGGGAAACTATGTCCCACTATTTCGAATCAGAACGGGACACGGTTTCCCCCAGGACCTCCTTGCGGAAACTGCATCCCACTCTGAGCGCCCATTCCGGGACACAGCTTCCCAACGGCCCCCGTTTCGGAAACCGCATCCCGTTCCGAGCCTTCAAAGCAGGACGCGCCTTCCCCTAGGGAAGCATCTCGTTATTTGCCGTCGTCGTCCTCGGCTTCCTCTCTTGCATAGAGCTCCAACATGCGGCGGCGGTATTCGCGCACGGCGAGCTTGGCGCGCTCCAGGCGGCGGCGCTCACGCGGAGTCAGCTCGGACGGGTCGACCTCGTCTCCATAGGTCTTATCGGCAAGCAGGTGCGCCGCGTCCACAATACGGGCATCGATATGGCCGCTCGCCGCCTCGGCGGAAAGACGCTCGGCAATCGTATCGAGCGTAGGCAGGCCCTCGAATACGCGACCATGGCCATGCGAAGTCAGCAGCTCATGCTCGCGCGCGAGCAAGCTCGCTAGGTCGTGGTGGGCGCGCAAGATGTCGAGCGCATCGGATGGATGCTCGGCAACCTCTGCCACGGCGGCGACCGGCGCGGCGTCGACCACGCGGTAAAAGAGCTGCGCGAGCAATGGCATCAAGAACACCGTGATGGCGCCGGCGGCAACCATGACCGACGCAATATCTTGTGACAGCGCGCCCGCGTTGACGGCAACGCTCGTCACGGCAACGATGATCGGCAGGGCCGTGGTGCAGTACAGGGCCACGGTAATGCGGCCATACGCCGACACATCGCGCGTCGCAGGACAAATGCTCATAGAGATGAGAATGGGCACGGCACGAATAATCAACAACGCCACGATAAAGCCCACGAGCAGACCCGGGCGCGACGCCACGGCCGTCAGGTCGATCTTTGCGCCCGATACGGTAAAGAACACCGGAATCAAAAAACCGTAGGCCAGACCGTCGAGCTTGGTCTCGAGCGTATGGTTGCCCTCGGGGATGATATAGCGCAGGACAAAGCCGGCAGCAAAAGAACCCAACACGATGTCGAGATCAAAGACAGCCGAGAACGCCACGAGCGTGACCAGGATGAGCACCGTCAGGCGCACGAAGGTCTGCGACGTGGTGTCGGCGCGTTCCTCGACAAACGAAAAGAATCGGCTGCCGACGCGCCTGGAACGACTTGGAACCGCGGCCAGCAGCACGCAGACCACAGCAAACAGGCCAAGAATTACAAGCGTCTGGATGCCGGTGCGGGCAGACAGCAGCACCGACATGGCGAGCACGGGACCGAGCTCGCCCCAAGTGCCATACGCGAGAATCGAGTCGCCCACACGCGTGCCGGTGAGCGAGCGCTCGCGCATGATGGGCACAAGCGTACCGAGCGCCGTGGAAGTAAGGGCAAGCGTCACGGCGATACCGTCGAAATGACTAACCGAGAACCACGGGGTAAAGCGCACGGCAAGCCAGGCGATACCAAACGTGACGACCCATGTCGCCAAGCCGTAGCGCCCCTCCACACCCGTGATGCTCTTGGGGTCGATCTCAAAGCCGGCAAGCAGGAACAAAAAGGCCAGGCCGAGCTCGGACACGAGCGAGACCTCGGCATCTACATGGATAATGTCGAGCATATGGGGTCCCAGCACCGCGCCGAACACGAGCAAAAAGACCGTCTCGGGAACGGGTTTTCCGGGAATCGCCGAGGCGATGAAGGGGCTTGCAAAGGCCACGAGCGCGATGATGGCGAGTGAAACGAATGCCATGTGATGCCTTTCTCTTGTTTGCGCTTCACTGTAGCACCCTCGCCGTCCTCAACGCGCCGCGAGCTGTCGTATCATAGTGAGGTTTACAAACATGTGGCTCAAGGCGACCGCAGGGCAGACCCCGCAAACCGACCGCTGCCGCATACCGTACCGTACGCCCAACCGATCAGGAAGGCAGGAACCAATGGTCTCTCGTATCTACGTGGAGAAGAAACCCGGGTTCGACGTCGAGGCTCAGCAGCTCAAGGGCGAGCTGACCGAGATTCTCGGCATCAAGGGCATCGAGGCCCTGAGGATCATCAACCGCTACGACGTCGAGGGCATCGACGAGGAGCTTTTCCGCTCCTGCGTGCCGACCGTCTTTAGCGAGCCCCAGGTCGATGTGACCTACGACGAGCTCCCCGCAAGCGATGGCGCCGTCTTTGCCGTCGAATTCCTGCCCGGCCAGTTTGACCAGCGCGCCGACTCCGCCAGCGAGTGCGTGCAGCTCATCAGCCAGGGCGAGCGCCCCGCCGTGCGCTCCGCCAAGGTCTATATGATCTCGGGCGCCCTGGACGAGGCCGCCATCGAGGCCATCAAGCACTACGTGGTGAACCCCGTCGAGGCGCGCATCGCCTCGCTCGACCTGCCCGAGACGCTGTACATGGAGACCCCCGAGCCCCAGCCCGTCGAGGTGCTCGACGGCTTCCGCGAGCTCGACGAGGCCGGCCTTGCCGCCTTTATCGCCGATCGCGGCCTTGCCATGGACGAGGCAGACATCGCCTTCTGCCAGCAGTACTTCCGCGATGAGGACCGCGACCCCACCATCACCGAGATCCGCGTGATCGACACCTACTGGTCCGACCACTGCCGCCACACCACCTTCGGCACCGTCCTGGACGACGTGACGATCGACGACGCCGTGGTGCAGCAAGCCTTCGACCGCTACATGGAGATGCGCCACGAACTCGGCCGCGACGCCAAGCCCGTCTGCCTCATGGACATGGGCACCATCGGCGCCAAGTACCTTAAGAAGACCGGCGTCATGACCGATGTCGACGAATCCGAGGAGATCAACGCCTGCACCGTCAAGGTAAAGGTCGATGTCGATGGCGAGGACCAGGACTGGCTGTTCCTCTTTAAGAACGAGACTCACAACCACCCGACCGAGATCGAGCCCTTCGGCGGTGCCGCCACCTGCGTGGGCGGCGCCATCCGCGACCCGCTCTCGGGCCGCAGCTATGTTTACCAGGCCATGCGCGTCACCGGCGCCGGCGACCCTACCGTCCCGGTTTCCGAGACGCTCGAGGGCAAGCTGCCGCAGCGCAAGCTTGTGACCACTGCCGCCGCCGGCTACTCCAGCTACGGCAACCAGATCGGCCTTGCCACCGGTCAGGTCAACGAGCTCTATCACCCCGGCTACGTGGCCAAGCGCATGGAGGTCGGCGCCGTCGTGGGCGCTACCCCGGCAAACCACGTGCGTCGCGAGTGCCCCGCCCCCACCGACAAGATCATCCTGCTGGGCGGCCGCACCGGCCGTGACGGCATCGGCGGCGCCACCGGCTCCTCCAAGACCCAGAACACCGAGTCCATCGAGACCTCGGGTGCCGAGGTTCAGAAGGGCAACGCCCCGGTCGAGCGCAAGTTGCAGCGTCTGTTCCGCCGCGGCGACGCCTGCCGCCTGATCAAGCGCTGCAACGACTTTGGCGCCGGCGGCGTCTCGGTCGCCGTAGGCGAACTTGCCGACGGCCTGTACGTGGACCTGGACACCGTGACCAAGAAGTACGACGGCCTGGACGGCACCGAACTCGCCATCTCCGAGTCCCAGGAGCGCATGGCCTGCGCCGTCGCCGACGGTGACGTCGAGGAGTTCATGGGCTACGCCGCCGAGGAGAACCTCGAGGCGACCGTTATCGCCGAGGTTACCGCCGAGCCGCGCATGCGCATGGCCTGGAACGGTGTCGCCATCGTCGACCTATCCCGCGAGTTCCTCAACTCCAACGGCGCGCCCAAGCACCAGGTCGCCCACGTGTGCGCCCGCAGCGTGTGGCAGCCCAGCTGGGCCGGCACCACGCTTGCCGAGCGCATGACCTCGCTGGTCACCGACCTCAACGTTGCCTCCAACAAGGGCCTTTCCGAGCGCTTCGACTCCACCATCGGCGCCGCGACCGTGCTCATGCCCTTTGGCGGCAAGACGCAACTCACCCCCAGCTCGGCCATGGTCGCCAAGTTCCCCGTGGACGGCGAGACCACCACGGCAAGCGCTATGGCATGGGGCTTCAACCCCTATCTGATGGAGGCCGACCAGTTTGCGGGCGCCTACCTGTCCGTGGTCGAGTCCATCGCCAAGCTCGTGGCCGCCGGCTTTGAGCACAAGCGCGCCTACCTCTCCTTCCAGGAGTACTTCGAGCGCCTGCGCACCGAGGCCGAGCGCTGGGGCAAGCCCACGGCAGCCGTCCTGGGCGCCCTCATGGCCCAAGTCGACCTGGGTGCCGGCGCCATCGGCGGCAAGGACTCCATGAGCGGCTCGTTTGAGGACGAGGCCGGCGAGCTCAACGTTCCGCCGACTCTGATCAGCTTCGCCGTGGCCGTGGGCAAGGCCGCCCGTGCCGTCTCGCCCGAGTTCAAGGGCTTGACGCACCGCGTCGTGCGCATCGCCCCCGCCACCTATGGCGAGGACTACCGCCCCGACGCCCAGCAGCTGCTCGCCGCGTTTGACGCCGTCGAAGCGCTCACCGCCACCGGCGACGCCCTGGCCATCTCCACGCCCGGCTACGGCTGCGGCGCCGAGAGCCTCTTTAAGATGTGCGTCGGTAACCAGATCGGCATCGAGCTTGCCGAGGACGTGGATGTGGAGAGCCTCTTCACCCCGCTCTACGGCAGCTTTATCGTCGAGCTCGCCGAGGACGCCGAGCTGCCCGAGGTCGCCGACGGCGTTGTCGTCGAGCCCCTGGGTACCACCGTCGAGGGCTATGTCATCGACACCGGCTCCGAGGTCATCGAGCTCGCCGAACTCCAGGAGGCCTGGGAGAGCGGTATCGAGAGCGTCTTCGCCTACCGCAGCGCCGGCGAGACCCCCGAGGTCGAGACCATCGACTTCCGCGCCAAGGATATCCACGTGTACGGCGGCGCCAAGATCGCCCGCCCGCGCGTGATCATCCCCGTGTTCCCCGGCAACAACTGCGAGTACGACAGCGCCCGCGCCTTCCGTGCCGCCGGTGCCGAGGCCGACACCTTCGTGATCAACAACCTCACGCCCGAGGCCGTCGCCGAGAGCACCCACGAGCTTGCCCGCCGCATCCGTGCAAGCCAGATCGTCATGATTCCCGGCGGCTTCTCGGGCGGCGACGAGCCCGACGGCTCCGCCAAGTTCATCACGGCGTTCTTCCGCGCTCCCGAGGTCACCGAGGCAGTCCGCGACCTGCTCAAGGCCCGCGACGGCCTGATGCTGGGCATCTGCAACGGCTTCCAGGCTCTGGTCAAGCTCGGCCTGGTGCCCTACGGTGACATCGTCGATGCCACGCCCGATGCGCCCACGCTGACGTTCAACACCATCGGTCGCCATCAGAGCCGCCTGGTGCGCACCCGCATCTCGTCCAACCTGTCCCCTTGGCTGTCGCAGTGCAGCCTCGACGACCCCTACACCGTCGCCATCAGCCACGGCGAGGGCCGCTTTGTCGCCAACGACGAGGTGCTCGCCCAGCTGATCGCCAACGGCCAGGTCGCCACGCAGTACGTGGGCGAAGACGGCAAGCCCGGCATGAATCTTTCCGTCAACCCCAACGGCTCCGCACTCGCCATCGAGGGCATCACGAGCCCCGACGGCCGCGTCCTGGGCAAGATGGGCCATGCCGAGCGTCGCGGCGACAATCTGTACCGTAACGTGCCCGAGCATGTCCCCGGCGACAAGTTCATGCCGATCTTTGAGAGCGGCGTAGCCTACTTCGCTTAATACGTTCCCATCGGGTACAATCCCCTCGGGTAACAACGCCCGCCACCGGCACCCCCGGTGGCGGGTTCTTTTTTGCTTCGCGCATACAGGAAGGACATCATGGAAAGCCGCAAGCCGTATCTCGCCACCCTGCCCGGACTCATCCTGGGCTGTCTCGTTTGCTGCGCGCTCTGGGGCTCCGCCTTCCCCTGCATCAAGATCGGCTACGGCCTCTTTGGCATTCCCGCGCACGACAGCGCCTCGCAGCTGCTCTTCGCGGGTCTGCGCTTCACCCTTGCCGGCATGCTAGTCATTGTTGGCATGAGCGTGGCCCAGCGCCGACCGCTCGTTCCGCAAGCGCGCGATATCAAGCCCATCTGCATCTTGTCGCTCTTCCAGACCATCGGCCAGTACTTCTTTTTCTACCTTGGTCTCTCCCGTGCAAGCGCTATGTCGAGCTCCATCATCGAGGCTAGCGCCAACTTCTTGGCTATTCTCTTTGCCGCCCTGGCGTTTCGCACCGAAAAGCTCGATGCGGCCAAGGTGCTCGGCTGCGTACTGGGCTTTGCCGGTGTCGCGCTCGTCAACCTTTCGGGCGCGGACGGCACCTTTGGCTTTACGCTCGACGGCGAGGGCTTTATCCTGGCCTCCACCGTCGCGGGTGCCCTTTCGACCTGCCTGATCGGCATCTTCTCGCGCGAGCACGACGGCGTCTTGCTTGCCGGGTGGCAGTTCTTGGTCGGCGGCCTGGTCCTCACCGCCATCGGCTTTATGATGGGTGGCGCGCTCTCCCCCACGGCGATTGCCCCCGCCATCGCGCTCATCATCTACATGGCGCTTATCTCCGCGGTCGCCTACTCGCTGTGGTCGCGCCTGCTTGCCGTCAACCCCGTCAGCCGCGTCTCGGTTTTTGGGTTTATGAACCCCGTCTTTGGTGTGCTGCTGAGCGCGCTGCTGCTCGGCGAGGGCGCTGGCACGAGCCCCGTTACCGTACTTGTTGCCCTGCTCTTGGTCTGCAGCGGCATCATCATTGTCAACAAACCTAAAAAGGCCTAGCGAGCTCACCTTTTTAAAGAGGGCGTTCGCACACTTTAGCTCAATGGAGCACACTGATTCTCGTTGATTTCGTACCGAGCCGCGGCGGCAGACGCTCGTCTTGCCGCACCGCGCCTGGGCGTTATGGCCGGTGGCCCCCGCAAACGCAAAAAGGGCGCACGACCATCGCAACGGTCGTGCGCCCTTTTTTCTAGCGTATCTGGGCGCCGGCTTTCTTTTTCTCGGCCTTGACGCGGTAGAGTTCCGCGTCGGCAGCGCGAAGCAAGTCTTGCCAGGTATCGACGCCATCACCAACCCGTGCGTAGCCGATGGACATCCGCAACAGATACGGAACCTCGGCGCGCGCGAGCTCGTCGTTAATCGCCGAACACAGATCTATGATGTCCTGTTCCGCTGCTGCCTTTTGGAGCACCACGAACTCATCGCCACCATAACGTGCAATAAAGCCACCAGACGCCGAGCAGACTTCTTTGAGCGCAGCGGATATGACCTGAAGAGCGTGGTCGCCCTCCACATGCCCATAGCGATCGTTAATCTGCTTAAAGCCGTCGGCGTCCATCATGAGCAGATACACATCTTCGGCCTGATCCACATTTGAGAAGAGCGACAGCATATAGGTCTCAAAACGGTTGCGATTGTTGAGGCCAGTCAACGGGTCGGTCGAGATGAGTTGCTCCTGGCAGATAATGTAGAGCAGCAACATGCTAATCATTATGCCGACACAAAGGCCAGGCACCGAGTATACGATCTGAAAGGTACCGCCCACCAGGGCCGGAATGGCGAAAAATGCCAAGGTTCGATAGATAGCCTTCGTCTGCGGGCTCTCGACCCTGCGAGATTGCACAAACGCATGCAGGGACGTATGTATAACGTAACAGTAGCTGACAATGGGCTGGATCATATAGGCAAAGCCGCGACGATACACGCCCTGCGAATCGATATAGAACAAGGCGTGCGTCCAGTAACTGGTAAAAGCCAGCACGACCACCAGAGCCGTAGGCAACGTTACAAGCACCACCCTATAGCGCGAGGTCACAAGGCGAGAGCCCTGCATCGTCTCGGAATAGATAAACCAAATGAGACACGCGATGGCAAAGAGCGAAAACGAAACCGCGTTGGAAATCCAGTTGGCAGCAATACCCAACGTGCCGTCCGCACCATCCGAAAGCGTCCAGATCATATCGAATAATATGTACGCGGCAGAGGTGTAGCCAAGCATGCTAAACAATAGCTGCAGGGTGCTCGAGAACAAGGAGCGACGACTTCGCGCGGCAAGCCCGATAAGAACAATCATGCATAGCAGGAATATCTCAATCTTGAGTGCCTTAACCACTAGACGCCATCCCTTCAATATCCGAATGGTCAGAATCGCCCAATTCGAATCAGGGCAATAAACACCCCTTTACTCCGCAGGGGTAAAGGGAATCATAGCAAAGCGCCCGAACATCACTGCAAAACAGTTTCTGTTCGGGCGCTCGGACGGCGCGAATTGCACGCCGGAATCAATTATCGGTAACGGCCGTTACTCGCCATCGATGTCGGTCGCGACGGCCTCCTCGATGGCCTCGACACCGGCAGGCGACAGGTCCTCCTTGCCCTGGCAGAACTTCTTGTCGACCCAGCCGGTCAGAATCGGAGCCATGATTGCCGTGATGATAACGGCAGTGGCGATCTGGGCGTACGCGGTGGGCGCAAGCTCGGCGTAGCGCGGCGCGACCTCGGCGAGAGCAACCGGCGTGGTCATAGCCGTGCCGGCGATGGTGGAACAAGCCACGGCAGCCTTGCCGTTACCACCGCACAGGCGCTCGAACGCAAAGGTGATGGGACCGACGACAAACAGCGTGACAAGGCCCAGCAAGATGCCGGAAATACCACCGGCGATGAAGCTCGAAAGGCTCATGGACGCACCGAGCTGAAAACCAATTACAGCGATCGCGGGATTGGCGCCGGGAACCAGCAGGTTCTTGATAAACGGGAACAGGTTGCCCAGAACCATGCCGATAACGAGCGGCAAAATGGAGCCGATGATAGTACCGACAGGGATGTTGGCAAGACCCGAAACACCAAGGACGATCATCGTGACGGCGGGGCCGGCCGTAAAGAACAGGATACCGACGGCGCCCTGCTCGGACTCATCGCCGAACTCGCCCATGATGCCCGTATAGAGCGCCATGTTGCAAAACGTAATGCCGCCGATGATAGACACGGAGCTCAGACCCAGGAAGTTGTCGTTAAAGAAATATGCCACGCCTAGGCCGAGAGCCGCTGCGACGACCAGCTTGGGAATCAGCACGACGATACCGGTCTTGATGGCGCCCGGCGTGGACTTAAAGCTGATGCCGGCGCCCACGAACAGCAGGATCGCGGCGACGATGGTATTGGAGCCACCGCGGCAGGCAGCCGTAAAGAAGCCGCCGATCTCAAAAACCTGCGGGCAGAAGGTGTTGAGCAAAAGACCGACGATCATGGGATAGATCATGATGTCGCCCGGGATGCGCGGAACCTTGAATTTCTTTTGCTCGTTGGCAGTCGCTTCCTGTGCCATGAAACCCCCATTTCCGCTGACGCGGAACAAAAGCCCACGTCATGCTTTGCTACAGTAAAGTTTGACCATGGTACCAGAAGAAATAGACCAGCTCGGTGAAAAATTCGACAAGTTGGGATGGAACGAGATTCGGCGCCCGCGACGCCACCCCTATATAAGGCTCAAGACAATATAGAGTACGATGCCCGAGACGCAGCACCACAGCATCGATTTTGTCTTGACCGCCACGACCACGACGCCGACGGCCGCAATCCAGGGAACCAAGGCAGGCCAGAGTCCCGCGTCGAACGCGCCGGGGCTCACCAAGTCGTTGGCGACCAGCGCGGCAAAGGCAGCGGGCGGGATATAGCCCAGGGCCTCGGTAATGCGGGGCGACAGGGTCCGCCCGCGCAAGGCGAACGCCGGCGCGATGCGAAAGAACGCGATAGCGGCCCACGACGACAGCCACAGAACCAAGAACTCGTTAACGGGCATCGCGGGCACCTCTTCCGTCAAATACAGCATCGCACGCCAACGCAATGGCAATGCCGGCCACGACGCTTGCCGGCACGGCAATATTCGTGAGGCCCAAGAACTTGCATACGGCGACGGACACCGCGCCCGAAACCGCCGCGACAACGTTGCCGCGCGACAGCCGCTGCGAAAAGAGCAGGCAGATAAAGAGCGAGGTGCAGACAAAGGCTGCAATGGCGGTGGGAACATCGACAACGGCGCCGACGATGGTGCCCATCGTACACGAAACGCCCCATGTTGCGATGAGGATCACGTTGAGCACAAAGGACTCGCGCGGGCCCCAATCCTCCCCTTCAACCAACTTGGCAAGCGAGATGCCATATGCCTCCTCGGTAAGTGTCGCGGCAACAGCCAGCGTCTGACGCTTCGAGGCACCCGTCAGATGCGGCGCGATCGATGCCGAGTAAAGCGCAAAACGCGAGGAGATGGCGGCAACGCTCGCGATAATCGAAGGTGCCGGCACGTCCGCCAGCCAAAGATTGCAGATCATAAACTGGCCGCTGCCCGTCACAAACGTGCTGCTCAGGGCAAAGACCATCCAGGGCTCCATTCCCGTCTGCCCCATGATCATTCCGCACGGCGCGCCTATTGCAACATAGGTAAGCATCACCGGCCAGACGGTTCTAACGATTTTGAACACCATACGCTTCTCATCCTGACAAGGTCTCCGAGCCGCATGTAGCGATACGGCAGAATCATCATCCGACAGCAACCGAGTTCACCTACAATTGCCACCGGATCGAAAGACACAACTTTTTAGGAAGTCATTATGACAGCTATCGATCGAGACCGGGCGCGCGCGGCCTTCAAAAGCTACACCGATGCCTACGACGCCACCAACCCACGCATCGCGCTCAAAATCGAGCATACGTACCACGTGGCCGAGGCATGCGATGCCGTAGCGCGCGAGCAGGGCTGGTCGTCAGAAGATATTGACCTGGCATGGCTTTGCGGCCTGCTACACGATATGGGCCGCTTTGAGCAGCTGCGACGCTGGGACACCTTTAAGGACGCCGAGAGCATGAGCCATGCGGCGCTGGGCATCGAGGTCCTCTTTGGCGAGAATCCCGCCGATGCACCCGCCACGACAAACATCCGTGACTTTATCGAAACCGGTGCGCATGACGAGCTCATCCGAGCGAGCATCGCCTATCACAGCGACTTTCGCCTGCCGGCACAACTCGACGAGCGTACACGGTGCTTCTGCGATATCGTGCGCGATGGCGACAAGATCGACATTATGCGCACCATCGCCGACAGCACCGTCGACACTATCCTCAAGGTGGACGAGAAGACGTTTCTCGGCAGCCGTTTCTCGTCGCCGACACTTGCCGCCTTTGACGAGCACCGCTGCGTCGCGCGCGACGAGCGCAACGAGCCGGCGGACTACCTGGTGGGGCTCATCTGCTTTATGTTTGAGCTCGTCTATCCAGCGAGCTGCGCGCTGGCGCGCGAGCAGGGCAATATCTACCGCCTGCTCGACGCGCCTTTTGGCATCACGCGGCCCTTTACCGACCCCGCCACGCAGGCAACTTGGAGCCGCCTTAAGGACGAGATGCGCGACTGGCTGGCGCGCGCCTAGCGCTCAAGCTGAGCCAGCAGCTCCTCGACGACCTCGACGGCATCGCCGACAACCTTGTACTGGGCAGTACCAAAAATGGGGGCATCCGGGTCCTCGTTGATGGCGATAATGCACTCAGCCCCACCGATGCCGGCAAGATGCTGGATGGCGCCCGAAACACCGATACTCACGAGAAGCTTGGGCGAAACCGATACGCCCGTCTGGCCAATCTGATGGCGATACTCCAACCAGCCGGCCTCCACGACAGGTCGCGTGCAGCCAAGCTCGGCTCCCAGAGCCTCGGCGAGCCTTCGCATCAGCGGCAGATTTTTCTTGGAACCAATGCCGCGACCCACCACGACCAGGCGCTCGGCATCGGCGATCGAAGCCTGCTGTCCCCACTCCTCGGCGGGAATCGAGATCTCGACACGAGCCTTAACGTCTTCCGCAAGCATCACCTGGGTGATCGCGCCGGAACGGCCGTAGTCGAAGTCGGGCGCCTTAAAGATGCCGGGACGAACCGTTGCCATCTGCGGACGGTGGTTGGGGCAAATGATGGTGGCCATCAAGTTGCCGCCAAACGCCGGGCGCGTCTGCTGCAGTAGGCCCGACTCCGCATCCATCGAAAGCACGGTGCAGTCGGCCGTAAGACCCGTCTGCAAACGCACGGCAACGCCGGGTGCCAGTTCGCGACCAAAAGCGGTCGCACCATATAGGATGGCCTCGGGTTTGCGTTCGGCTACCAAATCGCAAATCAAGCGGGCGTAGACCTCCGCATCGTTTTGGCGCAGGCGCTCGTCGCGACAGGCCAGGACTTCGTCGGCGCCCGCGCAAACCAGATGCTCCAGGTCCCCAAGCGAGCCCTCGGGGCTTATGCCGACCAATGCCACCAGACGGCAGCCGCGAGCATCGGCAAGCTCGCGCCCCTTGCCCATGAGCTCGTAGGCCACGGGAGCCACGGCGTCGTGCTCGTCAGTCTGCACGAAGACCCAAATGTCTCGATATGCATCAAGGTCCACCGCACCAGCGGCCTCGTCACGCTCGATCGAGATAGCGTTGACGGGGCAGGCGTCGACGCACCCACCGCATAGGATGCAGCCGTCGGTTACGCGGGCGCATCGGCTGGGTCGCTCGCCTTCCACTACGATGCCGCCCGAGGCACAGGCGCGAACGCAGCGACCGCAGCCGATACAGGCTTCGCTATCGATAATCAGTCCGCTCATCTATGCTATCCCCTCGATAATCTTGGCAAGCTTTGCCGCCTGCTCGGACGACGTCCCCTCAACGGTCTCGCACGTTTGGTCACGGTCGGGCACAAACGAGCGCACGACCTGTGTCGGCGACCCGGCAAGGCCGCAACGCGCGGGGTCGGCGTTCACGTCGGCGGCACTGACCACGCGCACGTCCGCCTCCTCCGCCGCACGAATACCGGCAATACTTGGCATACGCAACTGGCCAATCTCCTTGGCAGTCGTCATCGCGCACGGCATCTCAAGATACACCGTCTCCTCGCCGGCATCGCATCCGTGAACGAGCGCCAGCGAGCCACACGTCGTAAAGCCCGCGCTTTGCACGCAGCTCACGTCGGTCACGCAGGGAATCTCAAAGGCACCGGCAAGCTCGGGACCGATCTGGGCCGTATCGCCATCCACCGCCATCTTGCCGCAGATGAGCAGGTCGAAGTCCTCGTCGAGCGCTTCGATGCCGCACTTGAGGGCGTAGGTGGTTGCCAGGGTATCGGCACCTGCAAAGGCGCGATCGGTCAGCAGCAGCGCGTCGTCGGCACCGCGGGCGATGCAGTCGCGCAGCAGTGATTCGGTCGCGGGGATGCCCATCGACACCACCGTCACGCGCACATCCATGCCAAAGCCGATAAAGTCGTCCTTCAGCGCCAGCGCGCATTCCAAAGCACTCGCGTCAAAGGGATTAATGACCGCCTGCTTGCCATCGCGAACGATGGTATTGGTCTTGGGGTCCATCTTGACCTCGGTGCTGCCCGGCACGGCCTTGACGCACACCACCATATGGAAATCGCTCATCTTCACGCGCCCCCTTTCTGGACGAGCTCATCCAAGAGCTTCTCCGAAAACAGGTTACCGCGACCCAGCTGCCCGGCAGGATCGAGCTGGAGCTTGAGCCGCGCCGACTCGACCATGGCCTCGTGACCGTACATCGTCTCCAAGAAGCCCGCCTTGATCTTGCCGACGCCGTGCTCGGCAGAAACGGCACCGCCCATGGCCGTGACCTCGGAAGCCCACTGGGCAAAGAGTTCTCCGCCGCGGCGATAATCCTGTGCATCGCGCGGCAGAATGTTCACATGCAGATGGTTGTTGCCGATATGTCCCCAGGCGGCAGACTCAAGCCCGCTTTCGGCCAGCGTACGGCGATAGAGGGCCACGACATCGGCCAGGCGCGCGTTGGGCACCGACATGTCCGACCCCAGCTTGGTAATGGTGGGGTCGGTGCGGCGACGCTCGTCGATGAACATGTTGACACTCTCGGGGACGGCGTGGCGGAAGAACCGCTGACACTCGCGATCGACCTCGGTGCGCGCGACCCATGTCGCATCGTCACTGCCGCCCGCAAGCTCCAGTACCCACCCCAAGTGATACAGCTCCTCAGTCGCCTGAACTTCGTCGTCGCAGTCGAGCTCCACGTAGACACAGACCTTGACCTCTTTGTCGAGCGGCGGCAGCGAGGCGAACGCGGTCGACTGCTCACGCTGACGACGCAGGATATCCAGGGCGCCCGCATCGAAATATTCGATGGCAGCCGCATGGGACAGGACGGGACGCACGGAATCGGTAAAGGACACGGCCTTGTCTTCGCTATCGAAAAAGCAGCTCACACCCCAAACGACCGCAGGCGCCGCCTGCAAGGCAATCTCGAGCTCGGTGATAACGCCGAGCGTGCCGCAAGCACCGATAAAGAGGTCGATGGCGTCCATTTCGTCCGCAACGAAATAGCCTGAGGCATTTTTTGTCTTGGGCATGGTATAGCCGGGAAGATCGAGCTCGAGCGTACGGCCCGCTGCCGTCACGAGCGACAGGTGGCGGCCCTGGGCAAAAGCCTCGCCGCGCTGAAGCTCAAGCAAATCGCCATCAGCCAGTGCGACGTGGAGTCCCGTGATATGTGGGCGCATGGGACCGTAGGCGTAGCTGCGGGCACCAGAGGCGTTACATGCCGCCATGCCGCCCAGACAGGCAGACGTCTCGGTGGGATCGGTGGGAAAGAACTGCTCGGGGGCCTCTTGGAACTCCTCGTAGGCCTCAAGCGATGCCTGGTCCCAACCAGCAGTCGGCAGCACCTTCTTGCTCAGCTGCTTGCGCAGCTCCGAGAGCACAACGCCCGGCTCCACGCGCAGCAGAAATTGGCCTTGTTCATCGCGGCGAAGACCCAAGTAGCGATTCATGCGGGAAGTATTGAGAATGTGACCGCCATGAGGCACGGCACCGGCGGCAAGACCGGTCCGGGCGCCCTGAACCGTCACCGGGACACGCTCGGCATGGAGCTTTTTCAAAATGGCGCGGACCTCGTCTTCCGTTGTCGGAAACGAGATGCTCGAGGCCTCGCCCGATGTGCGAGACTCATCGCGACCATACTCTTCGAACTCGTCGGTGAAGGGTTTAATGGTTGCAGACACGCGAACTCCCCCTTTAGCTAACTACAGTGTTTGCAGGGAGATGTTACCGCATCGTTTCGTCGACGTGTTCGAGACCGTCTCCATAATTGGCGTTTTTTACGTTCGTGTAATTCGGTGAGCGGCTGGATTTCCTCGACAGACGATGCTTTTGACACATATGGCCCCGCCGTCGCCGACCGCGCGATTGTCGCTCGAAAAAAGTTGAAGTATTTTTTGCCGCCTTTTATCTGCGAAGACGCCAATCCGTCAAGCATTTGGTCAGAAATTGGTCAAGTAGCGGCTGATACCGTCGGCATCGACAGCCAAAACCGATAGAAGTTTTGGCCCAGAAGCAGGGAGGTTCCCATGGCATATTACTGGCCCCAGTACGGCATCGCCATCGAAGTCGACGACGATCCCCATCTCCTGCCTTTCGACGAAGAGGCATTCCCCGATACGACGGTCTACCACGTTACCACCGATGTGATCTGCGACCCCGAGTCGTTCTCGGCGCTCGCCCACCACATCGCGCATATCCACGACATCGAGCTCCCTCCCGACTTCGAAGAGCTCGTCTACTCGCGCCGCCTGATGCTTCACATGCTCTTTGGAGCGGATCCGTCCACCTTTGCGCGTGTCTATACCGCCAAGGATGCCGCATGAGCGTGAAGAAGCCACCCCACTTTGCAGGCCTGGGGCATCGCAAGAAGCTCATCGTTGCCTGCCTGGCCATCGTCTGCGCCCTTGTCGCCGTAGGACTATACGCTTGGCAGTCGCAGCCCGTACCCGAGGCGGGCGCTTCGGTTACGACGGCCGAGGGCAAAACGCGTCAGGAAATCCAAGATGAGCTCGACGCCATCGTCCGCGACAACATGATGACGATTTCGGTCGCACCGGTCGCTCAGCTGCAGGAGGACGGCAAGCTGCGCGTCAACGTGCAAAACGTCCAAGACAATAAATTTCCCCAGCGATTCCGCGTCATCCAAAACGACGAGACCATGTACGAATCCGGTGTGGTCGAGACCGGCAAGACAATCGAGACGTGCCCCGCCGGCGACATCAAAGAAGGCGAGGCGTACATCGAGATCCAAGCACTCGATACAAAGACCCTCGACAGCCACGGCAATCCGACACGTGTCAAGGTGCGGGTTGAGCAAGCCGAGAACTAGCCTTCCGGCCGACGCGGCACCGCACGCAATTCACCAGCATTCGTCCAATCATCGCGGGGACGGCCCGCGGCGAATAGAAAGGAACGACCATGGACATCACCAGGAACATGAACGGAGCCAGAGCGTTCGTCGTGGGCGCAGGGCTCGCGCTCGCGCTCGCAATGGGCGCCGCCCCGACGCCAGCTATGGCAGCCGGGCGCGTTGGAACCACGAAAGTAATGGTCAGGACCGAGATCGACAACGTTGAGTTCAAAGTTCCGACGGTTATTCCCTTCGTCGCCAAGGCCGACGGCACGCTTCAGGGCCCCTCTGAAGACGCGACCACCATCGACAATCATTCGGCCTACGGCATCCATGTCACCAACATGAAGATCGACGCCATGAACACCTGGACCATTGCCGCCGACGCCAAGGCCGGAACCGCACAGAACTCCATCGACTTTAAGGTCGGCCCCGACGGCGCACTCCAGAACGCCAGCGCCGCAATGCAAGGGACGGGCCTCGATCTTTCCAAGAACGCAGCCTTCGACATGGGCTACCAGGGCATTGCCGGCGGCACGGACAAAATTAAGCTCAAGACAAGCGGAAACGTCGCCCGCGTCACACGCGACATCTTCCGCGTAACCGGCGAAGGCGATCAGGTTGCAACAATCACCTGGACGGTCGAGCCCGGTGCGCACACGGCATAAGGCCGTCGCCCTGGCCGCCGCCGTCAGCATCCTAGCGTTTGGGCCAGCCATGGCCTTTGCCCAGCAAGAACAGGCTCAGGCCGCCACGCAAGTGACGGTCGACCTCTCGGAGCTCGACCGCGGCGACCGCGAGGAACCGTTGGCGCAGACAGGCGACAGACGATGGCTCTTGGCAGCAGGCGCCACAGCAGCAGGCGCGGGAACCGCCGGCCTCGGTCTGCACATCAAACGCAGCCAGAAACAAAACACGGACAGACCGCACTAAATTAGCTAAGGAGACCCCATGGCATCGAAGAACCTTTTGCCCGTCGTCGCACTCTGCGGCGCGCTCGCAACCGGAACGCCTGTCGCCGCTTGGGCGACTCCCGCCATGGCAGACTCCTTACCAGCAGCCCTAAGTTCCGCACCAAATCCGTCGAGCGCCATTGCGTGCAAGCGTTTTTCGATCGCACAGGCCGCGATCTCAACCTCGGGATGCCTTCGTCGTAATACGGACGGCTCGATAGTCGTGGATATCAAGCGTTCGAACAAGGCAAACGGCTCCCAGGCGGGGTGTGCCGTCTGCACGTGGCGCTCGGTTGTGCTCGATGCGGATGGCGATCCATGCAATTTAGAGCTGCGCATCGACATCGCTTCGGTCGATGACTCGGCGAACGGAGCGAAGGTCGCCTTCGACGGTACGTTTTTTGAGAAAGGAGGCGGTATATGTCTGGGCTGCGCCGCCGCGAATGCAGACGACACGCAGCCCACCCTCTCATTCACGGCATCGTTGCGGCTGACCAAAGCCGGTACCGATGCCATCGCGGCGGGAGAAGCGTCCCTGCTGTTCTACGCCGTCAGTACCAAAGACACAGACGCTCATTTCGAGAAGCCAGCCGGATCACTCAGCCTTACACGAGGGATAGAGGCAGGCCCTATTGAAATCGATGCCCGCGCGCAAAGCAGGCAACGCATTCTTGCCGACCCGGCGCTTCTCGAAATGGAGTGGAACGGATCCGGAGCCATCGGAATTCTCCCCTCCGCGTTTGACGCCAAGACGCTCCCCCCAAACGACGAACCCATCAACGCAACCATACAAGAAGAGAGCACGGATAAAGAAGCAGGTGCGGGCGACACGCCGTCGCCGACAAACAGCGTCCCAGCTTCTTTCGAAGCACCGAATGAGCCCGCTACCGATCCAAACGATCCCGAGTTCGCGGACAGTCTGGGGCTTGCTGATCCTCAAGAGATCGATGAAGGTAACTGCTGCGTGCTTGCCGCGCTCGACCACATAGAGGTCATCGACGCTGCGAACATTGAAGTTGCCGCCGCCAATCAGCCCGTCCGCAAGTCGGCTATCATCGCATTTCCCGAATCCATCGAAGTCGTCTTTTTGCCATCGGGCGAGGTCGTGGCCCCAACACTGCTCACCTTGTTGGGAGCCAAGAATACTCGAAACGAAATTAAAAAGGTCACGGTTGTCGACCCTGCAACCACCGCCAAGCTGCGTCTATACGCCGTTGCCGCAAACGGAAGCAAGACCCTAGAATTCGATGGCGACACACTCCTAGCCTGGCGACGTCTGGACATTATGCAAGACGTCTCGTATCAGATCGAACTCGAAGGGTTTGATCGTGCCCGCGATGCCAATATCATCGCCGCGGCTATTGAATCCCCACAGCAGCTTATGACACTGCGCTTTGAATACTATCCCTATGTCCCGACAACCACCTGAGGCTTAAATGCTGTGCATCATTCCTAACACCACTTATATAACGTATTAGATGAGTCGCGATGTGCCTCGCATTTCGTTCTGCTACGATTGCCACGTTGGCATCAATACAGGAGGGCTCATGCCGGGCTTGGGAACAATCATCAACGTTGTGCTTTTAGTTGCGGGCGGTCTTTTGGGATTAGCGGGCGGCCGCTTCATTACACCGCGCATCCAAGACACGCTCATGAAAGCATCGGGGCTGTGCGTCTTGTTTATCGGCCTGGGTGGAACCATGCAAAAGATGCTCGTCATCGACGGCGATGCCCTCTCGACCACCGGCACCACCATGCTCATTGTCTCGTTTGCCCTGGGTTCGCTCATCGGCGAAGCCGTCAATCTGGAAGCGGCAATCGAGAACCTCGGTGAATGGCTCAAGCGGAAAACCGGCAGCGAGGGTGACAACGAGTTCACCAACGCCTTTGTCTCGACATCGCTCACGGTGTGCATCGGCGCCATGGCCATCGTGGGCTCGATTCAGGACGGTCTGCTCGGCGACTGGTCCACGCTCGCTCTCAAGGGCGCACTGGACTGCATCATCGTTTGCACCATGACGGCCTCGCTCGGACGCGGCTGCATCTTTTCGGCCCTGCCCGTCGCCGTGTTCCAAGGAACGATTACGCTGTTTGCCGGCGCGCTCTCCCCCATCATGACCGCCACAGCACTCGACAGCCTTTCGCTCGTGGGCTCCATGCTCATCTTCTGTGTCGGCGTCAACCTCATCCGTCCTCAGACCTTCCGCACGGCAAACATGCTCCCCTCCGTCGTCATCGCCGTCATCTACGCCCTCCTGTTCTAAACCATCTGCATAGTGATATCTCGAACATCTGTTTGATGCTGTGCTATGATATGAGGTCATCGTAGCTGCGTTAGGAGAGGAGAGACGATGGCCGACCAGGACATCAAGATGCTCATCGAGCGCATTATGGCCGAGGCCCGGACTCATCAGTCTGCTCGCTTCTCAAACGAAGTCTATGCTGACGAGCCGATTCTCAAAACCGGTCGTCAGATGCAGAATTTCCTTCCCGACCAGTATCGCAAGATGCGCGAAATATCGCGCTGGCAGGATGACCCCAAAGGCGGTGCGGGACGCTGGCTTTCGGAAGCCGAGCTCTTCTACCGCCAAGGCCTGCTAATGGCCGACTTTGAGGACGATTGCCCCTATAACGGTACGTTCAAGTCGTACTTCCCAACCTACAACGCTATGAGCGATCGCCAGCTGCGCGGGTACTTTACCTGGCGCGCACGGGTACGCCGCGGAACCGTCGAAGAAACGTCGACCTCGTTTGCTTTTCTGTATCTCTACGAATTGATCTGTGGCATTGGCGTGGACAATCCACTCGATGGATTCAACAAAATCAAGGCCTTTTGGGATGCCTATCGTGCCTTCGAGCCCGGCATCGACCGGTTTGCACGCGTGTGGCTGCAAGACTACGCCGTTTTCCACGGGCTCGATCCCAAGCTGCTTCGCGACTCCAAAACCGTCATGTTCGATAACGCCCTCATCGAGCTGCGACGCGCGGCTCGAGACCTTGCGCCCGCACCGGCGCCGTCCGGGCAGGCCCCCAAACGTCGCAAGAACTCCGAGCCCACGCTCCCCCTTCCGCCCGACGAGGCGCGCGAGGAGCGACTCATGGCCGCTATCAACGCCCTCTCCACGTATAACCTCAATAACTCACGGCTCGATCGCAGCCACCATCGCGACCTGTGCCACGTGGCATGCGCCGTGTATGTCCGTATGGCGCGCTACTATGACACGCACCGAAAGACCGGTATCGTGGCGAGCTTGTTTGGGGAGGAGACGGCCATGCCCTATACCATGTTTGCCTCGGCCGTGTTCTTTGCGCCCAATCGCCACAAGGACTGCGAATACCGCCTGGATCCCATCCATATCTACCGTTGCCAAAACGGTTTTTGGGAATGCATGCGGATTCACGGCAGCAGGCAAAAGAGCAGCAAGCTTGGCGAGATGATGCGCGCCTGCGACCAACGCCTGCGCCTGGCCCTAGACCCCACCCACCCCCTGAAGGAGGAGAAGGTCCCCAAATATCTGGCCAAGATCATCGATGACGAGATCGTGGCATGGCTTTCGTGGGATGCCGCGCACCAGCCAGTCAAGATCGATATCGATTTGAGTCAGCTGGGGCACATTCGGAGCGCCGCCGCGCAAACGCGCGAAGCGCTTTTGATCGATGAGGAGCGCGAGGACGATGTGCTCGCAGAGGTCGATCCGGTGAGCTCCGAGCAGCCGAAAGCCGAGGCCGCAGCAGACGCGTTTGTCGAGCCGGTCACGACGACCGCAAGGCAGGACGAGGCCGATGAGCCAACCATTTCCACCGAACAGTTTGGTGTCGTGGCGCCGCTTCTCGTGCCGACGCCCCCGCTCGCAGCGGCTGCGTCCACTGACGCCGCGACCGAACTCGCGCCTGCCACAACCGCGTATCTGCGCGCACTGCTCGAGCAAAACGCAGCGCAAGCGACATCGGCAGTGGAGAGGTCGGGCCAGAGCGAGGATATGCTCGTCGATACCATCAACGAGGCGCTCTTTGACCTGGTGGGTGACACCGTCATCGAGTTTGGAGCGGCAGGACCGCAGATTATCGAGGATTACGAAGCAGACGTGAGAGGATACCTAGACCATGAGTGATACCGCATCCGCAGCACCCCGCGTGCCCAAACGCGTCGCCGCCGTCATTCTCAACTCGCTCAAGGGCGGCGTGGTCCCGCGCATCGGTCTTCCCTACATCACCGTAGGGCGCGAGGTCGAGATCCGCGCCCTGCTCACCGACCTGAGCCTCATCGCCGACGGCGGCGCAAGCTTCCGCTTTCTGGTCGGTCGCTACGGCGCCGGCAAGAGCTTTTTGCTCCAGACCATCCGCACGCACGCCATGGGTGAGGGATTCGTCGTCGCCGATGCCGACCTGTCACCCGAGCGCCGCCTGCAGGGCGGTCAGGGACAGGGCCTTGCCACCTACCGCGAGCTCATCCGCAACATATCGACCAAGACGCGCCCTGAGGGCGGTGCGCTCAACCTTATTCTGGATCGCTGGGTCGCCTCGCGTGCCGACGTCGACGAATCGGCCGTCAATGCCCAACTGGCCCCGCTCGAGGAGATGGTCCACGGCTTCGACTTCACCCGCATGCTCCGCCGCTATCGCATGGCCGTATCCGAGGGCGATGAAGAGGCTATGAGCCGCGTGACCAAATGGATTCGCGGCGAGTACCGCACCAAGAGCGAGGCTCGCGCCGAACTGGGGTCCTCAACCATCATCAGCGACGACGACTGGTACGACTACGTCAAACTCATCGCGCGTTTTTTGGTTTGCAGTGGCTACAAGGGCATGCTGGTGCTCATCGACGAGCTCGTGAATCTGTATAAGATTCCCAACGCCATTACGCGCCAGTACAACTACGAGAAGATCCTGACCATGTACAACGACACGCTCCAGGGCAAGGCGCAGTACCTGGGCATGATCATGGGTGGCACGCCAACCTCCATCGAGGACCGTCGCCGCGGCGTGTTCTCCTACGAGGCCCTGCGCAGCCGACTCGCTCAGGGCCGTTTTGCGCGCGAGGACCTTAAGGACATGCTCGCGCCCATCATTCGTCTGCAGCCACTCACCTATGAGGAGCTGCTGGTGCTCATCGAAAAACTCATGCAGATCCATGCCGGCTACTTTGGCTGGACGCCCACGCTTACCGAGAACGACTTGGTGGACTTTCTCAGGATTGAGTTTGGCCGCGTGGGAGCCGATACGCACTTGACGCCGCGTGAGGTCATTCGTGACTTTATCGAGCTGCTCGACATCCTATGCCAAAACCCCGACGCCAACGTGGCCGAGCTACTGCAAAGCGTCGGCGGCGACGCGCTGGCGCCGGCAACAGCAACAGGCGACACCGGCACCGCAAGCGGCGACCGCAATTTCGCCGAATTCACCATCTAGCCCGCCAAAAAGGGACAGGTTTATTTTGGCAGGCTTTATCTGGGCAAACGTCGAGGCAGTGATGCGGCAAGCCACTGCTCACCGCGTTAAGAGGTTCGTATTTGAGAGGAGGCCCCGTGAACGCCTTTGACCGCTACGCCCCGTTTATCCAAGACTTCATCTACTCCCACGATTGGGAGAGCTTGCGCTCTATCCAGGTTGCGGCAGCTGATGCCATCTTTAACACGCAAGATAATGTGCTCCTGACGGCATCCACGGCTTCCGGCAAAACCGAGGCAGCCTTCTTTCCCATCCTGACCGAGTTTTGGGAGAGGCCGCCCGCAAGCGTGGGCGCCCTCTACATTGGCCCCCTCAAGGCGCTCATCAATGACCAATTCGTCCGCCTCAACGATCTGTGCGAAGAAGCCGATATCCCTGTCTGGCACTGGCATGGCGATGTCTCGCAGTCGCACAAGGCTAAGCTCATCAAAAAACCGAGCGGCATCTTGCAGATTACGCCCGAGTCACTCGAGGCGCTCCTGATCCATAAGCACATGGCGATCCCTCGTATGTTCTGCGACCTGCGCTATGTGGTTATCGACGAAGTCCATTCGCTCATGCGCGGCGACCGCGGCGGGCAGACACTCTGCCTTATCGAGCGGCTCTCGCGCATGGCAGGCGTGCAGCCCCGCCGCATCGGTCTGTCGGCAACCATCGGCGACCCCGAGCGCACGGGCGCCTTCCTGTCGCAGGGGACGGGACGCAACTGCGTCATCCCCCGTTTTGAGGAGCCGCGCCGCGTGTGGCGCATCTCCATGGAGCACTTCTACAACTCGGGTCCCCAGGCGCAGCAGCGAGGATTCGAGAGCATGGGTCCTCAAGAGGCCGAAGTGCTTGCGTGCGAGCGCATTGAGGCAGTGACACCCGCGGCGCTGCCCGCATCCGGACAAGACATGCGCCACAGCGGACAGCTCACACAGGCGGAACGTCGTCAACGTCGCGAGCAGGCGCGGGGCAAGGACGCTCCCAAAGACCGTCGCACTTCCTCGGCCCCCGAGGGCGAAGTCGACATCCCACGAGCGACCGAGCAGGCGCTTCTCAGCCCCACCGACACAGCGCCAGACAACGCCGACCCCGGCATGGGCTATATCTTCGAACACACCCGCGGCCGCAAGTGCTTGGTCTTTGCCAACTCGCGCGAGGAGGCAGAGGCCGTGTGCTTCATGCTGCGCAGCTACTGCGAAAGTCGACACGAGCCCGACCGCTTTCTAATCCATCACGGCAACCTTTCGGCATCGCTGCGCGAGACGGCCGAGGAGCTCATGCGCGACGAGGAGCAGGCGCAGACAACCGTCACCACCTCTACGCTGGAGCTCGGTATCGATATCGGCCGCCTGGAGCGCGCCTTCCAGATTGACGCGCCGTTTACCGTCAGCTCCTTTTTGCAGCGCATGGGGCGCACGGGACGCCGCGACCTTCCGCCCGAGATGTGGTTTGTCATGCGCGAGGAAGAACCCGAGCCGCGCACGATGATGCCCGAAACCATTCCCTGGAAGCTCCTGCAGGGTATCGCGCTCGTACAACTCTATCGCGAGGAAAAGTGGGTCGAGCCGCCCGAGCTCGATCGACTCCCCTACAGCCTGCTCTATCACCAGACTATGTCGACCCTCGCCAGCACCGGCGAGCTCACGCCGGCCGAACTTGCCCAGCGTGTGCTCACGCTCAGCTATTTCCACCGTATCTCGGCAGACGATTACCGTGTGCTGCTACGTCACCTCATTAAGATCGACCATATCCAGGTCACCGAAGGTGGCGGGCTCATCGTGGGTCTCGCGGGCGAGCGCGTCATCAACAACTTTAAGTTCTACGCCGTGTTCCAGGAAAACGAGGAGTTTACCGTCCGGAGCGAATCGGCCGAGCTGGGCACGATTGTTAATCCGCCCCCGCCCGGTGAGCGCATCGCCATCGCCGGACACTGTTGGATTGTCGAGGAAGTGGACTGGAAGCGCCACACTGTCTTTGCCACGCAGGTCAAGGGCCGGGTGCCGGCCTACTTTGGCGACTGCCCCGGCGACATCAATACACACGTACTCGAGCGCATGCGCAAGGCGCTCAACGAGCACGCGACATATCCGTACCTCATGGGTAACGTACGGGCCCGCTTGGCGCAGGCTCGCCATACGGCCGAGATTTCGGGTGCGGGAACCAAGCCACTCATCAACCTGGGTGGCGACACCTGGGTACTCTTCCCCTGGCTGGGCAGTTACGCCTTTTTGGCACTCGAGCGCATGCTCAAGATTAAGTGTGCCGCGGAGCTGGGCCTTCGCGGACTCGACCCATCGCGCCCGTACTTTATGCAGTTTAAGATGAAGGCCGACGAGGAGACGTTCTTTGAGGTGCTCGCCGCCGAGGCCGAGAAGGACTTCAATCCCATCGAGCTCGTCTATCCCGGCGAGGTGCCTTATTTTGATCGCTACGACGAGTACGTTCCCGAGGAGCTCGTGCGCAAAGGCTTTGCCGAAGGCGCGCTCGACATCGAAGGCATGAAGCAGCGCGTTCTCGGCTGGCGCGACCACGCCTAAGACCAGTCTTTTTGGGACGGGGAGACTTACTTGTCGTGAAGGACGGTGCCGAGGAAGTCGGTGTCGAAGGGCACGGCTTCGGCAAAGGCGTAGTTGCCGTCGCTGGCGATGAGCAGGTAGTTCTCCTCGCCGCCGAACTCCGCATCGCCACATGGGACCACCCAGGCGTGGGCGAATACCTCGAGTGCCGTGGCAGCGCAATCGCGCAGGAACGTCACATCGCTCCCCTCGCTTGCGCTCACGATATTGGCAACGTAGACGCCACCGACATTTAGGCTGCCCCGCACCAAACGCAACGCTTCAACCGTCGCCAGCTCGCGTACGGGCTCGGCACCGCCAAAGCAATCGCTCACGACCACGTCGTAGCGACGATGGCCCACACTCGTCACACCCAGATACGAGCGAGCCTCAGCAGTAATCACCCGCAAGCGGTCGCCCACCGTGCGCTCCAGCTCGTCCAGATAGAACCAACGGCGCGCCAGGCGCGTAATCTCTCCGTCATACTCGATGACGTCCATGCGCAAGCCCTCGTGCGACATCAGGGCGAATTTAGGATAGGCAAACCCGCCGCCGCCCAGCATAAGCATACGGTCGATGCCGTGACCATAAGCGTCGCGCATCGCATCCTCGGACTCAAACACGGCGTCAAACGCACGATAGTACGCAAAGACGGGCTCGGCCCAACGCTCACCGACATAGCTCGCGCTTTGGTAGACGCCGCCTTGCACCAACACGCGAATCTCATCGCCGCCCTCATCGTGCACGCGTTTCACACGCGCCAACCCATTGCGGGTTCGCGCAACCTGCAGACAGGCAGCGCGAACAGCGACGGCGGCCGCACCAAGCGCCGCGGCTCCCAGAGCAACGCCGGCAACGACGCCGGCAGAAACACTTGGCTTGTTCATCTAGAGCTCCTTTTGCAGATAGAGTCCATGGTCGTAAAAACCCAAATGGCGATAGTACTCGCGTGTGCCAATCGCGCTGATCACGTTGATGCGCGCATAGCCCGCGTCCCGAGCAATATGGCACGCACGCTCTACGAGCAAACGCCCCAATCCATGGTGCTGGGCTGCCTGGCCTTGATCTCCCACGCGCGCCGCCATGCCATACACGTGCACCTCGCGAATCATCGCCTCGTCCGGTGTCGTCGGCAACTCATCCGCATGCGCGGCAACAAAAGCACGATCGGGCAGAGACAGACGCAAAAAGCCCGCGATCTTGCCCTGCGGCGTCACCCACTGCAAAAAGCGCTCGTGCGTCACCGGCGTCTCGTACGCCACTTCCTCGTCAAGGGTCAGCTCATGCAAGTCGGCGCCCGCCGTGCTAATCTCGCGATAGCGAATCTCACGCACTGTCGCGCCTTCCCCACGAGCCGACAAGCGGTTTTCAACGAGCTGACGCAGGTTGGGCTTCTTGTTGCCCACCATGATGTCGTCGGAGCTAAAGTCGCGGATCATGCGACTGATGCGGCAGAACGCCGGCGTCACCACGATGTCGTCGGCCAACACATCGAGCAGCTCTTCCTCGGTATAGGGACGCCACTCGCCGCGCTCATAGCAGCCCACCAGACGCGAGCCCTCGATGAGCGCGCACGGGTAGACCTTGACCTCGTCGGGCATAAAGGCCCCTTCGGTCATAAAGCGCTCGTAGTCGCGCTTGTCCCCCTCGGGTGTGGCGCCCAATAAGTTGAGCATAAAATGCGCATGGATCTTAAAGCCAAAGAGGCGCGCAAGCGAAAACGCCTGCTCGATCTGAGCCACCGAAATGCGACGCTCGTTGATATCGAGCAGGTGCTGGTTGAGGCTCTGGATGCCCATCTGAATCTTGGTGCAGCCCAGACGACGAATGAGCGTGAGCGCCTGTGGCGTCACGGCATCGGGGCGGGTCTCGATAACGAACCCCACCACGCGATGCTTCGCCGTCTCGTTGATGCGCTGCTGACGCTCAAGCTCCTCCATCGTTTCCGTCTGCCACTCGGCAGCCTCGCCCCATGGCGTACCGGGGCCGTACAGACGACGCACTGCGCGGTTATAGCCACCAACGACAGCATCCACACGCCCCCGCTCGTCGGCAACGCCGCTCGCAAGCTCGGCCTCGTCGGTCGCAATGCCGGCAGCCCGATAGCGCTCGCGGCGCTCTGTTACCACCGGCGGCAGGGCATCGGCGGGAGCGTCATCGAGCAGGCGCCCTGCCTCGGCACGGCTGATGCCCGGACGCGCCAACATGGGGTTTGCCGCCACACCGGCGACGGCATCGTCATTGAGCGCACGGAAAAGCTCCGACATAAACCACGTCTGATACCCTTGCGGATAGTCGCTCCAGGTACCGCCGAGCACAATGAGCTCTATCTTGTCGGTCGCATGTCCCATCTGCGAAAGCGCGGTCAGACGAGCGCTCACCTGCAGATACGGGTCGAAGCAGTTTTGCTCCGCACGGGCGCACGCCGGCTCGGCGTGCAGATAGCTTTTGGGCATGCGCAGATCGTTGGGGCAAAACAGGCAATCGCCCGAGCATGGCCAAGGCTTGGTAATGACGGTAATGGTCGCCACGCCCGAGGCCGTTCGGCGCGGCTTCATACGCAGGACCTGCAGCAGTTGACGCTCCAGATCGGAATCGACATTCCACGCAGCCCACCGAACCGGCTCCTCACGTTTAACCCGCTGGTAGAACGGCAGCAGACGGCGCTTGGCCAAATCGCGTTTGTCGGCACCCTCACGGCGCGCCTCGGCATGTATCAGTTTGACGAGCGCTTTGTCGTCCACGGTCTCGCCGCGACGCAGAGCCTCGAGTATGTTCAAGATAATCTGTTCCATGTCCCCATTGTAAAGGCAAAGGCGCCGAAGCCCGTCACGGCTCCGGCGCCTCCATCAAAGAGCATGCCTATATGTACCGATCTCCGAAAACCGCATGTCACTCCGGATCAAACGACATGTCGCCCGAACCGACCTCAAAACGATACGTAGCAGACTTATCGCCGTTATCGAATTCAAGATTCAAAATGGTCTCGCCGTCGTAGCCAAGCGGAAGGAAATCGCTCTCAAAGTCGCCGCTGCCCAAGGTGAGGCTCGCCTTAAAGCCCGTCGAGTTCGGAACCGTCATCTCCACATCGCCCGAGCCCACACTCACGTCCATCGACTTCGCGGGGGCCTGGTAGAGCTCGAACGTCACATCGCCCGAACCGACCTCGGCATTCAGGGTATCGGTCACGGTGCCCGTAAACTCAACGTCTCCAGAGTCCAAAGTCAGGTTGAGGTCATGACACGCAATGCCCGCGACCGTCAGGTCACCCGATCCTACATTCGCTGTAATGCCCACCATGTTATCGGCAACTTCGCGCGGCAGTTCGACGGTAACCGTGCGGTCAATGGCGCGCTCGTCATCGCAATCGAACTGGCGAATCTTGAGCGTAGAGCCCTTGATTTCGGCCAGGTTCTGGGTTGCCGCATCGAAGGCAACGGTCCCCGTTGCCACGCGACCGCTTTCAATTACGCGCACTGGCCCGCTGGAGACGTGTTTGACCTCGACCGTGCCCGATGTCACGTCCAAGTCAAGCGATGTGAACGCGTCGGCATCAAAGGTTTCGCTCGAAAGCTGCTGAGGCTGAGCGGAATAGTTACCGCCATCCAAAAGATCGTCCTCGTCAACCGCATCGTCCATACCAGAGAAGCCGGATACAACATCGTCGAGATCCCACGGGCCATCAAAATGAATCAAAGTCCGCGAAATGCCAAAGACAAGCCCGATGATGAGCACAAACGCTCCGATGCCAACGCCCAAGCGTACCTTGGATTCATGCGAAAGCTTCATCATTCATCACTCTCTTTGGCAATCGGCTCAGCGGTAGTCGCGGTAGCCACGTCAGCATCAGGTTCCGCAGAAGTATCCTTCCCCTGGGCCCTGACCGCCACCGGTGCCGGACCAACCTGAATATCCCCGCGTGCCCAATCACCATCGAGCGCACGCGCCACCCAGTGATAGATGGGAATCGTAAAGAAGATCAGTGCGGCAAAGGGGCCGGCGCCAAACAGGAACATCAGCAAAAAGAACAGTAGCCAGCACACAGCCCAATACGGGAACGACTGGAACGGGCCCTTCACCGGAGTCGAGCCTACCGCGGTGCCACTCGTCGCCTGTGCCGTAGCGGCATTGGCGGCCTGCGCACTCCAGCTTGCCGCTTGCGCTGCCTTGGCCGCAGCATCACTCGCCTGCGTTGCCGCCTCGGTAGCGCGCGCCGCCGCCTCATGGGTACGCGCGCGCTCTGCCGCCTCGGCCTCGCGCTGGCGGGCGCGGTCCTCGTTCTCAAACTCGATATCGTCCTCGATCTCGTCGCTCGGATTGAGCAGCTCGTCCAGGCTCACGCCATAGAGCTTGGCGAGCGAGATCAGGTTCTCGGTATCGGGCGAGCTCTCCGCGCGCTCCCATTTGCTGACCGCCTGGCGCGACAGCCCCAGCTTTCGCGCCAGCCCTTCTTGGCTAAAACCCTTGCTGCGACGAAGGTCGGCGAGCCGCTGTGCAGTTTCTACATTCATGGTTCCTCCTATGTGATGCCAGCCGTGCCGCCGGACCGTTTTTGTTCTTAAGGCGCCTTGCACAGTTAAAAATCTATCCGCCACCGCCAAAAGCATGCCACCTATTCTAGTGAGATTTTTGACAACTGGCGGTTGCAGGCACATATGAGCTGCGGAAATGTGTCCAAACAAAGCAATGAGCCGCAGCTCGGTTGTCCCCGTTGCGGCGTTAACGGTAGTATGGTCGTACTGTTTATTTCGCACCGCTAACGGAGGGAGTTCCGCGCCGTGAACCGCGATTTCGCCTCATCGCTCATCCAGCTCAACAACACGTTCTATCGCGAGCACTCCGCTTCCTTTTCCGATACGCGCCAGGCCCCGTGGCCCGGCTGGGTACGTACCATGGATATCGCGCTCGAACAGCTCGACGTCGCCACGATCGAGCATCCCGTCCGCGTCTTCGATCTTGCCTGTGGCAATATGCGATTCGAGAACTTTGCCGCCGGCGGCGCACTTGCCGCCAAGGGCGTCGATGGCGCAAACCCCTCGGCAGATGCCAGCTGCCCGTTTGAGTTCTATGGTGTCGACTCGTGCCAAGACCTGGCCATCGATGCACATGGCCACGCGCTGCGCATTCCCAACCTGCACTTCCAGGAACTCGACGTGCTCGACGCCCTTATGAAGCTCAACCCCGCCGAGACGCCCGACGTGCTTTTCGACGCCCCGCTCGCCGACATCTCGGTCTGCTTTGGCTTTATGCACCATGTGCCGTCGTGCGAGTACCGTGTACGCGTGCTCGACGCTCTGGTGCGCCAGACGCGCCCGGGCGGCATCATCGCCATCAGCTTTTGGGAGTTTATGAACGACGAGCGCATGGCGCGCAAGGCTGTTCGCGCCGAAGCCCGCGCCGAGCTCACCCCGCCGTTTGAGGGTTACGATTCCGCCCAGTTTGAAGCCGGCGACCACCTCATTGGCTGGCAAAACGACCGCCACGCCTACCGCTATTGCCATCACTTTGACGATCAGCAGATCACCGACCTGGTGCGCGGCGTCCGTACGTTCTACAAGAGCGGCGAGGTTCCCGTGCGCGAGCTTGAGCGCTTCCATGCCGACGGTCGCAGCGGCGAGCTCAACCGCTATGTGATTCTCAAGCGTCTGTAGGCACCGACGACTCGCCGCCGAGCCGCACCGCATCTTTCGGGCAAACTATGCCCACCCTTTTTCAACCCATTGACGGAACGCGCAGCTATGCGTTCCATACTTATGACCAAGGAGCCTCATGGGAGCCGTCCACGTTCGCACGCCTAAGAACTTTGTGCTCGAGGAGCGCCTGGAACGCTACGCCGATGCGATTGAGACAAACCCCGAGGCTTATGCCGGAGATTGGCGCAAGGCCTGTGCGCCCGCAGGCAGCAAGCCCTTTGAACACCTTCACCTGGATCTTGGCTGTGGCAAGGGAACGTACCTTGTAGAGCGCGCGGTCCACGAGCCAAACACCCTCTTTATCGGTATGGACCAAGAGCCCATCTGCATCGCCTATGCCGCGCAGAAAATCTGCGAGCAGGAACTGACCAACGCACTCGTCCTGCCCCGAGGCGCCGCATCGCTGCCGCAGCTGTTTGCCGCAGGCGAGCTCGATGTCATCACCATTAACTTTCCCACGCCGCAGCCCAAGGCCAAGTACGCCAAAAAACGACTCGTCCATGTCGACCATCTGATGCTCTACCGCCCGCTCTTTGCAGCCGGCGCCACCGTCACGCTGCGCACCGACAGCAAGCCATTGCGCGACTACGCCCTAGGGCAGTTTACCGTGGCCGGCTACGACACGCTTTGGGTAAGCGACAACGTCCGCCGCGACCATCCCGAGCATCCCGAGACCGAGTACGAGCGCCGCACGCGCGAGATGGGCGCCGCCGTCTATGGCATTTGCGCCACACCTGGAGCGCAGCCCAGCGATGAACAGCTCGCGGCGGGGCGCGCGCAGGAGCAAAGCCTAGCCTGCTACCTGCCCGATAACCTCGATGAGCTCGCCTATGTGCCTCTGGGCATGGAAGAGGCCGTCGAGAACTTTAGAAACCGTGCCCGCAAGGGCAAGAAGCGCCTACCGCAGGATCCTAGGGGCTTCTGATGGTCGCGACGTCGGCAAACAAGCGCGAATAGGCGCCAACAAACGACCCTCAAATCTAAGTGAGTAGACTTTTTTGCAATAGCCAAGCACAACCCGCATAACCAATACTAAAACCGCAGGTAGAGCCCTTGCGCAAAAGCCATGTGCTCGCGATATTGCAAAAAGTCTACTCACTTAGCTGGCAACTGCACCAAACGGCTGGGCAGAACGCCCATTTCCTGCATTTTCTCGCGCGCTGGCACCCCGCGCCGCTGCTACGCCATAATAGTTGGCGGACAAACGGCGAGAGAAAGCAACCACATGGCACAGACCACGACAGATACTTCCGCCAGCACCGTTTCTGGCGCCGGCGCCGCCAGCTCGTTCTCGGGCGGCACGGGAACCGAAGCCGAATTCGGCTCGCTCGGCGCGCTCTCCCCCACCTGGTGGGAGCCCGAGGATGGTAGCGAGCCCGAACCATGGCTCACGCCCGATCAGGCCTTCGAACGCTTCTTTGAATGGACAAGCGACCGCGGTATTGAGCTGTGGGACCACCAGGAAAAGGCCCTCATGGATCTAGCCGCCGGTGACCATGTCATTTTGGGAACACCGACCGGATCGGGCAAGTCGCTTGTCGCGCTAGGCATGCTCTTTATGGGCATGGCACAGGGCAAGCGCTGTTATTACACGGCCCCCATCAAGGCTCTGGTCAGCGAAAAGTTTTTCGACCTTGTGCAGGTGCTCGGCCGCGATAACGTCGGCATGATCACCGGCGACACGCATATCAACACCAAGGCGCCCGTCATCTGCTGCACGGCAGAAATCCTTGCCAACGATGCACTGCGCGAGGGCGAGGGCGCCGACGTGGGCTGCGTCGCCATGGACGAGTTCCACTATTTTGCCGACCCCGACCGCGGCTGGGCCTGGCAGGTGCCACTGCTCACCCTGCCTCACACGCAATTCATGCTCATGAGCGCCACGCTCGGCGATGTCACTGCCATCGCCGCCTCACTCGAGGAACACACCGGCGCTACCTGCGACTTGGTCGTCGATGCCCCACGCCCCGTGCCGCTGAGCTACGACTACGTGACGACCTCCCTCGAGGGCACCGTCGAGCTCGCGATGCGCGGCGGAGAGGCCCCGCTCTATATCGTGCACTTTAGCCAGGATGCCGCCCTTGCGACGGCACAGTCGCTCGCCAACTTTGGCATTGCAAGCAAGGAGCAGCGCGAGGCCATCAAGGAGGCGGCCAAGGGCACGAGCTTCTCGACGGCCTTCGGCAAGATCCTCAAGCGTTTGCTTGGCTGCGGCGTCGGCGTGCACCACGCCGGTATGCTGCCGCGTTATCGTCTGCTGGTCGAGCGTTTGGCGCAGCAGGGCCTGCTGCCCGTCATCTGCGGCACCGATACGCTCGGCGTCGGCATCAACGTACCCATCCACACCGTGGTGCTCACCGCGCTCACCAAGTTCGATGGCTACAAGATGCGTCGTCTGCGCGCCCGCGAGTTCCACCAGATTGCCGGTCGCGCCGGCCGCTCGGGCTTTGATACCGAGGGCATGGTGATTGCCGAGGCACCCGAGCACGAGATCGAGAACGCCAAGCTCATGGCCAAGGCGGGCGACGACCCCAAGAAGCTCCGCAAGATTAAAAAGAAGAAGGCCCCCGAGGGCTTTGTCACCTGGAACAAGCAGACCTTTGAACGCCTGATCGAGACGCAGCCCGAAACGCTCAAGCCGCGCCTGCGCATCACACACTCCATGGTGATTAGCGTGGTCGAGCAGGGCGGCGACGCCCGCGCCCGCGTGCACGACCTCATCGAAACAAGCCTGCAGACCCCTGAGGAAAAGGCAAAGCTCGAGGTTCGTGCCGACGAGATCTTCGCCACGCTCATCGACTCCGGCGTCGTCGTGCGCACCGAGGTGCCGCCCGCACCCGACGCTCCAGCTGACGCCGCGCCGGACATCGACTATGCGCTAACGGTCGACCTGCCCGAGGATTTTGCGCTCGACCAGCCGCTCTCGCCGTTTTTGCTTGCCGCGCTGGAGTTGCTCGACCCCGAGAGTGAGACCTATACCATGGATCTGATCTCAATGGTCGAGGCTACGCTCGAGGATCCCAAGCAGGTGCTGCGCGCGCAGGAGCGCGCCGCGCGCGACCGCGCTATGGCCGAGATGAAAGCCGACGGCGTCGAATATGAGGAACGCTTGGAGCGCATCCAGGATGTCACCTACGAAAAGCCGCTCGAGGATTTGCTCGATGCCGCCTTCGACAAGTACTGCCAGGAAGTACCTTGGGCCAACGACTACCAGCTCTCGCCCAAGAGCGTCCTGCGCGACATGTTGGAGAGCGCGAGCGACTTTAAGGGCTATATCCAAAAGCTCGGCATCGCCCGCTCCGAGGGCATTCTGCTGCGCTACCTAGCCGAGGCCTACCGCTCCCTCGATCGCACCGTGCCCATTGAGAAGCGCGATGAGCGCTTGCGCGACATCATTTCGTGGCTCGGCTTTGTGGTACGCTCGGTCGACTCGAGCCTGGTGGACGAGTGGGAGAACGCCGGCAACCCGGCGGCCCTCGACGCCGCGCCGCCGCAGGGCATCGACGAGGTCGTTGCGGACCGTCGCGGCTGCACGCTGCTGGCGCGCAACGCACTCTTCCGCCGCGTGACCCTTGCCGCCCGCGAGCACGTTCGCGACCTGGGCGAACTCGACGAGGACTGGGGCATGAGCGAGGTCCGCTGGCAAAAGGCGCTCGATGCCTACCATGAGCAGCACGAGGAAATCCTCACCGACGGAGATGCCCGCAGCGCCGCGATGTTTACCATCGACGGGAGCGACGAGAAGACCGATCACGTGTGGCACGTGCACCAGATTTTTGCCGACGAGGATGGCGACCACGACTTTGGCATCATGGGCGATGTCGACCTGGATGCCACGCAAGACGGCGGCGAGGTCATCTTCAAAAACTACCGCGTCGGCTTTATCGAGGACCTGCTCGAGGACTAGCCGTACATACTGGAACGAAGCGGGGCCGTTGGCAGTATCGCCAGCGGCCCCGCTTTTGCACTATACGCTATCCCCTACTCGGCATCCTCGACCTCATACGAATCCGCCTCGGCGGGCTCATCGTTTGCCCCTGTCGCAGCCCCGCGCGCCTCGTCAAACGCCGCCTTCATGGTCTTGTTGCCCCAGGTGAGCTTGCGAATGGTAAGATCGTCGGCCTTCTTGTTGGCTAGACGTAAATTGTTCTCGGAGGACAGCAATGCCTCCTTGGTTTTCTGCAGATGGCTAATCGTCTTGTCAATCTCCTCGATCGCCGTCTGGAACTTACGGCTCGCAAGCTCATAGTTGCGGCCGAAGTCGTTCTTGAACTTCTCCATCTTGGCCTCGAAGTTCGTGACGTCGATGTTCTGCTGCTTGTACTCCGCCAGCTCCTGCTTATAGCGCAGCGAACCCATGGCGGCGTTGCGCAGCAGCGTGATCATGGGAATGAAGAACTGCGGGCGGATCACGTACATCTTCTCATAGCGGTAACTCACGTCGACTATCCCTGCGTTATAGAGCTCGCTTTCGGGCTCGAGCAGTGTGCAGAGCACCGCGTACTCACAGCCTTTCTGGCGACGATCGTGATCGAGTTTCTTAAAGAAGTCCTCGTTTTTGTGCTTGGTCGCGGTCTCGTCGTTCTCGTTTTTCATCTCGAACATAATCGAAATGACCTCGTTACCGCTTGCGTCGCACTCGCGGAAGATAAAGTCGCCCTTGGTGCCCTCGGACGCGTCGTTATCCTTCTCGAAGTACGCGTTAGGAAACGCCGTCATGCGCAGACGGTTAAACTCGGTCTCGCAGTGCTGCTCGAGCGACTCGCCCACCATCTTGGTGGACAGGCGGACCTTCATGTCCTTAAGGCGCTCAATCTCTTCGTCCTTGTAGCGAATCAGGTCATCGCTCGCGCGCTTGGCCTGCGCAAGCTCGAGCTCGTGTGCCGCCTTGACCTGTTCCTCGCGAGAATCGCGCACCGCCAGCTCGCTCGTCAGTTTGGCACGCGCCTCATCGCGCTCTCGCTCCGCCGCGGCGACCGCCTCTGACAGGTTCATTTTTGCCATCAGTTCCTGCTCGCGCAGCTGGGCACGCAGGCCCTCGGCCTCTTGCTCGGACTGAGCCTTTGCGGCGGAAAACTTCTCTTGCACCTTCGCGCGATAGTCAGCAAGCGCGCGCTCGGCCTCGCTGCGAGCGGCATCGAGCTCACGCTGCGACTCTGCCGCGGCAGCGGCAAGCGCCATCTCCTGGGCCTTGTCCGCCGCGGCAAGCCTGGCCTGCAGCTCGGCAATCTGAGCGTCGCGTGCAGCTAAATCGTTTTGAGCAGCGTTGCGCGCCGCCGACTCGGCAAGCTTTGCTTCGTCATCTTTGCGCCCAAGCTGCGCACGCAGGCTATCAATCTCACGCTGGAGTTCGGCATTCTCTTTTTGAGCATTGGCTCGTGCCTCAACCGCCGCGCGCTGGCTTGCACTCTCGCGCTCTGCGGCAGCGCCCTCGAGCTTAGCGCGCAGCTCGGCAAGCTCAGCATCGCGCTTGGCAACCTCTTGCGCCAGTTTCTGATCCGCAGTGTTCTTCTGCTCGACAAGCTGGGCATTGCGCTGAGACTTTGCCTGTTGCAAGGCAGCCGTCGAACGCGAGCGCTCAAGCTCCAGCGCCTGCTCACCCTCACGCTGGACTGCCTTCACACGCTCATCCAGGTCGCGCGAGAACTCGGCATCGCGCACCTGCTTGACGATATCCGCATAGCCGGATGCATCGACCTTAAAAACTTCGCCGCAATGCGGGCACTTGATCTCGTTCATAGCAGCTCCTCGATGGACGCAAATATCAACCGGCTACACTCTACCGCGCCGCGCGGACAAAAAAGGCGCCGCCGCCATAATGGCAACGGCGCCAGAACCACCACAAAGGTGCCTGTCCCCTTTGTGGTGGCTCTGGCGCCCTATAACCCAAAGAAGCTAAGAATCTGATCGCGGCTTACGGGCTTGTACTCGTTGGCATCGAGACCGACATCGTAGCGAAAGATAGGGCGCACGCGATCGCGGTTGCGTGCGTTGGCGCGGTCACCCCTGCTGTGGATATGCCCATGCAGCATAATGGCGCCACGTGCCTTGCCGTTCCAGCTGAGCATGGGGTAGTGGCTCATAACCAGACGATGGCCCTTGGCATAGCCGGGAGCAATCTCCAGGTAATCGCGCACGTCTTCCCAAATCTGCGGTACGTCGGAATCTTCCCAGTCGCCGTCATGGTTACCGCGGATGAGCGTCACGTTCTGGCATTCGATACGCTCGCGCAGGCGCACCGCCTCCGCCAGGGGCAAACGATAGGTAAAGTCACCCAGAATATAGAGGCGGTCGTCCGCAGCCACGCACTCATTGATGGCATCGATGACCTTGCGGTTCATCTCCTCGACCGAGCCAAACGGCCGGTCCATGTCGTGCAAGATATTCGTATCGCCCAGGTGCAAGTCGGCGGTAAACCACATCATCGTCTGTGTCCTCATTTCGCAACGTGTTCAACTCGTGCTAAGTATACAGACGCAGCGATGCGGCGGTTATCCAAAGAGCCCGCCGAACAGTCCGCGGCGGCGTTTGTCTTGCTTTTTCGAAGCGTCACTCTGAGTTTTCTTGTCCTGCCGTTTCTTACGATCCTGCTCCAACTCATCGTCGTCGAGTAGCAGATCCCACTCAAACGGATCGTCTGTCAGATCGAACTGGTCGTCGTCATCAAACATGGCCGCCTCCATTGCCGACTAGCGGGCATCCACCACATAGAGGCCAACGCGCACCTGGTGCCACGGGCTGCGCTCGGGAGCAACCTGTTGCACGCGGGCCTCAAATACGTCCTCGTGGCCGTAATACATCATCAAGGACAGCGGGCCGACCTCGTTTCCCGGAACGTAGCCAAGTTTGGTCTTGCCATAGTAGATCGCAACTGCCTCGGGGTCATGGGGATTATCGCGCTCGGCACACAGCGTCAGCTTATCGCCCGCTTTAAGATCGCCCAGGACCAAGGCGCCATCGGCATACTGAAATCCTGCAATGTGAAATGACAGAAGAACACGTGAAGGCTCGTACATAGCAGCTCCTCTAACGGCCGGATAAACCGGTGTGTAACCTTATTGAGAAGTCTACGGTCCCGTGCGGACACAAATACATCCTGTCTGCGTCCTTCAATCGTTTGCCTCAACGCTTGCGCGACAGAACGCTTGCAGATAAGATAGGAACACGGATGGCACCCGTTGCCGCGGGTCTTGCCAACTCCGATACACGTTTTCATCGTGAGAAGTGGCCGTCTTCGCTTACGCGGGGGCGGCTATTTCATTCGGCCGATAAACAGACCGAGTTCGATAGCCGCAATCAACAACGCCAATAACGAAATAACATCGCTTACGTTCATACCAAATCCCTTCTAAAGGGAGTTGGCCCATCCGTGCTCCATAACAGTAGTCTAACGCAAAATGCAGGTAATAGGAACACTTGTTCGTATTACCTGCGCCCTTTTCTAATGCACAAACATGCGCACGAACTTGTGCTTCCAGCTTGCGTAGGGCGCATACCGAAACGGCACGTCCAGCCAAGTTGCCTTGTTCACGATGCTCTTCTTGTGGCTAAACGTATCGAAGCTCTCGCGTCCATGGTACTGCCCCATACCGCTCGCGCCCATGCCGCCAAAGCCCATATGGCTCGTAGCCAAGTGCATGATCGTGTCGTTGACACAGCCGCCGCCAAAGGGCACGTAGCGCACAAAGCGTTGCTGAACCGAACGGTCCTGGCTAAAGATATACAGGGCCAGCGGCGTCGGACGATCCGTAATAAACGTCTCGGCCTCGTCTAGGCTCTCAAACGTCAGCACCGGCAAGATGGGACCGAAGATCTCCTCCTGCATCACGGCGTCATCGGGGGTCACGCCGTCTAGGATCGTCGGCTCAATCTTGAGCGACGACTCGCGCGCCGTGCCTCCCAGCACGACCTTATCGGGATCGATCAGCCCGCGCACGCGCGCAAAATGCTTGGCGTTGACGATATGCCCGTAGTCCTCGTTATCGAGCGGATGCTCGCCAAACATACGGCGGGCCTCTTCCCTGATGAGGTCCAGCAGCTCGTCGTGCACGCGCGCATCGACCAGCAGGTAGTCGGGCGCCACGCAGGTCTGCCCCACGTTGAGCCATTTACCAAAGGCGATACGCCGCGCCGCAACCTTCAAGTTTGCCGTCGCATCCACGATGCAGGGGCTCTTTCCGCCCAGCTCAAGCGTCACGGGCGTAAGGTTTTTACTTGCGCGCTCCATGACGAGTTTGCCGACCGGAACGCTACCGGTAAAGAAGATCTTGTCCCAGCACTCATCGAGCAGCGCTTCGTTTTCGGCGCGCCCGCCCTCGACAACCGTCACCAGGCACGGATCAAATGCCTCTTCACAGATTTGCTTGAGCACCGCGCTCGATGCCGGAGCATAGGCACTCGGCTTGATGACCACGGTATTGCCCGCGGCAAGGGCGCCGGCGAGCGGCTCGAGTGTTAGCAAAAACGGGTAGTTCCACGGAGCCATGATGAGTGTGACGCCATAGGGCACGGCTTGCGTTTTGCACACGCTCACGGCGTTAGCGAGATCGCACGGACGCAGGCGCGGACGACTCCATCGAGCCACGTGAGCGATCTGATGTCGAATCTCGGAAAGCGACGTACCAATCTCGCACATATAGGCCTCGTCATGCGACTTCCCCAAATCGGTCTTGAGCGCATGGGCGATATCGGCCTCGTGGGCCCGCACCGCATCGCGTAAACTCACGAGCGCGCGACGTCGAGCATCGACATCAAACGTGGCGTGCGTCTTAAAGTAGGCGCGCTGATCGCCGACGATGCGCGCAATTTCCTCGGTGTTCATGGACCCTCCTAATTCTCGTCCTCAAACATACCACCTGCAACGACTTCGTACATATGCTCGAGCTCCAAGCGGTCCATTAGAAGCGGAACGGGGTATAGCGGATTGGCCTCGGCATCGGCATGCGCCGCCATCTCGGGAATGTCAGAGCGGCGAATGCCCAAAACATATTTGGGGATTCCCAGGGCCTCGTTCATGCGGTCGACCCAATCGATAAAGGCCTCGGCCGCAAGACTATCCTGCGCGGTAGCCGGCGCAATGCCCGCCATGTGAGCAAGATCGGCAAGCTTGGGGGCGGCGGCGTCACCATAAGCGCGAAGCATGTGCGGCAGGATGATCGCGTTGGCCAAACCGTGCGGAATTCCGTATCGGCCGCCCAAACTGTGCGCGATGGCATGCACATATCCGACATAGGAGCGGGTAAACGCAACGCCCGCCTTATACGCCGCCAAAAGCATATTGCGACGAGCGCACATGTCGTCACCATGCTCATAGGCCTCGAGCAAATTGTCGTGGATAAGCTGCACCGCCTGTCGCGCCATCTTGCGCGTATAGGGCGTGGTGCTTCGCCCGATAAAGGCCTCAACGGCATGCGTCAGGGCGTCCATGCCCGTCTGCCCCGTAATGGAAGCGGGCAAGCCGCACGTAAACTCGGGGTCGTGGACTGCAAAACGCGGGATGAGCACAAAGTCGTTAATGGGGTATTTGTAGTGCGTCCCGTCATCGGTAATTACCGCCGCAAGCGTGGCTTCGCTTCCCGTACCGGCGGTAGTGGGAACGGCGATGAGCAGCGGCAGGCGACGATGAATCCGCAGCAGGCCGCGCATCTTGTTGATGGGCTTGTTTGGCTGCGCAATGCGTGCGCCCACTCCCTTGGCACAGTCTATGGCCGAGCCACCGCCAAAGCCGATAATGGCCTGGCAGGCGCTCTCTCGATACAGGGACGCCGCTTCTTCCACGTTTGAAACCGTGGGGTTTGCACGCGTTTCGGCATAGACCGTAACGCCAATCCCCCTGGATGCGAGCGCCGTCTCGAGCGGCGCCGTGAGCCCCAGACGGGCAATGCCGGGATCCGTCACGATAAGGACCTTCTGGATCGAGCGCTTTTGAAGCACCGCGGGCACATCCTCGGCATGCTCTAAAATGCGCGGCTCGGTATAGGGCAGGATCGGCAATGCAATGCGAAAAACTGTCTGATATGTTCGGCACCAGGCACGACGGGCTAGATGCATAAAGGAAACTCCTTCATTTGTTGATAGGTCAACATTTGCTCGCCCGATTGTACTCAGCGGCGGTCAAAGACGGCCTGCCAATCGTTAATCAATCAACATCTTCATATCTCAAAATTGTTTTATTAAAAATCATTCCTAATAGGCTTCACATTTGGTTGCATTTATGGATAATAGAACTCGTCAAGACGCACGTCCGGAGAGGGCCCTTACGGGACCGGACGAGCGCGCAATCGCCATCGATCGAAAGGATCGAATCATGAAGTTTGTTTGCCCCGTTTGCGGTTATGTGGAAGAGTTCGACGGCGACCAGCTGCCCGAGGATTTTAAGTGCCCCCAGTGCGGCGTTCCCGGTTCTCGTTTCCTGAAGCAGGAGGAGGGCCAGCTCGAGTGGGCCGCCGAGCACGTCGTGGGCGTCGCCAAGATGGAGGGTGTCTCTGAGGACATCGTTGCCGACCTGCGCGCCAACTTTGAGGGCGAGTGCTCCGAGGTCGGTATGTACCTGGCCATGGCTCGCGTCGCTCATCGCGAGGGCTATCCCGAGATCGGCCTGTACTGGGAGAAGGCTGCCCACGAGGAGGCCGAGCACGCCGCCAAGTTCGCTGAGCTCCTGGGCGAGGTCGTGACCGACTCTACCAAGAAGAACCTCGAGATGCGCGTTGAGGCCGAGAACGGCGCCACCGCCGGCAAGACCGATCTTGCTAAGCGCGCCAAGGCCGCTGGCCTCGATGCCATCCACGACACCGTGCACGAGATGGCTCGTGACGAGGCCCGCCACGGCAAAGCTTTTGCCGGCCTGCTTAAGCGCTACTTTGGCTAAGCCAACCGCTTGAGACATAACCTCTAGCTCGATGAGGCCCGGACCGTATTGGTCCGGGCCTTTTTCGTGCCTCACGAACTTGTTAACGCCCTGAAACAGGACCGTCTTCGGCATCGGCTTCTCGTCAAAAACTAAGTGAGTAGACTTTTTGGAACTTGCCGAGCAGACCATCCATATCACTTTATAAAGCCGCAGGTAAATGCCTTGTTGCAAAACGACCTAGTCGCCAAAGTGCCAAAAGTCTACTCACTTAGATTCGCAGCCGTCCACGATCGAGCCATTTTGTGTCTAACGGGCATCTTTCCGTCAATTACTCCCAATTTTGTCCAGTCAACGAATAGTTCAGACCGGAGTAATGTCTCAGCCCTTTGCTCATCTGAGCTTTTATCACGATATTCAGCATCGAGCATCCTGCATATGGCCTTAACGATCGCGCGGAATCTATCCTCATCGGATATCTGTCTGTGTGTCAGGAGAAGTACATCGTAGCCCATGGCCTGAAGGGCCGTCATGCGGTCAGCGTCACGCAAGCCATCCCCTGCGCGTCCGTGCGAGGCCTTTCCCTGACATTCAATGGCCACCTGTCGCCTGCCGTCCGGCGAAGAAAGAAGTAGGTCGATATATACACGGGACTTTCCCACAATCGCTCGAGCACTTGTGCTTAGCATCACTTCAACATTAAGCTCTATGCCGCAAAAACTTTCGCCTCCCAGGGCTCGCGGCAGTCCAAGCAACAAATACGCCTCGACCTCAAAAGGCGACGCGGCACCCAATGGAACGAGTTGCGATACCGCCATAAATCTATTGCCGCAACGCATCCCGCAAACATCTGAACAAAAACGGTCAAGGTCTCCGCCCAAAACCAAAGCGTCTCGACGCCATAAATTTGAGGCGGTGCCGTCCTCGGACGGACAGCGCGCCCAACCGAACGTTGTCGAAATCGCGCCCGAATCAATTGCACGCGAAAGCTCCGCCTCAAGTGCCGCCGGCAGGGCACACACCGCAAACACGCCACACATCTCCGCCAATACCAAAAGAAGCTGAAGATCCGTCAGATGCCGCGACATGATGAATGTCGTCAGTAGAGGAGACGTAACCAAAAACCCATGCTCCGTTTCCAGCACGGATTCCCTGGGGAGCTCACCAAGAAACAGCCGCTGCCTAATGCTGGCAGGACAAGTCCGTTTGTTTCTCGTCCGAACCAATGTATGCAACGGAAAGCCGAGCACAACCGCAGCCGTCGGGTTACGGGCGAGGTCATATCGCTGCCGGTCTTCTTCCGGCCGTGGAAGCGGCGGACACAAAGCGCGTACCTGAGGGGGCAAACGCCAGTACCTAAAAGCCGATATGTCACAAAGTAGATCCTTCATAGGCACAGGAAAACACGAATTTCAACCCAGTCAGTCACGCATTGGCGCGAACGCACCAAAAATGGCGCCGAACGGACTGCCAAGTTTTCAACAGCCCTCCCCAACTGGCCAAAAGCTTGCCAAGAGCTGGACGAAGCCCTGTTGAAAACCCCATTTTTTTTCTCATGTAGAAGCTTTGCGCGGCAAGTGAGTAGACTTTTTTGAACATCCCGAGCAGGCCGGTCATCCTGCTTTTCAAAACCGACGCTCCTATAAGTTGTCAATAGGCAGTTTGCGGGAGCGCTCCCTTCAATTCGCACAGGAGCTCGTAATACCTCCTCTCCAGTTTCGTCGACCGCCGTCTCCCATGTTCCAGGTGACCGAGTGAGGCCGCGGA
>JAXJKV010000036.1:0-48130 GCA_036297525.1 Collinsella sp.
CCACTTTTCTTCTTTCCGGACATGCCGTCCTCCGATCTCCCGGGGCCGGCCGGCCCGGCCCTCAGGGTATCGGGTTCCCACATTCATCCGTACATGTACGGATGAATGTGGGAAGTGTTCGGATGAAGTTGATAATCAAGGCATTTGAAACAAAGACAAAAAAGTACTTGCAAAGACGCGTTCCGACATATAAGTTGATAAAAGACCGCCGTTGCGGTTTTAAGTAGATCGAGCATATGAAGTTTGAGTTTTAGCGTGTAAGAAAAGGAAGATCGGCAAAGTACAACCCCAAACGCAATGACAACTTAATGAGGTAACTGCCACATGTGAGGCACCCAGGGCATTGCTGTCTCGATTTTGAGCACGATGCCTTCCGCCTTGCATGGGCCGTTCCATCCCGCCCCTGCAGCAACTGCCTCACGGGCTCATTGAAAACCGCATAGCACCCCAACGTCAGCACATCACCCACGGCAAGCACATCACTCACGACAACCAACACATCAACAAACAGCACGAACATCAACCGATTGGAGAAGCTATGACAAACCACCACGCTGAAGACGGCGACAAGAAAAGCATTCTGGATGCCCGTATTGAGCGAGCATATGCAAACGAATATGACGCCGCCTTTGCCGCCGCGACCATCAAGAACTACGCGTCGCTACCGCTCGCGACGATCTTGGCCGACCACCCTCAACTGCTGAAGCGCTGCACAAAGATCATGGGCGACCCCGACATTCGCAAGCTGACAGACCCCTATGCCCCAAAACGCGGCAACGATTCGTACGTTCTTACCGTAGGCTGCCTAGCCCATATGCTTACGGCGCTCGACACGAAACTCAAGCTCGAATGGGAACCCGACGAGCGTCATGAACTCGAAAGCAAGCGGAACACCCTGCGCACCGCACTGTTCCTTCCGTTGGACGGCCTCAAGCGCTGCAACGTCGAGCTCAATACACAGGCGCGGCAAAAGCCCGGGGCCACGGGGCAGAAAACTCCAAGACCCCATGCGGCCATCGTCGACCGCAACCGATATAACCGCATGACCGCGCACTTTTCCGCCGAGGGAGCAGCCATAAGGACGCTGATCGACCTGCTGTGCCTCCTGAGCATCAACGAGCTATTTGAGGGCTATCTCGCCCTTGTTCCCGCGACGGCACCCAAGTCGGTAGCAAAGATCATCGAGACCTGCAGACGCCAGTTTGAGCGCCATCGCAATGGCAGCGAGATGAACGCCAGCATCGCGCAGTACTACGCGGCTCATTACAAAAATGACGGATGTGCCCCTGTCGAGCATCAGCTGCGGCTCACCTACACCACGCCCGCCGCAACGCTCCATCGCTTCGGAGCCCTTGGCGCTTGCGAGCCGCACGAACAGGCAGCCTGCCCCACAACCGAGCTCGATCTCAGGCTCGGACGAACCCTGTAGCCCGCCAGCCCCTCCGCGGGCAACAATCCTATTCCACAACACAACCAACAGAAAGGAGTCCTCATGGACACCAATCATTCCCCCATCATCAGCCCCCTCACCATGCGTGAATCCGCCCGAGGTATCACGCTCACCAGCATTTACGATGAGATGCTCGCCCGTCGCGAGCTCTCCGTCATGGGAAACATCGAAACCCCGATGGCCCACGACCTATGCCAGCAGATCCGCCTGCTCGATGCCACCGACCCCAGCCGCCCCATCACCATATTTGTCGCCAGCGCCGGCGGAAGCGTGCGATCGGGTCTTGCAATCTATGACGCCATGCGCCTCGCATCGTGCCCCATCCGCACCGTCTGCCTGGAATTCGCCGCGTCCATGGGCGCCGTGATCTTTATGGGCGGCGACGATCGCCGTATGGCACCCCATGCAGAGCTCATGATTCACGACCCGCTGATCCCCCAGGGGGCAGGCGGCTCGGCACTTGCGCTGCAGGAAACCAGCCGGCGTCTCATGCAGACCCGCAAGACCCTCACGCAAATCCTCTCGGACCGCAGCGGCCTCACGCCCAAGCGCATCCAGTCCCTCACTGCAAAAGACACCTACCTTTCGGCCGAGCGCGCCGTCGAGCTCGGCTTTGCCCACGAAATCCTCTCGACCACCAAGGAGGTCGCCCATGTCTAACCTCGCCAGCCGCCTCGCCGCATCTGAGTCCGCATCGTCCACCATCCTCGCCAAGGATCGAACGCTTTCCTGCGACACCCGCCAAACGGGACTCAACAACAACGCACTTGTGATCGGCCCCTCGGGAGCCGGCAAGACCCGAAACGTCCTCAAGCCCAACCTGCTGCAAATGAACGCAAGCTACATCGTGCTCGACACCAAAGGCACGCTCTGTCGCGAAGTGGGACCCGTGCTGGCAGCCCACGGTTACCGCGTGCAATGTCTCAACTTCGCCGACCTCAACACCGTCCCGGCCCTTGCACCCGGCATCGAGCGCTGCGGCTACAACCCCCTAAGGCACATTCGCCGCAAGGCGGACGGCAGGCCCAACCAGCAGGACATCCTCTCGGTGGCAAAGGCCATCTGCCCCATCGAGGACAACAACCAGCCTTTTTGGAATCATGCGGCGGCAAACCTGCTGTCGTGTCTTATCGCCTACGTCACCGAACAGCTACCCGCCGACGAGCAGACGATCAGCTCGGTCATCAAGCTGATCGAGCACCTGCAGGACGGTGCCACGGGTCGATTGTTTGACGACCTGATCACGACCGACCCCCAAAGCTATGCCCTCTCGCTATGGCGGCGCTACGCCATTACGCAAAATGCCGAGCGCATGCACGCGAGCATCGTCGGCATCCTTGCCGAAAAGGTCATGTGTCTGGGATTCGACGGTGCGGCACAGCTCTATCGTGAGTGCCATCAGGTGGACTTCGCTTCCATGGGACACACCCCCTGCGCCCTGTTTGTAACCGTGAGCGATATTGACCGCAATCTCGATCCGCTGACCGGCCTCTTTATTTCGCAGGCGTTTATGGGCCTCATTCGTGAGGCCGATAGGCAGCCCGACGGCAGCCTGCCCGTGCCCGTGCGCTTTATGCTCGATGACTTTGCAAATCTGCAGATCCCCCAGATCGACAACGTGCTCTCGATTATCCGAAGCCGCAACATCTGGGCAACGCTGCTGCTGCAGTCCACCAACCAGCTCGATGCGCTCTATGGCGAGGCACGCGCACGCTCCATCATGGGCAACTGCGACACGCATCTGGTGCTGGCGTTCCAGGATCCCGAGAGTGCCCGGGTGTTTTCCGACCGCGCCGACGCGCTGCCCAGCACGCTCATGGCGACGCCGATTGATCGCTCGTGGCTCTTTGTACGCGGTCGCACTCCCGAACAGGTCGAGCGCTTTAGGCTCGAAGACCATCCGCTCTACGGGGAGCTGCCCGAGGCGCGGCGAGGCCATGCGGAGGCCGAGATCTAGGCGCAGGGTTCTCGCAGCGCGCGACGCCCCGGCGATGTTCCACAAAGGCCGTGCGCCCCGGGACTACGGCAAAGCAAAGGGGCCCGCATCCGATAGGATACGGGCCCCTGACTATAAGACGCGATGCGTTAACAGCAGCGGCTACTTGCGATGCGCGCGATAGAACTCGATGAGCGCCTGGGTCGAAGCGTCCTGCTCGGCCTTGGCGGCATCGTCGTGGAAGGCAGGGGTGATCTGCTTGGCAAGTTGCTTGCCCAACTCGACGCCCCACTGGTCGTAGGAATCGATGCCCCAGACCGTACCCTCGACAAACGTGATGTGCTCGTACAGGGCGATGAGCTCGCCGAGTGCGAACGGGGTCAGCGTGTCGCCGAAGATCGAGGTCGTCGGACGGTTGCCCTCAAAGCAGCGGGCGGGGACGATCTGCTCGGGCGTGCCCTCGGCGCGGACCTCGTCGGCCGTCTTGCCAAAGGCGAGCGCCTTGGTCTGGGCCAGGAAGTTGCCCAGGAACAGCTCATGCACGTCCTGGCCGTTATCGGTCGCAGGGTTGGCGGTATTGGCGAAGGCGATGAAATCGGCCGGAACCACCACGGTGCCCTGGTGCAGCAGCTGGTAGAAAGCATGCTGGCCGTTGGTGCCGGGCTCGCCCCAGAAGATCTCACCGGTGTCGGAGGTCACGGCGCTGCCGTCCCAACGGACATGCTTGCCGTTGGACTCCATGGTGAGCTGCTGCAGGTAGGCCGGGAAGCGGTGCAGGTACTGGCAGTACGGCAGCACGGCGTGGCTCTTGGAACCGAAGAAGTTGACGTACCAGACGTTGAGCAGGCCCATCAGCGCGACGGCATTGTTCTCGAGCGGCGTGTTGCAGAAGTACTCGTCGATGGCATGGAAGCCCTCGAGGAACTGCTGGAAGCGCTCGGGGCCGAGCACGACGATCAGCGACAGGCCCACGGCGGAGTCAACGGAATAGCGACCGCCGACCCAGCTCCAGAAACCGAAGGCGTTGGCGGGGTCGATACCGAAGGCCTCGACCTTCTCGAGTGCAGTGGAGACGGCGACGAAGTGCTTTGCCACGGCCTCGGCGTTCTGCTCATCGGAGCCGTCGATGGCGCCCTGAGCCTTGAGCTGCTCGAGCATCCAGGTCTTGACCTCGCGGGCGTTGGTGAGGGTCTCGAGCGTGGTGAAAGTCTTGGAGACGATAATCACGAGCGTGGTCTCGGGATCCAAGCCCTTGAGCTTCTCGGCCTGGTCGTTGGGGTCGATGTTGGAGATGTAGCGGCAGTCGATACCGGCGTCGGCGTAGGGACGCAGGGCCTCGTAGGCCATGACCGGGCCCAGATCGGAACCGCCGATGCCGATGGACACCAGATGCTCGATCTTCTTGCCGGTAACGCCCTTCCACTCACCGGAGCGCACGCGCTCGGCGAAGGCATACATGCGATCGAGGACCTCGTGCACGTCGGCGACGACATCCTGGCCGTCAACGATGAGCTGGCCCTTCTCGCTTGCCGGACGGCGCAGCGCGGTGTGCAGGACGGCGCGGTCCTCGGTGGTGTTGATGTGCTCGCCGGAGAACATGGCGTCGCGGCGCTCCTCGAGCTTCACCTCGCGGGCAAGATCGCACAGCAGCTTGACGGTCTCATCGGTCACCAGGTTCTTCGACAGATCGAAGTGCAGGTCACCGGCGTCAAAGCTCAGCTTGTTCACGCGCTCGGCATCGGCGGCGAACCAGGCCTTGAGGTCGATACCTTCGGCCTCGAGCTTCTCCTGATGAGCCTCGAGCGCCTTCCAAGCGGCAGTCGACGTAGCATCGATAGGTGCGGCAACAGTTGCCATAGAGTCCTCCTCAGCATACGGGCGCACGCCTCCATGCGCCCGGACATTCAGATGCCACTATTCTAGCGCAGGTCAAGACCATAATCAGCGAGCGTTGCCAATCCGCCCCTAAACGGCAACCGACCAAAAAGGGACAGGTTTATTTTGGCAGGTCAAACGCTTTACCTACAAAAATAACCCATCCTTTTATGGCAGATATTAGGCCGCGGCGCACACACTGCCGAGCAGCTCGCGCAGAGGAGACCCGATACCCTCCAGCAATTCGGGCGCAATGATGGCAAAAACGGGCACCTCGCCGGCTCCCACGACAGCAGGTACCTTGCCCTCCGAGACAATGCATCCATAAGGCACAAAGCCGTCTTCGCCGGCATCGAGCGCCGCCATGCGCCGCGCGAGCTCGCGCGCAAAGCCCGCCGTATCGGCATCGCCAATCGCCAGGACAAAGTCCACGCCTTCGTCGGTCGCCAGGGCCACGGCTTCGTCGATCAGCTCGTCTCCCCCATCGCAAGCCGAGCCGCAGCGGAAAAGCACGCGCTCGAGCAGAGCTCGATCAACCGAGCCGAGTGCCGCCGAGACAAGCTCATCACGCGTGTGCTTGTCGCCTCCCAGCACGACCAGCGCCTTAGTGCCGCCGTAGTGAGCGACCAATCGTCCACACCAGCGAGCCACGTCCCCATCCGCAACAAGGCGTGTCGGCATACCAAACCCATAATTGACCATCTTTCCCACAACCCTTCCGTGCGTATAGGCGGTATCAATCGTTAGGCTCATGCTAAGAAGCGAGGTTTTCCGAGCTGTTTCACGCTCTTTAGGGCTGCGTTAAAACCCGATCCAACCGCACGACCGCACCTGTCCCTTTTTGGCAGGTTTTGACGGTGTCCGGTCGAGCGGGTATTATCGAACAGGTATTCGATAAGAACATGTGTTTGATGGGAGGGCGCGTGGGGCACGAGCGTCACACCTATATCTGCATCGACCTTAAGACGTTTTATGCCAGCGTCGAGTGTGTTGACCGCGGGCTCAACCCACTCACCACCAACCTGGTCGTTGCCGATGAATCGCGCGGGCGCACGACCATCTGCCTCGCCATCACGCAGGCCATGAAGGACTTAGGTATTCACAACCGCTGCCGTCTATTCGAGATTCCCGACGGCATCGACTACATCAAGGCCGTACCGCGCATGCAGCACTACATGGAGGTGTCGGCGCAGATCTACGGCATCTATCTGGAATACGTCAGTCCGCAAGACATTCACGTCTATTCAATTGACGAATGCTTTATCGACGTGACACCCTATCTGGACCTCTATCACACCGATGCGGAAGGCTTCGCCTGCATGTTGCGCGACGAGGTCCTGGCACGCACCGGCATCACGGCGACGGTCGGCATCGGCCCCAACCTATTCCAGGCCAAGGTTGCACTCGATATCACCGCCAAGCACGTGCTCAGTCGCATCGGCAAACTCGACGACGAGACCTTTCGCAAGGAGATCTGGCCCCATCGCCCCATCACCGACATCTGGGGCATCGGCCCCGGCGTGGCAGCACGACTCGAAAAATACGGCGTCTACGATCTGATGGGCGTCGCGGCGCTCGACGAAAACCTGCTTTACGACGAACTCGGCGTCAATGCCGAATATCTCATCGACCACGCCTTCGGGCGTGAGCCGACTACCATCGCCGATATCCAAGCTTATCGCCCGCAAGCGACCTCGACCACCACAGGGCAGGTGCTCTCGAAGGGCTATGCCTACGAGCAGGCCTACACCGTCTTGCGCGAGATGGTCGACAACGCCGTGTTGGACTTAGTCGATAAGCACGTGGTGTGCGACAGCATCTCACTCTTTGTGGGCTACGCGAGCGAGCGCGCCGACATACGCCGCCTCGACGCCAGTGGTACAGCGCAATATGTGGACGGATGCGGGCACCTGCGCTCGAGCACGTCGAGTATCGAACCCACCGCAACCGCCGGCCCCGAGCTCGCGCCCCGTGCTCCCAAGCCCGTCCAGCGCGATGACGAAAGGCGTCGCCTGGTGCGCGAAGCGCAGGCAATCGATGGCATCTTTGTGGGAGAGCATGGCGGCAAACCGCGCGGTGGCTATACCGCGCTGTTCGCGCATTCCAATGCATCCCACAAGCTGCCTGAACGCACTAATTCGTTTAAGAAGATCATGGGCTATTTCGATGAGCTCTGGGCGCAGACTGTCGATCCCAAACGACCGGTCAAGCGCATCAACCTGGGATTTGGCAATCTTGTGCCCGAGGAATTTGCCACCATCGATCTGTTAAGCGACGTCGAGGCCGATGAGCGCGAGCGCGACCTGGCACGCGCCGTTCTGGCCGTAAAGGGCAAGTACGGCAAGAACGCCCTGGTTAAGGGACTGAGCTTTACTGCCGGCGCCACCGCGCGCGAGCGCAACGATCAGGTAGGAGGACATCGTGCCTAAACCCAAACAACAGCCCGTGCGCCCGCCGACCGCCTTCGAGCGCCTAGCGGACCCTGAGGGAAGACGTCGCTCCGCCGACCCAAAGCTCACCGCCAACGGTGCCGTGCGCGCCGGCCGCGCCGCGCAGTTTATGCCCTTTGCCGCCCTCACGGGATACTACGAGCTCGTGCGCAAACAAGAGATCACTGTTGAGTCCAAATGCGAACTCACGGAAGAAAAAGCCCTCGAGCTTTCGAAAAAGCTCGAGGGCCTCAAACGAGGCGACCTGGTACGCGTCACCTATTACGATACGTACGGCTATCGTAGCCGCACGGGCATTCTCGACGAAGTGTTACCCGCATTCAAGCTGCTCAAACTCAGGGATATCGCCATCAACTTCGACGATATCCAGGACATTGAGCTACGCGGACGAGCCTAGCGACGAGAACGCTTGCGCAAGACGAGAGCAATGCCAAGCACTGCGGCAGCTGCAACCAGCAATCCCAAGACCAGCGTGAGGGTCGAGTCGCCAGCGCGAGGCAGCGAGCCGTCCTTCGGAGTCTTCTTAGCGGTCGTCGTGACGGTGGTCGTAGTGCTGCTCGACTGGTCGTTGCCACCCGTCTGGCTGCCGCCAGGCTGATCGCCGCCACCCGGCTGCGAAGGATCGGTGGGTTCCGTCGGATCCGGAGTACCGGGATCAACCGGATTCTCCGAATTCTCCTTGCGCTGGATCCAGACCTGGCAACCATAGAACGGGTTGGCGGTACCAAGGCACAGACCCTGGTTGGTCACCGCAAAGGTGCGCAGACCATGGTTATACGGATCGTTAAAGCCATTGGTCGTCAGCGTCGTAAAGTTCACGCCGTCCTCGGTCACATACATATCAAAGCCGCGCTCGGCATCGCGCAGGTAACACATGCACGTAAGGACACTCTGCAACTTCTTGAGGTTCTCCTCGCTCAGCAGCTTATCGAGCGCGTCCTGAATATCGCTCGGCAGCTCGGTGCCATAGGCATCCTCGTACTGCTGCTTAAGGCTCTCATAGCTATCGAGCATGTCCTGATACTGGTCGGCAAAGGACTTGAAGTACGCGATCTCGCCATCGATCTTCTGGACATAAGCGGCGTCGTCCTCAAAGTCCTGGGACATCGTCGCGGCCTGATCGCAAAGACCGCCCGCGGCATCCTCCAGCGCATCGCTCAGATCGCCAAAGCCCTTAGCAACCTCGGTCTTCTCGTCATCGACATCGACGGCCTTGTTTGAATCATCAACCTCAGCAGCTTCGTTCGAATCATCGACCTCGGCGGCCTCGTTTGAATCATCGTCCGCAAGCGTGTTCACGGGAACGATGGGGTCGTCAGGCGATTTCTTGTCGAGCAGGTGATCGAGCAGGTCCCTAAGGCGCTGAACCTGAGAGTCCCACTCCTCGGGCGTCATATCGATAATGTCGCCATTGGAGAACTGGCCGATCGGCTCAAGCAGGCTCGCGGTATCAAAGGTACCGATATACAGCTTGCCGTCGAACTTCTGCATGCGCCAAATGTACTGGTTCTCGTTTCGGCCAAAGCCCGAAGTCAGGCCGGAAATACCGCCCTCGGGGAACATGTCGGTGCGATCGCCAACGACGAGCTCCATGTTCTCGTCCTTGTCCATGCGATAGATGTTAACCGACTGCTCAAGATTGGCATTCACAAACGAGCAGTCAACGCCACCCATGCTGCTCTTGCCGCCCTCTTCGGTGTTGGATTTGTTGAACAGGATGCGCTCGAGGGCAATCTCCTCGTCGTTGTATTCACCGATATAGAGGTAGTCGTTGTAGACGATGAGGTTGGCAGCGCCAGAACGGGTACGGGCAGGATCGATGCCAAAGCAGTACTTTGCACCGTCCGTCTTCTGATCGCCGACAATGGGAGTCCACGAATAGCTGCCGTCGGCATTCTTGTCGCCACGGACCATGGCAAACGACTGCATGGAATTATCATCGGGAGCGTTCTCGGGCGTACCGGTGCAGATGGTCGCATAGAGATGGCCATTGTACGAGACCATATCCCAAATGGCGCCGCCGTAGATGCTGTCCTGATAGCGAATCGCCGGATAGCCAAACAGCGTCTCCGAGTTGGCAATCTCGGTGAAGCTGTCCTGGCCCTTCGAGGGGTCAGACGACGTCAGGATTGTCGACACAAAATTACCGTTCGCGTCTTTACCCACATTACTGATGACGAGCTGGCCATCATGGACGCACATGCCGCGGATACCGGTAGAAATGCCCTGCTTGTAGGCAGCACCGTAATCCTGCATGCTCGAAAGGCCCTGATAGACAACTTTGTACTCATCCGTCTTAGGATCGATCTCGTATACAGCAGGCAGGCCGCCTTTGCCGTCATTGGTCCTGACGCTGCCGCAGAAATAGAGCTTACCCTTATAGCTCACGGCATTGCGGAACAAAGGAGCGACGCCGTTGAGCGATTCAGAGAGTAGCAGCTTGGTCTCACCGGTCTTGGTATTGATCTTGACCAAGATGCCGCCGCTGTCCTTGTCGGCCGTGCCGTCCTCCTTCTGCTGTCCATAGAAGAAGGTACCGTTAAACATGGCCTCCAGCGTCAGGCGCATGGTTTCGACATCAAAGGAATCGCCCAGCGTGCTGTTCATGAGCGTCAGCGTGTTGCCCATCGCCGCATAGCAGGTGCCCACATAAAGCCAGTCACCATAGCTCGCAGCCGCCCAAGTGTAGCTCTGGCCGCGATCGCCTTCGTTGTTGGCCGTATTACCATCGGCGCCCGGGACGGCAACGGCACCGTTACCCTGGTAGTCGACGATGCCATCCGGCTGCGACGTTCCTACCGTAGGATGCGAGAGCTTCTCAAAGGAATACCCATTTCCCGCATTGTAGGTAACGGCACCCGATGCGTCTTCGGCGTGCGCCGGCAGCGGCGATACCAAGATAGCGGCAAGCGCTGCCACCAAGCCAAGTGTTCCCACTCGTCTCATAAGGTTATAGCCTCCCCTGTCCTAAAGCCCAGTTTTAGCATTCTTCATTTCTGTCCACGGTTAATTGCAATCTGAGCACAGCAATAATCAGTGTATAAATATACACCTGTTTTTTTTGGACGGGTTCATAGATGCTCGATTGGTAGCGAATTCCGCGCAAACCGTCACCAAACTCCACTTTTGCCGCATCTAAAGGTTATTTTTGCGCAAATTTTTGGATGCCGATAGTCACAATGGGCAGGAGGCTGGTACCCACCGGAGAGGGCAACGCCTACATTTTCATAACGTAATAGCCCGCACCCCTCACTGCCGTCTCGAGTGTGTCGCGATCAACCGGGCGCTTCGAGCGCACGCGTGCCGTGTGGTCCGCGTACGTTACCGTAGCCCACACGCCATCAAGCGCATTGAGGGCATTCGTCACATTCCGGGCGCAGCCGTCGCAACTCATGCCGCCGATAAGGAGTTCCTCACGATAGGGGTAGTGGAACTCGTCGGTGTCTGCCACCACAACCTTTTTGGCCTTCTTGCCGCTCGCACCATCGCTGCAGCAACTCTTCCCGTGTGTCGAAGCGGCAATGCGACGCAGTCCAAAAAACATGCCGACGGCAATGACGGTCAGCACGATGAGATTCGCAGGGTTGAGCAAGTCACTCATGCGTTCCCCTTTCAGTAGCACTATCTAGATACCCCCATGGGGTGTCCCCATCTTAACCCAAAATCATGTCCGTTCGGTCAATTAGTTTTCCTCTTCAAACTTTTTTGTTGACCATGGCTTACTTTCGTGTATAAGTTTTCCTAGGCTAACAGTTTAGATCCGTAAGGAGCGACGTGACTCGAACCATAGACATCCCAACGTTTCAGGCAGCAGTCGTGCGCAACTGCTCCCCCACGCTCGCGGGCATCAAGCCGGCATCGCTCTTTACCTATCCAGGCACCTACGCCCACGGGGACGGCTCGACCGCAACAGAAACCATCGCAGAACGCCGAGCACGCCTGCTCAACGTTATCGCCCAGTGCAACCGCGAGCTTGACCCGCTTGGCATCCACCTGAGTGTTTTGGTCTGGCGGCCCTGCGGAGCGCTCGTGTACGTGTACCGAGCCAAAAGCCTCACCACCTATTTCGCGGACCCTCGCGCCAAAACGGCGCTCGCCTCGGAAGGCTACGACACGAGAGACCTTTCGACATGCCTTGTGCATTTGGCATCACGCATCACGCTCGCGAGTAATAACGTCGCGGAATGCGCCTGTAGCCAGACTCGATGCGCACTACCCCAGCAAGCTAGCTGCAGCAACGACTGCACCTGCGAGTTTCCGCACAAAATAGGCTACTTCCTAGGATATCCCTACGACGACGTGCACGAGTTTATCGTCCAGCGCGGCGAGAACTATAAGGTCTTTGGGGCCTGGAAGGTCTACGCAAATGTCGAGCAGGCACTTGCGACGTTTGATGCCTACCGCGCCTGCACCCAATACTTCACCTTTGTCTATCAGCAGGGCTACAGCTTGGCGCAACTTGCCCAGGCAACCCGATAGAACATAGAAGCCGTGGCAACCTGCCGCACAACTGAAAGGACTCAACATGAGCAAGATCGCCGTCGTCTACTGGAGCGGCACGGGCAACACCGAGGCCATGGCAAACCTCGTTGCCGAAGGTGCAACCGATGCCGGCGCCGAGGCAGAGGTCATCTCCTGCGCCGACTTCTCCGCAGACAAGGCCGCTGGCTATGACGCTATCGCCTTCGGCTGCCCCGCCATGGGTTCCGAGGAGCTTGAATATGATGAGTTCCAGCCCATGTGGGATGAGGTCAAGGAGGCCCTCGGCGACAAGAAGGTCGTCCTCTTTGGCTCTTATTCGTGGGCCGAGGGCGAATGGATGGACAACTGGAAGGCGGACGCCGACGAGGAGGGCGTCAACGTCGTCGATTCCGTCATCTGCTACGACGCCCCCGATGATGAGAGCGAAGCGGCCTGCCGCGCCCTTGGAGCCGAGCTCGCCTAGCGGCAATGAGCTCCGCCCGCAACGCGCATTGCAACAAAACACATTCGCGTCCCAACAAAAACGGGAGCCGGATCACATCCGGCTCCCGTTTTCTGCTATGTCAGTCATATAAAGCGGCTACGAGATATTGCCCAAGAACGCCTTGGTGCGCTCGCTCTTGGGGTGGTCGAAGACCTCGCTCGGCGTACCCTCTTCCACAATGACGCCGCCGTCCATAAAGACGACGCGGTCGGCGACATCGCGGGCAAAGCCCATCTCGTGCGTCACGACGATCATGGTCATACCGTCGTGCGCCAGGTCGCGCATGACGCCCAGAACGTCGCGCACGAGCTCAGGGTCGAGCGCCGACGTGGCCTCGTCAAAGAGCATCACGTGCGGGTTCATCGACAGGGCGCGGGCGATGGCCACGCGCTGCTGCTGGCCGCCCGAGAGCTGGCTCGGCATAAAGTCGATGCGCTCGGCCAGGCCGACCTTGGTCAGCTCCTCGACGGCGATCTTCTCGGCCTCTTCCTTGCTGCGCTTGAGCACCTTTTGCTGCGCAAGCATGACGTTCTTTTTGACCGACAGGTGCGGGAACAGGTTGAACTGCTGAAACACCATGCCCAGGTGCGTGCGCACTTTGTTGAGGTCGACGCCCTTGGCACACACATCCACGCCCTCGACGACAATCGAGCCGCTCGTGGGATGCTCCAGGCGATTGATGCAGCGAAGCATCGTCGACTTGCCCGAGCCTGAGGGGCCCAAGACCACAACGACCTCACCCTTGTGCACATCCAGATCGATATCGCGCAGGACCACGTTGTCCCCAAAGGCCTTCTGGAGGTTCTTGATGCTGACGGCGACCTCGTTCGAGTTATTGGTTTCGCTCATGATAGGACCTCCTTACAGACCGGCGATGTGATCGGCGGGCGTCGCGACAACCTGTCCGGCGCTCTTGGCGGGACGCTTCTTCTTGGTCTCGGCCGTGCCCAAAAGCCTCGCCTCAAGACCGCTCACCAAGCGAGCGAGCGGCAGGGTGATGACCAGATAGAACAGGGCGGCAACCACGTACGGTGTAATGGAGCCCGTCGTGGCCACGATGGTACGGGCGTTCATGACGATCTCGACCACACCCACGGCGGCAAGCAGCGACGTATCCTTGTAAAGCAAGATAAACTCGCTGGTCAGCGTAGGCAAAACATTACGGAACGTCTGCGGAATCATGACATAGAGCAGCGTCTGGAACGCGTTCATGCCCAGCGAACGCGCAGCCTCGTTTTGGCCCTTGGGGATCGATTGAATACCGGCACGGAAGATCTCGCATAGGTACGCAGACGAGTTCATGGCCATGACGATAACGCCAAGCACGTAGTCATCAACCTTGACGCCGGCCAACGGCAGACCGAAGAACGCGATATAGATCTGCAGGAACGCCGGCGTACCGCGGATGATATTCACATAGATGCCGGCGAGGCAGCGCAGGATGCGCGACTTGGAAATGCGCATGAGCGACAAGGCAAAGCCAAAGGGAATTGCCAGCGGAAACGCCACAAGCACGATCGAGAGCGACATAAGGAAGCCCTTAAAGACGATCGGCAGGCTTTGGACCAAAATGACTGGGTTTAAGAACAGGCGCAGGAACATATTGGAGTTCCAGGCCTCGACCCACGGCTGCTCCTTAAGATCGGCCAGGAAGTTATCGAATGCCGTCACGCCCTTGATCTCCACCGACGGAATCTTGGAAATCTTCTTGGTCGAACCGTCGGCGAGCGTATAGGTGCCGCTAAAGGCCTCTTCGCCGCCCTCGACGGGAAACGTCACGCCGTAAACCTCGACACGGAAAAAGCCGCCGGCAGGCGCCGTCTCGCCAAAGTCAATCTTGAGCGTCTGGCCGTCAGCCTTGCACGTGGGCTTCATGGGCGTACGATCCATGAGGTCCTCGCCCGAGAGCATCGTCAATCGCGTGTCATCGGTACCAAACGTCGTGCCGTCGACAAACGTCAGCGAAAGACCGCTCAGCTCCTCATCGGCATCGGCCTGGACCTCCCAGGTAATGCGCGTCTCGGTGCCACCGACCACGTCGCTGCCCGAACCGGTATTGGGACGCGCGGTGATCTTTGCGGTCTCGAGCGCCTGAGCGGTCGAAGGCGCGGCTGTCCCCGCGCACAGCAAAGCGAGCGCCACAGTCAGGGCGCAGGCTAGTTTTTGGAGCATCGAGGGCAGCGGGAAGCGCCGACCCATGGTCCCTTCGTTCAATCGAGACAAGGTGGCTCCTATCGTAGAAGTTGCCGGCAAAACGAGACGGAAATGCTCTCCGTCAAGAGAAGCGCAAAGGCCCTCTCCGCCAAAACGGAAAGGGCCCGCGCGCAATCAAGTAGTTATTTTACTTGATGTTGTACTTAGCCATGAGGGCGTCAACGGTACCGTCGTCGGTCAGGTCCTTGATGGCCTGGTTGATGTCGTCCTTGAGCTTGGTGTTGCCCTGGTTGATGGCGATGGCGTACTCCTCGCCGGTGCTGATCTGCTTAATGGTCTGGCAGGTGCTGAACTGCTCGGCGGTCAGCTGGCTGGCAACGGAGCGGTTGGTGACTACGGCGTCGCCCTTATCGGACTGCAGGGCGCTGAAGCACTCGGTGGCGTCCTTGTAGGGGACGATCTTGGCCTTGGGGAAGTTCTCCTGGGCAAAGGACTCGGCGGTCGAGCCAGACTGGACGATGATGGTAGCGTCGGCGTTGTTGAGCTTCTCGCTGTAGTTGTCGGCCGTGATGTCGGTGTTATCGACCTTGGTCACGATAGCCTGATCGTCCATGTAGTAGGAATCAGAGAAAGTGACTTCCTTCTCACGCTCGGGCGTGTCGGTGATAGCCGCGATGGAGACGTCATACTTGGCGCCCGAAGCGACACCCGGAACCAGCGTGTCAAAGTCATTGTTGACATACTCGACATCCAGGCCCAGCTTGTCGCCGATAGCCTTGATGAGCTCAAGGTCAAAGCCCTGATAATCGCCGTTGTCATCCTTGTACTCAAACGGAGCGTACTCGGCAGAGGTGCCGACGGTCAGCGTACCGTCCTTGACGAGCGCGTACTCCTTGGAGCCGTCGACCTTCTCGACCTTAGCGTCGTCAGAGCTGCTGGAACCGGCATCAGAACCAGAGGTGGCGTTGGACGAACCGCAGCCCGTCAGAGCAAGGGCGAGTGCCATAGCACCCGTGGCGGCAAATGCGCCAAGCTTCTTCAGCTTCATAATCAGTCTCCTTCCGGTGACCTCGTTTGATTCAGAGGTCTGCAAAAACTGTTGGCTATTATGCACCCGGAATTACGAATCTGCAATGAGAAAACTGATTGAAACAAACCCATAACGTGAATGGAATACTCTACTTTGTGACAGTCATTACTGCTGCAATGACCTTAATAGTCTAATTTCAGTTGCATAACCTGCAAGTTCGTTCGGAGTCTCCAAAATAAACGGCAGCGAACGCAAGTGGCCATTCGATACAATATTCTGCATAACCTGCATACCGCCACCAAATTCCTCGCTGCCAAGGTATCCCTTGCCGATGCACTCGTGACGATCTTTATGGGCGCCACAAGGGTTCTTCGAATCGTTGATGTGTACGGCATGCAAGCGATCGATACCCACCACGCGGTCGAACTCGTCGAGTACGCCGTCCAGATCATGGATGATGTCGTAGCCGGCATCGCTCACATGACAAGTGTCTAGGCAAACGCCCAGCTTGGACGACAGCTCGGGGCGTTTGCCGGCAACACCCTCAATGATGAGCGCCAGTTCCTCAAAGCTGCGGCCCACCTCGGTACCCTTGCCGGCCATGGTCTCGAGCAGCACTGTCGTCTGCTGGCCCTCAAACATCACCTGGCACAGGGTGTCGACAATCATCTGAATGCCGGCGTCGGAGCCCTGCCCCACATGCGCACCGGGATGGAAGTTGTAGTAGTTGCCGGGCAGCGCCTCCATGCGCCGCAGGTCCTCTGCCATAGCCTCCAAGGCGAACTCGCGCGCCCGCTCTTTGGCAGAACAGGGGTTGTAGGTATACGGGGCATGCGCCACCAGCGGTCCAAAGTCGTTTTGCGACATAAGCTCGCGCAGAGCCGCCACGTCATCCATGTCAAGTTCTTTTGCCTTGCCACCGCGCGGGTTGCGCGTAAAGAACGCAAAGGTATTGGCGCCAATGGACAACGCCGTCTCCCCCATTGCCCGATAGCCCTTCGTCGTCGAAAGATGACACCCGATCGTCAGCATCTCCAGCTCCCTCCTCATCAGTTGCGGAAAAATACGGTCTATTGGTGCCTTATTTTGGCGCAAACAGACCGTATTCCACCGCAAGTTATAAAAGGGGCATCAGGAGCAAAGGCCTCCAGGCATTCCAAGCGCTGGCGCCATGCCCCCACGCCCTAAAGTTTCAAGCGAATCGCATCGATGATGTGCGCACAGCGCTGTGTGGCGGCTAGGGACATGATGGGGCTTTCGAGTTTCCCCGCCTGAATGAGCTGCGTCGCATGCGACGCCTCACCGTAAAAATCATCGACTTCAAATGGTGCATCGATTTCGAGTACTCGACCGTCGGAATACTTCACATGGGCGAGCTCGGGGCGATGGAGACGCTCGATTTCCAACGAGCCCCGCTCACAGGCAATCGTTAAGCGGCTTTCATATGCTGCCTTGCCATCGCACACCATATGAATGGGTATACCGCCGACGCTCATATGGATCTCATCGGCCCAATCGACGCGGCCGCCTGACACGTCACGCCAGCGAACTTCACGGGACGAAACCTCGCACGCGCCCGCGAGCAAATCCTCAAACCAACCGACCGCATAGCAGCCCATGTCATATAGACAGCCGCCCTGCAACGGATCAAGCAGATAGCCCGAAGGAGGCTCGCCGTAATCGAGCTTTTGCACGCTTTCAATCGAGACAATACGGCCAAGCTCACCCGACGCAAGCAAGTCCTTCACGCGAGTGCGCATCGGGCAAAACCGATTCTTCATCGCCTCCATAAACAGCACGCCGCGCTCGCGAGAGGTGGAGGCAATCGAGAGAGCCTCTTCCTCACTCAAAACGGCCGGCTTTTCGCACAGCACGGCCTTTCCGGCGCGCAGCGCGCGACAGGCCCAACGCGTATGCATGCCATGCGGAAGAGCCAAGTAGATTGCGTCGACATCGGGGTCGGCAATCAGCGCATCATAAGCCGCATCGCCGCTATCGTCAGCCGTGGCATAACTGTGCGCGGCTTCAATCGAAAACGCCCTGCAAAACTCCTCAACATGCGAAGGGGTGCGACCGGCGGCAGCCACAAGCCGTGCCCCGTCCACCTCCTTGAGCGACGATGCAAATCGATGCGAAATGTGCCCAGCGCCCAAAACGCCCCAACGAACCTCGCGCAAATCATCACATGAATCCCGATGGCCCACGACAGCCCCCTTCAGTTGCGGTGGAATAGTTCCTGTTTAAGCCCCATTCTGCCGCAAACAGGAACTATTCCACCGCAAGTTATAAAAGGGTCATGAGGAGCGCGTTTTGCAAAAGGCTTTAAGCGCGGCCGTTACGGGCCCAGGCTGGAAACGTCGGCGCACATCGTCGAGACGCTCGGGAATATCGATGTGCTGTGGGCAGTGACGCGCGCATTTGCCGCACTTGACGCAATTGCTCACCAGCTTGGGCTCGTTCGTCCGCACCGCGCTCGCCGTAAAGTATTGAGACAGCCCCGTAAACCAACTATGCGCGTAGCTCGCGTTGTAGGCGCCAAAGCAGCCGGGAATATTGATACCCTTGGGGCACGGCATGCAGTAGCCGCACCCCGTACAGGGCACGCGATTCGATTTCTCAAACTCTCCCAGCACACGTGCGATGGTATCGAGCTGAGTAGCTGTCATCGAATCCGGCAGTGCGCGATCCGCCAATGCCGCGTTCTCGTCCACCTGCGCGGTATCGGTCATACCCGATAGCAGCATCGTGACCTGAGGATGATTCCACACCCACGAAAGGCCCCAAGCAGCCGGCGTCTTCAGGTACGGATCGCGTACGCCATCGAACATGGCGCGGGCACGCGGAGGCAGTTTGCCCGCTAAACGTCCGCCCAACAGCGGCTCCATCACAAACACCGCGAGCCCGCGCTCGGCGGCCGCCATGAGTCCCGCCGTTCCCGCTTGGTAGCGCTCTCCAGCGTAGTTGTACTGGATCTGGCAAAAGTCCCAGTCATACGCGTCAAGCATCGTGAGAAAGTCCGCCGCACTGCCGTGGTACGAAAAGCCAATCTGGCGAATGCGCCCCGCCGCCTTTTGACGCGCGATCCAGTCCTCGATGCCCAGCGCCACCATGCGCTCCCACTGGGCGGGCGAGGTGATGTTGTGCATAAGGTAATAGTCGATATAGTCGGTTCGCAGGCGGCGCAGTTGCTCGTCAAAAAAGCGGTCGAAATCCTCCGCACATTTGCACGAAGCGTGCGGCAACTTGGTCGCGAGCAAAATCTGGTCGCGCAGACCCAGGCGCTCAAGCGAAGCTCCCACACAATCTTCGTTACCGGGATAGAGATACGCGGTATCCAGATAATTAATCCCCTGCTCCACCGCACGGGAAATGATGGCATCGGCTGTCTTCGCATCGGGGTGTCCCGGCGCACCGGGAAATCTCATGCAGCCCAGACCCAGAGCGGATATTCGGTTACCACTTTTGGGGTCAACGCGGTATTGCACGGCCCCTCCCTTCGCCATCAGCGCCCCGGCAAGGCGAAACACAATGGTCACGCGGCCGAAACATCGTGGAATCGCAATCGAGAACGTATCGTAACGCAGCAGAAATCGAGCTGTCACGACACCGCTTTAACATCAGCAAAAAGCCCGATGAAAGGAGCCGCCCATGTCTGCGCTCGACCTTTGGAACCTCGCCTCCCAGCTCAAAAGCACCGATTATCGCTGGGTCGACCTCACTCACACGCTCTCGTGCGACACCCCGCACTGGTTTGGCTTTAAGCCTTTTGAGTCCACCAAGCTCTTCGACTACCTGCCCGGCACGCCCGAGGACATGCTCGCGCCCATGCGCTGCTTCCAGTATTCGGTTGCTTCGCAGTACGGCACGCATGTCGACGCACCGCGCCACTTCCATGTTGACGGCCGTTCCCTTGGAGAGATTGAACCCATCGAGTTTATGCATCCGCTCTGCGTGATCGACAAGCACGAGGAGTGCGCCGCAAATCCCGACTACGTCCTGACCGTCGAGGACCTCAAAGCCTGGGAGGATGAGCACGGTCGCATTCCCGAGGACGCTTTCGTCGCCTTCCGCTCCGACTGGTCCAAGCTCGCCGACCTCGAGAACAAGAACGAGGACGGCCAGCCCCACTACCCCGGCTGGGACCTCGACGCCATCAAATGGCTTGTAGAAGAGCGCAACATCGGCGCCATCGGCCACGAGCCGGCTGACACCGACCCGGCGAGCGTGACCACGCGTGAGGACGCCTACCCCTACCCCGGCGAGCAGTACATCCTCTCGGTCGACCGCTATCAGATCGAGGTCATGGACCATCTAGACGAGCTTCCCGCCACGGGCGCTGTTATCTTCTGCACCTTCCCCAAGGTGCGCGATGGCGTTGGATATCCCGCGCGCGTCTTTGCGGTCTGCCCCGCGGCATAAGCGCACAGCGCAATAGTTTCTTTTTCATAACAGCCGCCCCGTGCACCCACCAATCACCCTGGCAGCATACAATCCATCAGGCGCCCCTTGCGCGGGCGCCTTTTATATGGGGAGATGATTCACATGCAGATCAACAAGGTCGCCTTTATCGGCAAGGGCGGCGTCGGCCTGCTCTACGGCAGCATGATTGCCAAGGCCCTCGGCAATGACGCCGTCGAATACGTTATGGATGACGCCCGTTTTGAGCGTCACGCAAACGATGCGCTCACCGTCAACGGCAAGCCCTGTGCGCTCAAGTCCGTCCGCGCCAGCAAGGCAACGCCCGCCGATCTGGTCATCCTGACGGTCAAGACCACCGGTCTCGACCAAGCACTCAAGACTATGGAACGCGTCGTGGGACCCAACACGCTCATCGCCTCGCTGTGCAACGGCATCACGAGCGAGCAAAAGATTGCCGAGCGCTTTGGCTGGGAGCATACCGTTCTTGGTATTTGCCAGGGCATGGACGCCGTGTTCCTCAACGAAGAGCTCACCTTTACCAACACGGGCGAAATCCGCTTTGGCGCGGCGACCGGTACGGATCCCGCAACCATCACCGCAATCGACGAGCTCTACACACGCTGCGGCATCGCCCATACCGTCGAGAGCGACATTGCGCACCGCATGTGGGCCAAACTCATGCTCAACGACGGCATCAACCAAACCTGCATGGCCTACGGCGGCACGTACGGAAGCGCCACGGAACAGGGCTCCGAGCAGCGTCGCTGTTTTGTTTCCGCCATGCGCGAAACGCTTGCGGTCGCCAACGCCGAGGGTATCGAGCTGACCGAGGCAGACCTGACGCAGATGGTGCACCTCATCGAGGGAATCGACCCCACCGGCATGCCCTCGATGGCGCAAGACCGCGTCGCGCGGCGCAAAACCGAGGTCGAGGAGTTCGCCGGCACCATCTGCCGTCTGGCGACCAAGCACGATATCCAGGCACCGCAGAACGAATGGCTCTATCAGCGCATTCGCGATATCGAGGCAAGCTGGTAGCGCCCGGCTCACCACGTCAACAGACTCAACAGTAAAGCCGCCGCAAGGGCACTCCCCTTACGGCGGCTTCCATCTTCATCTATAACCAGTAGTCGATGTCCCGACGGTTAGAGCTGCGACTCCGAGGCCTGGCCCTCATCGTCGCGACAAAGGACTACACCCGCACTTCCCAGTAGCGCGGCCGCGATCAACGCGCCGACCACGATAGAGGCAGCTCCACAAGACCCCTGCATGCCCGCGACGAGCGCGGCCGTAGGACCAAGGCAGCCAAGCGTCAATGCAACGGCGGCAACGGCGATATCTCGAGCGTTCACAAGACCACTTCCTCCAAGAGAAAGACCTTATTTCTCAAGAACCAGTGTGCCCCGCATCCATACGCCCAGCGTACCGCCACGGTAAGGGCTCTGTTAGCTCAAACGCATACATAGAACGGACGTCCTTACGTTGCCCTAAAGCTCGGTAAAGACGCCCGTCCGCCAAATATCCGTGATGCAGAAAAATTACCAACCGGTATAGTAGTCGGTAGTTCCGGCTGCGCAGCCGGAGTCATAGACCTTGCGCTCGCCCTTGGAACCGGTAAACGTGGAGCCCTGAGCCTTATCGCCCGCGGCCACGACGTAGTAGCCATCGGAATCGCGCCAAAAGCCCTCGGAATCCTGCGTCCATTCGCCCGTGCGGTGATGGTAGAGTACATTGCTGCTGTAATAAGTCTCGCGGCGGCCGTTATAGTTATTGACGCCGCTCGAGCGCGTCAGGCCCGAGCCGTTCGCGTAATACGCAGCAGGCGCGTAAGACGAGCCGGAGCCGGCGTTGTAATACGATGCCTGAACGGCCTCAGCGGCCTCTGCTTCGGCTGCGGCAGCCTCGAGCGCCTCGCGCTTGGCATCCTCAAGCGTGGAGCGAAGCTCGTCGAGCTCGGTCGACCTGGCGTCGACCTCCCCCATTGTCAACAGACTACCCGCACCGTCGATGCAACCCTGCAGCACAGCGCGCTCGTCATCGGTAGCATAGTCGCCATACATATTCATAATGATCTGAGCGCGCATCTCCAGGGAGTCGCGCTTTGCCCCCATCGAGGCATTCCACTCCTGCATAGAGCCATAACCATCGCCGCGGTAGTCGACGGGCTGCACCAGCGTCGCCTCGGACGGCGTAGATCCGACCGCGTCGGACAGCGTCGCCGCGTGGGCCTCGGTTACGCCGGCACCCACCAAAAGCGCCACGGCAAGCGTGGCAGAAAGGGCGGCGGCCTTCGGTTTTCGTGAATCGATCCTCATGTAGCTGGAAACCTCCGTAGTGCGTTTTTGCTGCGTTTGAGCTGCGTGTGATTCGATCGCGCTGCATAGTACCCCGAGCAAATCGCGACCTGCGGTTTTTCTCAAAAGGTGCACGTCATTTGCGTAAAACTCACATCCTCTCAACAGGAGTTTTCCACATCTCTATTGCATAAAGCATGCCAAAAACCCTGTAATAGCGCCCTCCCTATGCAAAAAAGGCGCCTGCGCAACCATTGCTTGCGCAGGCGCCTTGAGCAGGCATTTTATGCAGTTATACCTATCGAGTCGCAAGGGGTCCTTGCACAAGTCGCCCTACTCGTCCAGTGCGGCAAAGGCCTGCTTCAGGTCCCAAATGATATCCTCGGCGTTCTCGGTACCGATAGAAAGACGAATCGTGGAGGGCGTGATGTTCTGCTCGGCGAGCTCCTCGGCAGAGAGCTGGGAATGCGTGGTGGTAGCCGGGTGCACGACGAGCGACTTGACGTCGGCCACGTTGGCAAGCAGCGAGAACACCTGCAGATGATCGATGAACTTCCAAGCTGCCTCCTGGCCGCCCTTAATCTCAAAGGTAAAGATCGAGGCGCCGCCACGGGGGAAGTACTTCTGATAGAGCTCGTGATCGGGGTGCTCGGGCAGGCTCGGGTGGTTCACCTTGGCAACGTGGCTGTCGCCGGCAAGGAACTCAACGACCTTCTTGGTGTTCTCGACATGGCGGTCAACGCGCAGCGACAGCGTCTCGGTGCCCTGGAGCAGGACCCAGGCGTTGAATGGACTGATGCAAGCGCCCTCGTCACGCAGCAGGATAGCGCGGACATAGGTTGCGAAGGCGGCGGGACCGGCAGCCTCGGCAAACGAGACACCGTGGTAGGAGGGGTTGGGCTCAGCGATCTGGGCGTACTTTCCGCTCGCCTTCCAATCGAAGTTACCGCCGTCGACGATCACGCCGCCCAGCGAGGTGCCGTGGCCGCCAATGAACTTAGTTGCGGAGTGAACGACGATGTTGGCGCCGTGCTCTAGCGGACGGAACAGATACGGGGTGCCGAAGGTGTTATCGACGACGACCGGAAGACCATGCTTCTTGGCAACCTCGGAGATGGCGTCGATGTTGGGGATGTCAGAGTTGGGGTTGCCGAGCGTCTCGAGATAGATGACCGTGGTGTTGTCCTTGATGGCACCCTCAACCTCTTCCAGGTTGTGGGCGTCGACAAAGGTGGTCTCGACGCCAAACTGGGAGAGCGTATGCTCCAGCAGGTTGTAGGAGCCACCGTAGATGGTCTTCTGGGCAACCACATGGTCACCAGCCTGGGCAAGAGCCTGCAGGGTATAGGTGATGGCAGCAGCGCCGGAGGCGACGGCAAGACCTGCCACGCCACCCTCGAGTGCGACGATACGGTCCTCGAAGACGCCCTGGGTGGAGTTGGTCAGACGGCCGTAGATGTTGCCGGCGTCGGCAAGACCAAAGCGGTCGGCGGCGTGCTGGGAATTGCGGAACACATAGCTCGTGGTCTGGTAGATAGGCACGGCGCGGGAGTCGGATGCGGGATCGGCGCTCTCCTGGCCAACGTGAAGCTGCAGGGTATCGAAACCAAAGGTGTGCTCAGGGTTGTTGATGAACTGGCTCATGATGATCTCCTTGATCGAACGAAAGTAAATAAAAAGAGAGAAGTAAGTCGCTGTCTCCTGATCACGCCGACGGGCGCAAACAGGAGCCCGGCATTCGTCTTGGTAAGCAATTCGTATGCGGGCCTCCTTTCGCATCCCGGTTCCGTGGTTGGCTTAATTACCTACCGCATTTGTGTGTTTTGAATAGTACGGGCATTGTTTCCCTCGGTCAATCACTTAAAAGCGCTAACCTGTTATCTGTTTTATAGATAGCAATCGAGAGGATGGCGTCGATGACCCTTCAGCAGCTTCGTTTTCTGATTGCCGTGGCAGAGTCCGGCTCAATCAACGCCGCAGCTCAGCGCCTCTATACCGCTCAGTCCAACATCTCAAACGCCGTCAAAAGCCTGGAACAGGAACTTCATATCGAAATCTTTACGCGCTCTAGCCGCGGTGTTGCACTCACCAACGACGGCACCGAGCTTTTGGGTTATGCACGCCAGGTCGTAGAGCAGGCCGACATGCTCGAGGCCCGTTACGAGGACGGCGGTACCCCGCAAGCCCGCCTCGCCATTTCCGCCCAGCACTACGCCTTTTCGGTCGAGGCCTTTGTCAACGTAGTCGAGCGCTGCCGCGACAGCAAGTTCGAGTTCATCATGCGCGAGACCACCACATCGCAGATCATCGATGACGTCCGTGCGTTTCGCAGCGATATCGGCATTCTGTATCTGGATGACTTTAACGCCCGCGTTCTGCAGAAGGCCTTCGCCGATGCCCGCGCAAGCTTCCATCCCCTATTCGACGCGACGGTCCACGTCTTCGTTAGCGAGCGTCACCCGCTCGCACGCCGCCCGCAGCTGTCCCTTGCCGACCTCACGCCCTATACGCGCTACAGCTTTGAGCAGGGAACCTCAAACTCCTTCTATTACGCCGAGGAACCTTTTAGCTATATCCCTTGCGACCGCAACATACGAATCTCGGACCGCGGAACACTTACTAACTTACTTATCACGTCGAACGGTTACACCCTGTCGACCGGTGTCCTCTCCAATGAAATGCAATGGGGCATGGCATCGATCCCGCTAGCAGACGCCTCAACGATGCACGTTGGCTACATCATGCACGACGAGCGCAAGCCTTCTCTCCTCTTACAGCAATACCTCGACGAGCTCAACCGCATCATCCATGCCAACTAGCAGTCGGAAGACGGGGTAGAAATCGTAGATTGCTGGCCCCCGGCGGGCATGGCGCTACAATGGTCACTCACACGAAACGTATCCAACGAAAGGAAGCCCGTGAAGGTCATCATCTATACCGACGGCTCGGCCCGATCAAATCCGGGACGCGGCGGCTACGGCGCCGTGCTCAAATACACCAACCCCGCCGGCAAGACCTTCACCTCCGAGCTTTCGCGCGGCTACGCCAAGACCACCAACAACCGCATGGAACTCATGGCCGTTATCGTGGCGCTCGAGGCGCTCAACCGCCCTTGCGAGGTCGAAGTCCATTCCGATTCGCAGTATGTCGTCAACGCCTTTAACAAGCACTGGATCGACGGCTGGAAAAAGCGCGGATGGAAAACCGCCAACAAGCAACCCGTCAAGAACCGCGACCTGTGGGAGCGCCTACTCACTGCCAAAAGCAAGCACAAGGTTGAGTTCATCTGGGTTAAGGGTCACGCCGGTCACGAGCTCAACGAACGCTGCGATGAGCTCGCCACCACGGCAGCCGACGGCAGTAACCTCGATATCGACGCCGGCTTTAACGAGAGCGACCTGTAATAGCGTTTTCGCGCAGCTTTATATCCCCACGCGCTACACTCATCCTGTAGACCAAACAACGCAAGGGGGACGTATGCTGCGCATCGCGACCATCGGCACATCCATGATCACCGACGACTTTATCCAAGTCGTCAACGCCAACGACCAAGCCGCGTTTGTGGGCACGCTTTCACGCGATGCCAATCGCGGTGCCGCCTTTACCGCCGAGCGCGGTGGCGAGCGAAACTTTACTTCACTCGATGAGCTCGCGGCAGCCGCCGACGTCGACGCCGTCTATATCGGCAGCCCTAACGCACTTCACTACGAGCAGGCCCTTGCCTGCATCGCCGGTGGCAAGCACGTCATCGTCGAGAAGCCCTTCTGCGTCACCGAAGCGCAGGCGCTGGAAGTCTTCCGCGCTGCCGAGGCAGCAGGTGTCGTGGCCCTCGAGGCCATGCGTCCCCTCCATGACCCCGCCTTCCACGCCATCGAGGACGCCCTGGGCGAGATCGCCCCCATCCGCCGCGCCTCATTGCGCTTTGGCAAATATTCCTCGCGCTACAACGAGATTCTCGCGGGACGCGCCACCAATATCTTCGACTGCAATATGGCATCGGGTTCCCTCATGGACATTGGCGTCTACACCGTCGAGCCCATGGTCGAGATTTTCGGCATGCCCTCCGGCCTTACGAGCATGGCTACTCTGCTCGACCCCGCCACGCGACAGCTCACGCACGGCTCCATCGACGGCTGCGGTTCCATCCTCGCCAGCTACGGCGGTGGCCGTATCTCCGTCGAGCTCGCGCACTCCAAAATAACGAATGACCTGCTGCCCTCGCAGATCGAAGGCGAGCGTGGCACTATCCAGATCGACCATCTGTCCACGCCCCGCAACGTCCGCATCGACTATCGCGGCGATGTCGTACGCGGCTCGGCGACCGAGGCACCGCGCGAACAGGGCGACAACGGCCGCGTGCTCGACCTGCCCAAATCGAGCAACACTATGGAATACGAACTCACAGACTTTATCACCGCCATCGGCGGCATCGATAACGTTAAGGAAGAGATTTGGGAGACCCCGGCGGGACGTCACGAACTTGGCCACTACCGCGATGTCACGCTCGTCTCATTGCGCATCATGGATGCCGTGCGCCAGCAGGCCGGCATTACCTTCCCGGCCGACGCAGGCAAGCAGGCCTAGCGATGGGCTTCTTCGATGCGTTCTTCTCCAGCGTCACCGGCGGCAGTCGAGAGCCTCAAAAACCATCAAACATTGAGCTCGAGTTGCGCCGCAGGCTTACTGTGCTCGCAAGCGACGAGGCCACTCAAGACACTCCCCTGCGCTATTTCCTGCGCTGGGCGGGGCAAGTCCAGGGCGTTGGTTTTCGCTTTACCAACACCAACCTCGCGCAGGCACGCACACTCACCGGCTGGGTGCGCAACATGGAAGACGGCTCGGTCGAGATGGAGATACAGGGAGCTCCGGCAAACATCCTATCTCATCTCGAGGCGCTTCATGCCTCCTACGAGCGCATGGGAACGCGTTTTCGCCTCGCAGAAGCCCAGGCCCAAGCCCCACTTGCCAATGAAGACAGTTTCATTCCTCGTTATTAGTATTGTGTGCTAAATACGGTATTATTTACCTACGACCGTTGATAGAAAAGAGGTGAGGCGCATGGCGGTGCAAAGAAGGAATACCAGGCAGCGAAAGCTGGTTCTTGACGCCGTGCGCCAAAGCTACAACCATCCCACCGCCGACGAAATCTACAACGTCGTGCGCGCACAGGATGACAAAATCAGCCGCGGTACGGTCTACCGCAATCTCAATCTCTTGGCCGACGCCGGCGAGATTCTCTCCATCAAGACGCCGGGCGGCAGCCGCTTCGATCGCACGATCGAGCCGCATGCGCATATCATCTGCACCTCGTGCAGCCGCGTCATCGATGTACCGCTCCCCTTCGATGCCCAACTCGACACCAAGGCGTCCGAGCAAATCGGTTGGAGCGTCACCTCGCACTACACCATCTTCGAGGGTCTCTGCCCCGACTGCCGGTAGATGTTTGGGACATGCCTACTCAGCAAGTAGACGACGCAGCTCTTCTTCGACCGTGCACACGTAGCGGACACGGTCATTGACACCGCGCATGCTGGGATTGCAGCTTTCCATCAGATAGGGATGGCCCACCACGTTGAGCATGTCGCGATCGTTTTCGTTATCTCCAAACGCCATCATTTCGTCAGGCGAGATCCCCAGTGCACGGCCATAATCGGCAAGCGCGGACCCCTTGCCCGAATCAAAGCCGATAAAGTCAGTCCATTCGGTTCCCGACGTCATCACGTCAACACGGTCGCTAAAGAGGCACTCAAAATACTCCAGCGCCGCCGGCTGCTCCGCCTCGGGCGTCTGGAAGGCAATCTTAATGACGTCCTCGTCGATGTCCTCGGGGCGGTCGACCACCGCCACATCGCAGTGGACCTCATAGCGCAAATGGTCGACGAACGCATCGTTGCCGCTCATGGTGTAGAGGTGTCCCTCACACGAAAGGGTCACGTCGGCATGGGGATACGCAACCACGGCATTCGCGATATCCATAGCAAGGCTACGCTCCATGGAACGCTTGACAACGGCACGCCCCTCGCTCATCACCAGGGCTCCGTTTTCGCATACATAGGCGAGCTCATCGGCCACCGGGGCAAACAGGTAGCGCAAGCTTGCATATTGACGGCCGCTCGCCGGCATAAACACGATACCGCGACGATGCAGTTCATCGATAAGCTCAAAGGCCTCGGAACGCAGCTCGCGCTCCCCCGGATGCAGCAACGTGCCGTCCAAATCGCATGCAATCAGTTTGATTCCCTCAAGACCCATATGCTTCCCCCAAAGCCTCATATCAACAGCAAGACGGACCTTGATCGGTCGCCCCTCAAAGCCCGTCTTGCGCATACGCGCGCTTAGCCGCGCGCCTTTTTTACGATGGTAAAGTCGGGAGCCATGCTCACGACGACCTCCGCCGCACTCGACGCAAAGCGCCGGTCCGCATCGAGTTCACGGGTAACCAGCGAGAGCCGAACACCCTCGACACCCCGGAGCATGCGGCCCAAAACAGGCTGCACCGGCGTATACATGCGCACAGTATGCTCGTCCGAGTCGCCCCGGAAGAGCGGCGCATGCATGTTGCCGATCTCCCAGCACGAATGCGCGAGCGCAATCGGGTCCATGCGGTCAACTTCGACCAAATAAACCTCGGCGCTGCGCAAGCGCACGACAACCGCCACGGGCACCATGCCCGAACGGTCAATGGCGAGCACGTCGCCGTCGGCAAGACGACCGCCGTCGGCAGTATCCAGCCGAACATCGACCGTGCGCCCCAGCTCCGTCACGCCCACAAACGCGTATACATCAGCCTGGTCCCAATCGAGCAGTAGCTCGTCAACTTCAAAGACGCCGCCCAACTTCCGGCGAAGCAGGAGTTCATAGGACGGATCGTTGAGATTTCCCAAGCATGTCGTCGAAACCAAGCGTTCAGGCATACTCTAACCCTCGACCTCGACGAGCTCGATATCAAAGTTGAGGTCCTTACCGGCCAGCTCGTGGTTGGCGTCGAGCGTCACGGCCTCGGGCGTTACATCGATGACCACGGCGGGGACGGGCATACCGCTCGGCGTGGACAGGAAGAGCTTCATACCCTTCTCGATCTGCTCGATGTTGGGAACCTGCTCGGCCGGGAAGGTCAGAACCATCTCGGGATTGTGCTCGCCGTAGGCATCGGCAGCAGGAATGTGCACGGTCTTCTTCTCGCCCACCTGCATATCGACCACGGCGGCGTCAAAGCCCTTGATCATCTGGCCGGCGCCACAGGTGAACTCCAGCAGCTCGCCGCGATCGTAGGAGCTATCGAACTGCGTGCCGTCGTCGAGCGTACCGCGATAATGAGTCTTGACCTTCTTGCCCTGGTTGGACATGGTAACCTCCGTGATAAGGGCGGCGCACAACGTAGGCCGCCATGAACATATGGCGCTAACTATACCCTAGTCATACAATTCAAAGACAGTTTGCAAAGAAACGCTGCAACCGGAGGAACCATGGCATATCCCGTATTTGACCTACACTGCGACACCGCCGACCGCATCGGCTGGGCCACGCTCGATCTCGACCTGCGCTTTACCGCCGGCACCGACGGTTATTTCCCCGGCGACGAAACGCATCCGCAAGATTTCGACCTCATCGAGGGCAACGCCTGCGCCATCTCGCTCGCAAAGATCGGCAACACGCCGTGGGCACAGTGCTTCGCCACGTTTGTTCCCGACGAGATTCCCACCGCCCACGCCGCGCGCTTCCAGGCGCAGATCATGGCGCATATGAGCGGCCAGGCAATGCTCAACCACGACAGTATGGTCAACGTGCGCAGCGCCGCAGACATTCGCCCCGCGCTCAAGGACGGCAAGGTCGCCTGCATCCACACCATCGAAAACGCCACGTTCTTTGCCGAGGACCCCGCACTGATCGAGGTGCTCAAGAGCCTGGGCGTACTCATGTCATCGCTCAGCTGGAATGCGCAGGGACCGCTCGCGAGCGGGCACGATACCCACGCCGGCCTCACCGCCGCCGGCATCGAGGCACTTACGCAGATGGAGCACACCGGCATGGTACTCGACGTCTCCCACCTCAACGATGAGTGCTTTGACGAGGTTGTCGCCCACGCCACGCGCCCCTTCGTCGCCAGCCACTCCAACTCCCGTGCGGTTTGCGGCGTCAAACGCAACCTTACCGACGACCAGTTCCGCACCATTCGCGACATGGGTGGCATCGTCGGCCTCAACTACTGCAGCGAGTTCCTATCCAACGACACAACCGACAAGACCGCCGCAGACGTCACCTTCGACCAGCTAGCGGCACATATCGAGCACTGGCTCGACCTGGGCGGCGAGGACGTCATCGCGCTCGGCGGCGACTGGGACGGAGCCACGGTGCCCGCTTTCCTCTCCGATGCCAGCAAGATGCCCGAGTTCCAGAACATGCTTTCCAAGCATTTTGGCAAGACCGTGATGCAAAAGCTCTGCAGCGACAACGCGCTTGCCTTCTTCGAGCGTTATTAATTTCACATCCCTTGAGCGGGCCGGCATGCCGAACGGTCGACATGCCGGCCCGTCCCCAATCTGAAGGACCGCTTTTGACGCAGCAGTTTACGATTTCCGTATCCCGACCGGATGGGACGCCCATCCCCGTCGTCGTTACCAAAAAGCGCGTCAAGAACTTCAACCTACGCGTCACATCGAGCGGCGAGGTCCACGCAAGCGCACCGCTCGGCGCCAGCCGCGAGCGTATCGAAGCATTTGTGAAGCGCAACAGCGCCTGGATTACCAGCCGACTTGCCCAGCGCGAGCAACGTCAGGCGACGGCGCGAGAGCCGCTCAGTCCCTCGTCCATCATTGCACTTTGGGGCAAGCCCATCACGGTACAAGATGCGCTCGATCACAACTTTGCATCACCCGCACCGCGACCCAAACAGGCCACCTTCGCAAGTTTTATGGGTACCGACGAGCCAAGTGGGTGCACGCAGGCAAAGCAGCGCACAGCTCTCGACGACCTAACGCCCAAAGAACTCCAGACCCACATCGACCAGCTCTATACGTCCGAAGTCACATCGGCGCTGCGTGATATGGTGCACGCATACGAAATCGCAATGGGCGTCGCCGTTTCCCGCGTTTCCGTACGCAGCATGAAAACGCGTTGGGGCTCATGCACGCCCAAATCCGGCGCCGTTCGCATCGCACGAGAACTTGCCGCCTATCCCGTCGAATGCCTCGACATGGTTGTCGCCCACGAGCTCGTCCACTTGCTCGAGCCAAGCCACAATCAGCGGTTTCACGCCCTGCTCGACACGTACTGCCCCAACAATAGAGCGCTGTCGCAGCGGCTCAAGCAGCCACCCATAGAGACGTATTAGAACCGGTTAGCGCACACGCTCGATCTCGACGCCACAGCTTGCCAAGGGCAGGCCAACAGGCGCCCACGGCTTATCGAGCTTGATGCGCACACCAAGCAGCAGGGGGTAACGACGTAGCAGCATCTGGGCCACACCCTCGGCTGCCGCCTCGATGAGCTTAAACGTATGCTCGCGCAGATAGCCATCGACATCGTGGCACACCGAGCCGTAGTCAATCGAGGCGTCCAAGTTATCGTGCTCTCCCGCTGCACGCAGGTCGGCATAGAGCACCAAGGACACGATGAATTTCTGGCCCAGCGCATTCTCCTCGGGATACACGCCGTGGTTAGCAAAAACCTCAAGACCTTCAACGGTGATGCGGTCGGCATGGCGCAGATCGTCATAGTTCACGTGGGGCACCGCCGTTGCGGTGGATATTTCGCCCCTTCCACGGCGGGCGAGCTCGGCGCCTTCAGTCTTGGTTGCATTCTCGGGCAGTTTCTTGTTGCTCATCGCGATCGTCTCCTTCGTTTAGAACCCCGACCGCGCAAACTAACTACACGCGAATCGACAGGTTCTTTTTATCATCGCTCCAGTTGCAAGCATTGCGCGCGGGGCATGCAAAGCAGGCGCGCGACGCTTTGTCGGCTGCATAGAGCAGACGCTCAAGCGGTTGGCTGTTCACGCGCAGCTTTCGATGGCCCAGAATGGCCGTCTTAATGGCTGCGGCATCGGCCTGCTCAAACGCCACATCATCGGGCATGCCGCCGAGAATCGCATCAGCGACGCGTTCGCTTGCAACATCATGGGATATACCCGATTCATACTGTTCATCTTTGCCGATATCGTGAAGAAGTGCCGTGGCGTAGATGACCTCGCGGTCAAATTCGAGCTGTTCCTCGAGATTCTTGATCCACATAATGCGAGCGACATCGAGCAGATGGTCAATACCGTGGCGGCAGAAGATGCGCCCCGATTCCAACTGTACGATGTTGCCCAGGTGCCGCCGGAACAGCCCGTTGGCACAAATGTAATCAATGCGAGGCATGGCACCAAAGGGGGCCAGACCCGAAGCCATAAAGCCGCGACGCGACGTCCCCTCATCGGTCTTCGATGTAAAGTCGTTGACGACTCTCATGGTTAGCGGCCCAGCATCCTAAAGAAACGCTCCTCGAGCGCGGAATCGGTCTCAAAGACGCCGCGGCGAGCAAACGTCACGGTCTTGGTGCCGGGCTTTTGCACGCCACGCATCGTCATGCACATATGCTCGGCCTCCATCAACACAATCGCTCCCTGGGGAGCGAGGTAATCCATGAGAGCGTCGGCAACCTGCGCACACAGCTGCTCCTGCAGCTGCAGACGGCGGGCATAAACCTCAACCGTGCGGGCAAGCTTAGACAGACCCGCCACGCGACCGTTAGGGATATAGCCAATGGCGGCCTTGCCATAAAACGGCAGCAGATGATGTTCGCACAGCGAGTAGAACGTGATGTCGCGCTCGATAACCAAATCGTTCGAAGCGACGGCAAAGGTTTTGGACAGGTGCTCCTCGGCACTCTGGTCCATACCACCGGCGATCTCACCATACATACGGGCAACGCGCGCCGGAGTCTCCAGCAGGCCCTCACGAGTTGGGTCCTCGCCTATGCCCTCAAGCAACAGCTTAATGGCGGCCTCGACTTTTTCCTGATCGACCATCTGGGCCTCACTTTTCCGATTTCACGTTAGCGCTATGGTACCACGCCCTTCGGCATCGACCACAAGCTACATAGTATGGGTCGAATAGACCGGATCATCACGCCAAAGCTCCACAGCGTCACAAAGCGCAACGCCCTCGCGCTCAGCACGGGCGCGCGTAGCGTTCATATCGATCACGCGCTGGTTGCTCGAGCCCCTAAAACGCAATGAGATATCGTACAGATCCTGAACAAACGGGCCATCCACCAACATGTCGAGGCAGGCCAGGATACGGTTCGTCACCTCGGTGTGATGACGGCCACCCGGCATAAGCTCCTCGAGCACGTCGCCGGTAAAGCACCAAATGGTCTTGCCCGACCCCGCGGGATAGGCCGCACGCACGCGTTCGATAAAGTCAACAAGCCCCACCTGATTCTCGGGCTCCATAGGCTCGCCGCCCAGAATCGTCAGGCCATCGATAAAGGGATGATCGAGACTCTCGATAATCTTGTCCTCGACGGCACGATCGAACGGCTCACCCGCAGCAAAGTCCCACGCGACAGAGTTAAAGCAATTCTTGCACCCACGACGGCACCCGCTCACAAACAGAGAAGTACGAACGCCTTCCCCATCAGCAATATCGAAATACTTAATGTTCGCGTAGTTCATAGGTAACTCTCCCGGGAGGCCGGGACATATCATCCCGTCCTCAAACATTCTCGGCCTTCGGCCTGCGAAACTGCGGGCGGGACGATATGTCCCGGCCTCATGCAAAGGGTAACTCAATGAACGAAGCGAACATCGAGTATAGGGTTCGAGGTCCAATAAATACTTTGTTGCAGCTCAACCGTTATCGCAAGCAAAGCGTTGTTGCAAGTCAACTCATTTCCGCTAAGAACTTCGAGGAGTGAGCAGGCCTCATGCTGCATCTCAGCTACGTCAACTTGGCTGAACCGAGAGGGCCGCTTGGGCTTTTGCTCGATATGAGTTCCGCACGCAAAGAAGGCCACTTAATGTGGCCTTCGTCTTGCGCAGGACTGTCCGAAATAGCGAGCAAATGCCCAAGCGGCCCTCCCGGCTCAGCCCCGGAGCGGTATTAGAGATGCAGCACGCGGTCGCGGATCTCCTCGGTTCGGCCCTGGTTCCAGAACTGGGTACCGATGTAACCGCACGTGCGACGGGCGACATTCATCTTCTCCTGGTCACGATTGCCGCAATTGGGGCACTCCCACACCAGCTTGCCATCGTCCTCGACAATGCGAATCTCGCCGTCGTAGCCGCACACCTGGCAGTAGTCGCTCTTGGTGTTGAGCTCGGCGTACATGATGTTGTCGTAGATGTACTGCATCACGCGAATGACAGCCTTGAGGTTGTCCTGCATGTTGGGAACCTCGACGTAGGAGATGGCGCCGCCCGGCGAAAGCTGCTGGAACATACCCTCAAACTTGAGCTTATCGAAGGCATCGATCTCCTCGGACACGTGGACGTGGTAGCTGTTGGTGATGTAGCCCTTGTCCGTCACGCCCGGAATGATGCCAAAACGACGCTGCAGGCACTTGGCGAACTTGTAGGTCGTCGACTCAAGCGGGGTACCGTACAGCGAGAAGTCAATATCGCTTTCGGCCTTCCACTCCGCGCACTTGTCGTTCATGCGCTGCATGACGGCCATGGCAAAGGGCGTGCCCTCCTTCTCGGTGTGGCTGTGGCCCGTCATGTACTTGACGCACTCATACAGGCCGGCATAACCCAGACTAATGGTGGAGTAACCGCCCACGAGCAGCTTGTCGATCGTCTCGCCCTTCTTCAGGCGGGCGAGGGCACCGTACTGCCAAAGAATCGGTGCGGCATCCGAAAGCGTGCCCATCAGACGCTCATGACGGCACAGCAGGGCGCGGTGGCACAGCTCAAGGCGCTCGTCGAATATCTTCCAGAACTTGTCCATGTCCTGATGCGAGCTCAGCGCAACATCGGGCAGGTTGATGGTCACAACGCCCTGGTTAAAGCGACCGTAGTACTTGGGCTTGTTCGGGTCATAGTTCAGCGCGTTGGCCACGTTGTTAAATCCGTTACCGGAGCGATCGGGCGTCAGGAAGCTGCGGCAACCCATGCAGGTATAGCAGTCGCCGTTGCCCGCGGTCTCGCCCTTCGACAGCTTGAGCTCGCGCATCTTCTTCTCGGAGATGTAGTCGGGCACCATGCGCTTGGCGGTGCACTTAGCAGCCAGCTGGGTCAGGTAGAAGTACGGGGAATTCTCGTGAACGTTATCGTCCTCGAGTACATAGATGAGCTTGGGGAATGCCGGGGTAATCCATACGCCGGCCTCGTTCTTAACGCCCTCGTAACGCTGGCGAAGCGTCTCCTCCACGATCATGGCAAGGTCGTGCTTCTCCTGAGGCGTACGGGCCTCGTTAAGATACATAAAGACCGTCACGAACGGCGCCTGGCCGTTGGTGGTCATAAGAGTTACGACCTGATACTGAATCGTCTGAACGCCGCGACGGATCTCGTCACGCAGGCGGTCCTCAACAACCTCGCGGACCTTTTCGGGAGATGCGGAAACGCCGAGCTCCTCGAGCTCGCGGGCGACCTCACCGCGAATCTTTTGACGGCTCACCTCGACGAACGGGGCAAGATGGGTCAACGAAATCGACTGGCCACCGTACTGGGAGGAAGCAACCTGAGCGATGATCTGCGTCGCGATGTTGCAGGCAGTCGAGAAGCTGTGCGGCTTCTCGATCAGCGTGCCTGAAATAACAGTTCCGTTCTGGAGCATGTCCTCCAGGTTCACCAGATCGCAGTTGTGCATGTGCTGGGCAAAGTAATCCGAATCGTGGAAATGGATCAGGCCCTCATTATGGGCATCCACGATCTCTTGGGGCAGCAGCACACGCTGAGTCAGGTCCTTGGAGATCTCGCCGGCCATGTAGTCACGCTGAACGGAATTGACGGTCGGGTTCTTGTTGGAGTTCTCCTGCTTGACCTCTTCGTTGTTGCACTCGATCAGCGACAGGATCTTGTCATCGGTCGTGTTCTTCTGGCGCTTCAGGCTCTGAACATAGCGATAGATGATGTAGTGGCGGGCAACCTCGTAGCAGTCGAGACGCATGATCTCGTCCTCGACCAAATCCTGAATCTCCTCGACCGAAACAGTGTGGCCCGCGTTCTCGCATGCCTCGGCGACGTTTTGCGCCGCGTAAACCACCTGGCGGTCGGTAAGACGAGAGCTCTCCTCGACCTCCAAGTTTGCAGCACGGATGGCATTGACGATCTTATCGATGTCAAAGATAACCTCGGTGCCGCTGCGCTTGATGATCTTCATCCTCTTGCCTCTTTCGCGTAGTAGTCTCATTGCGCTTCAGAGCCAAACGATGCCCGGCAGGGCGTGCCCCTGTCTTGCGGCGCCGTCGCGCAATCTGTGTTCTCGATAACCATAGTTCCTCATGCGGACAATCCTCGCAGCCAATCAAGGGGCTCAAAGATCTATCCAAATGGGGCGAATAAGGTTCTCGTTCTCTGTCCGCCATCTATCATACGACAAAGAGGCATCTATATCCTGTATTCTTTTTTTAGGTCAAACACAACATATAGTGTTTCAGCAGGTCAAAGCAATTAGTCATTTTGCAGACGCATTAATTATGAGGGGTTCTTGGCAAGTCGGTAAAACGTTACCAACACGGCTACCTGCATGGCAGTTATAAAACCCCCTTAGTCAAGCCGCCGGCAAATCTTACCAAAACTAAGCCGCTCACGCCAAAAGAATCCAAAAGATTATGCTTGACCAACATGTTGCGGTCACGGTCGGCCAGGACGTATGCAATCTGCCGGCACCTCTACGGGGACCTTGGATCAATATTTGGTGGCATATTTGACGGCGTGCTTGGTAGCAAAACAAAACAGCCCAGAGACATAGCCTCTGAGCTGCGAACATTTGGTGGGCGTTAGAAGATTTGAACTTCTGACCTCTTCCGTGTCAGGGAAGCGCTCTCCCCCTGAGCTAAACGCCCAAATGGAGCGGACAACGGGACTCGAACCCGCGACCCCAACCTTGGCAAGGTTGTGCTCTACCAACTGAGCCATGTCCGCTTACGAGGATTAATCTTACGTGATGCCCGCATCCTATGCAAGAACTTTTTTTAAAAAGTTTTGCAACGCCCTCGCGAACCTCGCGAAGACATCAGCCACCACGGAAGGCGCGGGCAAACGCAATCTCGCCGCAAGAGACCCCTACATCTCACCGAGCATGATCCAGGCAGAGCTGTCCTGCGCGAGCCTGCCGTCTGCAAGCGGTGATGAGGTGAGCAGGACCCTGCCCGCCGGCAGCTCCACGGCTGCTGCGCCGAAGTTCGTCACACACGCCCAGCCGTTGTCGCGGCGATAGGCGATGACGCCGCCCTCGGCGCCCTCGGCACCATCCGCAAGACCGGTGCGCCCGTCAAGATCGAGCCACGCAAAATCGTTGGCGCAACCGCGCAGCTTGCGCCGAAGCCAGAGGGCGTCACGATAGAGCGCAAGCATCGATGTCGGGTCCGCTTCTTCCCTATCGGCAGCGTAATCGGAAAACCATGCAGGTTGCGGCAGATGGGGCGCCGCATCGGCGTCCGCCGGCGAAAACCCAAACGATCCGCCCTGCGCGGGATCGTCCGCCGCCACCCACGGCAGGGGCACACGGCAGCCGTCGCGCCCCTTCTCACGCTTCGGTCCGCGCGTATTGGTCGCAGTAGGATCTTCGAGTGCAGCCCACGGGATGTCAGCCACCTCAAAAAGGCCGAGCTCCTCACCCTGATACACGTATGCCGAGCCCGGAAGCGCCAGTTCAAGCAAAAGGGCCGCCCGCGCGCGGCGCTCGCCGAGTTCACGGTCCTCGTCATAAGACAACCCGTCGCGTAAGAGCCAGTCGAGCGCAATCTGGTGGTAGCGCGTCGCCTTGATTTGCGGCAGGGCATAGCGTGTCGCCACGCGCGGCACGTCGTGGTTGGAGAGTACCCAGGTCGAGGCGGAATCGGATTCGACGGCTGCTTTCAAGCCCTTCTCGATTGCAGTGTGCATGTCATCATAGGTCCAAGTGGCCTTGGCAAACTCAAAGTTGAATGTCTGGCCAAGCTCGCTGGGACGCGCATAGAGATACTGGCGCTCGGGCAGCACCCACGCCTCGGCAACGGCACTGCGCGGCGGATTATAGCGGTCGAACACGCGGCGCCACTCGCGATAGATCTCGTGGACCTCATTGCGGTCCCACAGCGGATGGGTGCCGTCGTCAACCATGTCATCGCCCTCGGCGAGATGCCACCGGTCGAGGTCATCGCGGTCGAGATCCTTGGCGAGACCCTGCGCCACATCAATGCGAAAGCCGTCGACGCCTCGATCGCTCCAAAACGCCAGGACGTCGCAAAAGAGCGCATGAACCTCGGGGCATGACCAGTCAAAGTCCGGTTGCTCGGGCGTAAACATGTGCAGATACCACTGACCGTCCGCAACACGCGTCCATGCGGGGCCGCCAAAGTTGGCATTCCAATTGGTGGGAGGCAGCTCGCCATGCTCGCCGCGACCATCGCGGAAGATATAACGGGCGCGCTCGGGCGATCCGGGGCCGGCGGCAAGAGCGGCTTTGAACCAGGGGTGCTGGTTGGATGAATGGTTGGGCACGATGTCGACGATGACCTTGATGCCGCGCGCGTGAGCCGCAGCGATCATGTCATCGAAGTCGTCAAGCGAGCCGAGACGCGGGTCGACATCGCAGTAGTCCGCCACATCATAGCCGCCATCGACAAGAGGCGATGGATAAAACGGGCTCAGCCAGATGGCCTCGATACCCAGTCGCTCAAGATAGTCCATCTGCTGGGTAATGCCCGCGATATCGCCCAGACCCGAACCAGTCGAATCCTTAAACGAGCGCGGGTAGATCTGATAGATCGCGGCATCGGACATCCATGAGCGCGAAGAAGACTTTTCTGTAGCCATGGGGCGTATCTCCCTTGCAACGAGGTTATGCGAGATGCCCACGATGATACGCCCAAAGCGGACATTCGCGGCAAACAACGCCACAGCCACGCCCCAAAACGATCGTCCCCTCTCGGGTTCAAGCCTCCTGGGACGAATCGACCGATTAGTGAAAAGAACGGAAGTCCCACTTTCCCGGCCACGACAGCGAGCGGGCTCCGGGTGCCCCAGGTTGCCGCGAAAGAGGAGGGAAGCGTACTTTATGTACGCGACCGACGATTGAGGGGCAAGATGGGGTGCCCGGGGCTCGCGCAGCGTCAACAAAAAACGCGGTTCGTTAGAACCGCGTAAGATAGTTGGAGCGGACAACGGGGCGTCCGCGTATCCGCTTCGCGGATCCGCACCGGCTTCGGCCGCCTGCCGGCGACCTCGCCAGCTCGCTACAAACGCTCCGCGTTTGCTTAACGCTCGCTCCCTCTCGGGTTCGAGCCCAGGCGATGGGTACAAAAAAGCCCGGCTACCGTGGTAGTCGGGCTATTACACTTGGAGCGGACAACGGGGCTCGAACCCGCGACCCCAACCTTGGCAAGGTTGTGCTCTACCAACTGAGCCATGTCCGCATATGTAAAAACAAAACGGGCGCCGGAGCGCCCGGATGTTGCCTGGAGGCGAAGCCCGGATTCGAACCGGGGGTAAAGGCTTTGCAGGCCTCTGCCTTACCACTTGGCCACTTCGCCGAAAAAGGACCGCCTAAACGGTCCGGAAATGCAATGGAGCGGACAACGGGGCTCGAACCCGCGACCCCAACCTTGGCAAGGTTGTGCTCTACCAACTGAGCCATGTCCGCTTGCGGGTTATTAATTTACGCGAGTTGTCCAAAAGACGCAAGTACTTTTTTCAAAAAACTTGTCTGCCGCATGTTCTTAATAGCCAAACGCGCTAAAGCGATTGGCTAGGCACACGATTCCAGCGCTCCGCTAAACAGCTTCACCATCTGCACGCGCGTGCCGGCGCCGTCCGTACGACGAGCAACCTCCACGTTATCGACGAGCATACGCATAAGCTTGATGCCACGGCCGCGCTCCTCGGATGCGACCGGCTCGCTCGTTTCATCGATAGAATAGCCGGCACCTCGATCAAGCACCTCAACCACAACGCGATCGCCATAGGCCTGAACCGTCAGGACGCACCCGATACCGCCCGCATGGTCATAGGCATTACCCAGCGCCTCCCCCGACGCCAATGCGACATCGTAGCGCTCGTCACGGCGCAACGGAAGCGATTCAAGGAGTTCGGCGATGCGATGTCGGTAGTATGGAAGATTCTCGATACCCTGACGGACCTCGACGCTCTTACTCCAGCGAGGCAGCTCCCCCACCGGAATGGCGGGAATAGACTCCCGTGCCGGCCCCGCGACATGAAGGATATCGACAAGACGAGCAATCTCCAAAAAGCGAACAACTTCACCCGATGCATTGACGAGCGAAAGCAGGCCTTCTCGCCTCATGAGCTCACGAGCGCGCGTAAGCAGGAATGCCAAGCCCGTCGAATCGATAAAGCTAACAGCCTGACAGTTGATGACAACACGACGCACGCCGCGGCCAATCAAAGCATCCAACCGCCGACGCAGCGCAGGCACCGTGGCGATGTCGATATCGCCTGGTGGCGTCAAAACCGCTATGTCATTCCACTCATTCATACGACCATGGTTCCCCAAAAAAGCCCACTCGATGCATTCGTTTCCCCAACCGTACGGATTCAGCCCGCCCAGCGTCGTCTATGAACGACCCCGTAAAAACTCAAGGGACGCCAATGCAATGTCATCGTCCAGCGCCGATTCGGTAAATCGGTCAAGCTCGCCCAAGACCTTGCCGCAGATTCCCGATACGCCCTCACCCGAGACAGAGAGCAGAAGGTCACGAAGGCGCTGCTCACCAAAGAACGCTCCGGTGCGGTCGCGGGCCTCAATCGTTCCGTCCGTATACATGAAGAGCATGTCGCCAGGAGCGAACGTAAACACGCCTGTCTCGTACACCATGCTCTCAAAGGCACCGATTACGCCCGATTGGCATCCAAGCAGCTCGACCTCTCCCCCACGGGCCTCGCCGCCACCCAGCGGCATCGACTCTGGCCTAATGACCATGGTCGGAGGATGGCCCGCCGAACAATACGTTGCGCGTCCGGCTTTAAGGTCAATCTTGGCGATAAAGGCCGTCACGAACGTCTCGACCCTCGAAAAGCCCATGAGCATACTGTTAAGAGAGCGTGCCATGCGGGCCGGTCCAGCGCCCTCCCACGCATATGCCGTCAGGGCCGTCTTGACGAGCGCGGACATCGATGCGGCCTCAATGCCTTTGCCAGACACATCACCCAAAATCATGACGGCGCAGTCGTCGGGAAGACGGATGAGCGTATAGAAATCGCCGCCGACCAACGCCGAGTTCGTGGCTGACAGGTACACCGAATCGGTTGCGATACCCGGAACATCCCCCAGGGAATTTCTCATGCCGATCTGAAGGGTCTGAGCGATATGGCGCTCCTCGCGCTTTTGAGATTCGCCTTCGTAGATCAGTTCAAAGTCATGCGCCAAGTGCACCAAGTAGTCATATTCAAGATCATCAATCGGCTCTTGGCTACCATCACGAAGCAGCAGCGCGCGCGTCGTCGGGCTCTTCGCAACAGAAGCAGGAACAATCGCGTCGTTACTGTGCTTGCCATCACCCTCAGAGCGCGGGCGCCCCGCCTCGATGCCGGAGTCGACGTAGAGACCTTGACAAGGCAGGCCATGCGCCCTAAGCCAGCCTCCCATAGGCATCGATTCATCAACGCGAGTTATACGGACGTGTTTAAGGTCCTCGGCACTCGTACCTCCCAAAACAGATGCCTCAAAGCCATCAGGGCCAGCCCCCAGACGTGCCGCTGGCGCCGTCGTGGAAAAGAAAAGCCTCTCGGGATCGTCCGGCAAAGCAACGCGACTACCGCCTTCAAAATCTATGACGTAGGAATCCAGACTGGCGTCATACTCAACAGGGCAAAAATGGCAGTTAAGCATATTGCAGATCTCGGACGATACCGCCTGGGTAGCCGCGGCGGAATCGTCTAGAAAGGTAAACAACTCATCACGCAAGACATTGAGCGAGCGGCCAAGCTCGGCCGTGCGACGGGAGCGAAGGCTCGATGCCATGCCGACCAGCTGGATAGACAGGTAATCGCAAATGACCTCGAGCACATTAACGTCATAGGCGAGCGGTGCCTGGGGGCGTTTCCAACCAACTTCCAGCACGCCAAGAATCTGCGTACCGTAAAAAACGGGAAGACAGATCTCGCTGCGGTACGGAGGCATATCCTGCATGCGCAACAGGTGCTTAGAACGATTGTCCAGGTCCATAAACATACCGGAGGCGGCCTTATCACCCTCAAGGTCCTGTTGAATCGACAAGCGACAGGCACGCGACTCGCGAAGAACATACGTCGGAATGCCAGCGCCATACGGCAAAAACTCGGGCAGGTAGCTGTCGTACAGCTCCTTGGAAACACCGCGTAGCTTAAAACCGCCGCTCTCAGAAAAATAGATAGCGGCACCCGAAGCATCGAGCGTTCCTACAAGCTGGTTCAAAACGGTATCAAGTAGGCTGGGCAGCTCATCGGAGCCCACGGTACTCATAATGACCGAGAGCATGCCAGAGAGGCGCTTGTTCGCCACTCTAAGCTCCGATAACGCACGCTTGAGCTGACGGTCGTGCGAATACTGTTCTTCGATGCTATGGAGCGCCACCAGGACACGTGGCGCGCGGCACCCAAAGATGCGTGGAGGCGTAACGGAGCCCGCACGAACCAAGACGGGGATAAAGGAGCCGTCACTCAGCTTGAGCATCAGTTCGTTCTCGGAGCCATCAGTTTCAAATGGCAGACGATGTTCCGTCGCACGTTCAAAAGCTGATGAGTACAGGACGTCTTTAACATCTCCACCGATGACGTCGGCGCGTTCCTCGCACATCAAACCAAGTAAGCGATTATTCACATGCAGAATGGTTCCGTCGAGCTCACAGATGATGACAGCATCGCTCGTGATCTCGACTAGTTGGGCAACGTCTGCCCACTCGTTGCGTTCAAGCGTTTCCATCGTGGACCCCACCGTCTATCGGTAACAAAAAAGCCTCCGAAGAGGCTTCTCAAATGCGATGGTGTCGGAGGCGGGACTTGAACCCGCATGACCAAAAAGCGGTCACTAGCACCTCAAGCTAGCGCGTCTGCCAATTCCGCCACTCCGACATGCTATGTTGTTGATTCGCAGTTCGTTTTGTTGGACCCGCGCGTTCAACGTGGAAGATAATAACCTATGATTCGAGAACTGTGCAAGCACTTTTTTCAAAAAAGTTTACGAATTTGTAAATGAGCAGGTAGATCCGTATGTCCGGCCCCGAATCGGTGTTGCCTCCCGGCGCGTCCTCGGGCATGAGCGATATTTTGCTGCGCACTTCGTGCTGCAAAATATCGCTCCCCCTGCGGAATGCGCCGGGAGGCAACACCGATTCGGGGCCTGCAAATACGTACTTCAGGCACAGTTCTCAAACATGTTCTGAGGGCTGATATAAATTTAGTGGCTCGGCCTTGCCGAGCCCTTATATAAGGAGGCCGGAGCTAAAGCTCCGGCCTCACTCAATTTCTTATTAGATAAAGTGAGCGATCGAGGAATCGCACTCCCCTGCCGAGTTACCGCAGGGCCCGCCCTGGCGTTGCTTTTCAGAACATCCCGCACTGATATCTTCTGTATTGAAGACGTCGATGGTGCACCCGTATACCATTGACGTCGACACCATCAGATGCGGACCGCGCGGTGACCCCACATTCCGCTGGCGCCCACAGGGCTGCCCTCGTTTCCTGACATGTCCCGCGCGGGCCGCGGCGAGCCGAGACCGCCGCATGACCTAATAGGAGCATGGAGCGATACCGCGGACCCGAACAACCGCATTCTATCGCGCCCCGTCAGTGTGCCGTCTGCCCGGTCCAGGCGAGCACGGAAAGAACGGAGCGAGACATGCAAAACGAATCGACACCCGGCGCCCGCGGGCCGGTCTTCTGCGGGGTCGACACCCACGCCGACTCGCACTGGCTGTACGTCCTGGACTGGAGGGGCCGCAAGGTCCTGTCCCGCCAGTTCCCCGCCGACGCGGCGGGCTACGAGGCGCTCGCCGGGGCGATCGCCGCGGCCGGGGAGCCGGCCTGCATCGCGATGGAGGGGACGCCGTCCTACGGGGCGGGCCTCACCAGGTGTTAGCGTCAATATAATTTTCACCATTTTCGCCAACGCATTTTAGCCAATCGCGCCAACGCGGATACGCCGGATTCGCCAACGCGGATGCGCCGCTTTCGGCGCCTAGGCGCCATCCTCCTTCCCGTCCTCACCGCCGATGGACACGTCCTTCAGGCGGTACGAGCGGCCCGTTATCTTGATCATCGCGCAGTGGTGGCAAAGCCTGTCGGCGACCGCCGAGGCCGTGACGTTGCTGCCGAACACGTCGCCCCACCTGCCGACCGGCACGTTGGTCGTGACGATCGTCGACCGCTTGAGCGCGTAGCGCCTGTTGACCAGCTGGAACAGCAGGTCGGCGCCCTCCTTGCCGATGTCGAGGTAGCCCAGCTCGTCTATTATCGGCAGGCTGCAGTGCTCGTAGAACCGCATCCTGCGCGCCAGCGCCTCCTTCGCCGAGGCGTGCTTGAGGTCCTCGACCAGCCTCGAGCAGTCGGCGAAGTACACCTGCTTGCGGGCCATAACGGCCTCGTGGCCTATGGCTATCGACAGGTGGGTCTTGGCGACGCCCGGGCTGCCGACGAGCACGACGTTGTCGCCGCGGTCGACGAACTCGAGCGTGGCCAGCTGCTCGACCAGCCCGCGGGGCACGCTCGGCTGGAAGCCCCAGTCGAAGTCGGCCAGCGTCTTTATGTAGGGGAAGTTGGCCATCCTCGTGCGGCGCTCGTCGTCGGCGCGCCGCTTGAGGGCTATCTGGGCGTCGGTGAGCTCGAGCATGGCGTCGACCAGGCTCTTCCTGCCGTCGGCGACGAGCCTGACGTACTCGGGCACCGACGACGCCATGCCCTCGAGCCCCAGCTCCTCGAGGTTGGCCGCCAGGCGGTTGAGGGGGCTGGCCTGCACGGCGGCGCTCACAGCGAGCCCCCTATCGAGTCGAGCAGCCCGAGGTTGGCGGCGGCCGCCGCCTCGATGTCGCCGGCGGCGTCGCCGAACCAGCGCTTGCCGGCCATGGCCTCGGCGTAGTGCGCCGGGTCGTAGGCCGGCCCGCCCGCCACGTGCGTCGCCACCGGCTCGCCGCCGACGTAGCAGTCCATCGCGCCGCCGGGCATGCAGACGATGCGGGCGGGCCTGCCGATGCAGCGCCTGGGCACCGACATGGGCTCGCCGTGCGCGCTGACCAGCATCGTGGCCGGCACCCTGGCCACGCGCACCACGTCGCCCATCGCCTCCTCGAGGGCGCGGAGGTTGCCGACGGGCAGCAGCGCGTCCTTCTCCTCCATGAACAGCGCCGATGGCGGCAGCCCCGTGGTCTCGTTGGGCTCGGAGTTGCTGGCGTCCTCGATCCGCGCGATGATCTCGTCGATGTCGTCCCAGCCGTCGAAGTCGCCCTGGTGGGCCGCGAGCCGCGACGGGAAGCGGTTCGACGACTCGACCTTGCCCTTGGTCTGGGGGCTGCGCGGGCGGCACAGCTTCAGCTCGAAGCCGGCGGCCTTGGCGAACTCGTATGCGCGCTGGACCTTGAGGCGCCTGCCGCCCTTGACCGTCACCAGGGCGGACATGTTGTCCGTGACCCACTCGCGGGGCACGCCGCCGAGCCTCGCGATCGTGGCGTACATGCACCTGACCGGGTCGTCGGTCGTCCTGGTCCCCGACCGGATGAATATGTGCCTGCGGGAATGGCCCAGCGTCGCCGCGAACACGTTGAACTCGAACAGCTCGCCGTCGCGGTTCGCCATCCTGACCGACTCCTTCCAGTCGAACTGCAGCTGCAGCCCGGGCGGCGTCTCGAAGCGCGGGTGCGGCTCCGGGCCGTCGGGGGCCCCGACGGCGATGCCGTTCTTGCGCATGGACTGGGTGAAGGCGTTGTGGCCGGCCAGGTCCTCGCCGGGATACCTGTGCAGCAGCCACTCGTGGATGCCCTTCTTGGTGACCCCCGGCAGCTGCGCCTTGGCGGCCACCTCCTCGATGTGCGCGTCGAAGGAGCCCGCCCTGTCGGCGCGCCCGTCGCGGGGCCGGCCGCCCTCGGCCCTCCAGTAGGCCGCCACGGTGTGCCTGTCCTTGCCGTAGCGCTTCGCTATGTCGCTGAAGTTGGGCTTTATGCCCGCTTCCCTGTACATGTCCAACTCTCCGATCAGGTTCTTCTCCGCCACGGCCCGCTCCTCCCGAAAGCATCGTTCGCTTGTCGGTCGAAGCGTAAGCCCCGGCGTTGGTGGAAATGGTGAAAATACGTTGGCGCAAATGGCGGGATTGCGTTGGCATGATTGGTTATTGAGCGTTGGTCAAAATGGTTGTTTTTACAGTAGCGCTAACACCAGGCACCTCGCGTCGCTGGGGATGCCCGTGCGCGAGGCGCTCTCCCCGGCGAGGATGCAGAGGAGGCGCCCGGGGCAGGGAAAGTGCGACGAGGCGGACGCGGAGAGGGCCGCCCGCGCGGCGATGTCCGGCTCAAGGCTCGGGACCCCCAAGAGCCAGGACGGGTGGGTCGACGGGGTGCGCTGCATGCTCGCGGCGCGCTCCGGGGCGGTGAAGGCGCGGACCTCGGCGATCAACACCGCGAGGTCGCTGCTCACCACCGCGCCGGAAGGGCTCAGGTCGAGGTTCCGCGGCATGGGAGGGCCGAGGCTGATGGAGGAGCTCCCCTCCGTGCGCGCCGAGGGCGCGCTGGGCGCCGCGCTCGGCGCGCTGGCGGACCTGTGGGCGGCGGCGCGCGACGCGGCGCTCGACATGGAGCGCGCGATCGAGGCGTCCCTGGAGGAGAACTGCCCCGCGCTGCTGGCGATGTACGGGTGCGGGCCCGTGAGCGCGGCCAAGCTCGCGGTCGCGGCCGGGGACAACCCGGGCAGGCTGCGCTCCGAGGCGTCGTTCGCGGCGATATGCGGGGCCTGCCCAATCCCCGCCTCGAGCGGCAAGACCGTGAGGCACAGGCTCAACAGGGGCGGCGACCGGCAGGCGAACAGCGCTCTGCACGAGATCGCGAGGCAGAGGGTCATGCGCGACCCCGAGACCGCCGAGTACGCCGAGAGGGCCAGGGCGCGGGGGAAGAGCGACAGGGAGGTCATGAGGTGCCTCAAGCGCTACGTGGCCAGGGAGGCGTACCGGGCGCTGATGCGCCCGCACGAGGTCAGGAGGCCCGAGGACGCCTCGGGGCTCGTGGCGGCCAGGCGCGCGGCGAGGGTCAGCCAGGTGAGGGCGGCGTCCATATTGGGAACCAGCGAGAAGTACATCTCGATGCTGGAGAGGGGCCAAAGGGAGCTCAAGCCCATAAGGAGGGCCTACGAGGCATGGGTCGAGGCCGGACTTCCGCTCGATTGGGACAGGCAAGCCTTCGAGGCCGAGCGCAAAATGGATTCTAAAAAACACCTTGCCAAATAGGAGCGTCAG
>JAXJKV010000037.1:0-19794 GCA_036297525.1 Collinsella sp.
ACCTCGTGTACTATCGTGAGGAGCGGATCAAGAAGTCCCTCGGGTGGCTGAGCCCGATGGAGTACCGCAGGAAGCTTGGATACGCCTAGGCGCGGTCCAAGAAATCGTCCGCACCCCCGGGAGGGTGAAACGTAACCCAAAGGCCCCGAATTGTTTCCGTTGTTCCCCACGTCGCGATTTTCTATTCAACAGGTGTAGAACATTGCGGCCCTGTTCGTTATTGCCTACGTTTTAGGTTAGATTTTCCTAAGAACAATTGCCCGAAATTGGGGGTCCCTATGAACGAAACAGTTCCCGCGGCGCCGTCTAGCGCGGAGTCGATGGCAAAGCAAGGTTGCGAAAAGCTCGGCCTGGACACGTTTGACGCGCTGGTCCGCCGCGCCCGTACGTGCCGTCGCTTTGACGAGTCCATGCGCGTGCCGCGCGAGTTTTTGCTCGAGCTGGCGGAACTGGCGCACCTGGCTCCCTGCGGCGCCAATGCTCAGCGTCTGCGTTTTCATGTGGTAAGCGGTTCCGAGGACTGCGCTCGCGTGTTTGACGAGCTTGCATGGGCCGGCGCGCTTAAGGACTGGTCGGGTCCTGCCGAGGGCGAGCGCCCGACCGGCTACATCGCGATTCTTGCTGAGCGCGCCGTTCCGGGCAAGCCCGCCGCTCCCATTACCGAGGTCGACACGGGCATTGCCGCGCAGACGATGATGCTCGCCGCCCGCAGCGCCACGCCCGAGGTGGCAGCCTGCATGTTCAAGGCCTTTACGCCCCACGCGATCGATGCCATGGGGCTCGATAACGACAAGTATGAGCTCAAGCTGATCATGGCGTTTGGCGTTCCGGCCGAGACACAGGTGATCGATGCGATCGATTCCAACCCCGACGGCTCCATCAATTATTGGCGCGACGAGGCGCGGGTGCACCACGTACCCAAGCGTCCGCTTGCCGACGTGCTGCTGTAGTTGTGCGTCGTTGCGGTGCAATCCGGCGGCAAAATCACCACAAAGGCTCCTGTCCCCTTTGTGGTGGTACGAGAGGAGGACATGTGGCAGATCTGTATTTGGTGCGGCATGGGCAGACTGAGCTCAATGTGCAGAGCATTTTGCAGGGCTGGCACGATTCGCCGCTTACGGCGCGCGGGCGCGAGCAGGCGCTGACGGCGCGTACGGCGTTTGCGGCGCGTGGCGTGGCCTTTGATCATGTGTATTCCTCGCCGTTGGGCCGGGCGCGGCATACGGCCGAGCTTATCGTTGGCGAGGGCTGTTCCATTGAGCTGGTCGATGACCTGCGTGAGTGGCATTTTGGCTCGCTGGAGGGCACATCAAATCGCGATATGCCGTCGCAGCCCTGGGGTGATTATCCGGTTGCCTTTGGTGGCGAGTCGGAAAGTGAGCTTCGCACACGTATGGTCGCGGCGCTGTCCCGCATCATGGCCAGGCCGCAGCACGACTGCGTGCTGGCGGTTTCCCACGGCTCAGCCTGCCAGGAGTTTCTTGAGTATGTGACTGGCGGGGGAGAGCTACCCGACAACGGTGCCGTGCTTCATTTTGGCTATTGCGACGGGGCGTTTTCGCTCTCGGGTTGGTAACGAACGAAAGGACCCCTATGAATAAAGATCTGTATCTGGTACGTCATGGACAGACGATATTCAACCTTAAGCGTATCATTCAGGGGTGGAGTGACTCGCCGCTTACGCAGTTGGGTTGCGATCAGGCGGCGCGCGCCGGCATGTTTTTACGTGCGCGCGGCATTGAGCCCGATCATGCCTACACCTCCACGCTTCATCGCACCGAGCAGACTATCGCCAACTTGTGGCCGGGCTTGGCGTACGAGCGCCTGGACGGCCTGCGTGAGTGGTTCTTTGGCGACTTTGAGGCCGAGCGCGTGATGCTTATGCCCGAGCGCCCGTGGCGCGACTTCTATCGCCAGTTTGGCGGCGAGGGCCAGATGCAGGTGCGCGAGCGCATGGTGGCGACGCTGACCGATCTTATGCGACGCCCGGACCACGAGTGCGTGCTCGCGGTGAGCCACGGATCGGCCATCAAGGAGTTCATGGACCATACCAAGGGTGCGGCGGCCGACGAGCGCGATCGCGTGCCGGGCAACTGCTCGGTGCTGCACTTTGCGTTTGATGATGCGACGGATACGTTTGAACTGGTTGAGATTTTTACGCAGGAAGACTACGCGCGCGAGCTGGGGCTTGAACCGCTCGTGGCTACTGCGGGTCCGCAGCGCGGATAACGCGAGCGCGGCGGCACGGGTCGCCGACATAATTTCTCGACGCAAAAGGGGCGGAGATGCATGTACCTGCTGCGTCTCCGCTCCCTGTTTGTTGAGCTGCCAATTTTTGTGCTGGGCGGTCTGGTCTTGCTAGAACCGCGCGACTTGGTGCGTGAGCAGACCCGTCGGAACCTGCGGCGCGCCGCCGCTGACCTGCGCGGCGGGGAAGAGCGCAGCTACGGCAAAGTTGAACGGCTCCTTGCCGGTGTACGTTCCGGCGGCACGGGCCTCATCGGCCAGCAGCTGCGACGCCCCGGCCAGCGCGGCAGCGTAGGCGGGGTCGTCGGCCAGTGCCGGCTCTGGTACTTGGTCGAGCATGGCACGGATGGCGGCAACAGCGTCCTCGCGCTTGACCTCCCACACGCGGTGCGTAATGCCCGCGGGGTCGGTGACGGCGTAGAGCGAGGCGCCCTCTTTGGCGGCGCCCAGGATGATGTCCATGACGGGCGACGCCTCGTAGGCGAGCGACACGGGGCGCGGCTGAACTTTGAGTTCGGCGATCGCGCGCGCGGCGGCGGCCACGTCGGCGCTGGCATCGCCCTTGCCGTCCGCAAGTACACTCGTCGGGCAGATCGCCACGACACCCGTCACACGTCCCGGCTCGCCCGAGCATTCGTACACGTAATACGCCGCACCCGGGTCCTTGAGCATCAGACCATCGGCAATGGCTCCGCGCAGGGCATCGTTGCCGCTTAGGATGCTGCCCATTGCAGGCAGCGCCTCGAGCACGCGGTCCTGAGCCGGGCGGATGCAGGGAAACGGAAGTGCTTTCATGGACGGTCCTAACGCGCGAGTCGGTTTGTTCGCGGCTTATTATGCCCCAACTTGGCCGCTCGCGTCCCAGAGCACGTTATCGGCGAGCGCGATTAGCACCTGCTGACAACGAACGATATCGGCGTGGGGCACATATTCGTTGGGCTTGTGGGCGAGCGCGAGCGACCCGGGACCGTAGCTCATGCAATTGCGGTTACGCGTCTTGCCGGCAATGACGGCAGTGTCGGTGTAGCCGGTAAAGAAGCCGACGGTCGTGTCCGCGCCCGTCACATCGTCTGCTGCGCACTTGAGTGCAGCTAGAAGGGGAGAGGCCGGATCGCGCTCGATAGCGGGGCGGTCGCCTGTCACGGTATAGCTTCCATGGCAGCCGGGGACCGCGGCTTCGGCGCCGGCGATGGCCTGCTCTACCATGCGCGTCGCGGCGGCTGTATCGGTCGGCGGGGTCAGGCGCATATCGACCCAGACCTTGGCATGGTCGGGCACGACATAGGGACGGTAGCCACCTTCGATCTGTCCAAACGTGATGGTCGATGGTCCCAGCTCATCGTGCGCGGGCAGCGCCACAAACGCGCGACGAAGCGAACACACGACCTCGGCCATGGCGGCGACGGCATCCGCGCCCTTCCACGGCTGGCTCGCATGCGCCGTCATGCCAGCCATTTCAATCTCGAACCACGTACGCCCCTTGTGCGCCACCTGAATCTGTCCGTCGGTGGGCTCGGTGTCCAGCACCCATTCGCGTGAGCCGACCCAGCCGGCATCGATCGCGGCCTCTGAGCCACGCATAAAATCTTCCTCGTCGACCGAGCAGATGAGCGAAAAGCCGCGGCGGGGCAGCGCGCCATCCGCTACCACGCGCTCGAGCGTATGGACCAGTGCGGCAATGGCGCAGGCCAGGCCACCCTTCATGTCGCAGGCGCCACGGCCATAGAGTTTGTCGTTACGCACAACCGCCCCGAGTGGCGGCGTGTTTGCGTCCCAGCCATCGCCCAGCGTAACGGTATCCATATGGCAGATATAGACGAGCCGTGGCTCGTCGCTCAGTCCCGGCACGGTGACCATAAGGTTGCGGCGCCCGGGCAGCACCTCGAGTTCCTCGACCTGCACGGCATGGAGCACCGGATGGCTCAGCTGCGCCAACCGTTCCTCAACCAACGCTTTGATATAGCGCTCAATCTCGTCCTCATACGCACCCGGGTCTGAGCTGTCGATCCGCACGAGTTCTTGCGTAAGCCGCCAAGCAAAATCTGTATCAACCATAGGCACCTCACAGATAGTTAGGTCAACATACAGATTGTATGCCAAGAAGCGGCTCGGTGCATTTAATGGAGCGCTCACAAAAACGGGGGCGCCTCTCGTGCGAAAGGCGCCCCCGTGGGCATTCAATGTCAGTGACGGGCAGGCCACATGGGGAACTGCCCGTCAGATCAGCCGGCGCTACTTGATCACGCGCACGCGATACATCGACGGAATCTGCTTGAGCGCCTCGATGGTGCTGCTGTCCAGGTGCTCGTCGGTGTCGAACATGGTGTAGGCGTTCTCGCCGGCAGACTCGTTGGTCATACGCTGCACGTTGGCGTTGTCCTTGGCCAGGATCGCCGTGATCTGGCCGATCATGTTGGGCACGTTGGCGTGCAGGCAGGCGATGCGGCTCGCGGCGCGCGCCTTGCCCATGCTGCAGGCGGGGTAGTTGACGCTGTGCGCGATGTTGCCGTTCTCCAGGTAATCCTTGAGCTCGCTGATGGCCATGTCGGCGCAGTTGGCTTCGGCCTCGCCGGTGCCGGCGCCCGAGTGCGTGGTGATAAACGTGTTGGGCATCTTGACGGTCTTGGGCGTGGCAAAGTCGCAGCTAAACCAGCTCAGCTTGCCCTCGCGCAGGGCAGCGTCAACGGCGTCCTCGTCAATGATGGTTTCGCGCGCGTAGTTGATGAGCACTGCGTCGGGTGCCAGCAGGTTGATCTGCTCGGTGCTAATCATGCCGATGGTGTCGGCCTTGCTGGGCACGTGCACGGTGAGGTAGTCGCAGCCGCGGCAGAGGTCCTCGAGCGTGCCCACGCGCTGCACCTCGCGGCTCAGCACCCACGCGTGCTCGACGGAAATGAACGGATCATAGCCGTAGACGTCCATGCCCAGGTCGACGCAGGCGTTGGCGACCTTGGAGCCCACGTTGCCCAGGCCGATGACGCCGATGCGCTTGCCCTTGAGCTCGCGTCCCACAAAGGCCTTCTTGGCCTTCTCGGCATCGACCTGAATCTCGGGGTCGTCGGCGTTGTCGCGCACCCAGTTCATCGACTGCACTACGCCGCGGCTCGAGAGCACCAGCATGCCTAGGACGAGCTCCTTGACGGCGTTGCTGTTGGCTCCGGGGGAGTTAAAGACCACGACGCCCTTCTTGGCGTACTCCTCGACGGGGATGTTGTTGACGCCGGCGCCGCAGCGGGCGATGGCGCGGATGCCCTCGGGTAGCTCGTAGCCGTGCAGGTCGGTGGAGCGCATCAGGATGGCATCGGCCTCCTCGGCGGTGCCCACAAACTCGTAGCCCTCGCCAAACTCGACCTTGCCGTCCTTGGTGATGTCGTCGATGGTTTTGATCTTGCGCATGAAAAACTCCTTAGCAGGTTTGTCTAAAACAGATGGTTTGAATTGGCTGATCGGCCCGCGTGTTGCGGGCTAGTTAGATCGCGGACTCAAACTATGCTGTGCTTCGAAGTCCTTCATGTACGTGGCCAGCGCCTGCACGTCCTCCATGGTGACGGCGTTGTACACGCTTGCGCGCATGCCGCCCACCAGGCGATGGCCCTTGACGTTTTGAATCTGGTGCTCGGCCGCGCCTGCGACAAAGGCCGCGTCGAGTTCGGCGTCGCCGGTGCGGAAGGTGACGTTGGCGATGGAGCGGCTGTCGGCCTGCGTGGTGCCATGGAACAGCTCGCTGTGCTCGAGCAGGTCGTAGAGCAGGTTGGCCTTGGCCCAGTTGCGTTCGGCCATGGCTGCAAGTCCGCCGGTTTGCTCGACCCAGTGGAATACCTTGCCGCACACGTAGATTCCAAAGGTGTTGGGCGTGTTGAGCATGGAACCCTTGGCGGCCTGGGTCTTAAGATCCAGGTACTGCGGCGTCTGCGTAAAGGCGGGGCCGTCGGCGATGAGGTCGTCGCGCACGATGACCACGGTCACGCCCGCGGCGCCGGCGTTTTTCTGTGCGCCGGCGTAGATGAGCCCGTAGCGCTCAACGTCGAGCGGCTGCGACAGAAAGCAACTCGAGACATCGGCGACCAGCGGCACATCGCCGCAGTTGGGCAGCTCGTGGTACATGGTGCCAAAGATGGTGTTGTTCTGGCAGATGTAGACGTAGTCGAGCCCGTCGCCTGCGGCCTCGGCGGCAATGCGCGCGTTGATGTCGGCCATGGTGGGTATGCGGTCGAAATTGGTGTCTTCGGAGCTCGCGAGCAGCACGGCCTCGCCGTACTTGGCAGCCTCCTTGTACGCCTTGTTGGCGAAGTTGCCGGTCACGACGTAGCCGGCGCGGCCGCGGCGCATGAGGTTCATGGGGATGCCCGCAAACTGCAGCGTGGCGCCGCCCTGCAAAAACAGGACACGGTAGTTGTCGGGGATGCTCAGCAGGCGACGCAGGGTTGCCTCGGCGTCGTCGATGATCTGCTGGTACATGCTAGATCGATGGCTCATCTCTAGCACGGACATGCCGCAACCGCGGTAGTCCATCATCTCGTCGGCGATCTCGGCGAGCACGCTTGTGGGCAGTGCGGCCGGGCCAGCTGAGAAGTTGTGCACACGTGCCATCTTCTAGTTCCCCTCGTAGTCGTTTGAACGTTCGGGATACTTTAGCACAGTGGAGCGCCGGGCGCGACCGCATCACGGTAAAACTCGAGTGCGCCGCTATGATTTACAGGATGGTTACATGGGGGGAGGGGTTTACTCCTCCGACAAGTCCAGGTCGGCTAACGACGGCATCAGGCTTTCCAGGCGCTTGATCTCTTCGTCGAACATGGCGTTGAGTTGCTTTTGCTTGACTTCGAGCTCGTTTTGCATGTCGACTTCGGCTGCGGTCGACTTGTCCGCAAAGGCGGCAAAGTCGCCTTTGTTGCGACCGAGAATCGACATGATGCGCTCGTCGATCGTGTCCTTGCACAGCAGACGGTAGACCAGCACGTTGCGCGACTGTCCCATGCGGTGCACGCGCGAAGTGGTTCGCTGGGGCTAAAGGTCTGGCCATTACGGACTCCTGATGATGCGTGGACAAGTTGAGGCATGTGGAACGTGCGGTACGTTCGTCCGGCGGGTTCATTTCAATTGCCGCGGAACCGATGAAAGCCAGACGGGCTTCAAGCGCCCGTGATCGCCGTTTACCGATTAAAACTACCGCTCATCTGCATATGCACAGTTGATTTGCTGCACAACAAAATGTTGCTAAACAAAAACGTTCGCAAGTGGCGTATCAAGTAATCATTGGCATAATTCTTCCTTTTTTCCAATACAGCTAGTGGGTTGTTTGGGGAATCTTGGGGGTCGTTTCTGTATGGATAAAAATGCTACGAGTGCGACAGGCGATTTCGTGAACGTAGACGCGTACTACGAGTCGCTAATTTTGAATGCGGTCGCGCAGGCCGATGCTCCGTTGCACGAAGCGTTGGTGCGTTCGAACGTATACCGCAGTATTAACGACTCATACGAGCGCGCGCTGGCCCGACTAGTTATAGATGGTGAACTTTTGTATGCCAACGGCGAGTACAGCATGGCGCCCGATGCGGCCAACGAGGTGGCGGAACCCGCAGAGGAGCCGGTGGCTGCTGATGCCATTGGGCTTGAGGCTGTTAAAAGCGAAGGTGCCGAGGGCGAAAACACTGGGGACGAAGACGTTGACGGCGCCGTTGTTGATGACGAAAACGTTGAGTCTGAAGAGAATGCGCCCGAGGCCGTTGAGTGCGATGTCGAAGAGTCCGAAGCCGCAGAGCCTGAGTCAGCTGAGCGTGCAGTGGCAGAGCCCGAGGCCGACGAGTGCGATACTGCGGAACCTGAGGCTGTCGAGGTCGCAGCTGAGGAGCCCGTGACGGCTGAGCCCACCGCGGGCGACGCGACGGAAGCCGAAGCGGTGGAGCCTGTGGCCGAAGAGGCCGAGGCCGTTGAATCTGTTTCTCCTGAGGACCCTGCACCTATGGCTTGCGGTCCCATTTCGTTGCGTGCAGATTCGACTCTTGAGCAGCTGAAGGTTAATGAGCGCAGCTGGCCTATCCCCGTTGTCGTGGGTGTTTCGTATGACAAGAAGCCGGCCGACGGCTTATCCCTAATGGGATACGAACTGCCGGCGGAGTCTGCAGAGGTGGCGGTCGAGCGGCAGGAGCCGGCTCAAGTCGAGCAGCAGGAGCCGGTGCAGCCTGAGCGTTCCGAACTCACATTGTCTTCCGAGCCCCAGCAGCTGGTCATTTCCTTCTCGGATGGCCTTGAGGTTGCGAAGGCCGTTGCCGAGCCCGAACCAGAACCCGAGCCAGAGGCTGAGCCCGTTGAAGCCGCCGTCAACAAGCTCGAGCGCCCCAGGTACCTGAGTGGTTGGGATGACCCGCGCTGCGTGTTCGACAGCGAGACTCAGGTTGCTTTCCTCGATAAGCAGAATATTAAAGATGTGTTCAGTCTCGTTCGCGAGCTGGGCAAGGCCGAGGACGCTGACGTACGTGCCGCCTTTGAGACGCAGCTCCGTGTCTACGCTTTGCCGCTTTCCCCACAGTACCGCGCGCAGGCGCCGAAGCTCGGCAAGCTCTCGGGCAACAAAAAGCTGGCGTTTGACGTCTTTGGCAATTTGCGCAGCATCGGGCTTGAATGTTGCGCGTATACGGATGTTAAGGGTCCAGAAACCGAACTGTTCAGTACTATTTATTCAGGTGATGGCGAGCCTCTCTCACTGTTGAATCTTTCGATTTCTCCGGCGTTGCAACGCAAATTAAAGAGCAAGTATCGCATTCACAATCTGCCTGAGCTGCTTTCGTACAACTGGAGGGAGCTCCGAACGAAGGGCCTAACTTCGGGCGAGCTGCACTCGATTGTGTCTGCATTAAACGATTGGCCATCGGGAAAGCTGCAGCTTGGAAGAACCAAACAAGAAATTGAGCTTGCACGCCAGGCGGCGATAGGGGGCTGGTATCCATCGGTTAATATGTCACTCGAGCGTGTCGCGGCGGTTAACCGGCTCGCTGGCGAAGCTATCCTGCGGCTACATCGAGAGCGTTTGTCCATACACGAGCCCTCGTTCCGTCTGCTCTTTTGCGTTAGGGTGGCGGGCAAGCTCGCGATGGGCTATAGCGAAAAATACTCCGCTAATTCGGTGCTCGATGAACTTAAAAACGAATACCCCGCCTTTAATGCGGCCGTAAAAACGTTCAAGCGCCTGAACTTTGAGCTTTCCCAGGATCAGGAGGATATTGATACAGCTAATACGCGGTCTACCTTCATAGATGCTAATGGTGCAGGTAGCTTTATTGCATCGACTGATAAGGCTCAATTGGGCAGGCGGTTGGATGCCCAGCCCAAAGCCCGTGAGGGGGATTCCTCGCACGATTCCGAGATGTCGGCAGCGCAGGATCTTACGGTAACCCAGGCGCTTGCGCTGGCCCTTGACCAAGATGCTGCAAAGTTCAACAGGTGGTTTGCGGACCTCGCATACCAGGATCGCACCCTGATGGGCTATATGCTCATCGATGACAAGCCGGCTCGTTGGATTGACAACCTTGCTATCTCTGCTTGGAAAATCCGCGAGCGTTACGATGCCCTTATGGCGTCGCGCCCGACGTTCGACATTGATACATTCGGTCCGCTCTTTAAAAAATACAAGGTAACTGCTGAGGAGTTTTATGATCTGACGCACACCGTGCAGCCTGCCTGCTTGTATATGAAGCGCATCTATGGACAGGGTGCTATCCCGCTTAAATACGCAGCGGTCGACAAGGACCTTGACCTGTCCGTTTGCCGGGTGGTCCGCGCATACCTGGCAAGCAAGGGAATCAAAAATGCTGATGATGGGGTAGAGGAGAAGTCCGCGCCTGCAGAGCAGACAATCGCGTCGACGCCTGAGTCCGAGTCTGCTTCCGAGCCCGAATCCAAGTCCTCACCCGAGCCCGCTCCCGCCCCAGCTCCCGCCCCGGCCCCGGAACAGCCGACAAAGCCCTTCGCCAGCAAGGTCGAAGACCTCACCAAGAAAGGCCCCATGTCCATCGAGGCGTGGCTTACGTTGCTGCCCGGCGATGATGCCGACCTGATGCGCTGGATCTTTAGCGACAAGCCGCTTATGGATTACCCGCACAAGCCCGCCGGTCTTGGCCCGCTTCGTCAGCGCCGCGCCGACCTGCTGTGCAACCGGCCGCACCTCGACGAGGACAAATTCGCCCCGTTGTACCAGCGTTATGACCTTACCGAGGATGCGTTCTGCAAGATCACACAGGCATCCCCGATGACTTTTGGCTACCTGAAAGCCGTTAAGGTATCGAACAAGTTTAGCCTCCGCCTCGCCGCCAACGATCACTCGTTGCCGCAGGAATGGCGTGATAGGGCGGCGCAGCTGAATCGCCATTCTTCTGCCGGCGCGCTTCGAACGCCCGTAAGTGTCGAGAAGGACAACGCCTCCCAGCTCGAGCAGATCGCACGTGTAAAGCTGGGCAACTTCTCCACGCGCGGTGCCGCGCTGCGTGCCTTTGCCGAGTCCGGGGCCGTTGATGAGTATCACGACCTTAAAGATTTCCGCAACAGGTACCAGCTGTTTTTGGAAGACAACAAGTGCGGTTACAAACAGATGCTTTCGTTGCCTTCCGAGGACATCAGATGTCTTAACGAGCTGCGTGGCACGCACATGTTCCTGGTGGCGCGCGCCAATAAGATTCGCGCCTACAAGGCCGACAGCCGCTTTACGTCCGAGTTGCGTCAGATCCTGACGCTCGCCGTGGGGCGCAATATCGAGTGCGGCGCGGGCCTCATCCTACGCGAGAACAAGGAGCTGTGTGACCTCTACGACGTTCGCGACGAGGAGGAGCACTACGAGATTATCCGCTCATTTGTGCGTCCGGGTTCGGTGCCAGGCTTGGAAATGGGCTCGACGCCGCTGATTCGCCTAGGCAAAACGGACCGTAAAAACCAAATGCTCGTTGTGCTGCGTGATGCGGGCATCGAGTTGTCGCGCGAGGAGTTTGCCCAGCGCTATGCGGACAAGTACTGCGTGGAAACGAGGACGGTTCGCGGCAACTACCTGCGCGACATGAACGCATATCTGCGCAACGGCCGCTACTCGTATGTCGAGAGCAACCTTACGGACGAGCAGCAGCAGTTCATCAAAGATATGGTGACCGAGGACTACGTCTCGCTACCGTATGTCGTAGCGAGTTTTGCTGCCAAGTTTGGTACCGCGTCCGGGCGACTCGTTAACGATCAGTCACTGGCGCCTCTTGGTCTGGAAATCTCCAGGGACCTGATAGTCAAGGAAGGCGTGGACCTGCGTCAGTCGTTTACGAATCTGCTTATCTCGCGTGACGGCTTTGCCTACGGTTCCCCGGGCTTTGGCGACGAGGTCATCAACCATCCGGAATTTAGGAATGCTATTACGCCGTTGCTGCGCAACTTCACCTTTATCGAGTGCAACCACGATTCGTTTATTTCGCTCAAGCGCCTGAACGAGACAACGGGTGTGCGTCGCATTGACCTGGGCAGCTATGCGTGTTCCCTGTTTGCCCGCACAGAGCCTGACGTGCCGTTTACGGTGACGAGCCTTCGTAAACAAGGCTTTATGCACAAGCTCGATGCCGTGGTCGATGAATGTGGTTTTGACAATTCGTTTTATGACTCAATCGTTCTGTACGGTTTGGCTCATGAGCAAATAAGGCGTACCCGCTTTAGCGGCGTTTACATGTTCTGTCGCAAGGAGGGGACGTTTTCGTCGGGCGACGCGGTCGAATATGTTGTTAGGCAAAAGGGTCCTATCGAGGTGGGGGACCTGATCGATGCGTTCCGGGATGACTACGGTGTCGTCATTACCGCGCCTGACATTAACAGGGCCGTCCAGGACAAGGGCCTGTTCTATAACGAGGACCTTGACATGGTCATGCTCAGCAAAAGGATGAACGCAGAATACCTGCGCGAGCTGTATATCAAAAACAACCAATAGGAGGAAATCGACATGAACCTGTTCGAGATGATCGATGACGGGGTCAACGTCAAGCCGACCGGTGCCAACCACAAGATCGTGATCGACGGCAAACCCGAGATGTATCCCGTCTACAGCATTAAGCTCGAGTTCCTGCGCTATAACGTGCAAAACGACCGCATCGCCTCGTGGATTAGCCGATACAAGGCCGAGCATGGCGAGGGCGCGTTTAACGAGCTGGACGTCGCGGCCTGCAACGACATCATCGAGGGTTTTATTGTCGACAGTAACAAGGACGCCATCGACAAGACGCAGCGCAGCATCGCCCTGCGCTCGCAGGAGCGCCCCGGCGTGGTGCTGGCCGATGGCCTGATCGTCGACGGCAACCGTCGCTTTACCTGCCTGCGCCGTCTTGCTGCCAATAATCCTAGTTTTGGGTGGTTTGAGGCTGTCATCCTTCCCGAAAGCCTGGGCAACGACTCCAAGAAGATCAAGATGCTGGAGCTTTCGATCCAGCACGGCGAGGAAGAGAAGGTCGGCTACGATCCCGTCGACCGCTTGGTGGGTATCTACAACGACATCATCAGCGCCAACCTGCTCACGAAGGAGGAGTACGCCCAGTGTATTGGCGTGGAGCCCAAGGAACTCGAAAAGGAGATTATTAAAGCTAGGTACATGAGCGAGTTTTTGGAGTTTGCCAACGCCAAGGACCAGTTCCACCTGGCGCGCGAGCTCAAGGTTGCCGGCGTTATCAACGACCTGCAGGGCGTGCTAAAAAAGTGCAAGAGCGACGATCAGGAAGAGGACGTTAAAAACATCGTCTTCGCCAACATGATTGCCGAGCCGCAGGGCGACATCGTGCGTTTCGTTCGCAAGATGAAACCGATTTTGGAGGGTCCCGACGCCGATCGCTTTATCGAGCGCGAAAACGAGCTGGCTTTTGAGGTTGCCGAGCGCCTAAAGAACAAAGAGGTCGTGACCTCGACCGATATCGCCGAGATTCGCGATGATGTCCAGCTGGCGACGGCCTTCCGCGAGGTTATGGAATCGGCAGAAAACACCACCAAGATGAACAAGGCCCTCAAGTCGCCTTCGCTCTCGATCATTCGCGCCATTAAGGACCTTGATCAGGTGGAGGAATCAACCTTTGGCTTGCTGCCCGCGGACGAGATTGCCAATATCGCTGCCGAGGTCGCTAAGCTCGAGGCCAGGGTGAGCATGATCAAGGACAAGATTGCGTACAAGATGGGCGGCGAGGAAGCCTAAATGAAGCTGCGCCTCTCGTATAGCGACGGCATCTCCGTCGTGCCGCTCGACATGACGGTTGAGCAGCTGCGTCGCGAGCCGGTCTGGAAGATCCGGCTTTCGGCGCTGCGCCGCTATGCGCCGAGCTATCGAGAGGCGGACGTGCTCTTTTCGCTGGCGATGGAAGATCCCGGCGCCAAGCGCGTCATCGAACTGCTGCAGCAGGCGGCAAGCTTTGGCGTGGACTGCGAAATCGATCCGGACCTGCTGCGAGGCCTTACCGCGCGCGAGGACCTGTTGCGTGAGAAGGCGCGCGTGGGCCTGCTGATCAAGGCGCACGATGAGTCGGTCTTGGACCGCTTTGGCGAGTTTTGCCAGGCAGAGGACGCCCTGATGCAACGCCCACTTAAGGACCGCCAGCTGTGGGATGCGTTCTTTATGAGCGCTATGGGTCGCTGCGCCAATTTCTCCGTTCCCGGTTCGGGCAAGACGGCGTCGGTCTTGGGCACGTTTGCCTACCTGCGCGAGCGCGACCTGGTCGATCGCATCATCGTTCTTTCGCCCAAGAACGCCTTTGGCTCGTGGCGCGACGAATGGGCGGCTTGCTTTGGAGCCGATCGCCTTTTGCGTTCGCTGTGCTTTCATGACCCCGAGTTTCGCGGTCGTTCCACGCGCGACAAGTGCAGCACTTTGCTGTTCGACTATAAGCGCTACGACATGATTCTGCTCAACTACGAGTCCGTCGCGCTGGGGGAGGCGGCCGCGCGCATTGCTGCCGATCGCGCCCTGGTGGTGTTCGACGAAGTCCATAAGGTGAAGCGTGTGGGTGGCAAGCGCGCGGCAAGCGCGGTGCAGATTGCCGCGGCGGCGCCGTACTTTATCGCGCTTACCGGTACGCCGATCCCCAACTCGTTTGAGGACCTATACAACCTGCTCCACTGCCTATGGCCGCGCGACTACAACTGGTACTTTGGCATGAGTGCCAACGCCCTTAAGTCGACGAGCGAGGACGACGTTGAGCATATTAACGAGTCCATCGCGCCGTTCTTTTGTCGCACCAATAAGCATCAGCTGGGCGTGCCGCAGGCCAACGAGGATCATCTGGTTGATGTGACGGCGGATCGCTGGGGGCAGCAATTATTTCAAAAGGTGCTGCGCACGCTTTCGGGCGAGCCGTTCGAGATGATCATTCGCCTGCTGCAGCTCTCGTCCGACCCGCGCATGCTGGCCGAAGATCTGAGCGCCGGCGACTATGCCGACTTGTTTGATGGCGAGGTGCAGACGGGCGCGGGCAAAGCGCTGGAAGGGCTGCAGGTGGATGACCGGCCCACAGCCAAGATGGTCGCCTGCCTGGACCTGGTCGCGTCGCTGGTAGCCCAGGGCAAGTCGGTCATTGTGTGGTGCATCTTTAAGCGTAGCATTCGTAATGTGGTGCACGAGCTGCGCGAGCGCGGCATTACGGCTCGCGCTATCAGTGGGTCGACCGATATGCCCGCGCGCGCCCGCGTTATCGATTCGTTTAAGGCGGGGGAGACGAGTGTGCTGGTTACCAACCCACACACACTGGCCGAGTCGGTCTCGCTTCACGGCGTGTGCCACGACGCCGTCTACTTTGAGTGCAGCTACAACCTGGTGCACTTGCTGCAGTCCAAAGACCGCATTCATCGCTTGGGCCTGCCGCAAGAGCAATACACGCAGTATCACTACCTGCGCGCAGTGTACGAACGCCGCGGCGGGCCGTGGTCGCTCGACCGCAATATCTACGAGCGGCTGCAGCACAAGGAGCAGGTTATGCTCGACTCAATCGACCGTGGCACGCTGGAGCCCGGCTATACCGACGAGCGCGATCTGGAATTGGTGTTTAAGGGCCTGTTCGATGACGAGGAACAGCGGAACGAGATCAACGACCACGACGCCGCGGCCGATACGCAAGAACACAAGGAGATGTAAACGATGCAGAAAGCCTTTCCCATCTTTGCCATGGAGCTGTTTTGCGACGGCTGGCTGTTCTTAACGCATTCCGACGTGACGTGGGATGGGTCGTCGCACGCCGTTAAGCGCATCCGTGTCAACAGCGACAAAAGCGAGGGACTCCTGGGTCATGCTCGCGAGCATTTTACGGACGTTCCGAGCAACATCGATTTGTGCCAGTATGTTGGCACCACGCTTGTTGAGCTCGAGAAGCATACCGAGCTTGTCGTTCCTCGCGATGATGTTTCACCCCGTCTGCAGCTGCTCTTTGAGGGCGATCTGACGCCCATCACACTGGTGCAGCTCATGTGCGTGGGTGATTGGCTCTCGGTGCGCCAAACAGGCGAGGACAAGATTTGTGTTGCCTATGACGAGCGCCTGGCGCAGCAGATTTCTGGGTTTGGCTTTTTTATGCGTCGCTTTCGCGCAGTACTTTGCTCACAGAGTGCGATGCTGAGTGGCAGCGTAGTCGCTACGGTGTTTGAGCCGCGTCCTGCAACGAAGCCTGGCATATGCGTGTTTTTGGAGATGGACGAAGCGGCTCTCGCGAAGCCCGAACCCGAGGCGGCGCTCGACGTTGAACAGGAACCCGAGTCCGAGTCCGAGACGGCGCCAGAGTCTGCATCGGAACCTGCCCCCGAGCCCTCTGCAAAAGCGCAGGAAAAGCTGCGCATTGCGCGGGAGGTAAAGGCCGCGCGCGACAAGATGGAAGAGCTCGACCAGGCACGTGTTGCTTTGCTCAACCAGCTGCTTGTCCTGCGCTATAAGCACGAGAAGCTCTCCGATCAGCGCGGTTGGAGGACGAATGTCGAGATGGAGGAAGTCGGCAGGCAGATTGATGCACTGAGCGGCCAGGTCGATCAGATTGACGAACAGCTTCGCGACGCACGCCTTGTTTACGCCGAGACCCGCGCAGCGTCGCTGCAAGCGCTTAAGGAGCTGGGCCAGTAAGGCGGGTTCCCCGCCAGCTCATAAGCGTTCATCGTATCTAGGAAGGGTGCCGGGACGAACATGAAAAGTGAAGAGCTTAAAGCCACAGTTATAAATGTGCTTTCGAGTATCGAGGGCATCCGCACGCTCGATGTGCTTACGTCATACGTTTCGCCTTGTTCTAAGGGCGACGTTGCCATTGCGCTGGTGGAGCTATGCCAAGAGGGACGTTTGGAGATTAGCGCCGAGGGATTTACGCCTTTGGTTGCTGGTGCGGCGCTTAATGAGGTTTTACTCGGGGCTCCGGCGGCGCCAGAGGAAGAGCTTTTGGGCGTGCTTTCTCCTGTTGCTGACGAGAAGGTTGAAAAGGGCTCGGTTTTGGCCGCCGAATCAGCTCAGGGGGCTGACGTGGGGGTCGCTGTTACAGATGAGGCAACGGGCAGCTGTTCGTTGGCGCCCCTGTTCCTCGATGATTCCTTCGATTGCCTGGAGCTTCCCACGCGCGCCTGCAATCGCTTTACAGAAAAGCGTGTCGCTGACGTCAGGGGCGCAGTTGCTCTGTTGGATGGGCTTGATGGCGAGCCTGGTTTGGGCGCGGGAACGATTGGTAAAACTCGCGCCTGCTTCCTCGAAGCGGCTCGTCCGTTAAGCTACGCATTATCCAAACAACAGCTCCAGGCGCTCCGGGGTATTGCCAACTGCCAGGGCCTTTCATTTGACTCCCTTGGATTGCTTGTTGCGCTGCCCGAACTTGCGGCCAACGAGCGGAACCCTCTTGTTAGTCTTGACATTGCGGCACTTGGTCTAAACGAGCCCGTGGAACGTCGGCTGCGCGTACATGGTATTGAGACGATCGATAGGATTAATAAGCTCAAGAGGGAGGGACTCGCGCGTATTCCCGGTATGGGCGGAGGTGCGGTTAGTAGCGTTATTAAATCGCTGATAGACTATTGCGAGCGTGTTGGCGAGAATCCTCCTGCGTGGTGCGCCGCCGCCGTCGAGCCTTTTGACGAGCAATCGTTCCTGGGTGAATTTGACGAGAGCGCCGTTCGGGTTGTTAATGAAATGCAGCGGAGGTTGATTGCCGATGGCTATAACCCGTTCCATCCTGCCTTAGTCGTTTTGTTGACGCCTAAGGCACAGCGAATGCTAAGGGCTGGTAGTTTCGATAAAGAGGTCATCACGTCGCTGGTTAACGAGCTTGAATCAAGTTCGGTCGCGGCTCTGTGCCGTGCGAGGCAACTTGCTCGAGATGTCGATGACGTGCTTGAGAGCTTTGGGACAATGGGGGGCGTAGCCGTTCCGTCGGGGTCAGATTGGACGGAGGCTGCACTCTTGGCCGCGCAAAATAGCGGGGGACGTGTTGAATTCGACGCCGATTCTCGCAAACTCCTGCCTCACGTGTGCTCCTTAGACGAATGGCTTGACACGATTGATGCCCGTCATGCCGATGCGCTGCGTATGCGTCTCGATGGCGCTACGTTGCAAGAGGTGGGTGACAAACTGTCCATTACGCGCGAACGGGTGAGGCAGATGTGCGAATCGGCACTGGCTGACCGTGTCTTGCTCGAGGGGGACGTTTATCAATCATTTGTTGACCGGTACGCCATGACGCCTGATCAATTTGCCCGCATAACTGGTCTTAGCGAACGCGACTATCGCTATCTTGCGGCAGTCTCCAAAACTCGTGTCGCGGACCGCTTGCCTCTTTTAGACGCCTTGCATGACCAGGGGCTTTCCGAACATGTACGCGATGCCGTTGCTTCGCTACGGGCGGTCGGCAACGATCTGCTCATTGGGAGTCAGCGCATAAAGCTCGATAAAGAGAGCATCGTTGACTATCTACTAGCTGAGCACTTACAAGAATGTCCCATGGACGAACGGCGCCTGTATGACCTGTACTGTTCATTTATTGCCGAGCACGACCTGGGCAGCGTTAGACGACTCGATCCGACGACGGCGCGAGCGTTCGGTGCCTGCGTCGATCGATACGATGGCGTCATGGATGCGCACGTGCCGAGCGATGGAGACGGCGCGCGAAGGGGTGTGCGTCCTTATCATTCTAGTCAGTATGATTTTGCCCCGCTTCGGGCTGCCGTCGCATCGCTTGTTCATCTTGATATCGAGTGCTCCACAGTGTTTTTAATGAAGCAGCCTTCGATTGCAAAGTTGCTTGCTGCGTTTGATATCAGAAACGAATATGAGCTCCACTACGTTCTTACGCATTGGTGCGAACCGATTGAGGGCGTTGAGTATTCTCGCGTGCCGATGCTGACGTTGGGTAGCGCCGACCGTGATGCGCAAATCGTCGGCGTGATAAGGGATATCGGACCGGCGGACGCCGTGGCTGTTTCTGAAGAATACGAGCGTCGCTATGGCGTGAAGGAGACAACGTTCCGTGGGAGTTTTTTGAACGGCTTTGAGCGTTGGTGTCATGACGGTCTTTATATCGTCGATACGGTTGAGCTTGATGACGATGAGCGCTCGTCACTCGGCGCTATTTTGGGGCGGGTCGGCACAGGCGGCAGGGCCAGAGACATCGAGTCTTCATTTCTTGGCGCGTATCCGCAGCGTTCGAATTTTGTGCTTACGGATGCGCTGCTTGCCCCGTATGGTCTGCACCTTTGCGGTGGTACCGTAATTGACAAATCGATAGATGCCCATGATTACTTTGCCCAATTGATTTCGGAGCATGAATATTTTTGTCTGGAATTTGGCGAATTCACCAACGAGGTGATTAATGATAGGGATTTTATTTCGGAGCTTCATAAGGCAGAGCGGGCGTTTTCTGTCCTTGAGATCGGGCCTCGTGAGTACTTGAATATCGCCGTCTTTGAGTCTGCCCCTCATCCTGTTGGCGCTCAGATGATGCGTGCAATTCTGGATGCCGTTATTGACTGCATGGAACCGGGGCGGCCTTATAGCGTGGCCAACCTCAAAGAGTTTGGCTTCTTTGATGCGCTGAATGATACGCTGCTCGATTTGGGCCTAGATGACTATGTGTGCCAGGCAATCATGATGCAGGGCTATGTGGGGGGTCGTATTAAACGTACGTCTATTGGCGACGCCATGTTGTTCTGCAAGATGTCAGGGTCGTTTAGCACGGCGGGGCTGCTCAATTCACTTGTTCACCAGCGTGGAGCCATGTCGGTATCTCAGATGGCAGAGCTGCTGTATGAGCTTTACGGTGTTTCGATTAAAAAGCCGGTCATACGTACGCAGGTAAAGCAGGTGAGCGTTCGATTGGATAGAGAACAGGATATGCTGTATCCGGAGTAAGGGTTGCGCTGCTGTACCGTATAATTCGTTTAGATTGCATATCGAATCATGCGCGCAACGAATGAGCGGAAGCATTATTTTTGGCTCTGTTAGACCAGGATTGACATTCCGCCCCGTCATCTTCTTGCGATTGCACAATGGTCGCCCCTTGTCGAATCTGAATCCGGCAAGGGGCGATGCGCCCGAGACCGGACGAG
>JAXJKV010000038.1:0-1895 GCA_036297525.1 Collinsella sp.
CTTCTCGAGGGACTACGGGATCCGCTTCATTGGCGCCGCCCTGTCCGACTTCAACGAGCAGCAGGACGCCACCGCCGACCACATCGCCAAGGCCGTCGCGGCCGAGTGGCCCCGCACCAGGGTGCAGAGGTGCGTCTTCCACGCGTTCTGCCAGGTCAAGCGCTGCACGACGACCAGGCCGAAGCTCCAGGCGGGCGTCGAGCTGTACGCGCTGGCGAAGGAGCTGCTCCATATCGAGACGCCCGACCAGGCGAGATGGTGGGCCGAGCGCTTCTTCGAGTGGTCGGGGTTCTGGTCCGACTTCCTCGACGAGCGGAGCCTGGCCGACGGGCGCCTCGTCTACACGCACGAGCGGCTGCGCAAGGCGCGCCGCGGCCTGGCGTCGCTGGTCGGGGCGGGGACCCTGTTCGCGTACCTCGACCCCCGCCTCGCGGCGGAGGGGCCGCTCCCGGCCACCAACAACGTCATCGAGGGCGGGGTGAACGCGCAGCTCAGAGCTGTCCTGAGGAACCACAGGGGGCTGTCGGTGCTCAAGCGCGTCAAGGCCGTCTTGATGTGGCTATACTGTTTTGGACGGTTTCATGAGGGACGGAGGGCCCTTTGCGGAAGGAGGCTCCGATGCGCGACCCGAAGCACCCGAGGAAGTTCACCGAGGAGTTCAAGCGCCAGATCGTGGCGCTCTACGACGGCGGGAAGCCCGCCGCCGAGATCATGCGCGAGTACGATCTCGGCAGGTCGACGTTCCGGCGCTGGGTGAAGCTCGTCCACGAGACCGGCTCCACCCGCGCGGCGGACAACCGCACGCCCGAGGAGTCGAGGCTGCTCGAGCTCGAGCGCGAGAACGCGCGGCTGCGGATGGAGGTCGATGTTTTAAAACAAGCGGCGCTGATATTCGCACGAAAGTGACGGTGATAGCGGCCAACGCCCGCCGCTACCCGGTATCGGCGCAGTGCAGGATCCTGGGCGTCCCGCGCTCGACCTACTACCACATGCTCGCGCACCCGCCGCGCCCGAAGGCCCCCGACCCGATCGAGCCGGACGTGGTCGGCGCCTTCGAGGCGTCCCGCGGCGGATACGGGGCGAGGAGGCTGAAGATCGTCCTCGCGAGGTCGGGAGTCGTCGCCTCGAGGCGCAGGATATGCCGCATCATGAGGGAGAACGGCCTGGCGAGCGCGTACTCGGGACGCGCCCCGCGGGGAGGCCGCGGGCCCGCGCAGCCGCCTTCCGCGGGGAATGTGCTGGCGAGGAGGTTCGACGGCCACCCCCCGCGCACCCACCTGGCGGCCGACCTCACCTACGTCCGCGCCGGCGGCTCGTGGTGCTACGTCTGCCTCCTGGTCGACCTGTGCAACCGCGAGATAGTCGGCAGCTCGTGCGGGCGGCGCAAGGACGCGCGCCTGGTCAAGGCGGCGTTCTCGAACGTGGACTTCCCGCTAGACGAAGTCGAGATGTTCCACAGCGACGGAGGGTCGGAGTTCTGCAACGCGGAGATCGACGCGCTGCTCTCGGCCTTCGGCATCGAGAGGTCGGTCTCGCGCCCCGGCAACCCCCACGACAACGCAGTGGTCGAGTCGACGAACAGGGTGCTCAAGCGAGAGCTGGTGCGGGGGCGCCCCTTCGCCTCGGAGGAGCATCTGAGGACCGAGCTGTTCGACTGGGTGAACTGGTACAACAACTGCAGGCTGCACTCGACGCTGGGCTACATGACCCCGGTCGGGTTCAGGGAGGCGGGCCTGAGTCTCTGACCGGATCGCCCAAAAAGATGTTGCCACATCAATATCGAGACCCTGCGCCAGGCCGAATGGTGGGCCGAGCGCTTCCTGCAGTGGTGCGACTTCTGGTCGGACTTCCTGGCGCAGAGGAGCCTCGTCGACGGCCGGCTCGTCTACACGCAC
>JAXJKV010000039.1:0-17558 GCA_036297525.1 Collinsella sp.
AGCTAAGCCCCATCGCGCCGAGAGTACTGCGGGGTCAGCCCGTGGGAGGCCAGGGCGCCGCTGACCGGTGGACGGCACCGAGCCGTACGCTTGAACTGAGAAGGGGGAGGCCTCGCGGCCTCCCCCTTTTTTGCGTTTACGGGGCGTAAATGGCTCTATTACACCAGACGATCTTATTGTTTTTGGTATTGAGCTTTTATTTAAAGAAAATAAATCGAATAACAAGGGCAACTGCTATGGCCGCAATGATCAAAAGCAGGATTGTCAGTCGATGCTGCTTACGTCGTTTACTTGATGAGACGAAGATCGTTTTCCCTTGCTTTGGCGTCTCGAGATAACGAGCCGAATGCGTTAAGGTTTGCTTAGGTCGGGGACCTCTTTGCTGCCGAGTTATGGGCGTTTTCGTCGGGTCGTCATTGATTGCGCTGTTTTTTGATAACGGTGCATCTTTCAGATATACGGGATCGCCCGAGGCGACGCCCATATGTTTACGTCCCGTTTGGGCATCCTCGAGCGTTTGATATCGATTTCTCGTCACATACTCGGGCTCCGGATCATTAATGGGCTCTTGCGAGATGTGGGGGCGATGGAACCGTGGCGGCTGCGTGGAAGCATCTTCCCCCTGCGTCGGCATAAACATATTGTTCTGGTTTTGGTCGTCCATGATGCCCTTTAGCTCGTTACCAACAACGTGTACGCGCTCATTGTAAGCCCCTTGCTATTTGTAGCTGCGAACATACTTGTTATTTAGGCTCTGGTTCAAAGAACCTTAACCTTACTAAAACCTTAGTCATACACACTTAGATATGCTTATAGTACTGGACTCAAAAAACTTTATAGTCGATGTATATATAAGCACTGGGTGGGCATATATAAGAGCGTCAAAAGAAGTCCCAGTCACCTAGAAGATGGCTCGGCAGTCCTAAAAGGAGTGGTAAACATGGCAAGCATGGTTCCTTATCGTTCGGTTTTTGGCGTTCGTCCTTCTGCTAGCTCGCTGTTCGATCTGTTTGATGATATGACCGACCTTGCAAACAACTCGATTGCTTCCAAGGCGTTTCCCGTTGACGTTGAGGATAAGGGCGACGGCTATGAGGTCAAGGCCTATCTGACCGGTGTCGCCAAGGACGATATCGATGTCGAGCTCAATGAGGGCCGTCTGTCCATTAGCGTGAATGTCGAGGAAGACGAGGAGAACGAGGGCAAGAACTTCCTGCAGAAGGAGTTCAGCTCGTACAGCGCGACGCGTGGCGTGTATCTAAAGGACGCTTCGAGCGAGGGCCTCTCGGCTAAGTACGCTGACGGCATCCTGACCGTTACGGTTCCCAAGATCGTCGAGAAGAAGAACGTTACGAAGATCTCCATCGACTAACTTCGTTGGTGTTCTGCGCTATTAAAAGACAGCAAAAGGGGCTGGGGAGCGATTCTCGGCCCCTTTTGCTGTCTAGGACAGTCTATTGAATGGTTGCCGGCTGATACTGACTCGCAGGGCGTATCGAGAGTTTTCGCGATCCTTGGAGAAGGGTTGCGGAGCTGCCGACCTCGTCATCCAGGGTTGCGGCCAGAGCTTTGGCATAGCTTTTGACGGTAAGGCTCGGACGATTGTTATCTTGGCTGATATGCATGGCAATGAGCTGTTCGGTGCGATCTGTAACAAGTTCGCGCGCGGCTTCGGCGGCTTGGCTGTTGGAGAGGTGTCCCCTTGCAGACAGGATGCGCTCCTGAAGAAAGCGGGGATATTCTCCCTCGCGCAGCATGGTCACATCGTGGTTGCTTTCGAGCGCGAGGACTCGACAATCTTTGAGGGTGTTCATGGCTTGGCTCGATAGCTCTCCGGTGTCGGTGGCAAAGCCGATGGAATCATCGAGGGCGTCGAATCGATAACCGACTGGATTGATGACATCGTGTGATGTTGAGTAGGTTTGCACGTGGATGCCGGCAATGGATAGGGCGTCGCCGGGATCGAATTCCTCGACAGGCAGATGCGAAAGATTTTCTTTGTTCGAAAGAGTGCCCCTGCTGGCAAAGAGGGGGCCGTGCCAGTGCTTGCACCAGACATCGAGGCCCTTGATGTGATCGCTATGCTCATGAGTAATGAGAAGAGCCGAGACGTTGTCTGTCGAGAGCCCCAGTTCTGCCATGCGCTTTAATGTCTCGCGGCGAGACAGTCCGTCATCGACCATAATGAGCCCCTGCGGGCCCTCGATGAGTGCGCAGTTGCCTTTAGAGCCACTGCCGAGGATATGAAGGTGCAGACGAGACATAAGATTCCAAAGGATACAATGGGTGCGGACGAATAGAGGAGGAAGCGAATGCCAACGGTATCACAGCATTACGGACACCATGCCGTGCCCGGGGCAGTCGATGAGACCCGAACGAGGCAGCAGGCTGCTCCTGTCGTGCTCATGGTATCAGGCGGCGCGGACTCGACGGCACTGCTTCTTATGGCGTGCACATCAAAGCTGGATATCCAAGACGGACGCGGTGTTGCCCCCATTGCTCGCGAGCGCCTGCATGTGCTGCATGTAAACCATCATCTGCGCGGCAAGGCGTCCGATGGCGACGAGGCCTTTGTGCGTGAGCTCTGCGCGAAATATGGTTTACCGCTGTGCGTGGAGCACGCTTATTTTGATGGGGAGTCGGGCAATGTTGAGGCCGCGGCCCGCGAGGTGCGCTATGCCGCGGCGCGGAGGTATGTTCGCGAGCTCTGCGCCCAGACGGGGGCACCGCGAACGGCGGCTCGTATCTGCACCGCGCACACGTCTTCGGATCGCGCGGAAACGTTTTTGATGAACGCGATTAAGGGTTCAGGGCCCGCTGGCCTATCGAGCATTCCTCGCCGGAGGAATATCGTGGTGCGTCCCTTGCTCGACCTAACTCATGGCGAGCTCGTGGGCTATCTACAGGTACATGGTCAGCCGTGGCGTGAAGACGAGAGCAATGAGGATATCTCGTATCTGCGAAACTACGTGCGCCATCGAGTGATGCCGGTGGTGGCGCAGCGCAACGCGAGCGTCTGCAAGACGATTGGCGCCGCCTGCGAGATCTTAGGCGATGAGGACGCGTTTTTGTCTCAGCTTTCGGCACAGGCGTTTCGAAGCTGCCTGCGTAAGGAGGCGGCGGGCGCGCTGGTGCTCGATGCCAGGCGCCTTGCTGCGGCCGAGGTGGTAATCGCGCGGCGCATCGTGCGACTGGCGATTAAGCGCATCGATCCGGACGCTCGTCCAGAGATGCGACATGTGGAGCGAGTCCTTTCCTGCGTTGCCGAGGGCGCCGGCTCGGTCACGCTTCCGGCGGGGATTGACGCACGCATTGAGTTTGGCATGCTGGCGTTCAAGGCGCCGGCGGCTCGCGAGGGCCTGGTCGCGGACTGGGTTACCGTACCCGGTCGTTTGCCGTTGGGCGGGGGACGTATGCTGGTCACAGAACCGATGGCCGTTGAGCCGGGATGCGATATCGTGCGCCGCGCCCGTGAGCTTGCAGCTGCCGGGGAAGTGACAGCTTTGGTAGACGCGGCTGCCCTGGGTTTTGCCGACAGCGATAGTGAGCGGATCCTGGCGGGCTCGCGTGGCGAGATCCCTGCCGAGGCGCGATTGGCGCGCCTGTGGGTGGACGGTCCTGTACCGGGAGACGTGATGTGCCCGTTAGGGATGAGTGGTCGAAGCAAGAAAGTATCCGACTTGCTAGGTGAGGCTCGCATTCCCGTTTCCGAGCGCGCCGGCGTGCCCATGGTGAGGACGGCGCCGGGGGGCGCCGTGGTGTGGGTCGCCGGAGTTCGCGCGGACGAGCGTTTTAAGTGCACGGCCGCAACGCGCGTGGCATATCTGCTCCGCGTGGTCGATGCGGAATAGCGTCCCACGCCAGCTATTCTGTGCGACGTTGACGGTATTCCCGCGCTGATGGCGTACGGGCTGGAAAATATACCCCGTGCGCTGCTAAAATGTGGAGTTCGCGTCCATACGGCGGTGTGTGGGCGATAAGCACAAGAAAGGGTTGTCATGGCTTCTCAACATCCGGATATCGAGAAGGTTCTGTTCACGCAGGAGGATATCGACGGTATCGTCTCTCGCCTGGGCGAGGAGATTACGCGCGATTACGCGGGTAAGGATCTGGTGCTGATTGCGGTCCTGCGCGGCGCCGTGGTCTTTATGGGCGACCTGATGCGTAAGATCGAGCTGCCGACCAACATCGATTTCATGGCTGTTTCGAGCTATGGCGACGGTGTGAAGTCCTCGGGTATCGTGCGTATCATTAAGGACCTGGATATCGACATCCGCGGTCGCGACGTGCTGATCGTCGAGGACATTCTGGACTCGGGCCTGACGCTCAAGTATCTGATGAAGAACCTCGAGAGCCGCAAGCCCGCTTCTCTGGAGGTCGCCGCCTTCCTGTGGAAGGACGTTGAGGACCGCGTCTCGGCCATCACGCCCAAGTATGTTGGAACCCATTGCCCCGATGCCTTTGTGGTGGGCTACGGCCTCGACTATGCCGAGCGCTATCGTAACCTTCCGTATCTGGGCATTTTGAAACCGGAGGTTTATTCGTAAGATGCCCGACGACCATAACGATAACAATTCCCAGACTCCCCGGGAGCCTAAGATCCCGGGGATGCCCGGAGGCAAGAAGCCCACGCGTACGGGCTGGCTGTATTTTATTTTGGCTTGCGCGCTTCTGGGCTACGCCTTCTTTAACATGGGCTCCGGCTTTGCCAATTCCAGCAATACCGTTAAGCTCGCGACGAGCGAGATGGTGAGCGCCATCAAGCAGGATCGCGTCGAAGATCTGACCTATACGGTTCAAGACGGAAGCGTGACGGGTCATTACTGGAAGACGAAGAAGGACAAGGGCGATACGAGCGAGCTCAAGAGCTTCTCCTCGACCTATGTCGGCTCCGATTCGCTTGCCGAGCTCATGGCGGAGCACCCCGATACCAAGTACATCGTCAACACCAACGATCCCGATTTTTGGGGCGACTTGGCGATGAGTGTGCTTCCGACGATCGCCCTTATCGCCATCATGTTCTACTTTATGCGCCAGATGATGGGCGCCAACAACAGGAACATGCAGTTTGGCAAGACCAACGCCAAGACCAACGAGGCCACACGCCCCAAGGTCAAGTTTGAAGACGTTGCCGGCGTGGACGAGGCAGTCGAGGAGCTCGAGGAGATCCGTGACTTTTTGAGCGATCCGGATCGCTATCGCAAGCTGGGCGCCAAGATCCCGCGTGGCGTGTTGCTGGTTGGCCCTCCGGGCACCGGTAAAACGCTGCTGGCCAAGGCCGTTGCCGGCGAGGCGGGCGTGCCGTTCTTTAGCATCTCGGGTTCCGACTTTGTCGAGATGTTCGTAGGTGTCGGCGCCAGCCGTGTGCGTGACCTCTTTAAGGAGGCCAAGTCCCAGGCCCCGTCGATCATCTTCATCGATGAGATCGATGCCGTGGGACGTCAGCGCGGAGCTGGCTTGGGCGGCGGTCACGACGAGCGCGAGCAGACGCTCAACCAGCTGCTGGTCGAGATGGACGGCTTTGAGGAAAGCGAGTCGGTCATCCTGATCGCTGCGACCAACCGTCCTGACATCCTGGATCCGGCATTGCTGCGTCCCGGCCGTTTTGACCGTCAGGTTACGGTCGACCGTCCGGATGTGAAGGGCCGCGAGCAGATCTTGCGCGTGCATGCCGAGAACAAGCCGATGGACGAGGACGTTAAGTTTGAGAAGCTCGCCCAGATGACCGTTGGCTTTACTGGTGCCGATTTGGCGAACCTGCTCAACGAGTCTGCGCTGCTGGCCGCTCGCCGTCATCGTTCCGTGATCTCGATGGACGAGGTCGAGGAATCGATGGAGCGCGTGATTGCCGGACCGCAGCGCAAGGGTCGCGTGATGACCGAGGCCGAGCGCACCACGATTGCCTACCACGAGAGCGGTCACGCCCTGGTGGGCCACATCTTGGAGCATTCCGATCCGGTTCACAAGATCTCGATCGTCAGCCGTGGCCAGGCGCTGGGCTACACGCTGCAGCTTCCGCAGGAGGACCACTTCCTCAAGACCAAGAACGAGATGCTCGACGAGCTTGCCGTGTTCTTGGGCGGTCGCGTTGCCGAGGAGCTCATGTGCGATGACATCACGTCGGGCGCGAGCAACGACCTGGAGCGTGCGACCAAGATGGCGCGCGAGATGGTCACGCGCCTGGGCATGAGCGAGGAGCTGGGCACGCAAGTGTTTGGCGAGGCGCAACATCAGGTGTTCCTCGGTCGCGATTACGCCGATCATCAGGATTACTCCGAGGAGACGGCGCGCCGCATCGATATCGAGGTTCAGCGCATCATGCGTGAGGCCCATCGTCGTGCGGTCGAGATCCTGGACGCCCGTCGCGATCAGCTCGATCTGATGGCGAAGGTGCTGCTTGAGCGCGAGACCGTCGAAGGCGACGCCGTGAATGCCCTGCTCGATAACGAGTGGGACGCCTACCTTGAGCGCGAGGGCGATATCCTGGCGGCCAAGGAGGAGCGCAATGCCAAGGCGGCTGGCTTGCCGACCAAGAAGCGCACGCCTCGTATGAGCGAGGAGGAGCTGGCGGCTGATGCCGCGGCCTTTGCGCAGGCGGCCATGCAGGAGGATGCCGAGGCCGCGTCCGATGATGCTGGCGATGACCATACCGTTGTCGATGCCGATGCCGATGCCGACAAATAGTCTTTGTGGCGAAAGCCTCCGCGGGGAAACCTGCGGAGGCTTTTTCTTTTGAGCGATATGGGGCCGTCTGTTGATTGGGGACAGACTTAAATGAGCGTTTTCACGCATTTAAGTCTGTCCCCAATTAACATTGCTGCGGCACTTTGCTCGGCTAAAGCGTACAATAGCGCCTATGCGAAAGGGGAACAGATGATCAACGAAACTATGTATGCTCGCGGCGCGGAAAGCTCCATCATCCGTGAGATTTTTAGCTATGGCCTTGAGCGCAAGGCGCAGATCGGTGCGGAAAACGTATTCGATTTTTCGCTGGGCAATCCGAGCGTTCCGGCGCCCGCTGCTGTGGCTGAGTCCATTAAGAAGGCCCTGGAGCTGCCGAGTGACCAGTTGCACGGCTACACGCCCGCACCGGGCCTGCCGCAATGTCGTGCCGCTGTGGCCGAATCGCTCAACCGCCGCTTTGGCACGAGCTATGAGGGCAAAGACGTCTTTATGACGGTGGGTGCCGCGGCTTCGCTCACCTGCACGCTCAACGCCGTTACGAACCCGGGCGACGAGGTTATTGTTATCGCCCCGTACTTTCCGGAGTATCGCGTTTGGATTGAGAAGGCCGGCTGTACGTGTGTTGAGGCGCTCGCCGATGAAGATGCGTTCCAGCTGAGCGTGGACAACGTGCTCAAGGCGATTACCGATAAGACGACTGCCGTCATCATCGACTCGCCCAACAATCCGACTGGTGCCGTATATACACGCAACACGCTGACGCGACTGGCCAATGTTCTGCGCGAGGCCAACGCTCAGCGCGATCCCGAGAATCCGATTATGCTCATCTCGGATGAGCCGTACCGCGAGATCGTGTACGGTGCCGAGGTGCCTTGGGTGCCCTCGATCTACGAGCACACCATCGTGTGCTACTCGTATTCCAAGTCGCTGTCGCTGCCGGGTGAGCGCGTGGGGTGGATCTTAGTTCCCAACACCAATCCGCAGGCTGCCCGTCTGATGCCGGCTGTTGCGGGCGCTGCCCGTACGCTGGGCTTTGTATGCGCACCGGCACTCTTTCAGCGCGTGATCATCGATTGCATCGATGAGCCGAGTGATGTCGGGGCCTATGCCCGCAACCGCACGGCGCTCACCGATGCTTTGACGGACTACGGCTATACCTATGTTGAGCCGGACGGTGCTTTCTACCTGTGGGTGAAGGCACTCGAGCCCGATGCGAATGCGTTTTGCGAGCGCGCAAAGAAGTATGAGTTGCTTGCGGTTCCCTCGGACAGCTTTGGTATGCCGGGTTGGTTCCGCCTGGGCTATTGCGTGAGCTACGAAACGATTGTCAATTCGCTACCCGCTTGGAAACAGTTGGCGGACGAGTATCGTTAAAAGTAAAGCGCTCTGCCTACAATGTTTTACGTGAAACGGGGTTTGGTGTTAAGCCGGACCCCGTTGTCATGGACGTTGTGTCTTTGGGATGGAGTGGTTTTACGACTATCGAAGGCTATGCGTACAATGAATATAAGCGACGGCCGTGCCAGATAAGGAGACCTGATGCCCTACCTGCTTTCTTGTGACATTCATACCCATACGATGTTCTCTGCGCATGCATATTCGACCATTGAGGAGAATGTGTACTGGGCGGCAGAGCGTGGTCTGCAGGTGCTCGGATCTGCCGACCATTTGAGCTCTATGGTTACGGCTTGCCCCAATGACCTGCGCAGTTACCAGTTCTTTATCAACCAGGATATCTGGCCGCGCATTTGGAGCGGCGTGCTGGTGCTGCGTGGTGCCGAGGCCGATATCGTTTCGCTGGACGGAAGCCTGTTTGGCGAGGACACTCCTGTCACGCTCGATATTGCCGGCGATTCGTACAGCCGTCAGCATTCGCTGTTCGATTTGGTTACGCGTAATTTGGATTATTTGGTTGCAAGCGTGCATAATCCGCAGATTGCTGAGGGCGCGACGCTGGCCCAGACGACCGAGATGTATATCAATGCCCTGGAGCACCCCAAGGTGTTCATGCTGGGTCACACGGGGCGTTCGGGTGTGCCGTTCGATATCGACGAGGTGCTGTTGGCAGCTAAGGCCAAGCACAAGATTATCGAGATCAACAACCATAGTCTTGAACACGGTGTCGACACTGAGCATTGGGCCGTATGCCGCAAGATTGCCGAGCGCTGCGCCGAGCTGGGCGTGGGCATTGGCGTGTCGACCGATGCCCACATTGGCATGGCCATTGGCAAGCTCGATCACGCGCGCAAGATGCTCGACGAGATTCACTTCCCGCTGGATTTGATCGTGACGCGCGACCGCGAGACGCTGCTGCGCGAGATGGCGGCAGCCGGCGTGTGCGATCTGCGCAATGGGATGTAGCGGAGTTTATAAACCAAGCGAAGGGGGCGGCCCAGGCGGGTCGCCCCCTTTCTTGTCCCAAAAATCTACTGAGGTTGGTTAGCGGCGTTCGAGGACCGCTACGGTTTCGGTGTGGTCGGTGTGAGGGAACATGTCGACGGGCGTGATCTTGAGCAGGCAATAGCCTCCGTCGAGGAGCTGATGCAGGTCGCGCTCTTGAGTTACGGGGTTGCAGCTGATATAGGTGATGCGGCGCGGCTTAAGCGCGCAGGCAGCTTCGAGGAACTCGGGCGTGGAGCCGGCGCGCGGCGGATCGATGGAAAGGACATCGACCCGCTCGTTGTTATCGGCGGCATCCAGGATGTAATCGGTGGCGTCGTCGGCCATAAACCAAGCGCTGCGGGTGAGGCCGTTGAGCTCGGCATTGCGGCGTGCGTCGGCAATGCCCGCCGGGTTGCGCTCCACGCCGAGCAGCATAATGCCGATACCCTTGTTCTGGGCATCTTTAGCTGCGCAAAGACCGATGGTACCGCTGCCACAGTAGGCATCCATGAGCACATCGCCCTGGTGCAAATCCATGCCGTCGATAGCGAGCTGATAGAGCAGCTCGGTCTGTTGCGGGTTGGTCTGATAAAACGCGGTGGGGGAGATGTCGAATTCGCAGCCGAGCAGCTGGTCGCGCATGCACTCGGCGCCATATACAATGCGGGTTTCCTCGCCGAGGATGGCGTTGCCGGGACGTCCGTTGATGTTTTGGGCGACGGTGACGATGCGCGGATCGAGTGCGGCGACAGCCTCAAAGAACTCCTGCGCATGCGGCAAGTCGCGCTGAGCGGTCACGAGCGTGACCATGACCTGGTCGGTACGCCAGCCGCAGCGGACGACGGCATAGCGAAGCAAACCAAGATGCTTGTCCTCATTAAAGGCGGGAATATGCAGCCGCTCAGCCTCACGCGCGATGCCGTTAAGAATCTGTCGGGCGCTCGGTGCCTCGACGGGGCATTCGGGTACGGCAACGATCTTGTGCGTGCCGCGCTCAAAGAAACCGCAACGGACAGCGCCCTCCTTACCGGGAGCAAAGGGAGTGGCAGCCTTATGACGAAAGCCACGCGGCGCAGGATATTTACCCGGGTCGCCCAGGGTGACGCCCATACCGCGAATGGGGTCGACGCTAATGCCCTCGCGCTCGCAAAGGGTAGCAAAAAGCTCCTCCATGGCGGCCTGCTTGGCTGCCAACTGCTTCTTATAAGGACGATTGAGCGCCGTACACCCACCGCAAGCTTTCATGATCGAACAGGGAAACTTGGGGTCCACAGCCTTACGCGCAGACGAAACCTGATCTTTATGCGAGCGCTTGGAGCGAGTCTGAGATGCCTTATCCTCGTTCCGACGAGAGCCGGGACGCTTGCCCTTAGCCGACTTACCCTTCGCATTCAGAGACGACTTGGATTTCTTAGAAGATTTTCTCTCCCCCGACTCCTCAGCCGCCTCGATCAAAGCACGACGAGCCTTACGCTCCGCACGAGATTCTGCCATGAATTAACCCCACTAATGCATAAATTGAAATCTGAAAGCATTGTACCGTGCCAAGCTAGCGGACGATATGCAGGCGTCCATTTCCTGTCAGTGATAAGCCCAACGACGTTTGCCCGGCGTGGGCGGGGAGCGGCGCGTAATTAAGTTTATCGCGAGTTCCGCACGCAAAGGAAAGCACTTAATGTGCTTTCCGTCTTGCGCAGGACTGTAGAGCAGGAAACTTAATTACGCGCCGCTCCCCGCCCACGCCGGGCAAACCCTCCCTTGTACTTTATCAAGGTAGAGTGTATGATTCTGAACGTTACATGACTCACTTTACCTAACTAAAGTGCCATCAAGGGGGAATACCATGAATACCGATATGTCTCGTCGTCAATTTGTTGGTCTAGCCGGCTCGCTCGCCACGGTGCTTGGCCTTGGTCTTGTCGGTTGCGGCGGTGGTGCCGGTAAGGGTTCCGCTGCCGGTTCTGCTGCAGCCAAGGATGTGAAGGGCGCTGCGGAGTCCAAGAAGCTCGTCGTGGGCTTTGACAAGTCCTATCCTCCGTATGGCTTTGTAGGCGACGATGGCGAGTACACCGGCTTTGACCTCGACCTTGCCAAGGCCGTTGCCGACAAGCAGGGCTGGGACGTTGAGTATGAGGCTATCGACTGGGATGCCAAGGACACGCTGCTCAACTCGGGTGCCATCAACTGCATCTGGAACGGCTTTACCATGGAGGGCCGCGAGGACGGCTACACGTTCTCCGAGCCTTACATGCTTAACGAGCAGGTGCTCGTGGTCAAGAAGGACGCGGGTATCAAGAGCTGGGACGATCTTGCCGGCAAGACCGTGATTACCCAGACTGATTCCGCCGCACAGGATGTGCTCGAGGGCGACCAGAATGATCTGGCCGCGACGTTTGCCACGCTCGATACCATCGGTGAGTACAACACGGCGTTTATGCAGCTCGAGAGTGGTGCAGTCGATGCCGTTGCCTGTGACCTCTCGATCGCTCAGTATCAGCTTGCCGCCAAGCCCGATGCCTATACGCAGCTCGACAAGCCGCTGTCCAGCGAGCACTACGCCGTCGGCTTTAAGAAGGGCGACACCAAGTCGGCCGACGCCGTGACCGAGTCGCTCAAGGCACTCTACGATGACGGTACGGTTAAGGATCTCTGCGACAAGTATTCAAGCTATGGTCTATCTTTCGATAATTGGGTGCTCAAGTAATGTCTATTCAGGTCATGATGCAAATGCTTGGCCAGGGCTTCTTGGTCAGTTTGCAGTTGTTTGTGCTGACGCTGCTGGGGTCGATTCCGCTGGGAATTCCCGTGGCGTTTATGCGCATGAGCAAAATTGCGCCGCTCCGCTGGATTGCGCGCATCTATATCTCGGTTATGCGCGGCACGCCGCTCATGCTGCAGATGTTTGCCATCTACTTTGCCCCGTACTACGTGTTCGGCATTTCGCTCACGCCCGATTCCAAGTGGACGGCGTGCGTCGTAGCGTTCATCATCAACTACGCCGGTTACTTTGCCGAGATCTATCGCTCGGGCCTGCAGTCCATTCCGCGCGGTCAATACGAGGCCGCCGAGGTGCTGGGCTACTCGCGCCTGCAGACGTTTTTGTACATTGTGATGCCGCAGGTTGCCAAGCGTATTCTGCCGGCGATGGGCAACGAGATCATCACGCTGGTCAAGGACACGTCGCTGGCGTTTGCCATTGGCGTGGGGGAGATGTTCTCGACGGCCAAGGCGCTGGTCGCCTCGCAAGTGAGCATGGTGCCGTTTGCGATCGCGGCGCTGATTTACTGGGTCTTTAACTTTGTGGTCGAGATGCTGCTGGGCGCCGCCGAAAAGAAGCTGGACTATTATCATGACTAACTCAGTGATGAAAATCGAAAACGCGCGTAAGGCGTTTGGCGGCAATGAGGTACTCAAGGATATCTCGCTTGAGGTAAAGCGTGGCGAGGTCGTGGCGATTATCGGGCCTTCGGGCGGCGGTAAGTCCACGCTGCTGCGCTGCGCCACGCTGCTCGAGACTCTCGACGGTGGCTCGCTCTCGTTTGGCGACCTTGCCGTCGCGACGGATGCGGGTTCGGGCGCGGTGTACGCAAAGGGCGATGTGCCTAAACGGGCGCGCTCGCGGTTTGGTCTGGTGTTTCAGAACTACAATCTGTTCCCGCACTATACCGTGATGAAAAACATCACCGATGCACCGATCCGCGTGCTTAAGCGCCCGCGCGAGCAGGCGGAGGCCCGCGCACACGAGCTTATTGCACAAATGGGGCTTACGGGTAACGAGAACAAGGTGCCCTGCGAGCTTTCGGGCGGGCAGCAGCAGCGCGTGAGTATTGCCCGCGCCCTGGCGCTCGACCCGGAAATCTTGTTCTTTGATGAGCCGACCTCGGCGCTCGATCCAGAGCTGACGGCCGAGGTTCTGCGCGTCATCAAGGATCTGGCTGCGCAGAATATGACGATGGTGATCGTGACGCATGCGATGCAGTTTGCCCGCGACGTTGCCGACCGCGTGGTCTTTATGGATGGCGGCCGCATTGTTGAGGAGGGTCCGGCCGAGCAGGTTATCGATCATCCGCGCGAGCAGCGTACCCGTGAGTTCTTGAGCCGTATCGAGGGGTAGGCTCAGCTATTTACTCAACTATTAATTGAGGTGAAGCCGCCGCAGGTCTTACGGCCTGCGGCGGCATTTTATTTGCATCGGCGGGGTTCAATAATCGCCTCGCATGCTCGCCTCCTCCTCTCGCCGCCCGTATTCATACGCGTGCCGAAAGGTCTGCATGGACAGGCGACTGCAAGGGTAGGGTGGTGGCATAGGACATTTGGAGGGTGAGTCGGCTCGGCTGCCGACCGTGCTGCTCCCGGGACGGCATCGACCGCGAACTCTCCCCGTTGGCGTCGCGCATCGCGCGCGACCCTGCAAGGAGGTCATCATGGGTGCTCCCAAGACCGGCAACGTAAGGAACGTGGTGCTCGTAGGCCAAGGCGGGGTGGGCAAGACTTCGCTCGCCGAGGCCATGCTCCACCTTTCCGGCAAGACCGCCCGCCTGGGCGGCCACGACGGCACCAAGCCCACGCTCGACTATGACCCCGAAGAGGTCAAGCGTTCATTCTCCATCTCGACGACCATCGCGCCGATCGACTGGAAGGGCGCGCGCATCAATGTGCTCGATGCCCCGTGCTACCCCGATTTTATCGGCGATGCCTTTGCCGCGATGAGCGTCTGCGAGACGGCTCTGTTTGTGGTCGACGCCGAGGCCGGCCCGCAGCCTACGACGGTTAAGCTCTGGTATGCCGCCGAGGACCTGCGCCTGGCGCGTGCGGTGTTCGTAAACCGCCTGTCGCGCTCCGAGGCCAGCTTTGCGACCACGATGGACCTGCTGCAAGAGCGCTTTGGCACGCGCCTGGGCGCCGTGACCCTTCCCTGGGGCGAGGGCGAGGACTTTGACGGCATCATCGACCTGGTGCGCATGAAGGCGCGCCATTGCAACGGCACCGAAGCCGTTGAGTCGGAGATTCCCGAGGAGTATCGTGCCCAGGCCGAGGAAGCCCATGACCATCTGTGCGAGCTGGTGGCCGAGGCTGACGACGAACTGATGATGAAGTACTTGGAAGGCGAGGAGACGCTGACGCAGGAGGAGCTTGAAGGCCTGCTGTCGAAGGCGATCGCCGAGCGCATCTTTGTGCCGGTCTTTGCGGGCGATTGCATTAAGGAGCAGGGCGTCAACTCGCTGATGGACGACATCGCGACGTACTTCCCGGCGCCGACCGACTACGGCGAGATGCCGCTTATCGACGGCGATTCGCTCAAGATTTCAAGCGACGATGATCGTCCGGTGGCGTTTGTGTTTAAGACCCTGGCCGATCCGCAGCAGGGTCGCATCAGCTTTATTAAGGTGCTGACGGGTACGCTTGAGCCGGGCCTTGAGCTGGTCAACGCGCGCACGCGCAAGGGCGACCGTCTGGCTCACCTGTATGTGATGTGCGGCCGCGACATGACCGAGGTCGGTCACGCCTATGCCGGCGACATTATCGTGGCACCCAAGCTGGCGGCCGAGACGGGCGATACGCTCTCGATTACCGGCAAGGTCGAGGCTGCGGCGTTTAAGTTCCCCAACTCGCAGTACCGCATTGCCATCGAGGCCGAGAATCGCGGGGACGAAGAGAAGCTCTACACGTTTATCGAGAAGGCCTGCAAGGCCGATCCGACCATGAGCATCGATCGTGACGAGGAGACCGGCCAGACCATTATCTCCGCCGTGGGTGAGGCGCAGGTTTCGGTGCTGCTCAACCGTTTGGAGGACCGTACCAAGGTCGTGGCCAAGAGCGTGCCGATCCGCATTCCGTATCGCGAGACCATCCGCCGCACGGCGAGCGCCCAGGGCCGCCACAAGAAGCAGACCGGTGGTGCCGGTCAGTACGGCGACTGCTGGCTGCGCGTGGAGCCGCTTATTGGGCCCGACGGCACGAGCGACGGCTACGAGTTTGTGGATGAGGTCGTAGGCGGCCGCATTCCGCGCTCGCTGATTCCCGCCGTGGACAAGGGCGTCCAGGAGACCATGAAGGACGGCATCATTGCCGGCTACCCGCTCACGGGCATTCGCGTGGCTGTGTACGACGGCTCGTATCACAGCGTCGACTCCAACGAGATGGCGTTTCGCGCGGCGGCTCGCATCGGCCTGCGCAAGGCATGTGCCGATGCCGACCCAGTGGTGCTGGAGCCCATCGAGGAAATTACGGTGACTATCCCCGAGAGCTACGCCGGCGCCGTGATGGGCGACATCTCGGCCTCGCGCGGTCGCGTGACGGGCATGGAGACCGATGAGCGCGGAGACACCGTGGTCATTGCCCAGGCGCCGCTGGCAGAGCTGGCGGATTACTCGACGCGCCTGCGCTCTATCACGCGCGGCACAGGTGACTTTACCATGAAGCCCGCTGGCTATGAGCAGGTTCCCTATGACGTTCAGGCCAAGCTGGTCGAGCGCTATGAGGAGGGTCGCGCCAAGTAGCGTGTGGCGTTGCCTGCAACATACATGCCGATGCAAGGGCCGCTCTGGGTAACCCAGGGCGGCCCTTTTTGATCCCTGGGGGACGGAGGAAAACAGATCATCTTTGGGTTACGGGTGGCGCGGTCGGCACTAGTCTCCGGATGTCTGGTTGCGGCCGGTGACGTAGCCGATTTGCACGTGCGGCTGTAGGTTATAGCAGTACACGTGGAAGCACAGGGTCTTGCCGTGGTCCTCGACCGATTGCGCCTCAAGGCGCACACCGCGGCAGACAAGTTCCTCTTCGTTATACATGGGCGTGACGCGGTAGAGCACATGGTTGCCCGTATCGCGAATATAGTTGAGAATCTGCTCCTCAAACGGCAGCATGCCCGTTTCGTTGAGATAGCGCGTGCCGGTGAGGAGATTTTTGCGGTTGGCGTTTTCGCCGCAGAGCGACCAGGCGATAAGGTGACAGCGGTTGTAGAGGCTCTGGCCCGGAATAAAGTCGTAGCGCTGCTGGCGCCATCCAGCGGGATGGATACGCGAGATATCGCCGCGCTCGCCTTGACCGAGCGATTCGGGGCCCACACAGGCGAGCGCTTTGCGGGTGCGGCCCAGGCTGTCGAGTTTGGAGAACTTCTTAAAGCAACCCTCTTCTGCAGCGCGCTCGTATTCATCGAGCGTGAATGATGGTGTGCCTAGCGGGTGCGTGCTGTCGGCGCGAAGGGCAACGTAGGGGTTGCCGGCGTAGTCGGGAATGCTGCTGAGATAAACACCGCGGGCGCGGTTGAGGTCGGGGTTTTCGACCTCGTCGATGGGGGTGGCGGCACTGTCCGCGGAAACGTCGTCATCGGTGTCGGTTGCGGCGGAATCGGAGCCATCGCCAGAGTCCTGGCCGTTTTGAGGGTCTGAAGAGCTCACTGTTCCCGATTCGAGCCGGGCAACCAGGTCTGCCTCGTCGTCGGTGCGGCTGGGGCTCTCGTTTTGTTTTTCGGCCAGAGCCGCCGCCTGTTCATCGCTTTGCGGCGACAGCAGCTTGGGAGCTCCGTCGAGCGATCCCGTAAACAGCGCAAACCCCAACGCCAGGGCGGTGCCGATGGAAAGTACTTGCTTGTAGGCGGGCTTGTGCGACATTGAGGCTCCTGGATGGACGGTTGGGAATCTACCAGTCTAGCAGGAGCCGGCAGGGGCCGTTCTGTCGAACAAATACTCAAGATTTGGGATAGACGCTACTGATTCATTTGTCCCGCGTTCTAGATCGAGGTGGAGTCGAGCCAGTTAAGCTTGCACTCGAGAATGCGCTGCTCGCCGGGTTCGCTGCTGCCGTCAAGTAGGGCGAGCAGCATCTCGGCTGCTTCGCGAGCTTCTTGGTCGACGGGCTCGATGATGGTGGAGACGGTCGGCGTGGTGAGATTAGTCCAGTCTTCGCAGTTGAGTCCCAAAAGGCCGATTTGCTGCGGAAGCAGATGGGCCATTGGCTGGAGGGCCTTGTAGACACGGGGAAGTGCCCACTGATTTTGCACGAAGATAAGGGTTCGCTTGGCGGGATTGAACTTGAATTTAAAGTACTCGGTAAGCTCGTTGATTGACGGCTTGTTGTGATCGATGGGAATCGCTTTGTAGAGCTGCCCGTTCGCTGCCAGCGCCTCGGCATACCCCTGAAAACGCTCCATGCGGGTGCGCATTTCGGTCATGTTGGCGGCAATGGAAAAGAAATCTTCGTAGCCGGCGTCGAGGAGTGCCTGTGTGGCGTTGTACACGCCGTCGTAAAGGTTGGTTTTGATCCAGCTGGTACCTGGGCTATAGATGGCCGCATCGAAAAAGACGACCGGCTTGCCGGCGCGTCTAATGCGGTCATGCACGGCTTTGAAGTTGGCTCTGTTAGACCAGGATTGACATACATGTGTCCCCACGGTGCCATATCGTTGACCCCATAGACCGCGATGATGGGGGCAGCATGAACGCCGAAGACCTGGTCCTCAACTTCAAGAAGGGCATGGCGAACCTCAGCAA
>JAXJKV010000040.1:0-2269 GCA_036297525.1 Collinsella sp.
AGCTAAGCCCCATCGCGCCGAGAGTACTGCGGGGTCAGCCCGTGGGAGGCCAGGGCGCCGCTGACCGGTGGACGGCACCGAGCCGTACGCTTGAACTGAGAAGGGGGAGGCCTCGCGGCCTCCCCCTTTTTTGCGTTTACGCGCAACATTCCTTATGCAATTAAATCAATTTAATCATCCACCGCTGAATATAGACGTTCACCGTTCTTTGGTCGGTTCTTTGTTCTCAATGGACTAATATTTGCTTTAGCGCACTGCTGCGCTTGTCCTGTTTTACACGGGTCGTTTTATTGATTGTGACGGAAGGACTCACATGGCAGATGTTCATGAGCTGCTTGATACTTGGATTGCCAATGTCAAGGACGAGGAGCTCCTCGCTGAGCTTAACACGATGAAGGAGCAGGGTGATGAGGACGCCATCACCGACGCTTTCTTCCAGGATCTCGCCTTCGGTACTGCCGGCCTTCGCGGCACTATCGGTGCGGGCACTAACCGTATGAATATCTATACGGTCGGTCGTGCGACCCAGGGATTTGCTGACTACCTCAATGCGACCTTCGAGCATCCGACGGTCGCCATCGCTCGTGATAGCCGCAATAAAGGTGAGCTGTTCGTCAAGACGACGGCTGCCATTCTTGCAGCAAACGGCGTGACTGCCCTCGTGTATCCCAAGATTTCTCCTGTGCCGACGCTCTCCTGGGCCGTCCGCGACCTTAAGTGCTCCGGTGGCATTTGCATGACCGCTAGTCATAATCCGGCGCCTTATAACGGCTATAAGGCCTATGGTCCCGACGGCTGCCAGATCACCAGCGAGGCCGCCGATGCAATTTCTAAGGCTATCGCCGAGACCGATACGTTCACCGGCGTGAAGTCCATGGACTTCGATGAGGCTCTTGAGCAGGGTCTGGTCAAATGGATCGATGACTCGTGCCTCGAGCGTTATTACGACGCCGTTCTCGCCCGCGGCGTGACTAACCTTTCTGCCGAGGAGATCGCTAGCGCTCCGCTTAAGCTCGTCTACACTCCGCTCAACGGCACTGGCCTCATTCCTGTTACGACGGTGCTCGAGCGCGCTGGCATCACCGATGTCACGGTTGTTCCCGAGCAGAAGGAGCCTAACGGCGATTTCCCGACCTGCCCGTATCCTAACCCCGAGATCCGTCAGGCCATGCAGAAGGGCATCGATCTCTGCGAGCAGGTTCACCCTGATTTGCTGCTTGCAACCGATCCCGACGCCGACCGTGTTGGCGTTGCCGTTAAGAATGGCGATGACTATCTGCTGCTGACTGGCAATGAGATGGGCGTTCTGCTGCTCGATTATATCTGCAAGACTCGTGCTGCCCGCGGTGAGGATCTCACCAAGAAGGTCGCGGTTACTACCATTGTTTCTTCCGCCATGGTCGATGCTCTAGCCGAGGAGTATGGGTTTGAGCTCCGTCGCTGCCTGACCGGCTTCAAGTACATCGGTGACATCATTACCTCGCTTTCCGATGCTGGCGAGGTCGATCGCTTTATCTTCGGTTTTGAGGAGAGCTACGGCTATCTGGCCGGCGACCACGTGCGCGACAAGGACGCCGTGAGCACTTCGCTTCTGATTTGCCAGATGGCGCAGTATTACAAGCTCCAGGGCAAGAACCTTGCCGATGCGATGCACGAGTTGTACGAGAAGTATGGCTACTATCACAACAAGACGATTTCGCTGAGCTATCCGGGCGCTGAGGGTGCGGCAAAGATGGCCGGCATCATGGCTGGTCTGCGCGAGAACCCGCCCGCGGAGCTCGCCGGTTCCAAGATTGAGGCCGTCGTGGATTACAACACCTGCGTGAACGGCCTGCCGAAGGCTAATGTCATTGAGTTCGATCTTGAGGGCGGCAACAAGGGTATTGTTCGTCCTTCCGGCACCGAACCCAAGATTAAGCTGTACATCTTCGCTAAGGGCGCGGATGCCGCCGAGGCTGATGCCGCACTTGACGCGATTGAGGAGTCTGGTCGCAAGTTGTTGGCCTAAGGCTTTGAAAGCCTATTTCTATAGATAGACGGAGGAGGGGATCTCGGAAACGAGGTCCCCTCTTTATTACTGTTAAATACAGCTGAGACTCACAAGATGTGTAGGAAATGTGTACGCCCAGATTCCCGCCCACGGCGCCCCTCCGGTCTGGCAATATATCTCCTTGCCGCGCGGATCGGTGGAACCGGATCAGCCGCGCAGGCGTGCACCTTGAGAACCGGATACTGCGAGGATGGACACATTGAGTGTCGCATCCGGGCA
>JAXJKV010000041.1:0-34491 GCA_036297525.1 Collinsella sp.
ATCTTCGGGGAGCCGTTTCCGGGGAACGCGCCGTCTCCCATCTCCTCGTATTCGCGGGCCCATCTTCTCAGCGTCGAATCCTTTATGCCGAGTTCCTCCGATAGGCCTTTGACCGTCATTTCCCCGGACAGGACCACCTTTGCCGCCGAGACCTTGAACTGCCTGTCGTATCGCTTTCTTCTTTGGGTCATCTTGAACACCTTTCGCTCTTAACTAGGTGTCCAATTCATCATACCCACTCCATGGATACGCCTAGGCGCGGTCCAAGAAATCGTCCGCATCCCCATCTGACACTATTTCACCGCAACTTAGAGAGCGTCCGCTATAACGCTTCACCCCAAATCAAATTGATTCGTTGAATAGACACATTGCAAATCTTTATACTTCGTTTAATCCACAAGTGGGTATTATCACACACAAGGCACACGTGAAAGGATATACCCATGTCGCTTACACAGTCAGCAGAGCGTGCAGCGCTTAACAAGCTCATCGATTATCTCGACGACAACCCGCAAGAAAACATCGACAAAATCATGGACCTCGTGAACAAGCTGGTCCCCAATCGCGTATTTCCTGTACAGCGAGAGGCATTCACCAATGTCATCAAGAGCCGCGGCAATTGGTATGACCTGATCATGCGTGTGTTCAGCCTTAATCCCCAGATGCGAACCAAGCTGCTTAAGACCTTCATTGTCGACGCCAACCTGCTTGCTTGGCCAGAGCAGGAAAAGAACCGCGAAAAGTACCAGTGCAACGTTCCGTGGGCCATCCTGCTCGATCCCACGAGCGCCTGCAACCTGCATTGCACGGGCTGCTGGGCCGCTGAGTACGGCTACAAGCAGAATCTCTCGTTCGAAGACATCGACTCTATCGTTACGCAGGGCAAAGAGCTCGGTACGCATATCTACATCTATACCGGCGGCGAGCCGGTCGTCCGCAAGCACGACCTGATCAGAATTTGCGAAAAACATCAGGACTGCGTGTTTCTCTGCTTTACCAACTCCACGCTGATCGACGAGGCCTTCTGCGACGACATGATTCGCGTAGGCAATTTTGTCCCTGCCATCAGCGCCGAGGGCAATGAGCACACAACCGACGCACGTCGCGGCGAGGGTACCTACGCAAAGATCGAGCACGCCATGAAACTCCTGCGCGAGCGCGACTTGCCGTTTGGTATCTCCACATGTTGGACCAGCGCCAATGCCGATACGGTTGCTACCGAGGAGAACATGGACTGGATGATCGGCGAGGGAGCACTCTTCTGCTGGTACTTCCACTTTATGCCGGTTGGCCGCAATGCAACCCCCGAGCTCATGCCCACGCCCGAGCAGCGCGAGCACATGTATCACTTTATCCGCGAAATGCGTGAGAAGAAGCCGCTGTTTACGCTCGACTTCCAAAACGACGGCGAGTTTGTAGGCGGATGTATCGCCGGCGGCCGCCGCTACCTGCACATCAACGCCGCCGGAGACGTGGAGCCGTGCGTGTTCATCCACTACTCAAACGCCAACATCCACGATGTGAGCTTACTCGACGCGCTGCGCTCTCCCCTCTTTATGAAGTACTACGAGAGCATGCCGTTCAACGACAACTACCTCAAACCATGCCCCATGCTCGAGAATCCCGACGTGCTGCCCAAAATGGTCGCCGAGAGTGGCGCAATGAGCACCGATCTTATCGAAAAGGAGTCACCCGAGCAGCTGCGCGAAAAGACCCAGGCTGCCGCCGAGGCATGGTCACCTGTCGCCGACCGCATCTGGAACGACTCCGACGATCCGCTATACGCCAAGCGTCACGAGGATAAGACACAAGGTATGGCCGATAGCGACATGCACAAGTTCGAAAAACAGGGCCGCACACTCAAAAACGGCGATTAATGCTGCCCTACACGACAAACGCTCAGAAATGAAGCGGAACAGTCTCGAGGCTCATCTTCGAGGCTGTTCCGCCTTACCATCAAAACAGTTTTACTAAGTTGCGGTGAAATAGGGACTAGATCGGCCTTCCAATAGCCAAAACAATCCCTATTCCACCGCAATTTCTTTAAGTTGTTGAATTATCGATGCTATTCGAAGCGAGATTCCAGGCTCGACAGGCCGTTGAGCGTGAGATCATTGGCAACCTCCGAGACGCGCTCGATGGGAACCGAGCCATCAGACAACGCCCACGTACGATAGGTACCGATAATACCCGACAGCAAAAACGCCAGATAGTAATCGAACATCTCGTCCTTGAGACCTTGGGGCAGCAGATCGCGCTCGGCAATCTCGTGCTCGAGCGGCGCACGAAGACGAGCCATAAAATCATCGAGCGGAATGTTCTCGATCAGCTGACGATTGAGCACCAAGTTGTTACACAGTGCCTCGTTAACGGTTTTAAAGAAGGTCGCCGCCGCGCCCAGGGCGCGCTCGTTGGTGTCGCCGTCCATGGAAGCAAGCGTTTTCTCGACCGAGTCGATAATCATCTCCACCACATCGACGGCAATGGCATCAAGCAGGCCGTCAACCGTACCAAAGTGAACGTAAAAGGTCTTGCGGTCGACATTGGCCTCGCGCGCGATGGCACTCACCGTAATGTCTGCCAGCGGCTTTTCCATGAGCAGGCGCTCGAAAGCCGAAAGGATGGCATTACGGCTGCGAATGATGCGACGATCAAGACGCGGTTTGCTGGTTGCCATGGGCGTATCCCTTCGATATGCGAGCATTCATCAACAGATGAGAGATAATCTACGTAAGAGGATTATCCCCCATACAGCACAAATATGCCCCGCATCATGAAGAACGCACGACTGTCCTACTGCGACTTAGGGTGCTTCTTCTTATTGAGTGCCGACGGAGATACGCGAATACCGTCGCCTGTCTGGCGCACATAGGCTTTATGAGCCGGCTTAGCGGTCCCAGAAGCCTTCTGAGCCTGCTTCTTGGGATCAACGGTAACAGCATTCGCGGGGTGCGGCTTAGTGGGCGCAGAGGGCGTCTGAGGCGTGCGGCCGAGCTTGCGCATCACGCGATCCCAGCGCGCATGGATGCTCTCGTTGTGGGCGCTCTTAAGGCCCAGCAGGGGCGCAGCCAAAATGGTAGGCGCAATAAACGTAATGAGACGCCACAGCAGATAGCCGGCGGTCGAAGCCGACCCAAAGAAATGACCCAAGAACAATGCAAAGCCGCCCTCAGCGCCACCAGTTCCACCGGGCAGGGGGACCGCAGAGCTCAGCAGCTGGACAAAGGCGCTCGCGGCCATGACCGAGAAAAAGTCGACCTCGTGGTGGCCAAAGGCAAGCATCAGGAAATACGGCACGAGGTAGAAAAACGCGAGTTGCAGCATGGTGATGACCACCGTGAGCAGCATGGAAGAAAAATGTCCGGCTGAAAGCTTGAACTTCTCGGAGAAGGAGTAGATCTCGCCATCGACAAACGTGCGCCATCCCTCGATCTTAGTGGCCGAGACACCAATGCGCTCAAGCCAATTGATGATGCAATGGGCGACGCGCGTGACGGTCTTAGGCATGAGCGCGACGGCGAAGATGCCCAGCAAGATGCAGCAGTGCCCACCAAAGCTAAAGACACACAGCAGCGTCATGTCGCCATAGCGCTCGGCAAAAAACGGCATGCGAGCAAGCAGTAGGATAGCGCCCCAGGCAACGAGGCCAAACTGATACACGATAAAGCGCGTGAACTGCGTGGCGCCAGCCTCGCCGACATTTTGGCCCGCCTTGGTCAGGCGGTAGATCTGGGCGGGAGTCGAGCCCATCATCATGGGCGTCAGGTTGCCAAAGAAGATGCCGCTCGCCTCGACCGAAATCAGGTCGCGGATGCCGACGGGTGAATATGGGTCGAGCCAGACGGCGATCGCATAGGCCACAATGCCAAAGAACAGATACATGAACATGCAGAGACACGCGACAACGAGCCATGGCGCCTGGACGCTCGACATTGCGGCCCAGAACTGCCCCATCTGCCCGGTTACCACCAGATAGACGATATAACCCACCAGCACGACGCCGATAAAGATGGCGCCACGGCGTGCGCTCTTATTGTCATCTCCGCCCGAGGCCTCAACCTCGACCTGGGGCTTAGACGTATGCTGAGAGGACTCCGTCATGAGACTCCTTCTAAAAGTCAAAATATCTTGGATATTGTACCCGTAAGGGCCATAGGCAGAACGCAAAGCTCTGGTTCAAACGGGAATTGCAGACGGTTGTTTGAAAATAAAAAACCCGGCCTTCCATGGGAAGCCCGGGTATCAAATGCGTGGTAGCCCGTACCAGATTCGAACTGGTGATCTCCGCCTTGAGAGGGCGGCGTCCTAAACCGCTAGACGAACGGGCCATAAGCCTCAGCAGAAAAGAAGTGGTAGCCCGTACCAGATTCGAACTGGTGATCTCCGCCTTGAGAGGGCGGCGTCCTAAACCGCTAGACGAACGGGCCACATGACATCTGCACTGCCGTGCTGCGAAGAAATATATTACGGGACAAAAAACGTCAGCGCAAGAAGAAATTCCAAATTGCCGAAAAATTGTCGGCAGGTTATGGAACACGCAGGTAAACTGGGTAGCTAATTCAAGTTGAGATGGACCAAAAGGGCTTCGCGCTCATTGGGAATGTTGTCTTCGATCACGGCATCGAGGGCAGCGTTGAGTAGTTGACCTAGCTCGGGCCCCGGCTTCACACCGGCACGGATCAGGTCGCCGCCGTTGACGGCGAGCATCTTGAGCGTATAGGGCTCCCCCGCCTCCAGTAGCTCGTGCGCCAGCGCACGCATTTCCTCGATTGTCTCGACATAATAGAAGCACGACGGGGCCTTGCCGAGCGTGTCAGCACGCTTAAGGTCCATGAGCTCGTCAATCAGGCGGGCCGTGTCGACGCCCTCACCCGAAAGCGCGCGCATCATATTGAGCAGACAGGATCGATCGGGACGTAGCGGCTTGTCGTGGTATTTGATCAGCAGGCACACATCGCGCACCAAATCGTGCGAGAGTGCCAGGCGATCCATGATGACACGCGCCTTCTTGGCGCCGAGCTCGGGATGACCGTAAAAGTGGCCGCTGCCGGCGTGATCGACCGTAAAGCAATCGGGCTTGGAGACGTCGTGCAAAAAAGCCGCCCACATTAGGCTCGGTGAGGGCGCGACGCCGTCGCACAGCGCCAGCTCCCCTGCCACCGTCAGCACGCGGGCGATATGCTCGTAGACGTTAAACGCATGATAGACACTGCGCTGATCAAAACCGCGACCCGCTGCCAACTCGGGCACGGCGGCGCAGATGAGCTCAGGGTAGCGCAACATGGCGTCTCCCCCGTGACCGGTCGAAAGAATGCCCTCGAGCTCAATACCCACACGCTCGCGCGCTACGGCATCGAGCAGCGGCGCGCACTCGGCAAGCGCACGCTTGGTCTCGGGCTCAATCATAAAGTCCAGGCGGCAGGCAAAGCGCACCGCGCGCAGCATGCGCAGGGCGTCCTCGTTAAAGCGACGCCTGGGATCGCCGACAGCGCGAATCAGCTTGCGCTCCAAGTCACCCTGGCCGTCGTAGCGGTCGACAAGCCCGCGCTCGGGATGCCAGGCCATGGCGTTGACGGTAAAGTCGCGGCGCGCCAGATCGTCCTCGAGCGAGGCGGCGCGCTCGACGCTCTGAGGATGGCGCCCATCGGTATAGAAGCCATCCAGACGGTACGTGGTGACCTCGATACGCTCGCCATCGGAAATAGCCGTGATTCCGCCAAATTTAATGCCCGACTCCACAACCACGATGCCGGCGGCCTCGAGCGCCGCCTTGGACTCCTGCCACAGGCCGCTACAGCACATATCAACATCGTGGCTGGGGCACCCCATCAGGGCGTCGCGCACCCAACCGCCCACGTACCAAGCCTCAAGACCAGCCGCCTCAAGCGCGCGCAGGACGCGTAGGGACGCATCGGACGGTTGCGTACCGTTGAGCGAAACATTGCACATGCCTATGGCCTCCTGCACTTGTGAGCGTTAATCAATGGTTCTCAAGAAGTCTAACAAGAAACGAGAAAGCGCGCACACGCAATCGCGTCGTTGATTAGATAAAACGAGACAGCAGACACCACATATGTTCAGCGCGCAAAAAACACCCGCCTCGGTAATCCAAAGCGGGTGTTCGGCAACGATGTATCGATGCGGCTAGCAGACCTGGCGAACCTCGATGTGCTTCTTATATTCGTCCACCTTGGCAAAATCGCCCAAACCGGGGCACTCGACCACGTTGGCGCCGGTGGCCATCGACAGGCGCAGGGCGTCCTCGACGCGCTCGGGGGCGTCATGCCACACGGACAGGAAGGCAGCGAGCGAGGAATCGCCGGCACACACCGTCGACAGCAGCTTGACGTCGAAGGTGCGGTTAGCAAACCAGATGTGCTTGCCGTTGGAGAAGTACGCACCGGCACCGCCGAGGGTCAGCAGCACGTTCTTGGCGCCCTTGGCATGAAGCTCAGCCATAGCGCCCTTGACGGACTCATCGTCGCCACCGCTCACCTTAATGCCAAAGATGTCAAGCAGCTCGTCGTCATTAGGCTTGATCAGCAGCGGCTCCATGGCAATGAGATCTGCCAGCTGATGGCTCGAGATATCGAGAACGAACTCGGCACCCTTGGCCTTGACGCGGCGCAGAACCTCGGCCAGGAAGCCCTCGGAAGTGTTGGGAGGCAGCGAGCCGCTGATGACAAGGCAGGTCATGTCATCGAGCGAATCGATGAGCTCAAACATCTCCTGCTCATTGGCCTCGTTAATGGCGGCACCGGCGTTGACCATGTTGTACTCGGTGTCGGGGCCGGCATTGAGGAACACGTTGACGCGCGTGATGCCGTCGGTCCACACGGGCTTGACGGGCACGCCCAGGGCCTCGGCGCCCTTGACGATGAACTCGCCCGAGAAGCCAGCGAAGAAGCCCAGGATCGTGGTGTCGACACCGTAGTGGTCAAGCGTAAACGAGACGTTGAGGCCCTTGCCGTTGGGCGTGTAGACGGCGTTGCGGGTACGCGTGACTGTGTTGGCGGAAAGACCGTCGCAGGCGATGTTGTAGTCAATGGCGGGATTTGCAGTGAGCGTGTAAATCATGAATGTTCCTTTCACAAAGCAACGTGTTAATGAAAGTATATTCCACGCATCGGTAAAAGGCTAGGACAACTCGGTGAACGGTGTGGAAGCGATGAAGTACGGCAGGACACCTCTCCCCCATGGCGGAACAAAAAAGGCGCCCCGGCCGAAACCGGGGCGCCGCATGCGCACGAATATGTCGCGTTTCGATTACTGACGATCGAGCTTGCGGACAGCAACGCGCTTGCTGTACTCATCGACGTGACCGAAGTCGCCGATGCCGACGGACTCGGCAACGTTGGCGCCGGTGGCCATAGCGAGCTTCATGGCCTCCTCGACGTTGTCGCGATCCCTGTACCACTTGTGCAGGAACGCAGCGAGGGTGCAGTCGCCGGCGCAGACGGAAGAAACCAGCTTGATGTTGAACTCACGCTTGGCGTACCAGATGTCCTCGCCGTTGGAGAAGTAAGCGTCGCCGCGGCTACCACGGGTGAGCAGCACGTTCTGAACGCCAGCGTCGTGAGCCATCTTCATGGCAACGCGGACCTCGTCGTCGGTGTCGACCGGCACGCCGAAGATGGCCTTCATCTCGTGATGGTTCGGCTTGATGAGCAGCGGTTTCTTGTGAGCGAGCTCCTTGAGCTTGTCGGAGGACAGGTCCAGGACGACGTCGGCGCCACGAGCCTGAGCGTGCTCCATGACCTGAGCCAGGAAATCGGGCGTAGCTTTGGGAGGCACGGAGCCGGAGACGATCAGGCACTCAAGATCGCCCGCGGTGTCCAGGATGTTGTAGAGCTCCTCCTGGTGCTGCGGCGTAATAGGAGCACCCGGGTTCAGGATGCCGTACTCGTGCTGGCCATCGTTGACGTAGGTGTTAATGCGCGTGATACCGTCGGTCCAGACCGGGCGGCAGAGGCAACCCAGGTTCATGACTTCCTCGACGATGAACTTGCCCGTGAAGCCGGCGAAAAAGCCGAGCGCGACGGTGTCGACGCCCATCTTCTTAAAGGCGAAGGACACGTCGAGGCCCTTGCCGTTGGCCGTGTAGCTGGCCGAGCCGGTGCGGACGTTTTCGTCGGACTCGAGCGGAGAGCTCGAAACCGTCATGTCGACAGCCGGGTTAGCGGTTAGCGTGTAGAACATTTACAGTACCCCCTGTATATGTGAGGGCCGCGTGGCCGGCCCATTCCAACCACGCGGTTACCTCTGATACCAAATTAGCGAGCTGCGGACTCGAGCAGCGCCTTGACCTCGGCGGCAGTGTTGCAGGCGAGTGCCTTCTCGGCGAGCTCGTCGCACTCGGCCTTGGTCCACTGGCTGATGGTCTTGCGGGCGCGCAGGATCGACGGAGCGCTCATCGAGAACTCCTCCAGGCCCCAGCTGATCAGCAGCGGCTCAAGCAGCGGATCGGCAGCGGCCTCGCCGCACATACCGACCATGATGCCGGCCTTCACGCCGCTCTCGATGATGTTCTTGAGCGAGCGGAGCACGGCGGGATAGTACACCTGGTACAGGTTGGAGATGGTGTCGTTGCCACGGTCGGCGCACATGGTGTAGCCGATCAGGTCGTTGGTGCCGATGGAGAAGAAGTCGGCAACCTCGGCAAGACGGTCTGCGAGCAGCGAAGCGGCGGGCGTCTCGACCATGATGCCGACCTCGATGTTCTCGTTGAACTTGCGACCCTCTTCGGTAAGCTCGGCCTTGCACTGCTCGACGAGCTCCTTGACAGCCAAGACCTCCTCGACGCAGGTGACGAGCGGGATCATGATCTTGACGTCACCGAAGGCGCTAGCGCGCAGCAGAGCGCGGAGCTGGACCTTGTACTGGTCGGGATTGGCCAGGCAGTAACGCACGGCGCGGAAGCCCATGAAGGGGTTGTCTTCCTTGACCATATGCAGATACGGAATCTCCTTGTCGCCACCCACATCGAGCGTGCGGATGATGACCGGAGCACCCTTGAGCGCGCTGGCGACCTTACGGTAGGCGTTGAACTGCTCCTCCTCGGAAGGAAGCTCAGCAGAGTCCATGAACAGGAACTCGGAGCGGAACAGACCGATGGCCTCGGCGTCGTGATCGAGCGCGTTGGGCACGTCATCGGGGTTACCGATGTTGCAGGCGATGATCTTCTTGATGCCATCGGCAGTCACGGACGGCTTGCCGCGGAAGGCCTCGAGGGCTGCCTTCTCGGCAGCGAAGGCCTCGGCCTTGGCGGTGTAGGCGGCGAGCGTCTCCTCGTCGGGATCGGCCTCGACGATGCCCTTGCCACCGTCGACGACAACGGTCATGCCGTTGCGCAGCGCGGTGCAGCTGTTGGAAACCGAAAGGACAGCCGGGATCTCGAGGGCACGCGCGATGATCGCGGAGTGCGACGTGCGGCCACCGGTCTCGGTGACGATACCGGCAACGTGGGCCTTATCGATCGTGGCGGTCATGGACGGCGTAAGGTCGTGCACGACAACGACGGTGTTCTCGGGCAGGACGGAGAGGTCGACGACCTCCTTGCCCAGCAGCTCGGCCAGAATACCGGTGCGGATGTCGGCGATGTCGGCCGCGCGCAGACGGAACATCTCGTCGTCCATGGACAGGAACATGTTCTCGAACATGGTCGAAGTGTCCATGAGCGCCTGCTCGGCGCAGGTACCGCCGTCAATGGCGGCGTTGATGGCGTCGGTCATACCCGGATCCTGAGCCAGGACAATATGTCCGCTCATGATCTCGGCCTCGGCCTCGCCCACCGTCTCCTTCATGTGGTCGGCCTGAGCCTGGGTCTTCTCGCAGAAGACCGAAAGAGCGGACTGATAGCGCTCCTTCTCTGCTGCCGAATCAGCAACCTCGTGCGGCTCAAACGTCAAGTCGGGATCGACGGCGACCATGACGGTGCCGATACCGATGCCCTCGGAAGCGTTGACTCCCTGATACATTCCCATTCCTCTCTCCGTGTCATGTGATAAAGCGTTTTGCCATATCCATGACAAAAGAGCGCAGCTACCTTACAACAGGTCACTGCGCCCCCAAATATGAACTTAGTTGTTCAACATGCGACCCGTTTGAGTTCTACTCGCCAAGACCGCTCTTGATGAGCTCGATGGCAGCAGCCAGAGCCTCGGCCTCGTCGGCGCCGTCGCACTTGACCTCGACCTCGGTACCGCAGGGGATACCAGCAGCCATGAGGGCCATCGGGGACTTGCCGTTGACCTCCTTCTCGGGGGTGACGACCGTCACGTCACAGGCGTACTTGCCCATGGTGGAGGCGAACAGACCAGCCGGACGCATGTGCAGACCCTGAGGATTAACGAGGGTAGCCTTCTCAGAAACCATAATTGACTCCTTTTTTGTGTTTAACCCCTGTCGACCATGCGACAGGAGCCATATTCACGACGTTGTTTATATTAACTCACATCAAACTGTTTTTCATTGTGTTTCGCACGAATTATTGGACGGATGTCGTTGCAGCACGCTCGCCTGCCGGGCGGGGCGGTTAAGTTTGCTGCTCTACAGTCCTGCGCAAGACGGAAAGCACATTAAGTGCTTTCCTTTGCGTGCGGAACTCGCGACAACCTTACCCGCCCCGCCCGGCAGGCGAGCTGCGGAAACTTGGTCGGTCCAGAGTAATATCGTGAGAACGGAATTCTGGCTGAATATTTATCCGCACGGACGATCCGATAGACAGGCCGCGCTATCCCCTTCTTCTAAGTTGCGGTGAAATAGGGACTGCATTTGGAGTTGAATCGTTTAAACAGTCCCTATTTCACCGCAACTTGTGGGAGGGGTAGAAAAAGGGGGGAGGCCCTGGAGAGGGTCTCCCCCCTTTGTTACAGAGGCGATATTATTCGCGCGTTGCGGGATTACACCAGACGGGCGTTGATCGTCTTGGCGATCTCGGCGGCGTCGGTGGAACCCTTGACGGTGGCACGGAAGCCCTCGTCCATAAGCGCCTCGGCGACCTTGGACAGGATCTTGAGGTGCGTGGTGCCGGCCTGGGCACCGGGAATAAGCAGGGCGATAGCCACGTTGACGGGAGCGCCATCCATGGTGTCCCAACCGGTCACGCCAGAGTCGTCCTTGACGACGATGACGGCGGCATCGGTAATGGCATCGGACTTGGCATGCGGAATAGCGAAGCCCTCCATCATGCCCGTGGAGCCCTCGGCCTCGCGGGCCAGGAAGGCATTCATCACGGCATCGGCGTCGTCAGCGACACCGGCCTTGACAGCCTGGTTGGAGACAAAGCTCAGGGCCTCGTCACGAGAAGCGAAGTTCTCGGCGACAAAAACGTTCTCGACCTTCACGAAATCGGCAGCCTCGGCCTTGGGAGCCTCGACGGCAGCGGCCTTGGGGGCCTCGACCGGCTTGGCGGGAGCGGCGGGAGCGGCCTTCTGGTTCTTCTCGAAGTCATACTTCTTGAAAGCGACGAACAGGATGCCACCGACCACGGCGCCGATGAGGATCGCGAGGACCCAAAGCGGACCGTTCTCGACAACAGGCAGGACCAGGAAGCCACCGTGGGGCGCCGGATCGTGGACGTTGAACATAATGGTCAGGATCGAGGCGATGGAGGAACCGAGCATCATGATGGGCATGACGGGCCAGATGTTCTTGGTCATGAACGGAATGGCGCCCTCGGTGATGTGGGTGCAACCAAGGATGAGGTTGACGACACCGGCGTCATGGTCCTCCTGGCTGAAGTACTTCTTGCCGACGATGACGGCGAAGGTGGTGATCAGCGGCGGAACGATGCAGGCGGCGGAGACGGCAGCCATGAAGTTGGTGCCGAAGTTGTAGGTGTCGGTGCCGACACCGGCAGCCAGAGCCTCGGTGAGCATAGCGGTACCGGTGACGTAAGCAGCCTTGTTGACAGGGCCGCCCATGTCAAAGGCGCACATGCAGCCGATAGCAAGACCCAGGACAACAGCGCCGGAGGCAGACAGGCCCTTGAGGAAGTCCATCATGGCGGTGTTGATGGCAGCCATGGGGCCGGAGATGCCGAGCATGACCAGACCGACGATAGCAGTCGAGAACAGCGGGTACAGGAAGATGGCCTTGAGGCCGTCCAGGTTCTTGGGCAGCTTGGCAAAAACCTTCTCGAGCAGAAGGATGACATAGCCGGCGAGGAAGCCGCCGACAATGCCGCCCAGGAAGCCGAAGCCCACACCGGTGCCGCCAGCATCGATCATGTGTGTATCGGCGTTAACGGGCAGGCCCTGGATGGCGATCATACCGGCAACAAAGCCGGGGACGAGTGCCGGGCGCTTGCCGATGGACTCGGCGATGTAGGCGGAAAGCACGGGAACCATCAGGTTCATGGCAATGCCGCCGATGATCTTGAGCATAGCGGCGAAGCTGTTGTAGTCGGCAGCTGTCGAATCGAAGGACGTGATGCCCCACAGGAACGAAACGGCGGTCAGAACACCACCAGCAACGACGAAGACCAGCATGTGGCTGACGCCGTTCATAAGGTGCTTATAGATGATGTGGCCGATGGATTCCTTCTCCTCGACCTCATCCTCGACATCGGCAGCAGTCGCAACCGTGTCGTCGCCCTTGGCGGCGAGCGCGCGGTCGATCAGCTTGCCGGCAGCCTCGACGGACAGGGCCTTGGAAACACCAACGGAAACCATGGGCTTACCGGCGAAACGCTCCGCCTGGACATCCTTATCGGCTGCGACGACGACGGCCTTGGCACCAGCGATCTCACTCTTGGTGAGCTCGTTCTCGACACCGACCTGGCCATGGGTCTCGACCTTAATGGTCAGACCGCGCTCGGCAGCTGCCTTCTCCAGCGCCTCCTTCGCCATGAAGGTGTGCGCGATGCCGGTCGGGCAACCGGTGGCGGCGATGATGTCAAACTTAGCCATGTGTCCCTCCTTCTTGAGTACTGCGCCCGCAGGCGCTCCCCTACACGCGCTTCCATGCGCGTTTTTCCACACCTGAAAGATACCAACCCACCGCTTATATGAGAAGCAATACAGCTCATTTCTCCGGTGAAAGGTTCTTTCATTACCGTAAACGGTCGATGAAAGTTTACCATCAACTATTGAAACGGCAAGGTGTATCTTGTAATTGAAAATGCCCGTATACTACGACATTACAAAACAAGTCCGATTTTCATGCCAGCCAGGAGCCATCCCATGTCCGATAGCAGCAAGAGCGCACTCTCCCTTATTAGTATGCACAGGGGGTACAGCGAGTCCGAGCAGCGCATTGTCGACTATATCTTAGAGCACCAGTCCGAGGCCCCGCGTCTGACAGCCGCCCAGCTTTCGCGCGCCGCTGCAACCTCCGAGGCAACCGTCTCGCGCTTCTGCCGCAAACTGGGTTTTGGCAGTTTTCGCAGTTTCCAGTTTTCACTAGCGCGCGATCTGGAAAGCCAGCGCAATGAAGGCCTCACCGACGAGGTCTCGCTCGACAATATGGAGCAGAGCCTCAAGAATATTCTCGCTGCCAAGGTCAGCGAACTCAATGCGACTATCGATGGCATTGATCACGACACGCTGACAGCCGTCGTGCACGCGTTTAAGAACGCAGGGGCTATCGAGTTTGCAGCCGTAGGCAACACCAACGCCGTCGCGCTCGACGCGACGTTTAAGTTTTCGCAGCTGGGCCTTCGCTGTATGGCAAGCACCATCAGCGAGACCTCGATTGGTTTTGCGCTTACGCTGCGCCCCGGAGATGTCATCGTGCTGATCTCGAACTCCGGCAAGTCGCGTCGACTGAATCGCATGGCAAAAGCGGCTCGCGGCTGTGGCGCCACCGTTGTCGTCATCAGCAGCGACAGCAAGTCCCCGCTTGCTCGCCTGGCCGACTACACCTTTAATACTGTGAACCACGAGGCACTGCTCACCACGGGCGACTTTGCGTTCTCCAAGATGAGTGCCACGATGATAATCGAGGTTATCTACAACTTCCTGCTGCCCGAGATTGAAGACGCCCGCGAGCATATCAGCTACTACGAGGAGCTCATCCAGCCGGATAAGGTCGTGGAGTAGGTTTTATCAGGGGTCGTTATGTACCGTTCCCACAAAACTACGCCGGTTTACTACGATGAAATCGGAATATTCGACCACATCGTGTTGTAAAAGAAAACCGCAGGCGTTCTACCTGCGGTTTTCTTTTTACAATTTTAGCTGTGCTCGAGCCATGCCGATTCATCGTAGTAAACCGGCATAGTTTTTGACGGTCGGGCCAGACAAGCAAGTGGCGGTGCAACAATTGCTGATATTTTGTCCCCGCCAACAACGCCGGCTCGTTCTAACCTCGAACTTCTTCCAGCATCTGCTTGGCGTGCGCCAGGCTTGCCTCCGATTGATCGCCACTCAGCATGCGGGCGATCTCTGCGATGCGGGCATCCCCAGTCACCTCATCCAGATGCGTCTGGGGAACGTCGCCGGGTTCTTTGCTCACCACGTAGTGTTTGTCGGCCATGACGGCGACCTGCGCCAGGTGGGTTACGACAATTACCTGATGCGTAGCGGCGAGATCTGCCAGAACGCTCGCGAGGGCACGTGCGGTGGAGCCGCCGACACCGACATCGACCTCGTCGAACACCAGCGTATCCACGCCGTCCGCGTTGCCGAGGACAACCTTGCTCGCCAACATGACACGGCTCAGCTCGCCGCCCGACGCAATGCGGCGCAGGGGGCGCGGCGTCAATCCGGCACCGCTGCGATACAAAAGCTCATAGCTCGAAGGCCCCGCCGGCGTCCACTCGGCGCGCGGAAGATCGCGCGACTCCCAAACGAGATCGGCACCGCCCATCTCCAGGCGCGACATTTGGCGGCCAACCTCGTAACAAAAACGAGGGGCTGCGGTATTGCGTGCGCGCTTAAGTGCCTTAGCAGCAGCAAAAAGCTCGCGTTCGGCGCTCCCGAGTGCCTCTCGTGCCTTCTTGATCTGCTCATCGCCATCATCGACCAGGGACAACAGCTCTTGTGAGCGATCGCGCATGGCAAAGACATCGTCCATGGTGGGTCCCCACTGACGCAGTAGGGCCTTAAGATCGGAATAACGCTCGCGCATACGAGCCAGCTCGCGCGGATCGAAGGCGACCCCATCGCGATAAGCGCGCAGCTCGTTGGCACAATCCTCAAGCGAGATGCAGGCATCCGAAAGCGCATCGGCAATGTCGCCCAGCTTTCGATCGACGGTAGCCATGCGGGAAAGCTCCGCCACGGCACTGTTCACGGCATCGAGCGCTCCTCCCTCGGCTGCAAGTGATGCATGGGCATCATTGGCCGTGGCAACGAGCACCTCGGCATGCTCGGAGCGCGGCAGCAGCTCCTCGAGCTCCTCATACTCGCCCGGTTTGGGGCCGACCTCGGTGATACGCTCGAGAGCAAAACGCGCCTCCTCGACGCGACTTCCCTGCGCGCGTGAGGCTTCCTCCACACGGCGAAGCTCCTTGGCGGCGGCACGCGAAGCCTTAAAGCAGGTGCGATACTTCTCGAGCGCCTCAAGCGCCGCGCGCCCTGCCCAGGCATCGACCATGGCGACATGATGCGCCGGGTCGAGCAAGCGCTGATGCTCGTGCTGACCGCACAGGTCCATCATCACGCCGACGCGCTCCGAAAGTTCGCGCACGCTGGCGATGCGGCCGTCAATTTTTACACGGCTGCGGCCCTCGGCAGAAAGGCTGCGCTGCACGGTGAAGCCCTCCGTGTCGTGCGGGCCATCAAATAGGCGCGCCTCGACGCTGGCAAGTGCCTCGCCCTCGCGCACCGTCGACGAATCCGCGCGCTCGCCCAAAATGAGCTTGAGTGCCGAGAGCAGCGCGGTCTTACCGGCGCCGGTTTCTCCAGTCAGAACCGTTAGACCCGTGCTCGGAACCAACGTCGCCTCGCGAATGAGTGCAATGTTGGAAACATGCAGCTCATCGATCATGACGCACTCCGTAGAACACGCGGCTCACCGAGTTATAGAAGCTCTCGGGGCCGTAATCCAGCAGCAGCACATCGCCGGGACCACGGCGCACAGCCACGCTCTCGACCGTGCCATCGCAGGTAATAAACTGTCCATCGATGGCGATCGCCGGAACGCTCGGGCGGTCATCGGACATAAAGATCTCCACGACATCGCTCGGCGAGGTCAAAAAAGCGCGAGCCTGAATGGTATGCGGAGCGATGGGCACACAGACCATGCCCGTGTAATCGGGGCTGACGATGGGGCCGCCGGCGGAAAGCGCATAGCCGGTGGAGCCAGTCGCCGTCGATACAACCACGCCGTCACCACGCAGGCGGTCGATATGATGGCCGGACACCGTGATGTCGAATTCGACCATATCGGACAGGGGCCCGCGCGTCAGCGCCATATCGTTGAGGGCAAACGTGCGCACGACATCCTTCGTGCTGTCTTCGCGTACCGAGACGATATCAGCGGCGATGGTGGCGCGGCGGCTCACATGGAGCTCGCCGGACAGGGCATCGCTCACAACCTGCAAAATGTCGCGCTCCTCGGGGCTCGCGGCCGTCAAAAAACCCAAATGACCATAGGAAAGACCCAAAATGGGAATCTCACGGTAGTTGAGGATGCGGGCGGCGCGCAGCAGTGTACCGTCGCCACCGAGCGTAATGACCAGGTCGGCATCGTCAACATCGGGCGCGCTCTGGATCTTGGAACGCTGGTCGGCAGCCCATGCGACCTCGTAGCCCTGGCGCGAAAGCCAAAGCTCGAGCATCAGGCCGCTCTCAACCGCCTCTTGCTTGTAGAAATTGGGAACCAGAAAGACCTTCATAGCGTTGCAGCTTTCTCGCTCAAAACCGATACCTGGGATTGCAGCTCATCGTCGGTGCGTTCGCCGGGGGCAAACCTCGTGCCGTACAGGAAAAACTCGACGTTGCCCTTGGCGCCATGGATGGGCGACACGCACACGTCGAGCGGGAACAGGCCCTTGGCAGCAAAGAGTTCAATCGCCGCCACGAGCGTATCGCGGCGGACGGCAGGGTCGGTCACGATGCCACCCTCGCCCACCAGCGCAGCCGGCGCCTCAAACTGCGGCTTTACCAGCGTGCAAAACGAACCCGAAGGCTTCAGGCACGCCAGCACGGCGTCGATGACATTCGCGATACTCGTAAACGACACATCGCACACGGCCAGGTCGATAGCGCCGCCGTAGCCGAGCTCGGGCAACTGCGTCACATTAGTGCGCTCGTGGAGCGTCACGCGATCGTCTTGGCGCAGCGACCAATCAAACTGAGCGCGACCCACATCGACCGAAACGACTGTGGCGGCGCCGCGCTTGAGCAGGCAATCGGTAAAGCCGCCCGTGGAGCATCCCACGTCGAGGCAAGAAAGGTCCGTCGGATCAATCCCAAACGCATCGAGCGCGCCCTCGAGCTTGAGCCCGCCGCGCCCCACGTAGGGAATACGACCCTTCACGTGCAACGGCAGGCCGGGCGTCACCTTAAGACCTGGCGAGGTCAAACGCTCGCCGCCGCTCGAGACCAAGCCAGCCATAAGAGTGCGAAGGGCATCCGCGCGATCGGCGCAGATGCCCTGTGAAATCAGTTCGTCATCAAGACGCACACGTTTCATGAATGCCATCAACCATTCGTATCCGGGGATGCAGCCTGTCTGTCTTGGGACTCGTTTGCCGCATCCTCATCGTATTCCTGCTCGAGCTTGTCGGCCTCACGCGGCGTCAGCTCAAACTTGTCGACCATATCGACCGCACGGGAGCCCAGCTCAATCGCCTCGTCAAACAGATCGAGCGAACGCTCCAAGGACGTATCCTTGGAGCGAACGGTGGCGATGATCTGGTCCAGGCGATCCGAGATCTCATCGAAGTTGCGGACGGAACCTTCTGGCATGGCTACTCCTCGACGGAGTCGGCCTCGACGGCCTCAGCAGCGTCCGCATCCTCGGCCAGCACGCCAGCCTCAGCTTGGGCAACCGCAACCTTGGCGGCAGCCTCGGCAGCCTGTGCCTCCTCGCGAGCGCGATCCTCGGCCAGCAGCTCCTGGTACAGGTCCTCGCCCGGCAGCTCCTCGCTGCGAGCGATCTTGCCCAGCACGCCGTTGACGAACGACGCGGACTGGTCGGTGCCATAGGCCTTGGCAAGCTCGACGGCCTCGTTGATCACGATGGCGTCCGAGACCTCCTCATCGGTGAGGAAGCGCATCTCGTAGACGGCGATACGCAGCAGGTTGCGGTCGGCACCGGGCATGCGCATAAGATCCCAGTTCTTGGCGACGGCGCGCAGGGCACAGTCGATGCGATCGATATGCTCGTAGGCACCGCGGCAAAGTTCCAGCGCATAGGGGTCGAGGGGGCCCTTCGAGATCAGGAAATCGCCCTCGAGGACGCGCTCGAGCGGGCTGTCCGTGGCCTCGGCCTGGAACAGCAGCTGCAGCGCCTGACTGCGGGCAAGCGTGCGCCCGCGATAAACCTTAAGGCTCAAAGGTTACTCCTTGGGGAAAACGAGGCCGTCAATGCAAACGTCAACGCGCTCGACCTCGACGCCCACCTGAGCATCGATAGCGGCGACCACGGCGGCGCGAACGGCCTCGGCGAGTTTCTTGAACGGATAGCCAAAGAACACCACGACACGCACGGTGAGTGCGAGTTTGTCGCCAACGACCTCGGCCTCGACCGCCGGCTCGGAAGCCGGGGCCTTGGACGAGAGCATCATGGAGACAAGGTTGGTGGCAAGGTCCTTGACGCCAACGGAGGCGATGCCCTCGACATCCGACACGGCGCGCGAGACGATGGCGGTCAGAACATCGGGCGAAATGCCGATGCCGTCAATCTTGATTTCCTGGGGCATGAGTCCTCCTAGAAGAGTTGGTTGCTAGACGCGGGAGACGAACTTGCCGTCGCGGGTGTCAACCTTGATGACCTCGCCCTCGTTGAGGTACATGGGGACCTGGATGACAGCGCCGGTGTCGATCGTGGCCGGCTTGGTGGAACCCTGGACGGTGTCGCCCTTAAAGCCCGGGTCGGTCTGGACGATGGTGGTCTCGATGAACATCGGCGGAGTCACGCCCATGAGCTCATCGTCGGCGAAGAGCAGCTGGCAGATGTCGTTCTCGCGCAGCCATTTGGAGTTCTCGCCCACCATGTCCTCGGGAACGGGAACCTGCTCATAGGTCTCGTTGTCCATGAAGATGTAGTCGGCGCCATCGTTGTAGAGGTACTGGAACTCACGGGTGGTGAGCATGACGCTCTCGAACTTGGTGCCGGCGTTGCAGGTGTTCTCGACGACACGGCCGCTCTTGATGTCGCGGGTCTTGTAGCGCACAAACGCGCCGCCCTTGCCCGGCTTGACATGCTGGAACTCGACGATGGTGTAGACCTTGTCCTTGATGCGGAGACCGAGGCCGTTCTTGAAGTCGGCGGTAGAAATGGTAGGCATAGCGACCTTTCTTGTTATGGGCAGAACGCACAAGCGTCCAAATTACATACGACCGAAATTATACACTTGCAGACGGCGCCTGCGGCGAGCGCATAAAAAGAGAACGCGGGGCGTCCGAATCGATCCGGACGCCCCGCCCCAAAAATCTATCGAAATGGGCTAGCAATCGATGACGTGCAGGTCGTGCGGGGTCTTGGTGAAGGGCTCGTAGCCGTTCTCGGTGACCACGCCGTAGTCCTCCAGACGCACGCCGCCCACACCGGGCAGATACACGCCGGGCTCCATGGTGATAACCGAGCCGACCTCGATGGTGTTCTTGCTACGGTTGAAGTTGGGCAGCTCATGGATGTCGATGCCCACGCCGTGACCCAGACCATGGTTGTAGTAATCGCCATAACCGGCATCGCCAATGATCTTCTTGGAAAGCTTGAAAATGTCGTTGCCCTCGACGCCCGGATGGATGGCGGCGACGCACTCCTCGTGCGTACGGCGCACGAGTGCGTACAGGTCGAGCTGCTCCTGCGTGGGCTCGCCCATCACGACGGTGCGCGTCATATCGGAACGATAATCGCAGTAGCCCGCGCCGTAATCCATGAGGACAAAGTCGCCCTTCTCGATCACGCGGTCGCTCGGCACGGCATGCGGGTTGGCGGTGTTGGGACCGCTCGCCACGATGGAGCCGAAGGCAAGGCTGTCGGCGCCGTTGGCGAACATAAAGTTCTCGAGCTCGTTGCGAACCTGCTTCTCGGTCATACCGGGCTTAATAAAGCCGAGCATGTGCTGGAAGGCGGCGTCGGTGATCGACTGTGCATGGCGCATGAGCTCGATCTCCTCGGCATCCTTGATGGCGCGCATCTTGCGGATGTCGTCATGCATCAGCGGCAGCATGCAGGCAACGGAGCGGTCCTCCAGGCCGCGCTGAATACCCTGGTAGAAGTTAATCTGCATATCGTCCTCGACAGCACAGACACGGCACTTGTTAGCCGCAATCTTGCCGGCGACCCAACCGGGGATGGTGCCCTCGTCCATGTCGTAGACCCAGGGGCTGCCGGCGGGCGTGTTCTCCTCAAAGCTGTTGAGGTAGCGCGAGTCGGTATGGAACAGGCACTGGTCAGCCGTAATAAACGCCGCGTGCGGGAACTCGAAGGTGTAGTCGAAGACGCCCTTCACGCCCGTGAGCCAACGAAGATTGGCCTCGTCGCGTACCACGATGGCGTCGTAGCCGCGCTCGACCATCAGGGCACGGACACGTTCGATACGACCGGCAGGACCGGCAGCAAACTCAGACATGCAGATTCCTTTCTTATTGTCTCAAAAAGTGCGGGACGGGTCTCAACCGAACGTCGGAATCGCATGCGAACCGCAACCGATTGGAAACCCGTCCCTCAACATGATACGAAAGACGATGGATGTCAATAAATCTTAGAGAAGTTCTTTGCGAGAAGCCAAGTAGGCGTGAGCGTGACGCTCAAGAACCTCGTCCTCAACGCTCGTTAGACGAATGGCGCCGAGTGCCGCGGGCAGCGGCAACATGCTGCGGTTCGAGCGGGCGAACTGCTGCTTGCGGAACTCCTCGATAAACGCGGTGGGCTCCAGATCGAAGGCAAGCTCCTCGATGCCAAAGTCCTCCAGGCAGTCATCGACCTCAAAAACGTAATCGATATCGAAGTCGCAGGCATCGTGGGCAACGCGCGCCTCAAAACGCATGCCCTCGGATAACAGCTGGTAGGCAGGGACCTGCGAAGCGGCATCGCCCAAGCAGGCGCGCAGGGTGCGCTCCCCCGTCTTACCAAAATCGAGCGCATGACGTGCGCTCGGGTTCGTGGCCATCAGTACGTCCTTTCGGGCAGTCTGAGACCACTGAACGGCATTGACGAGCGCGACCTCCTCGCCCGCGAGAATCTCGGGGACGGTCTCGGTAAACTGATTCCAGCGGGACTTGCTGCTCGAAAGCATGGTGCCAACAAGTACCACATAGCCGAGCTTGAGGTCCTCGGGGTCCGCCTCGCGAACAAGGTCGAGGTCACACACGACCAGGCCCGGCTCGGGACGGAACGCGATAGCGGGAAGCGCATTCGCCGACGAGGCGACGAGCGGCTTCATGGTCGTCGCGACCGTGAGCATGGCGTCGAACGTCGTCGGCAGCAACGCGCACTCGGTGCGGCCGCACCACTGATTGGCACACCAGCTAACAACCGAGCAGGTTGCGGCATCGCCAACGGCGACAACCAGATCGTCACAGGTAATGCCATTGGCAGTCAGGGCGCCAAAGATAGCATCGGCATCAGCAAGCGTGGCACCAGCAGGCGAAACCTCGAGGACGAGCAGCGACACGGCAAAACCGGCATCGACCAGCGCATGCTCGACGACCTCACCAAAACGCTCGGATGTGGCGTCGTTCCAAACCACCATCGCGCGCTTAGGCTTGCCCACAGCCGAGGCAAACATGCGCGACAACTCATCGAACGCGCCCAATCCGACACGGACATCGACGCTGCGGTTTTGGAAATTGATCAGTTGACGGCGAATCATAGCAGCCCACGCTCCAAAAGCATCTCGGCACAAAGGTAGGAAACGTCCTCGAAGGACTTGTTGCGAATATCAAGGGTAAGGTCGGCGGCCTGGCGATACAGCGGACGGCGATGCTCAAACAGGAGCGCAGCATGCTCGGGCGAACGGAAATCGGGGCGCGTGTCGGACCGACGAATCTGTCGAATCGAATCCTCGAAGTCGCCCTCGAGGTACACGCACGTACCCATTTCGTGCATCAGCTCAATATTCACCGGCGTTTCGACGATACCGCCCCCGCACGAAACCAACAGGCTGCGCTCGCTTTGGAGCGAACGGAGCGCCGAGGTCTCGAGCTCGCGAAAACGACCCTCACCCTCGGTCTCAAAAATCTCGGTTACCGACTTGCCGCAACGGCGCACGACCAGGCGGTCGGTATCGATAAAACGCCGCTTGAACATGGTTCCGACGTTGCGCGCGAGCGTCGATTTGCCCGCGCCCAAAAAGCCAATAAAGAAGATATGGTCGCAGCCGTGTTTGATGTGCTGGGACATGACGAGACCTATTCCTCGCAGGGAAGGTCGCGCAGGGCCCGGCGCTCAAAGATACGGAAGATCTGCGTATACCACAGGTCCTGCGTCGCCTGCGGCTTTACCAGGATGGTATCGACGCCGGCGAAGTTGCCGCTCCACACGTCCGTGTAGAGCTGATCACCGATCAGCACAGCCTCGCCGGCTGTGGCGCCGAGGCGCTTAAGGCCCGCCTTGAGGGCAAACGGCGCCGGCTTCATGGCGTGGCTGATGGCCTCGAGTCCCAGCTCGCGCGCAGAACTCATGACCTGGTCGCGATGCCAGTTGTTGGACACCATGCACAGCTTAAAGCCTTTGGCGCGGGCGGCGTCGAGCCAAGCGGAAACCGCGGCGGGAACCTGCTCGGTGTCGCGCGGCACCAAGGTGTTATCGCGATCGAGCAGAATGGCGCGTTTGCCGTCGGCCCACAGGGTATTAAGGTCGATGCGATCGACCGAGGCAACGTATCGTTTGGGGCTAAAAATCCTCATGCTAATTCCAAGACTGTTGATGCTCTTCGTAGGTTTGCGAGAAGTACTCCTCGTCCTGCGTAATGTAGAAATACAGGTCATCAGAGTCGGTCGGCTCAAGGGTGGCCTTGAGCGCCTCGAGCGACGGAGAGCAGATGGGCGTGGGCGGCAGGCCCTCATGCTTATAGGTGTTATACGGACTATCGCTCTGCAGGTCCTCGGCAGTAACCTCGCCACCGGTGACATACATCATAGTCGCATCGCTATTGAGATAGCGCAGGCCATCGAGCTTGCCGGCAAGGCGGTTGTAGAAAACCGAGGCCACATGCGCACGTTGATCGGCGTTGAGGCCCTCGCGCTCAACGATAGAGGCCAAGTTGACGATGTCGTAGTCGGACATCTCCACACCGTAGCGTTCCATGATCTTGGCTTCGCAGCTCGCAAAGTCAAGCGAATTGTACTCGGTCTTAAACTGATCGAGCATAGCGCGAATCACGCCATCGGCCGTCGGCGAATCACCCAACGAATAGGTCTTGGGGAACAAGAAACCCTCGAGCGAGTCGTTAGCGGCGCCCTTAAGGAAGCTATAGTCGTCCACGTAGTTGGAGGCCTTGGCCTGGTTGAGGAAGTCCTCCTTAGAGATGCTGTCGTAGGCCTGGGCCACACGGTCGGCGACTTGATCGACCGTTAGGCCCTCAGGGATAGTCAGCGCATTGGAGCCCGCGTTGGGGCCTTCCATGAGCTGCTGAACAACCTTGGTTGCATCCATGAGTGTGGTGAACGAATAAGTACCAGGCTTGAGCGACATATCGGCGTTGAGCTTTTTCACCGCCGCATAGTAATCCTTGGGATTTTCTACGATATGGTTCTCGGAGAGAATCGAGGCGATGCTGTCACCCGAGGCACCATCGGGAATCGTGATAGTAACCTGCTGGCCTGAAACGACTTTCGCACCCTCACCGCCAAAGAAGCCCTTGACAGCTGGCACGACAAAGAAAACGATCGCGACAAGCGCAAGCACGGCAACAACGCCACCGATAATCATAGGCACCGGGGAGCTTTTCTTTTGAGCACCGCGACGAGCATGCGTGTTGTAGCTCGAGCGGGTCGCCGGAGCAACGCCATGCGAACCACGAGCGTGATGCGAATGCGATTGGGGGGCCTGCGTTCGCTGGGTAGGTGCCTGCTGCTTAAAGCGGGTGCCGCCTGCAGGCTGGGCCGTACGAGCAGTGGGCTGCTGAGCCGCGTGAGAAGCCGAATGCTGAACCGAACGAGCAGAAGGCTGCTGACCCGTCCGTTGAACAGGTTGGGCCGAACGAGAGAAGGACTGCGCCGGGCGCGCGGCAGGCTGAGCTGCGCGCTGCGTCGGCTGTGCCGGACGCTGGCCAGGCTGGGCAGGGCGCGACGCCGGCTGCTGTGTACGATTCGGCTGGCGCGAATCGGAAGCACTAGGCATGCGAAACCTCCTCGTTTTTACGATCGAGCCACGTCTGCAAAAACAGGCTGGCGGCAATCATGTCGATCTTGCCCCTCATCTGCTTTTCGTTGAGTCCCTGCTCGCGCAGGATACGCTTGGCCTCTTGCGAGGACAGACGCTCGTCCTCAAACTCCAACGGAAGATCGAGCTCGTCGGCAATCTTTTGCGCCACAGCGGCAACGCGCTCGGCCTGAGGGCCGGGCTCACCGGCCATGGTCAGGGGACGTCCGCTTACCAGGATGTCGGGCTCATAGTCCTCAACCAGGTGGCGGAACGTCTTGGCCATACCGGTGACCTCGGCAGCCGGAAACACCTTGACAGGCATCGCCATCTTGCCATCACGGCTCGAGACGGCGATGCCAATCCTGGTCTCCCCTATGTCCAACGCGAGCGCAACCACAGTGACTTCTTAGATTCTTAGGCGCCGAGTGCGGTCTTAGCGGCCGCGAGGGCATCGGCGATACCGGCAGCGTTCTTACCACCGGCCTGGGCCATGTTGGGACGACCGCCACCGCGACCGTCGACCAGACCCGCGATCTGCTTGATCACGTTACCGGCGTGGAAACCGGCCTTGACGGCGTCATCGGAGCCGGCAGCGAGCAGGGCCGGAGTGCCCTTCTCAGTCACGCTGGCGACGACACAAGCGACAGGGCCGGCGACCTTCTGATGCACGGTATCCCATACGTTGCGCAGGTCGGCAGCCTCAAGGCCCTGGAGCTCAGCGACGACGAGCTTGTAGCCGCCGAGCTCGACGGCGCCCTCGATGGCGCTGGAGATGGCGTCGGAGGAGCCACCGGTCAGAGCCTTCTTGAGCTTATTGGACGTCTCGCGCAGCTCGGCCTGCAGGTTCTCCACGCGAGCGGGAACCTCATCCACGCGGCACTTGAGCGCAGTAGCAGCGGCGTCAACGAGTGCCAGGCGGTCGGCCATATAGTCGAGGGCACCCTTAGAGGTCACGGCCTCGATACGGCGGACATTGGAGCCCGTGGAGGACTCGGAAATGATCTTGAACAGGCCGATCTCGGCGGTGTTGGCAGCGTGTGTGCCACCGCAGAGTTCGCGGGAGAACGGCTGGTCCTCAGCGCCCACGGAGACAACGCGGACGACGTCGCCATACTTCTCGCCAAACAGGGCGACAGCGCCGGCAGACTTAGCCTCGTCGATGCCCATGACACGGGTCACGACCGGCTTGGAAGCGAAGATCTGCTGGTTGACTAGGTCCTCGACAGCCTTGAGCTGCTCGGAGGACAGGGCCTCGAAGTGCGTAAAGTCAAAGCGCAGGTGCTCGGGCGTCACCAGCGAGCCGGCCTGGGAGACGTGCTCGCCCAGGACCTGCTTAAGGGCGGCGTCGAGCAGGTGCGTGGCGGTGTGGTTGCGGCGCAGGAAGCCACGGCGCTCGGCGTCGAGCGCGGCGGTCACGGTAGCACCGACGGCCAGCGTGCCCTCGGCAACGTGGGCGACGTGAGCATACAGGCCGTTGTGGTTCTTGGTATCGGAAACGGTCAGCGAAACGCCCTCGGCGGAAAGCTCGCCGGCATCGCCCTGCTGGCCACCCATCTCGGCATAGAACGGAGTGCGGTCGAGAACGACCTCGACGTCCTCGCCGGCGGCAGCGGACTCGACGGACTCGCCGTTGCGCACGATGGCAACAACCTTGGCGCCCTCGATCACATCGTTGTCATAGCCGTCGAACTCAGTCGCGGCGACCTTGTCGGAAAGCTCGACCCAAACGTCGTTGAAGCTGCCCCAGGCGTCGCCTTTGGCATTGGCGCGGGCGCGGGCCTTCTGGTCCTCCATGCAGGCAGTGAAGCCGTCCATATCGACATCGTGGCCAGCGGTGCCGGCGATCTCGACGGTCAGGTCGATGGGGAAACCAAAGGTGTCGTGCAGCTTAAAGGCAACGTCGCCCGGAAGCACAGCGCCCTCGGCAAGCGCTGCCAGGGCCTCGTCCAGGTAAACACGGCCGTTGTCGAGCGTCGTGGAGAAGCGCTCCTCCTCGGAGGCGACGATACCCTTGACGAGGGCGACGTTCTTGAGCAGCTCGGGATAAGCCTCGCCCATCTGAGCGTTGACTTCGTCGATGAACTTGGTCAGGAAGGCGCCCTCGATGCCCAGCAGGCGACCGTGGAACACGGCACGACGGAGCAGGCGGCGAAGGACGTACTCGCGACCCTCGTTACCGGGAAGGATGCCGTCCGAGATCATAAAGTCGACGGCACGGGAGTGGTCGGCGATGATACGCAGGGAGCGGCTGGCGCCGGAGTAATCGTCGGCGTCATAGGTCTTGCCGCTAATCTTCTCGCCCAGCTTGATGAGGTGCTGCATCAGATCGCCGTCGTAGTTGGCGGTCTTGTGCTGCATGATGGCGGCCATGCGCTCCAGGCCCATGCCCGTATCGAGGTTGCGGTGCGGCAGCTCCGGCATGGAGCCGTCCTCCTGGCGGTCATACTGGGTAAAGACGAGGTTCCAGAACTCCAGGAAGCGGTCGCAGTCGCAGCCGGGCTTGCAGTCGGGGCTGCCGCAGCCGACCTCCTCGCCCATGTCAAAGTAGATCTCGGAGCAGGGACCGCAGGGGCCGGTGGGGCCAGCGGCCCAGAAGTTGTCGTCCTCGCCCAGGCGGGAGATGTGGTCCTCGGCAACGCCCAGAGAACGCCACACGTCGTGGGTCTCGTCGTCCTCGGTAAAGACGGTAAAGTACAGGCGGTCGAGCGGCAGCTTGAACTCCTTGGTGATGAGCTCAAAGGCCCAGGCGCAAGCCTGCTGCTTGGAGACGCCGCCAAAGGAGAAGTCGCCGAGCATCTCAAAGAAGGACAGGTGACGGCCGTCCTCGCCGATGCAATCGATGTCGTTGGTGCGGACGCACTTCTGGCAGGAGATAGCGCCGATCTCCTTCATGGTCTTCTTGCCCTGGTAGTACTCCTTAAACTGGTTCATGCCGGCGTTGGCAAGCAGCAGCGAAGGATCGTCGGGGACGAGGGACGAAGAAGGATAGAGCTTAAGACCGCGCTCCTCAAAGAAGTTGAGGAACTTGGAGCGAATCTCGGCCGTAGTCATTGACGGGTAGTCAGCACTCATAGAGGGAATCTCCTCGGTTTCACATCGAAACAGTTCAAACGTAACGATATTACCATCCCACCGCGCAAGTGCAAAAAAGAGGGCCGCCAAACAGCGACCCTCCAGCGAAAGTGCACGTTATTCAGTACTGTGCGATCCTTTGAAAAAGGACTGCTGTAGAATTACATATAAGAGTCACCCGGAAGGAGCAATCGATGAAAAGTAAACGATTTGTCCTGAATGCACTTCTGGTACTAGCACTTTTAGCGCTCTTGGCCTTCTCCTGCTGGTACGCAAACCAACCAGCATTTGGCTACGTATTGTATGCAGTAATGTCCGGCGATAAGGCTTATTACACTTTACGCGTAATTGACGTTCTCTTTTTCTATGTAGCCGGCCCCTTATCAATCGCTTTGCTCGCGTTTCTTGTCATTTACAACTTCAAGAAACGTTAATAGGGCCTATTTAGAATCCGAATCGTCCATGGAGCCGTCGATGCCGGTTTTGGTATCGTCGTCCGAGTTGGAGCCATCGTCCTTGGCGAAGGGATTCTTGAAAAAGCCCGTAGCATCGGGTTGCAGGCCCGAGAGCTTAATCCAGGGATTATCGAGCTCGGGCTTGGGCATGGCCTTGGCCTCGGGCGCAGTCTCGTTACCGATGAGCTCGGACTCATAGATGAAGGTGTCGTCGCCGAGCGCGTCGTAGGCGGCGACCGGGTTGCCATCGGCATCGCGGTACGGCGTGCCCTTAAACACGGCTCCGTCATAGGCCACAAGCTGACGGCCGGTCTCATTCTCGAAGTAGTACACGAAGATGCCCTTGAGGGCCGCACAAAGCGGGATGGCAATAATCATGCCGATGGGCCCCATGAGTGCCGAACCAATAACGAGAGCCGTAAGGCTCATAATGGGATGCACCTGCACTGAGCTCTGCATGACCTTAGGCGAAATCACATTGTCGGTGACGTTTTGCGCGACCATCGTCACGATGAGCGTCCATAACGCCAACATGGGGCTGAACATAAAGCCGAGTACCGTGGCGATTGCCGCGCTCACCCAGGGACCGACGACCGGAACCAAGTGCATGATGCCAGTGAAGATAGCCATGAGCGCCGCATACGGATGGCCGATAATCAGGAAGCCGATAAAGGCGAGGAAACCACCGCAGATGGACGTCACGACCATACCGCGCATGTAGCCGCCGACAGAGCGAGAAAGGATGGCGACCATAAAGCGGTACGAGGTCTCCTTCTCCTGACCGATGATGGTGCAAATCTCGTGGTGCATGCGAGGGTAGTCGCAGGCCATCCAGTACGCAAGCACCAGACCAAGAAAGATCACGAACAACTGCGAGGCCGTATTGGTGATGAGCGGGAACACACCGTGGCCAAGCTCGGCAGCAATCTGAGACACATACTTCGATGCCACGGTAACCAGCGACGAAAGATTATCGTCCAAATACTCCTTGAGCGGCGTGTTATTGAGCGTCTTGGCATGCGAGATCATCTCATTGAGATCGCCACCCGCAACACGAAGCTGCTCGGGCAGGCGGCTCAGGACTTCCATGATCTGACCAAAGAGAATCGGCGACAAGATGCAAACGACACCGACGAGCACGGCAACAACAACAATAAGCGCGATAAGCGAACCGATGCCGCGATTCACGCCATGGTGCTCGAGCCAGTTGGTGATCGGGGACATCACAAAGGCAATGATGGAACCAACAGCGAGAAACTCGATAACCGGCGCCAGGATGCCCATAAGGTTAAAGATGACAGCGGCGATGACAATGCAGCCGACAACAGCCCAAATGCGAAGCGTCAGAATGCGGGTGTCGCGCAGCACGCGATCGGTTTGTTGGGGGTGTTCACTCATGAACGAATCATCACTCCGTCGGGGTCGATCTTGTCCTGAATCTTCTTAAGCGTGCGGCGCAGCAGACGCGAAACCTGCACCTGAGAAATACCCAGCTTCTTGGCGATCTCGATCTGGGTCATGCCCTTCACAAAGCGCAGCTCGATCACCTCGCGCTCGCGCGGCGAGAAATCACGGATGGCTTCCTCGATCACTAGGCGGTCATCGGTAAAGTCGAGCTCGTTGTCGTCGTCGGCGTAACGGTCGAGAATCGAAGGGGCATCGTCGGAATCGGACGCACCAGGAGCCTCGATGGGCACCGAGGTATAGGCCGAAGACGATTCCATAGCCTCGAGGACCTCATCGACAGTCACATCTAGATACTCAGCGATCTCCTCAACCTTGGGCGAACGCTGCAGCTCGTTGGTAAGTTTGTCAGTAGCCTGGTTGACCTTGGCCGAGAGCTCCTGCAGACGGCGCGGCACGCGCACACTCCAGCCCTTGTCACGGAAATGGCGTTTAATCTCGCCCAGGATAGTGGGTGTCGCAAACGTCGTGAACTCGAGTCCGCGCTCGGGGTCAAAGCGGTCGATAGCCTTGAGCAGGCCCAAATAGCCAACCTGCATCAGATCATCGAGCGGCTCGCCGCGATTCTTAAATTTGTTGGCAAGAAACCTTACCAGGTTCATGTGGGACATGACGAGCTGCTCGCGTGCGTCCGGGTCACCGGTCTCTATATAGCGACGAAACAGCTCGCGGGTTTTCTCCTTGTCCCAAGCGGTCTTACCGCTCCGGGAACGTTCGGTCATATTAGATATCCGCCTTGAGGTCGAGGGAAAGCGTCAGGGGCGCCGCAGTCTTTTCGTAGGAATCGCACACGCTCGCCAAAATGAGCTCGGCATACACAGCGGCCTGGTCATCCTCGTCGACGGTGGCCTGGTCGCCAAAGGTAAAGGTCATGCCAACGTGAGATTCGTCGACATCGAATTTGATCGAGATGTCATCGGAATCAACAGCCGTGCAGCCGAAAATAAATGCTTCCTCGGCAGCCATACGAATGTCCTCGATGCGATCGACGGACATGGAGCAGAGCGCACCGACATTTGCCGCCGTCATGCGCACAAGGCGCGCCAGACGCGGGTCGCCGGCAACGGTCAGCGTAATGGGGCAAGTTGCTTCGCTACTCATCGCAGGACTCCTCAGAGGTCTCGGCGGGCGTGTAGGTGTAATACTGGGCTGCTTTAGCAGCAGGCTTCTGTGCATCATTGTCACCAGCAGCGACATCGTCCCCGGCTTCGCCAATCAGGACACGCTCGGTCGGCTGCTCGGCTTCTTCGGCAGCGGAAAGCTTGCGCTCAGCGTCGGCCGCGGGAGCCTTCACCTTGTTAAAGAGTTTCTGCACGGCACCTGCCGCAGAATCAGTCACGCTCGACACAGCATTGCTGGCCTCGGCCATGCTACCGGTGACCTCAGAAATGTCGCGAACCACGGCTTCGACCTCTACGAGATTGGAGGTAAGGGCATCAACTGCCGTCTTGCTCGACTTAAGCAGCGGCTCCATCTGGGCAAGCGCCGGCGTAAGCTCATCGACAGCGCCATCGAGCTTTGCCACCACAGGCTGAGCCTCGGCGATGGTGTTGTTGAGGTCGTTAACGGTCTTATCGAGCGAGTCGACAACGGTGCGGGTCTTGCGCAGGGTAAGCGCGAGCTCAACGATGGCCCACACGCCGGCAACAGCGAGCAGCAGCAGGGCGATTTGAATGGGACTCATACAAGCCTCCCAAAGGAATCGATATACAGACGGTTTCCATGGTACCCCAAAGGGGACCGAACATGCCATGAGCAGCAACGTGGGACAAAATTATCAGCAGCTACTTCGGTGCATTCCCGCTGCGGTCGCGTTCACTTTGCTCTACGCGCCATTCTTCCCAACCGCGGCCGGCAGGCTGCCAAAATGCACCGCGTTCCAAGCCTTCGGGCAAATAGCGCTGGTCGACCCAGCCTTCGGGATAATCGTGCGGATACTTATACACACCGTATTCATCGCTGCCCGGGCGATGGCGATCGCGCAGATAACTCGGCACCTCGCGAAGCCCACTAGAATGGATATCGGCTAGCGCCGCATCGATCGAGGCCTCGCACGCATTGGACTTGGGCGCCAAGCACACATAGAGCGCAGCTTGTGCAAGGTTAATGCGACATTCAGGATAGCCAATAACTTCAGCAGATTTAAACGCGGCATGCGCCACCAAAAGCGCCTGCGGGTCGGCGTTGCCAACATCCTCAGAAGCGTGAATCATAATACGGCGAGCGATAAACTTAGGATCCTCCCCGGCATCGATCATGCGCGCGAGCCAATAGATCGTGGCATCGGGGTCACTACCGCGCATAGACTTAATAAACGCACTGATGATGTCGTAGTGCATGTCGCCGTTTTTGTCGTATGTAAAGCCGCGACGCGGGTTGGCGATCTTCACGTCATCCACGGTGATGGGATAGCGCTCCCCCGCCGCGGGCGCTGGCGTTCCCTCGGTATCGGGACGCGTGACGGCAATCTCGCTCGCAAGCTCGAGCGTCGTGAGCGCCGAGCGAGCGTCACCCGCTGCCAGCGTGCAGATGGTCTTGACCGTATCCTCATCGGCCGAGAACTTACCGTTCAAGCCCTGCGGTGCCTCAAGCGCACGTTCAATAAGCGTGGCGATATCCTCATCCTTCAGATGCTCAAGCTCCACCACACGCCCACGCGACAACAGTGCCGAGTTGACCTCGAAGTACGGATTCTCCGTCGTGGCGCCAATCATAATGACGGTACGGTTCTCAACTGCATGCAGCAGGGCATCCTGCTGCGACTTAGAGAAGCGGTGAATCTCATCGATGAATAGAATGGTGCGGCGGTCGTAGGTATTCAGGCGCGTCTTGGCCTCATCAATCACGCGGCGCAAGTCCTTCACGGTGCCCGTCACAGCGCTGACCTCGACAAACTCGCTCTTAGTATGGTTGGCGATAATATGGGCCAGCGTCGTCTTACCCGTACCGGCCGGCCCGTACAGAATCACGCTCGAAAGCACGTCGTGCTCGATCGCGGCACGCAACCATGAGCCCTTACCGACGGCCTTTTGCTGGCCCACATACTCGTCGAGCGAATTGGGGCGCATGCGCACCGCAAGCGGCGCATTCTGAAAGGAACGCTCGCGCGTCGAGGCAGAAAAAAGGTCGTCCATAGCCATCCCGTGCATCCATCAAAATCGTTGTTCCTCAACAGTATACCGAAAATATACGAACTACCGTTCGTTAATATAGGTACGATGCGGAAACTTCAGCCCCGGGAACAGCTTGCTCGTCAGCTCACAGAAATAGCCGTCCGTCATGCTCGAAATGTAATCCACTACGGTCTGATCTTTATCATCCTGCCATGCATAGGTGCGATTGTAGTAGGAAAGCTGCCGCTCAATGCGCGAAATGTGATGCTTAAAGATATACGAAGACTCGTCGCCTTCGTTTATATCCTGCAGGCAACGGTCATAGAGCTTTTCGAACGCCTCGCGCAGCTCCGTTTCGGAGTCGCCCTCGATGCCGCCCTTGCTATAGATCTTCTCGTAGTTCTCGCGCTTAGCGCGGCGGATTTCCTCGAACAGGTCCTCGCTCATCTCGATGCGCGGCTTGCCATAGCTGTGCTCGACGATATCGATAGAGGCATGCGTGAGAATCCAGCTGTTGTATGCTCCGCCAAGCCCATCGTCAAAAGCGTCGGGTGACAGCAGGCCCGCCGCAATGGCGTCTTGGCGATCACGCCCCGCATAGGCAAGAATATCCGAGATGCGAACGACACAGCCCTCAAGCGTCATGGGGCGCAAGTGCTCAATTGCGCTATAGCCTGTGGCAATGCAATCCTCGACGGTTCGATCGAACTGGTCAAAGGAACCCATGTCCGAGAGCTCGAACACACGCTGCTCGTACTCGCCGTTGTGGCAGAGCACGCCATCGAGCGTCTGAAGCGACACGTTGCGACCGTACAGCGCATCGAGCACGCGGACCGACTGCACGTTATGGAAAAAATAACGACCCGTGCGCTCGTGATAGATATCGTTGAGGAATCGCTCGCCGGCATGGCCGAAAGGCGTGTGCCCCAAGTCGTGACCCAGACCGATCGCTTCAATCAGATCGCAGTTGAGCCCGAGGGCGCGACCGATATCGCGCGCAATGCGCGAGACGAGCTGCACGTGTAGACCACGACGCGACAAGTCGTCGTTGCTTCGAAAGCTAAAAACCTGCGTTTTGCCTGCATAACGGGTGTACGCCGGTAGATGGAGGATTTTTTCGGTATCGCGTATAAACGCCGGACGCATAAGCGTGCCTTTGTCCGCATCGCGATCGACACGACGAATGACCTGGTCGTCGTTGCAACGATACGGATTGACAGTGCCCGAAGCACGATTGGCGGCAATGCGCTCGACGAGCTCGGGCGACAACGCCGAAGGAATACGGTCCATACGCGCCTTGATGGCGGCCGTTTCTTGATTAGTTGCCATGGCATGCTCCTTAAGAACGATGCGCAATCGGTTACAGAGTGCAGCCCACGACCTCGATTATGGCAAAAATCGGCACTAAAAACGGGAGCAATGGCAGGGAGCGCGATTTTGTGAAGAGGCAGGAGAGGGCCAGGGCCAGGAGTGCGACGGCAAATGCCACGATGCCACCCATAGGGTCGAGCGTGCAAAGCGCGAAGAGTGCTTTGGCGTCCCCCATGCCAATCCCCGGGGCTTGACGAAGGCGCCGCCAGAGCGACTCAGTAAGCACAAGGGCAAGGTAGACGATGACCGCAAGACCGGCATGATCAAGTGCAGTGTTAACGCCCCTGTCGAGCCAAACGCCTGCTAACGCCGCCACGGCACATGCGCCGGCAAGCTCATTGGGAAACCGCCGCTCACGGGCATCAATCCACGCGCCGGCAAAGATGCAAATCCAAAACGGGATATAGATCATCGAAAACCTCCTTGAGCAGCTGCTCAAAAGCAAAAACCACCACAAAGGTGCCTGTGAACTGCGCCCCGAAACTTGGACTGAATAAATAGCGACTACGCCGCAAGGGCCCGGTTCCGGAACTCCTCCGGCGTCAGGCCCTTCAATTTTACCTGCCTGCGCCGCGTGTTCCAATGGG
>JAXJKV010000042.1:0-36702 GCA_036297525.1 Collinsella sp.
AACGGCAGGGCCAGGCGAGCAACTCGTCCGGTCTCGGGCGCATCGCCCCTTGCCGGATTCAGATTCGACAAGGGGCGACCATTGTGCAATCGCAAGAAGATGACGGGGCGGAATGTCAATCCTGGTCTAACAGAGCCTTTTTTAATCCCCGTCCCAGAAAAACCATTCTAGGCTGTGTAGGCAATCGTTGATTTCACGGCGTGGCGCCAGCCGGCGATCTTTTTGGCGCGCTCGTCGGCGGTCATGGCAGGCTCCACGATGCCGCGGGCCCCATAGACGTCGACGACATCGCGCGTGTACATGCCCAGCGCAATGCCGCAGGCCCAGGCCGCACCCAGGCCGCTCATCTCGTCGTTGCTCGCGATGCGGATAGGCGAGCCAACCAAGTCGCTCTCAAACTGCATCAGGTACGCATCGCGCGTGGGACCACCGTCAACGCGAAGCTCTGCCAGCGTTGCACCCGAATCCTCGACCATCGCATCGATCACGTCAAAGATCTGATAGGCGATCGACTCGTCGGCGGCCTTCACGAACTCCGCGCGACCCGTGGTACGCGTCATACCAAAGACGCAGCCCTCGGCGTCACTCGCCCAGTGCGGCGCGCCCAAACCGGTAAACGCCGGCACAAAGTAGACGCGGCTCGCCGGATTGGCAGCGTAGCACAGGTCGGTAACTTCCTCGGGGTTATTGATGAGCTCCAGATCGTCGCGCAGCCACGTCTTGACAGCACCGGCGTAGCTCACGTTGCCCTCGAGCACGTACTCGGTCACGCCGTCCATACGCCATGCGAGCGAGCTCGAAAGCCCGTGCGAGCTGGCAACGAACTCGTCGCCGACGTTCATCATGACCGAGCTGCCGGTGCCATAGGTCGCCTTGGCCATACCGCGGCTGTGGCAGCCCTGCGCGAACAAGGCCGCGTGGCTGTCGCCCAGCACGCCGTGAATGGGCACGGGCGCTGGCAAAAAGCCGCCCAGATCCGTCATGCCGAACAGGCCATCGGAATCGGTCACCTGCGGCAGGCAGGCCACGTCGACGCCAAAGGCCTCGCACACCGGCTCGCTCCAGCAGCCACGGCGCAGGTCAAAGAGCTGCGTGCGGCTGGCATTGGACCAGTCGCAGCGAAACTCCGCGCCGCCCGTGAGCGTCCAGACCACCCAGGCATCGATGGTGCCCAGGCACAGCTCGCCTGCCGCCGCGACCTCGGCAGCAGCGGGAACGTTCGCAAGGATCCAGGCCATCTTGCCCGCCGGATAGTAGGGCGAGAGCACCAGACCCGTCGTGTCGCGCACCAGCTCGGCCACACCCTCGCGCGCGGTCAACTCGTCGCACAGCTCGCGGGCGCGGGCGCACTGCCACACCACGGCGTCGCACAGCGGCTCGCCCGTCGTGCGGTTCCATGCAACGGTGGTCTCGCGCTGGTTGGAGATGCCGATGCCGGCGACGTCGGCCGGATTGACCCCGGTCTCCTCCACCACGGCACGCGCCACGGCCAGCACATTGGTGGCAATCTCGGCCGGATCATGGCTCACCCAGCCGGCTTCGTTGACAATCTGGCGATGCGAGCGGTCGGCACGATGAATCAGATGGCCGCCCTCGTCTACCAGCAGCGCCTTGGTGCCCTGCGTGGACTGATCGATTCCGATGATGTAGCGGCCCATGGCCACCCCTTTCAAAACGAATGTGACAAAGGGACGGTCCCTTTGTCACATTCCAGTTACTCTGTGGGCAGGAATTCGGCGACGGTCTGCGCGATTCCGGCACCCGTCAGGCCGTAGTGTGCAAAGACCTCGGGGCTCGTGCCGGTGATGACCGGCGCGTCGGGCAGGGAGAGGCACTTGACCGGACGCGGGCAATGCTCGCCCACCACCTGCGCGACCATAGAGCCCAAGCCGCCGAAGGGACTGTGCTCCTCGACAGTCACGACGGCGCGCGTGGCACCGGCAGCCTCAATCACGGCCTCGGCGTCAAGCGGCTTGACGCAGTACATGTCGAGCACCGTTGCCGAGATGCCCTGCTCGGCCAGCAGGTCGGCAGCGTCCACGGCATGGCGGACCATCTCGCCGGTAGCGACGAGCGTTACATCGGTGCCGCGGCGTACCCAGGTGGCGCGATCCATCTGGAACGGGCACTCGCCCTCGGCGTACACGTCCTCGACCGGGTTGCGGCCCACGCGGATGTAGGCCGGCTTGTTGTCGGCGACCAGGGCCCGCACGAGCTCGGCGGTCTGGAAGCGGTCGCTCGGCAGATACACGCGCATGTTGGGAATCGCGCTCATGGCGGCGATATCCTGTGCGGAGTGATGGCTCATGCCCAAGGCGCCGTAGGACACGCCGCCCGAGATGCCGATGAGCTTGACGTTGGTGTTGGAGTACGAGACGTCGACCTTGCACTGCTCATACGAGCGCGTGGTCACAAAGGACGCCGGCGAGGCGGCCCAGGCCTTCTTGCCGCACGAAGCCATGCCGGCGGCGATGCTCACCAGGTCCTGCTCGGCAATGCCGACCTCGACGGACTGCTGGGGATACTGATCAAAGAACGGCGTGAGCGATGCGGAGCCGCGGGAATCGGAGCACAGGACGACGATATCCTTATCGGTCTTCGCGGCCTCGAGCAGCGTGTCGCAGATAACCTTGCGATTGGCGATCTTGTTAGCCATTGATGGCCTCCTTATGGGCAGCGAAATCGGCGATGATCTGGGCATATTCCTCATCGTTAGGCAGGTGATGATGCCAGGCGGCCTTGTCCTCCATAACGGGCGAGCCGTAGCCCTTCACCGTGTTGAGGATGATGACCGTGGGCTTGCCGCAGGTCTCGGCCGCAAGCGTCAGCGCGGCGTCGATGGCCCGGACGTCGTTGCCCGGAATAGAGAGCACGTTCCAGCCGAAGGCGGCCCAGCGCTCCTCCTGCGAGTCCTGCTTCATAACGTCCTCGGTGCTGCCGCTGATCTGCAGGCGGTTGCGGTCCACGAGCGCGCACAGATTATCGAGCTGGTAGTTGCCGCCGCTCATGGCGCCCTCCCAGACCGAGCCCTCGGCAAGCTCACCATCGCCCATGATGGTGTAGACGCGGTAATCGCGGCCGTCCATCTTGCCGGCGAGCGCCATGCCCACGGCCACGGGCAGGCCGTGACCCAGCGAGCCCGAGTTCATTTCGATGCCCTTGAGCTTGTTGTTGGGGTGGCCGATGTAGGGGCTGCCGAACTTGGAGAAGCGGGCCTTGACGTCGTCGAGGTCAAGATAGCCCTCGTGGCAGAGCACCGCGTAGTAGGCTTCCATGGCGTGGCCCTTGGAAAGCACGAAGCGGTCGCGGTTGGGATCGTCGACGGTCTCGGGCGAAATGTTGAGGTGGTTGGCATAGAGGGTCATGAGGGCGTCGATCACCGACATGTCGCCGCCGATGTGGCCGCCGGCGCCAGCCATGATGATATCGACGCAATCGCGGCGAAGGTCCCAACGCAGGGACTCAAGCTCTTCGATAGTTGCCATTTCTACTCTCCTCGCAGGTAGGCTTTAACGTCTTCTTCGATGGGGTCGTACAGGTCGGGGGCAATGCCGATGTACTTGCACGCCTCGTAGAGCACCGGCACCACGTTGGCGTGAATAGCGACGCAGTGGTGGATGTAGGGGCCCTCGACGATCTTGGCTTCGAGGCGCTTGAGGTTGTCGACCTCGACCCACAGGTAGGTGCCCATGCCGGCCGGGCCGTCGATGCCGCGGGCGTTGCCCAGTAGCAGCGAGTACTCGCCGTTGTCACCGTCAAAGCGGGCAAGGGTGAGGTCGCCGTGCTTGGCCTCGGCCGTCAGCGCGCCGGGGTGATCGAAAGCCAGCGGGTAGGTGAGCTTGGGCTTGACGGCCGCGCAGCTGCAGGGCCAGGGGCCGCAATGCTGCAGCAGCTCGCCGTTCTCGTTATCTGGATGGCGCACGGTCCAGTCGGCGAACATGCCGCGGTGACGGCCCAGGTCGGCGGCCTCGACCATCAGCGCGGTGATGGCGCCGTGGATATCGGTCTCGCATACGATAGGAATGCCCATCTCGTTGAGGATGGCGTTGGCGGCGCAGGGCATAATGCCCAGCTCGTCCTGCAGAGCGTTCCAGCACTGAATGGCACCGGCGTTGCAGCCATACTTCTCGACCAAGCGCTTCATGGCGATGGCAAGACCGGCGACCGCGGGGACCTTGTCCTCGGGGATGCAGATCTCAAAGCTGTCGTTGATGTGGGCAAGCATGGCGGCCATGGCCTGCTCGTCGGCCTGGGCGTCGCGCACAGCCTGGACAAGTTCGGTCATGGGGATAGGCGAAAGCTGGATGTTGAACTTCTCGAGCAGCTCGCCCTCGTTGCACATGGTCGACCAGAAGTCGAATGGACGGGTGGCCATCTGCAGGATGCGGGTGTGCTTGAAGGTCTTGACCACGTTGCAAACGGCCAAAAAGTCCCAAACGCCGCGCTCGAACTCGGGGTCGGTCAGGCGGCAGTTGGTCATGTAGGTGAAGGGAACCTGGAAGCGGCGCAGGACCTTGCCGGTGGCGAACAGGCCGCACTGGCTATCGCGCAGGCGTGTGCCGTCGGGCTCGGGGCGCTCGTCGCGCGGACCCCACAGCAGTACGGGTAGACCGAGCTCGCGGGCAAGGCGAGCGCAAACGTACTCGGTGCCAAAGTTGGCGTGGCACAGCATAATGCCATCGACGCCCTCGGCGCGGAACTTCTTCACGATAGGCTCGATATGGCTGTCGTCGAACAGCAGGCCCTCGTCATTGATGTCGTCGATATCCACGATGTCGACGCCGATCTCGCGCAGGCGATCAGCCGTCAGGCCGCGATACTTGATTGCGTCCGGCGCGCTAAAGATACTGCGGCGCGTGGGCACAAAGCCGAGCTTGATCTTGTCCATGTACGTCCTCCCCTAATCACATGTTCAGTAAACAGACGCATGTTTCGTTTTGTTCTGTTTACTAAATGTTTTACTCTACTGTTTAGAAGTTTAACGCGAAATACCCGTAGACGGTAGAGAAATCAGCCTAAACGGTATGTAAACAAACTGAACATACAAGGGCATCAAAAAGAGGGCCCCGAAGGACCCTCTCTTAGTAGCGTTATGTATGGCTGCCTTAGCGAGCTTTGCCTCCCTACGGCCTAGCGTTGCCTTTGCCTAGATTTCGCGCACGCTTTGGCGCTCGACAAAATAGGTCGACACGGCCGTCTTGCAGGTATAGCTCTTGGGATTGCGGATGTTGCCCACCAGGCGGCGCACCGCGATCTCGCCCACCTCGTGCTTGGGAACGTGCACCGTGGTGAGCGGCGGATTGGAGAAGGCGCCCAAAGACAGATCGTCAAAGCCGATGATTGAGACATCCTCGGGGACACGTATGCCGTGCTCGTTCAGCGCGCGCATGGCGCCTACGGCGAGCACGTCGTTTTCGGCAAAGAAAGCCGTCGGCAGGTCGTCGCGCGAGACGCTGTCGAGCCATGCGCCCATGTCGCGATAAGCACCTTCGAGCGTGGTGCCCAGTGTGACGCGCCATGTCGGGTTGGCCTCAAGGTCCGCATCCTCAAGCGCTTGGCGATAGCCGCGCTCGCGATCCTTAAAGTTGCGGATGCGAAGGTCGCCTGCCAGATAGCCGATTTGCTTGTGACCCTTCTCGATAAGGTAGTCCACGGCGCGCAGCACCGAGTCGGTGTTGGCAATGACTACGGCATCGAAGTACTGACGATCGCTCCAGCCATCGAGCACGATCAAGTGGGCGGCAGCGTTGGCGAACAAGGCATAGTCTTCCTCACCCAGCTCGGTACCCATCAGCACGATAGCGGCGGATGGATCGGCGATCAGGCCCTCGACCTGCGGACGCACGGCGTCCAAGTCGCTAAAGTCGAGCGAGACAAAGCTCGTGCTCATACCGTGACGACGCGCCTGGCGCTCCACGCCCTCAATAACCGCGGGATGAAAGGTGCTCTCGTCCAAAATGGCGCCCGTCTTGCGCGCGAGCACAAACTGAATGCTCTCGAGCTGCGTCGACTGCTGGTAGCCAAGCGATTGCGCGCACTCCAGGATGACCTTGGCGGTCTCCTCACTCACGCTGCGCTTGCGGTTGAGCGCGTTGGACACGGTCGCAGGCGAAAAACCGGTGATGCGGCTGATCTCGCGAACACTTGCTTTGGCCATTGTTCCCCCTAGCAACGGCCGTGGCGGAGCATCGCAACTCGATGGCTCGGCAAATAAACGACCGCAAATTCAATCTAAACAGAATAGTAAATGTTTAATAGCTAGTTTAGCCTGTTGTCAAGCGAAGTGGCACGACTATTCCCCCAACGGGCGCATTTGTCCATCTTAACGTTATTACGCAAGGTCTTCGCCATTGCTTGCTATTACGCGTCGGTACCATTCGAAGCTTTTCTTTTTACGTCTCTCAAACGAGCCCGCACCGCTATCGTCTCGATCGACATAGATAAACCCGTAGCGCTTACGCATCTGTCCTGTGGCGACCGAAACCAAATCGATCGGGCCCCAACAGGTATATCCCATGAGTTCCACCCCGTCGAGCTCGACGGTCTCCCTCATCGCCTCGATGTGGGCCCGCAGGTATTCAACTCGATAGTCGTCTTCTATTTCACCCGAATCTTCCGGCACATCAGGAGCACCCAAACCGTTTTCGACGATGAACAGCGGCTTTTGATAGCGATCCCAGATTTCATTCATGGTGACGCGCAGCCCTTTGGGGTCGATAAACCTCCCCCAAGGCTCCTGTTTTAGATACGGATTAGGCGCCGAGCGAAGAAGGTTCGAATCGAACTGACCTTCCGCATGCGCTTTTGCGACGCGCGTCGAGTAATACGAAAACGAGACGAAATCGACCAGGTTTGCAGCCAGTACTTCGCGGTCATCATCCCGATAGGGCACCTCAAAACCATGGCGGGCGTATTCCTTGAGAACATAGCTCGGGTACGCACCGCGCACCTGGACGTCGGTAAACATGTAATGGCTGCGATTCTCAGCCTGCGCAGCCAGCACATCGTCCGGATCACATGTAGCCGGATAGAAGACACCTGCGTTGAGCATGCAACCGATCTTCGCCCCAGGGCACAGTTCATGACACGCCCCGACCGCACGGGCGCTCGCAACCAATACATGGTGCACGGCCGTGTGAACCGTTGCATAGCGATTCTCCCCTTGCTCGAAGATGATCCCCGCCGCCATAAAGCACGCCTGCGTCATGATGTTGATCTCGTTAAAGGTCAGCCAATAATTGACCAATCCCCGATAGCGCTCGAACACGGTACGCGAATATCGCTCGAACAGGTCGACCAACCTGCGATCGCGCCATCCGCCATACGCATCGACGAGATGCATGGGGACATCATAGTGGTTGAGCGTCACCAAAGGCTCAATGTCATGCGCGCGACACGTCCTAAAAACATCCTCGTAAAAGGCAAGGCCTTCTTCATTGGGCTCGGCTTCGTCTCCTTTGGGAAAAATGCGGCTCCAGGCGATTGATAAGCGCAGGCATTTAAAACCCATCTGGGCAAACAGTTCAATATCCTGCTTGTACCTATGGTAAAAATCAATGCCCTTGCGAGCGGGATAGAAGCTGTCGGGTGCCAACGCACGCGGATCAAGGTCTCCCCGCATGACGTCCATGCGTTGATCGCCAAACGGCAGCATGTCGGAATTGGCTAAACCGCGACCGCCTTCGTTCCATCCTCCCTCGCACTGGTTTGCAGCCAGAGCCCCGCCCCATAAAAAATCTTCTCTAAACATTATGGTGTCGTCCTTTCTATCAAATTCCCGGCCCACACTGTCGAACGCAACGGACTCGGCAAGTGCCGCGCAACAGCACAGTACCGTTGCGCGGCCAAGGGGTCGGACCGCGCAACGGCTGGGGAGCATATTTGTGTAGTAGCCTCTTATGCCTCGACGGATTCAACGGCCTCAGAATCGCCGCTCTTGGACTTCAACGGCATCTTCTCCTGTCCTTCAAATCCAAAAATCATCGCCAACGCAAACGTCACGGCACCGCCAGCAAGACACCCGATGGTGCCAGGGATGATATCCTGAGCAAACATGAGCACGTTCATCCATGGGAAACCAACGCCAGTGAAGATATAGACGTTGGCATGAAGAAGGCTTACCAGCAGACCACCGACAGCACCACCAATCATGTTCCAGGCAAGAGCCTTCTTGTCGCGAAACAGGATGCCGTAGATGATGGGCTCACTCACGCGACCGAAGGCATAGGTGATGAACAAGTTCCAGCCCGTGGCTCGACTCTCCTTGCCCTTAGCGCGCAGGCCATAGGCGAGCGCGATGGCAAGCGTGGTGTAGGCTACAACCGCGGTGCAGGGGTATAAGATGGCGTCGTAACCGTTCTGGAGCGCGGCGGGCAATATGGCGGTATAGATCGGCACGTGCATGCCGGTGGCGATGATCAGATTCCAGAATGCGCCGATAACCACGGTCGCAGCGGGACCGGCAACAGAGGCGAGCCAAATGATGAAATCGGCCACAAGGCCCATGACAAATTGGACGGCAGGGCCGCAGAGGCACAGCGCGACCGGCAACATCACGAGCACCGTACCCACAGGTACGATCAGAATGCGCAACATATCAGGCGAGATCTTCTTAAAGAAGCGCTCAACATAGGACTGGGCCCAGGTGATCAAGATGACCGGAAGAACAGCCTGGGTGTAGTTGACGAGCTGCATGGGGATGCCGAAGACGCTGAAAGGCTTTCCGTCCTCAACAATAGCGAGCATGTCGGGATAAATCATCACAACAGCGATGAGCAGTGCCAGCACAGGACTCGTTTTGAACTTCTTAGCCGAGCTATAGGCGGCAAACACCGGGAAGTAGTAATACGCCGCATCGCCCACCAGGGAAAGGATCCGATACAGGTCGCTCGTTTCGGACATAAAACCGGCGCCTTCGGGCCCAAACAGAATAACGAGCATCTTGAAGATACCGGCGACACAAAAGATCGGAAGGATCGGGGTGATAGCGCCGCTCACGGCATCGAGCAGCTGATTGAAGAGGTGCTTGGGCGCCAAGCGCTCCTTCCAGCTAAGCTGAGGGCCATCGAGTTCCTCGTCAATCGATACCGTGACCTCGAATCCGCCCTGCTTACAAACCTCGTCGTAGACCTTGTCGACCGTGGGCCCGACCACCAGCTGCACCTGCCCTCCGGCGTGCACGACGCTGATGATAGACGAGATGTCCTCAAGCTTCTCATCATTCGAGAGGCTTTCATCCTTGAGGTTGAAGCGCAGGCGCGTCATGCAATGCGTAACCGAAGCCACGTTTTCCGCCCCGCCCACAGTGGAGAGAATCTGCTCTGCCACCTTTTTGTAATTTGCCATCATTGGCTCCTTTGCACAATCTTGGCTTACTGTTCGAATCGGCAAAGGTCATGCCCCGAATGGCTACGGGTTACAATCCTTTTTTGGAGATGATCCGGTTGAGATGGATCATCAGATAGAGTTCCTCCTCCTCGGAGAGCGTGGCGTCCCACGTTTCACGACAATAGGAACCGATATGCTTCACGCACTCTGCCAACTGCGGAAACTCCTCACGAAAGTTCTTGTACATCTGCATGTTGGCGCTGTTCAGCGACTCGCCGGCTTGAATGCGCTTGAACAGGTACCGCAGATGCGTGGCGAAGCGGGTGAAATCAAAGGAATCGCGGTCGACAATAATGCGGAAATCGCTTTCGAGAATCTCGATAACGTCCTCGAGCATATCGTCGAACTGCTTTGCGGGCTCGGCCGTGGCTTTGACGGCTTCAACAACCCGTGCGTTCACGAGATTCATCGCAATACCGGCAATCTCATCCTTGGGAAGCCGCTCTCCGAGCTCCTTCTCGAGTCGCATGACGATAAACTGGGCAGCCTTGTATTCCTTCGGATACGTCTCCCGCACTTCATAGGCAAGAGGCATCGCGATGCGGACCCCCTTTTGGGCTCGCGCAACGGCAAACGACAGGTGATCAGCCATGAACAGCGTCGCATTGGTCGAGAGGTCGTAGGGCAGTTCGTTGGCAACGATGTCCATAACTTTCGCCGCAAACATCACGATATCCGAGGGAAGATCCCTCATGACATCTTGTCCTTTAGGATCAATGTCGTAAAACGTATGCTCGATTTTAGAAAGAGGGAGCTCTCGAGGAAAATCTCCGCCGAAACCGACGCCCCTGCCCATGGCGATGACATCTCGCCCCTGTCCGTCACGGCAAAGAACCGCGTTGTTGTTAAGCTTTTTAATTGCAAGCATGGTGAACCTCCTTTCAAGAACACTCACAGAAAAAGGCATGATAGCCAATAGCAGTGCTATTGCGGTCATGCCTTACGTAACAATCCGTGTTGTATTGCTCTTGGGCATGCCTCCACACAGGAGTAACAATCCAAGATGCAGAATGCATTATAGCGCTCTCCCCGCCCCGGGGACCATCGGGCTGGCGAACGGTAGATGTCGGCCCGCCGGCGGCCACATCGAGCAGATGGGCGTGCTTCGATCCCGAGCCTAGCCTAGGATGCGGGCCATGCGCGCCTTGAACTCGGACAGAAAGCGCGGGGCGTCCACGGTGAGTGCCACAAGCGCGCTCTTGTCGGGGTCGGACAGGCGATGCTCGTCGCAGATAGTGCGGCCGCGATACTCGCCGAGCAGGTCGACGCGCAAGTTGCAACCAAGTGCGCCCACGAGCGTGGGATCAATCGCCACGGCAACGGCAAGCGGATCGTGCAGCGCGCAGCCGCCCAGGTAAGGGGCGTTCATCTCGTACGAGCCAATGTAGTGCTCGACCATACTCGCAAATGCGCAGCCCGCCATGGTGCCCGAGCCCGTCCAACCGGCAATGTCGCGGCGCGTGAGCACCACGCGATGCGTCACGTCCAGGCCCACCATGGTGAGCTTGCGGCCCGAGCGCAGCACGGCATCGGCCGCCTCGGGATCGCTTGCCATGTTGGCCTCGGCACCCGCACTCACGTTACCGGGCACGGTCAGGGCACCGCCCATTACCACCACGCGGCCGATAGACATCACCGCCGCCGCATCGCGCTCCAGGGCAAGCGCCAGGTTGGAGAGCGGGCCGGTCGCTACGTAGACCAGATCGGGACCATAGGTGCGCGCGGCATCGATCAGATAATCGACCGCAGCGTTGCCATCAGCCGATGTCGCCCCCACCGGCTCGTAGGGCGACGCGGGCACGCTCGCGCCGCCGATGCCGTTCTTACCGTGAATGAGCGCGGTGGACGCCGGCGGCGTATAAGACTCAGTCGCCTGCAGAGGACGGTCGGCACCCAGGTACACCGGCACCTCGGGACGGCCCAACAGGTCGAGCACCGCCAGGCAGTTATGCGCCGACTGGTCGACGCGCACGTTGCCAAAGCACGTGGTGATGCCGACGAGCTCCACCTCGGGGCTCGCGATGGCATAGGCAAGCGCCATCGCATCATCCACACCCATATCCAGATCAAGGATCAGCTTCTTGATTGCCATTGTTCTACTCCGCTTCTCCGTCTTGTACCAAATCGTCTAAATCAAACACGCGATCAACTTCGGCGCGCGTGGGAATCGACTGCTGTGCGCCCAGGCGCGACACCGTCACCGCCGAGGCGCGTGCACCCGCCGCCATGCACTCAAAGAGCGGCAGGCCCTCCAGACGAGCCGCGGCAAGCGCACCGATAAATGTATCGCCCGCGGCCGTCGTATCGACCAACGTGCTCGAGAGCGCCGGCATGCGCAGCGGCTCGCCGTCATCGCCGAGCGTAACCGACCCGGCGCCGCCCAACGTGATGACCGCAGCTCCGGCACCCTTGGCGAGCAGGGCATTGAGCGCCGCGACGCAGCTCGCATCATCCGCGGGCAAGATGCCCGTCAGCACCTGGCACTCAGTCTCGTTGGGACAGACCAGGTCGACCGCAGGCCAGGCCTCCGCAGGCAACTCGCAGGCAGGCGCTGGATTAAAGACCGTATAGAACCCCAGCTCGTGAGCGCAAACGAGCGCCTCGGCCGTCGCTGCAAGGTCACATTCGCCCTGGGCGATAAAGACGCTTCCGACAGCCGGGGCAATATCGCTGGCGTCTCCGTCGAGCTTATCGGCTACCAGACGCCTCAGCGCGCGGGCAACATCCTCGCCCGCGAGCGCATGGTTGGCGCCCGGCGACAGCACGATGCGGTTGTCGCCCTCGCAGCGAATGATGGTCGCCGTTCCCGTCTCCACGTCATCGCGACGCGCTACAAAGACACAGTCCACGCCGGCGTCTTGGAGCCCCGCCACGAGCGACGTGCCAAATGCGTCGCAGCCGACCGCGCCGATCATATGCGTGTGCGCGCCCATGCGCGCAGCAGCTACGGCCTGGTTGGCGCCTTTGCCGCCGGCGTTGGTGATAAAGCCGCTACCGCCGACGGTCTCGCCCGCGCGCGGCATGCGCTCGCACGCCACCGAAAGGTCCATGTTCATGCTGCCGAACACCGCAACGATGCCGCGATCTGCCATGGAAACCTCCTCATCTGCGGGCCTTATACCCACCGCCAGTCGTCGATCGTGCACTCTCGCACCCCCTATAACTTTAGTTCACTTTGATGTGGACGCGCGCTTGAGCTTGCGCCAGCAGCAAGCATTCACAGGAGCAGGCAGCTACAATGAAGGCGTGCTGATTATTCTCGTCATTGGATGATGTTTTATGGAACAATTCTCGCAATCGGGCTCGCGCGGTCGACGCCGCACGGGCAACGAGCCGGCGCCGCACGAACGCGTGAAGAGCGAACGCCGTGCCAACGAGCCGCGACGCACCGCGAGCCCCCATCGCACTTCTGCCAACAACGCGGGCCGCGCCAACACTCCCGCCGCGGAGCAGACGCCTGCTCGCCCCAAGTCCCGCTACATCCCTGCCCTTGACGGCCTGCGCACGCTTGCCGTCGTCGCGGTGGTGCTCTATCACCTCAACCTCACGTGGGCTCAGGGCGGCCTGCTCGGCGTCACGATCTTCTTTGTGCTTTCGGGCTATCTGATCACGCGCTTGCTGCTCAACGAAGTCGCTAAGACCGGCCGCATCGACCTTAAGAGCTTCTGGATTCGCCGCATCCGTCGCCTGGTCCCCGCCGTGGTAACGGTAGTGTTCGTGACCTGCGCGCTGTGTACCATCTTTAACCACGTGATGCTCGCCAAGATGCGCCCCGACATCCTGCCGTCGCTGCTGTTCTTCAACAACTGGTGGCAGATTGCCCAAAACGTCTCGTACTTCAATGCCCTGGGCGACCCCTCACCGCTCACGCACTTTTGGTCGCTTGCCATCGAGGAACAGTTCTACCTAATTTGGCCGCCACTGCTGTTTGCCATGGTATCCATGCATGTGAGCAAGCCCAACACGCGCCGCGTGGTTCTGGGCCTTGCCGCGGTATCTGCCCTCGCCATGATGGTGCTCTATAACCCCGCCGCCGACCCCAGCCGCGTGTACTACGGCACCGACACCCGTGTGTTCTCGCTGCTGCTGGGTGCCTGGATGGCCTTTATCCCCGATCGCGACCTGGCGCCGGTGCGTCTCGCTCGTCGTTTGGGGCTCAATCGCCTGGCCGGCGCCGCCAAGCACGGCAAGAACGCCGAGGGCAAGCCTGGCGAGAAGGCCGACGAATCAGCCGAGACCGCCCCGGCACAGCCGAGCGCCCTCGTGCGCTTTTGGTCCTCGCCCGCATCCATCGATGTGTTGGGCGTCGTGGGCCTGGTTGGCCTTGCCGCCATGGTCGCGCTCACCAACGGCTACACCGCGTTCCAGTATCGCGGAGGCACGCTGCTGTGCTCGATCCTCACGCTCATGGTCATTGCCGCCTGCGTGCAGCCCCAGGGAATGGTTGCCCGCGCGCTGTCCGCCGAGCCGCTCGTGTGGGTTGGCAAGCGCTCGTACAGCATCTACCTGTGGCACTATCCGCTGCTGTTGCTCATGAACCCAGTCGCCAACATCAACGATACACCGTGGTGGCAGTACATTTTGCAGGTGCTGCTGGTGGTCGCCGTGGCCGAATGCTCATATCGCTTTATCGAGACGCCGTTTAGAAAGGGCGCCTTTGGGCGCACCGTATCCGAGTTCCGCGACGGCACCGCCACGCCCGCCAACTGGGTGCGCGCGCACGTCCCTGTCTGCGCAGTCTGCGCCGTTGTGTTGGTCGTTGCGCTGGGCGGCCTGATCTTTGTGCCCGAGACGTCTGCGCTGAGCGGCGAGGGCGCCGAAGTTCTGAACAAGGAAGCCAAGAATACCGCACCCACCGACCAGCAGGCGGCCGACGACACCGACAAGGACAACGACGGCTTCCCCGATGGCTCCTACGATCTGCTTATGATCGGCGACTCCGTGTCGCTGCGTGCCGTGGACACTTTTGACGGCGTTTTCCCGCACAGCCATATCGATGCCGAAAAGGGCCGCCAGTTCGATGCGGGCCGTGCGACATTTGAGGGCTATATCCAGCAGAACCTTGCCGGCAAGATCGTGGTCTTTGCACTGGGCACCAACGGCTTGGTAACCGACGACCAGATCGACGCCATCATGGCCGATGCAGGAGATAAGCGTATTGTGGTGTTTGTGAACACGCGCAGCCCGCAGCCGTGGGTTGGCTCTACCAACCAGGCCATCGCCAACGCCGCTACGCGCTACAAGAACGTGCGCGTTATCGATTGGTACGGATACAGCGCTAACCGCAACGACCTGTTCGATGGCGATGGCACGCACCTATCGACCACTGGCGTGACTGAGTACCTCAACTTGATCCACGATGCCGTCAAGAAGGACCTGCCCGTACACCCCGAGGATCACGTCAACGATCCGCAGCCGGCAGCCGTCAAGTCTGCCACCGACGCGCTCGTCAATGCGCTCGCTCTCAAGCCGCACAAGTTGGGCACCGACAAATAGCCCGCAGCAAACAACCCAAAATCACTCTTTTCGAGCCGGCCCCAAGAGGTCGCGGGCAAAAAACAGGCCGCAGTCCATCGCTGCGGCCTGTTCGGAAGCAAAAGTGGGCGTTAAGCGCTGTAGCCCATCGCTTGCAGGACAAACATGACGACCGTGAGCGCCGTAATCACGCCGATAGTCGCCCAAGTGAGCACGTTCCACACGCGGCCGTTGCGGTTGGCGCCCATAATGTGACGGTCGGCGGCGATAACCACCTGGAACACCAGAACCACGGGCAGTAGCACGCCATTGATGACCTGCGAGGTCATCATAATCTGGAACAGATCGACGCCGGGCATAAGCACCAGCACGGCAGAGATACCGATGATGGCCGTAATGATGCCGCGATAGACCGGGGCCTCGTCCCAGCTGCGGTCGGCACCGCGCTCCCAGCCAAATGCCTCGCAGATAGCGCTCGACGTAACGCCCGGCAGCACGCAGGCAGCCAAGAAGCTCGCCGCGACCAGGCCCGAGGCAAACAGTACCGTGGACCACTGACCCGCAATAGGCTCCAGCGCGCGGGCAGCATCGGCAGCATCGCTAATCTGAATGCCCGCCGGGAACAACACCGTACCGGTCGTGATGATAATAAAGCCGGCAATGACATCGGCAGCAAGCGAGCCGCTCACGGTATCGATGCGCTGCAGCACGATATCGTCCTCGCCCGCGTTCTTATCGACCACGTTGTTCTGCGCCAAGAAAATCATCCACGGCGCGATGGTGGTACCGATCGTCGCGACCACGAGCGACACGTAGCTGGGGTCATTTTGAATGTTAGGCACGACCAGGTCGACCGCGACCTCACCCCAGTTGGGGCCAGCCATAAACGCGGCGACAATATAGGTCACGAACACGCAGCTCACCAGCAGCAGAATCTTCTCGATGCGCTGGAAACTACCCGACATGGTAAGCATCCACACCAGCAGCGCCACCAACGGCACCGAAATGCTCGCCGGCACGCCAAAGAGAGCAAGGCCGCTGGCGATGCCCGCAAACTCCGAAATGGTAACAGCCGTGTTGGCGATCAACAGCGCCGCCATAGCAAGTACACTCTTGCGCACGCCAAAGCGCTCACGAATGAGCGATGCCAGGCCCTTGCCCGTGACGCAGCCGCAGCGTGCCGCGGTCTCCTGCGTCACGATGAGCAGCACAGTCATGACGGGAAGCATCCAGAGCATCTTGTAGCCATAGCTGGCGCCCGCGCTGGAATACGTTGCAATGCCGCCGGCGTCATTGCCCGAAAGCGCCGCCAGCAGACCGGGACCCATAGCGCCAAAGATGGCCGCGATGGTCAACTTTTGCTTGGTGCCCGACTTTTGCTTGGTATTTTGCACGCGACCACCTAACCCATGACCGACATGGTGAGCAGCACCGCAGCGGCGCAGTACGCTACGCACGAGATCATGACGGCAATAACGTTCATGGCGGTGCCCGACGTATTGAGGTCGTGCTCATCGCGCCAGAACAGCACCATCAGGTAAATCACGGCGCTCATGTTGCCCACCAGGCAGATGATGGCCGCGATGTTAAAGCAGCCGGTAAAGAGCTGCTCCTCAAACATAGGGGCATCGAGGAACGCGGCAGTGCGCACCAGCTGCGCGCACAGATAGGTCACGAGCGAAAGGATCAGACCCATACCCGTGCTCTGGAAGAAGAATCCCAGGTACGGTTTGGGCTCGTCGTCGTGACCGTCGTACTCCAAGAAGTAGTTCTTGACGAACGACACCATGCGCGAGGCAGCAAGCAGCACGAGCGGCATGGCGCACATGGGGAACACCACCAGATGCGCGGAGCCCAGCGCCGTCCCCAACACCGTCGCCATAATGCACGAGGCGATGCCCCACACGACGACCCAGTACTGACGATGCACGAACCAGCTGAGCACGTTCGTCGAGTCGTCCGACGCGCTATCGCCCGAGCCGACACCAGCGATCTGCAGGTCCTCCTGATGCTCCTCGGCGATAACGTCCATGGCGTCGTCGAAGGTCACGATACCCAGGATATGACGGTTCTCGTCGCAGACAGGGATGGCAACCAGGTCGTACTTGGTCATCTCGTCCGTCACGTCTTCCTGGTCCTCGTCGGGCGACACATAGACCAGGTCGCGATAGGCGAGCTGGCCCAGCGTGGCGTCGCGATCGGCCACGATCAGCGTACGCAGCGAAAGCACGCCGGTGAGCATGCCGCTCGGATCCTCGGTATAGACGTAATAGACGCTCTCAAAGTCCTCGTCGAGTTTGCGAATCGCCTCGATGGCATCGCCGACCGTCGCCGTGGCGGGCAGCGAGACAAACTCCGAGGTCATGATGCGGCCGGCGGTGTTGTCCTCATAGCCCAGCAGGTTACGAATCGCCTTCTCCTCCTTGACGCCCATCAGGCGCAGGAGCTTCTCGGCCTTCTCATAATCGAGTTCGTCGATCAGGTCGGCGGCGTCGTCCGGGTCCATCATGGCCAGCATCGACGATGCGTCCGTATCGGACAGGCCCTCGAGCATCTCGGTCATGAGCTCGTCGTCATCGAACTCCGAGATGGCCTCGGCGGCCTGGGCGGTGTCGAGCTGCGCGAACACCTGCGCGCGCAGGCGCGGGTCGAGCTGCTCGATGATGTCGGCAATGTCAGCAGGATGCAGCTCGCCAAGCGTCTTGTGCGACACCGAGAGCTGGATGTTCTTAGTCGAGCGATCGAGCAGGTCCATGTAAGACCAGGCGATAATGTCCTCGCTGAGCGGCTTGCCCAGGTGCTTCATAAAGCCCTCGACGACATGCTCGAGTGTGGGGCTGATCGCGCGCAGCAGACCGCGGGCGCCGACCTCGGCACCCAGCAGGCGCAGCTGATTTTCGCCCGACATGGAGAACTTGATGTCGTTGACGCGCACGACCTTCATGCCCTGCGTGTCGACAATCTGCTTGTTAAGTACGTCGCGGGCGAGCAAGAGTTCGGTCGGCTGCAGGTACGAAAAACGGATTTCGGTGGCCGACGTCTTAAGGTGCACACCCGTCTCGTCGATACGGTCGACCCATTTGCGCCAGCTGATCATAAACGGTGTCTTGCCGGGACCACGGAACGCGAGCGACGTCACGTGCGGAAAAACTTCGCCGGTTGCAATGCCAAAATCGTTCACAACGCCGAGCTTTTCGCCGTCGACGTCCAAGACCGGCAATTTGAGCATCTCACTCAGATAATTCAATGGTGCTCCCCATCATTATTCCTGCGGACCGCGCGACCATGCCGGCACGCAATCCGTGGACTTTTAGATATGTATACGCATGCGCGGGCGGCACGCCGCTCGGCGCTCACACCCCGTGCACGCGCAGAAAGCACCTGCATGGGGTCATCGACTGTATGGTCGAGGTTTGGATTTCACCTGTAACCTTTCTCTTGACCCTCATTAACCGCAGTAACTATAGCATCAGCATCGCGCTGCGGCACCGAATTTATGCGCTGAACATTGCAGGCATACCAAACGCTGACGTATCCGTGACATAGAGCCGGATGAGCACGGTGGGACAAAGCGATTAAGACCGCCCTAAACGACCAGTCGTTTAAGCACGTCCCCGATGACTACTCTGTGGTGTCGTCGTCCTCGGGGAGTTGGGGGAACACGGCGTTTTTGGGCATGGAAACCTTGGTGAGCGAGGTGAGCTTTTTGCTCATTGCCGTGTCCGTCTTGACCAGGTCGCTGAGCGTCACGATCTTGTAGCCGTCGGCGACAAGGCCATCGATAATCTGCGGCAGCGCCTCGAGCGTCTGCTCGGCGCATTCGTCTCTATCGGTGAGCAGCACGATATTGCCCGGCGTCACCGAATCGAGCACCGTCGAGACCTGCTCGTCGGCACCGTTGAGCAGCCAGTCGCCCGAGTCAATATTCCACGAGACCACGGCGGAGACCAGGTCCATCGCATCAATCCAGTTTTGCTCGCCAAAGGCAGCGTAGGGAGCACGCAGCAGCATCGTCTTCACGCCGGTCGCTGACTTAATCGCATCGGTGCCTTTCGTGATCTGTTCGCGTACCGCCTCACGGTCCTGACCCTTGAGCGAATCGTCGCTGTAGCTGTTGGATCCGATCTCGCACCCGGCATCGACAATCGCCTTGGCCGTGGCGGGCGAAGCCTCGACCGCATCGCCCGAAAGGAAGAACGTCGCGGTGACGCCCTTTTCCTTGAGCACCTGCAAGATCTGTTTGGTGGCGCCGCTCGGACCCTCGTCAAACGTCAGTGCCACGTACTTTTTGTTGCCCTTGGGCGCCACGCTGGCGCACGCAACAACGCAATCGGTGGCGGGCACAACCTCGCCGCGGTCTTGCGTCTTGCCCGACTGCTCACCAACCCACACCTCGGAGCGGCCCTGGACACCCCACGTCTGCACATACTCGATAGCGCCCGTACCCTCGACCTTGAGTTTGGGCTCGATAACCGTAGCCTGAACCTCGTGCTTCTCGTAGGTGTTACGGCCGTCCTTGACCGTCACCTTCTCGCCGCCCTCAAGTTCGCGGCTATCCCATTTGCCCTGCTTCACGCGCTTGCCGTCGACCTTCACCGACAGTTTTTCGCCCCCATGGCGCTTGAGCACGCTGTCATCGACGGCCAGCAGGTCGCCTGCGTCGTAGGTGTCAGTCAAATCCTGTTCATCGATGAGATTCTGCAGCGTAGAGCCCACACGCACCGCGGTCTTCTGGCCGTTGAGCTCCACATCCACACTGCGGTTGACGTAGCCCACGACGGCAGCGATAAACAGCACGAGCGCACAGCCCACGGCAATGAGCGCATAGGGCAGGCGAGACGAACGACGGGGCGTACGGCTGTTGCCGATGCGAGCGCTGCGGTCGCTAAAGCCGCGGCTATGGTTGAGGTACATCGCGCCGGGCTTACGGTGACGCTTGCGCTGACCGCTGGGCAGCTGCCCCAGGTCGCGGCGCGCCGTCGGACGCGCACCCGAACGCCCGTTTAAGTTGGATCCGTTTTGGCGCATGTGCCCTCCCCCATAAACACAGCAAGCCGGAGCAACAGGTCTCCGGCTTGCCTCCCATCATTTGGTACGTCGCTATTTTGTAGCTTTTGACGAGCCTCCGCTCGCCTTTTGGTATTCGTCCTTAAAGGCCTTGAACATGCCGCGCGTCTTGCCGAGCTGCTTGCCCAGTGCGCGACTGCCCTTGTCCACGGCAACCGATCCCTTGTCGTCGAGCACCTTGGCGCCCTTTTTGACCTTGTCGCCCACCACGACGCTGGCCTCGGCAGCCTTGGCAGCCGCACCGCCCGAATACCCGAGCGACTTGACCTCGTCCGAAACAATCATCGCGCCGTCCGCATAGCCGCGCAGCATCGTCGGCGGCACCTGCGTGTCACCAACCAAAACACTCGAAGCAGCACCGGCGGTCACATAGAATGCCTGCACGATGCCCGAGCGTGGCTTGAACTCAACGTCCGAGCAATAGCCCACGACGTCGCCCGATTCCGTGCGCACATCCATACCGACCCAGATGATGCAATCGTCCAGGTTGATGTCGAGGCGCTTGGCAGCGGCGGCATCGTACGTGTCCTTGACGTCATCGACCGCAATGGCGCCCTCGTAGACACCAATGGCGTCGAGCGCTACGAATCGGTCGGGACGCTCGATCATGCCCGCGATATCGGACTGGCGAACCATAAAGCCCACCACACGCGTACCGCCCGGGGTAAAGACCGGAAAGTGAATCTTGCCGAGCTTTTTAGGGCTGCGCGGCGTGCCGTCCTTTTTGGTGCGCTTATCCTCGGTAGGCTTGCGATAGATCTTGGCGCCGACAAAATCCCCGGCGCGCATTATGCCTCGGTCGAAGGCTCCGCGGCCTCAGCGTCGGCCTCGACGGCGTTCTCGACCACGACATCGGCGGCGGGCGTCACGTTACCGCCCGAGATGGCGTCGTTGAGCTGCTCACGCAGCTGGTCCATGCGCTCGCGGGCAAGGTCAACCTTGGCACGCAGGTCATCGGTCTTGGCGTCGACCATCGGGCCAAAGTCATTCACCGCAGCACGGGCCTCCTCGGCGCTGTGCTCGTAGGTGTCGCGCATATTGTCCCAGGCGTCGTTGGCGATATCGGCAGCCATGGCGCGGGTCTCGGCGCCCGAGCGCGGGGCCAGAGCAACGCCGACAATAGCGCCGGCAGCGGCACCAAAAAGTGCGCCGGAGACAAAGCTGAAAGTCTTACCCATGATCATTCCTCTCCTGCGGGCACGTCGGTGCCCACCGTTTGAATGCTGTCCATTATACCCGCAGCGCATCACTTGCCGCTCCGCTCATCTGCGTACGGCAAAGGCGCAGGTACGTGATGGTGATAAACGCGTAGGCCTACTCCTGGGGCATAGCCGGCATGGCCACCGTGGCACCCGGGTCCTCGCCGGCGCCGTCCACGAGCGGCAGGCCGCCCTCATGCGCAGGTCCTGCCGGAACCGTCGCAGCACCGCCAAAGACGGCAGCGGAGGCCTCGTGGTTCTCGGCAACCGCGCCCTCGGTATCAATCGCCACCTGGGGCTCGTCGTCAAAGTTGGGGACGCCCTGGGGCTCGGCGGGAACGGGCTCGGCGGTCGCATCGGCAACGAGCTCGGCGTCGACCGGCACATCGCCCTCGTCAGCGCCCTCGTCCTCGGTCGCGTCCCCGGCCTCGCCCTCGGCGTTTGCGGCGGCGACGGCCTCGTGCGGGTCCTTGCCCTCGGCCTCGGCACGCATGCCCAGCACCAGGTTGCGCAAACCCGCGACCGTACCGTCCACATCGGGAGCGGGCTGATCGGCATGCAGATAGGCCCAATCCATCATAAAGGTCGCCGAAGACAGCGCGCCGATGGCCAGCGCGTCGTCGGGACACGAAAGCTCGACCTCAAAGACGCGCTCGTCGTGCTCGCTCACGCGGGTGCGGCCGCACGAAATGCTGCCGGCAAGCCCGGTCTCGTTCATGAGCTCGACCGTCACGTGCTCCAGCAGATGGCAAAGCTCGGTCTGGCCCATGCAGTCCTGGAACTCGCGACCGGAATCGCCCAGGCACAGATGCTTGGCAATCGCGGGCACCAGGTAGTACACGCGTGCCGTGGCCTCGATGTCCTCCGAGGTCATGAGCGGCATGCCGGGGTTCACCAGCACATGCGCGCAAATCTTGTCCTCGCTGACGGTGACCTTAAGGATGTTGAACAGGCCTGCCATAACTCTCCCCTACTCTTCCTTGCCCTACTCGTCGCCATCGTGCGGGTCCGCGGAACCCGCGCCCGACGCCGCCGGCTCGTCTGCCGAGGGCTCGGAATCCTTCTTATCGGTTTCGGCCGGAGCGATCACGCGAATAAGCGAGATGCGCTGGCCACGCATCGACTGCACCTTGAACTTGTACCCCGCAACCTCAAACACCTCTCCGATGTCGGGCACCGAGTCGCAAAGCTCCAAAATCCAGCCGGCGATGGTCTCATAATCATCGCTTTCCTCGAGCGGCCAACCAAGCTCAATCGCGTCATCGCACGAAAAACGCCCATCGACGAGCCACTCGCGGCGCGAAAGGCGCGTGAGGTACTTGTTGTCGGGGTCGAATTCATCCTCGATCTCGCCCACGATCTCCTCGACGATGTCCTCGATGGTGATGATGCCGGCCGTGCCGCCGTACTCGTCCACGACCACTACGATCTGGTCGTGCGAAGTCTGCATCTCGGACAGCAGCGGCAGGATGTCCTTGGTGTCGGGCACAAAGGTGGCGTCGCGCAAAAAGTCGGCGATGGGCTGGTCTCCCTTGCCGTCGAGCGCGGGCTGGATCAGGTCCTTGATGTGCGCGATGCCGGCGACGTTGTCGGGGTCCTCGTGATAGACGGGGATGCGGCTAAAGCCGGTCTGGCGCATGGTGGACAGCGCGTCAGCGACCGTCTCGTCGTCCTCGCACATGGTGGTGTCCACGCGCGGCACCATGACCTCACGGGCAACGGTGTCTCCCAGGTCGAAGATCTCGTGGATCATGCGCTTTTCCTCGTCGAGCAGATCGTCCTGCTCCGAGACCATGTACTTGATCTCTTCCTCCGAGACGTTCTGGCGGTCATCGGCGCTCTTGATGCGCAGGATGCGGGCCAGGCCGTCGGAGCAGGCACCGGTCAGCCACACGAGCGGACGGGCGATCTTTTGAAACACCGAAAGCGGCCCCACGACCTGCTTGGATACGCCCTCGGCGTTGGCGAGGCCGATGCGCTTGGGCACGAGCTCGCCAATCACGATGGACACAAAGGCGACGGCGACGGTGATGATGACCGGCGCCAGGCCGCGCGCGATGGCAGAGAGTGGCGCGATGCCAAAGCTCATGAGCCACGTGGCAAGCGGGTCGGACAGGCTCGTCGAGGCGACGGCGGATGAGGCAAAGCCCACGAGCGTGATGGCGACCTGGATGGTGGCGAGCAGCTGGTCGGAATCGGCGGCCAGCTTAATGGCGCGCTCGGCGCGTTTGTCGCCTTCCTCGGCCTCGTGCTCCAGCACAGCGCGCTTTGCCGTGGTGAGCGCCATCTCGGACATAGAGAAGTAGCCGTTGATGAGGGTCAAAACGAGGGTGGTGATAAGGGAGATGGTTATGTCCATCGGGAGTTTCTCGAACCTCCAAGATTCGGGCGTCAGGGTAAAACGTTGATGACGGATACGGCAATTGCGCTGGCGCCCAAACAAGGACGCGGGCGCGCAGGCATGGTCGCTAGATTACGAAGAGGATCACCGCCATGAACTGGAAGATGCTGCCGGCGAGCACCCACAGGTGAAACACGCTGTGCAGATAGCGCACGTTTTTGGCGATATAGAACGGCACGCCCGCGGTGTAGCACACGCCGCCGACGGCGAGCAAGGCAAGTGCCACGGGATTGAGCAGCGCCACAAGTTCGGGCAGCTTAAAGACAACGAGCCAGCCCATCAGCAGGTAGACCAAGCCACTTACCCAGTGCGGTTGACGCTCGCGCATAAAGCACTCGAGGGCGATGCCGACAATGGCGATGGCCCATACGGCAAAGAACAGCGCAGGGCCGCCGTCGTTTGCGAGCGTGATAAGGCAAAACGGCGTATAGCTGCCGGCTATGAGCAGGTAGATGCAGCTATGGTCGATGATGCGAAACACGCGCTTGGCGCGCGCGGGCTGAATCGCGTGGTAGAGCGTGGAGGCCAGATATTCGAGGATAATGCTGACACCATAGACAATCGCCGCGGCCATGTGGGCCGGGCCTCCGCCGCGCAGGGCGGCGAATACGATCAGGAGCACCAGACCCGCGATACCCAGCAGGCAGCCGACACCATGGGTGACGGAGTTCATGATCTCCTCGCCCACCGTGTAGTGTGGAACGGCCGCGGTCTTGGGTCGCGGCTTAGAACTGTCGCTCGAATCGGACATGCCGGTTACATCCTCCAACGTAAAGAGTTCTCAACACTATATCAAAGCGTCTAGGTACGTGCGAAATTTGCACCATACGTGACCCTTTGTTTACCCATTCTTTGCCTGTTGACGCATCAACGGCGAACGTCCATAATGCGCTTGCATTAAATGTTGACGTATTAACATCTTAATGGAGAATACCGCATGGCTCAAAACGCACGTTCCCATCGAAAGCTCAAGATAGCCGGCATCGTTGCACTGGTGGTTGTCGTTGCGCTGCTCGGATTTGCCGGCAACTTTCTGTTTGACTTCGCGCTGAATCCCCAAGCGCCGTACACCATGAAGATGATGCAGGATAGCAAGAACGACAAAGAAGGCGAGCAGCCGGATGCCGAGGACACCGAGGCGCGGGCATGGTTTAAAGAAAACCGCAAGAGCAGCAGCCTTACCGCAGATGACGGAGCCGAGCTCGCCGCTTGGTATTTTGCCGCCTCGGAGAACACCCACGATTACGCCGTCTGCCTGCATGGATATACCAACGAGCCTATCGGCGTGGCCCGATACGCCAAGCGCTTCCACGACCGCGGCATGAACGTGCTCGCGCCTGCCGCCCGCGCCCACGAGCGCTCCGGCGGCGACTATATCGGCATGGGTTGGCCCGAGCGCCTCGATGTCGTTGCATGGATTGGGCGAATTGTTCAGGCTGACCCCGAGGCGCGCATCCTGGTCTTTGGCGAGTCGATGGGTGCGGCAACCGCCATGAACGTGGCGGGAGAATCTCTGCCCGCAAACGTGAAGTGCATTATCGAGGACTGCGGTTATACGAGTGTTTGGGACGAGTTTTCCCTGCAGCTCAAGGACGTGTTCGGCCTGCCCAGCTTTCCCTTGCTCGATCTAGCAAACTTGGTGTGCAACGTGCGCGCGGGCTACGACTTTCATACGGCGAGCAGTGTGGAGCAACTCAAACACGCGACGGTTCCCATGCTGTTTATCCACGGCGACCAGGACACCTTTGTGCCGTACGACATGCTCGACCAAAACTACGACGCGTGCGCCAGCAAAGTCAAGCAAAAGCTCACCATCCATGGCGCCACCCACGCCAAGAGTGCGCAAGTTGACCCCGAGCTCTACTGGAACACGGTCGATGACTTCCTCGACGAGTATTTTTAGGCAAAAAGCAACGTCTGGGGCTTTATCTGACCACCTATTTTCGGAAGTATGCGGCAAAATCTGGAACTGTCGACCAGACCGCAGTTTTACCAACAATTTATCAGGGGTTTTGTTGCCAAAAAATGTCGTGTGCTCGGCGGTCTCGAAATTTACCGCATACTTCCGGAAAGCCGCCCGCGAGAGCTGTGCTCGCGGGCGGCTTTTGCTAACGTTGCGCTACAAAAGCGCTCGATATGTCCAATGGACAGGTGCTACTTGACCTCGATGAGCTCGTACTTGCTCGTGCCCAGGCCGATCTTCTCGGCATGCGCAATGCAGGTGCGCCAGTCGGTGTCGGGATGCGTGATGCAGAAGGGGTCCTTGGCTTGCTCGCCCTCCAGATGCTCGTGGTTGTGCTCCATCTTGGCCGCGCTATCGGTGAGCTCGGTGTTGGGCAGCGGCTCGGATGCCATGACGGCGTCGGCGCAGGCCTGGTCGATGGCGACCGGGTCGAAGCTCGCGAACATGCCGATATCGTTGACGATGGGCGTGTCGTTTTCGGGATGGCAGTCGCAGTTGGGGCTAATGTCCATGGCGAGCGAAATGTGGAAGCTCGGGCGGCCGTCGACGACGGCCTTGGTGTACTCGGCGATCTTACAGTTGAGCACGTCGGCCGCGGCGTCATAGCCGGGCTTGATGGCGTCCTGGTTGCACACGCCGATGCAGCGGCCGCAACCCACGCAGCGATCGTGGTCGATGGCGGCCACGTGGACCGTGCGGGTGTTACCGTTGGCAAGCTCGCGCTCGCGGGTGTCGTCAAACGAGATAGCGTTGTGCGCACAGACCTTTTCGCAGGCACGGCAGCCAACACAGTGCTCGGTCGCGACGTTCGGCTTGCCGGCGGCATGCTGCTCCATCTTGCCGGCACGGCTGCCGCCTCCCATGCCCAGGTTCTTCATGGCGCCGCCAAAGCCGGCCTGCTCATGGCCCTTAAAGTGGGTGAGGCTGATCACGATATCGGCGTCCATGAGAGCCTGACCGATCTTGGCCTCGCGCACGTACTCGCCGCCCTCGACCGGGACGAGTGCCTCGTCGGTGCCCTTGAGGCCGTCGGCGATGATGATCTGGCAGCCCGTGGCATACGGGGTAAAACCGTTCTGGTAGGCGGTATCGATGTGCTCGAGCGCGTTTTTGCGGCTACCCACATAGAGCGTATTGCAGTCGGTGAGGAAGGGCTTGCCTCCCAGCTCCTTCACGACATCCGCGACGGCGCGAGCGTAGTTGGGGCGCAAAAAGCTCAGATTGCCCAGCTCGCCAAAGTGAATCTTGATGGCGACGAACTTGTTCTCAAAGTCGATCTGCTCGATACCGGCGTGACGGATGAGGCGCTTGAGCTTGTCGAGCTGGCTCTCGCGAGCATACGTGCGCAGGTTGGTAAAGTACACCTTTGCCGGTGCTGCGGGTGCGGTTGCGGTCATAGATCTATCCCCTCGGTCTATATGGCGTTACAGACATAAGAGGATGGTACCCGTTGAAGCAGGGTTAATGTCAAGCACGGCGCCCAGTCATTGGGTAGTCATTGGGGACAGACTTAAATGACTGAAACCACTCATTGGGGACAGACTTAAATGAGTGCCGCCAGGGACAGTCCGTGCCGGCCCGGCCAGCGAGCCGGCGAATCGGCAAAGACCGTCCCCGATGACTAGTCGTTTAAGAACGTCCCCGATGACTACTCTTGGACTTTGAGGGCTTCGGCCAGGCTGACGCGCTTGATAGAACGCGTGTGTAGCAGCGCCACGACCAGGTAGGTCGCAAAGCCAATGCCCACGCACGCCGTCATGGACCAAGCGGGCACGTAGATCTCGATATTGCCGTTGTAGGCGAGCAGCATCGAGCGGAAGATGGCCGTAAGCGAGCCAATAATGACCGGCAGGCTCAGCACAAGCGACGCCACCACGCACAGCGTGATCGAGCGGATGTACAGATGCGAGATCTCGCTATCGCGATAGCCAAAGACTTTCATGTAGCTGATCGAACGGGCGCCGTGGTCGATCACAGCCTTGGTCAACAGGTACATAAACAGCAGGAAAATAAACACCGCGAGCCCAACCATCATGCCGATCATTTTGCTCATCATGCCGATAAACTGGTCGCCCACGGCGCGCATGTCGTCGGGCGTGGTGTCGCCGGCAAAGTAACGAGCATCGAGATCGAGCTTCTCGTCGCTCACATAGCCGTTAAAGTAGGCGGCGTCGTTGTCGAACAGCTCGTTAAAGTCATCGATACTCATATAGATATTCATGTCCGACTTTGAACCCCAGGTACAATCCTTGCCCGCGTACTCAAGGGAATAATGCTCGCCCTCGTACTTGTCGCCGAGCATGACCTTCTGACCCTCGCTCCAGCCAAACTTATCGAGCAGACCGCCGCCAAAGACGATGCGCCCATCGCCGACGTTGAGGTCTTTCCAATAGCGCGAATCGGTTGAAATGCCGTAGACGGAAATCGTCTCCTCGCCATTTCCATCGCCGCGGTCGTATTGCAGCTGGTAAACGGCGTATTTCTCAGCCTGTGCGATTGCGCCCGCGCCGTTGTCGGTCGTATTGACCGGGTGGATATCGTCGTTGTCAGTGTCAATCTTGGAGGCTTTGTCGATCAGGTCGATAGCCTCATCACGGTTGCAGCCGAGGGCATCGGCAAGATCATCGAGGCGCGCATAAAGCGCATCCTTCTTGTCCTGGACCTTGGCAAGCGCATCCTGCGCCGCAGTCAGGCTCTCGGCAGACGGAGATGCGGTCGCGGCATCGGCTGCCGTCTGCGCCGCATCGGCCGCGTCGTCAAGCTCGTCATCGGCATCCTGGGCAGCGGTTAGCAGCGCGCCGTCAACCGACTGCAAGCGCTCGAGTGCCGACCACTGCTCGCGCTCCTCGGCGGTGCCCTCGAGCTCCAGCGGCGCCTTGAGCGTGTACTGGTGCTCGGCGACCAGGCTCGTCTTCAGGTTGTCCGCGTAGTGCGTCATCGTGGGCAGAATCGCCAGGCCAAAAAGCATCAGCAGCGACGCAAATGCAATGCCCACGAAGAGCGTGGCGAAGTTGCCCAGGTTGCGCAGGAAGATACGCAGGCGGAAGCGGGAAACAAAGCCCATGCGCTCCGGCAGCTGCAGGCCGCACTTGGTACCCGATTTGCCGCTCGCCTCGTGACGAAGGAATTGCAACGGCGTCTTGCCCATTTTGCGAAGCAGGCCCACCAGCGTGATGAGGATGAGCGCGGCGGCGGGAACCACGGCGCACTTCACAAAGATCTCCCAGCTCCAGTACACCTGGAAGGGCGGCAGGCTGTACGAACCGTAATAGAGGCTGCGCATGGGCTCGGTAAAGAACACAACGCCGAGCGCAGTGCCCAAAAGCGCTGCGAGCACGCCCACGATGGCGGGAAGCGCAAGGTAGTGCAGCACGATCTCGCGACGGCGATAGCCGCTGGCGAGCAGTGTGCCAATGATGGCGCTCTCCTCCTCGATGGTGGCGTCGGTAAGGACCACAAAGACGAACGCCATGATCACGATGATGATGTCGAGCAGCGTCATCCACATCATAGAGTCGCCGTCCATGTCGTCGCGCGCGTAGCCAATACCCTGGTTGGAATCGGCGTCGATCAGATCGTCCACGCGCGTATCGGCATCGGTCAGCGCCTCGACCATATCCTGCTCCGCATCGATGCGGTCCGCAGTGGAGAGGTCGCGATCGGTAAAGGTAAAGGAGTAGGTGTAGGCGGGCGCGCCGCCGACGTCCTCGAGCGCGGCAAAGCCAGCGTCGGTGACCTCGGCCACGCCATAGGTGATGGTGTTCACCGTAAAGTCGGAGTTGTTGAGGAACAGCGCCTGGCTATCGGGTTGAGTCATGATGCCGCAGATGGTGTAGGTGCGACCCTCGAGCTCGACCTTATCGCCCACGGCGAGATCGTTGTTGGTGGCGAAGACACGGTCGATTGCCACCTCATCGTCCGTCTTGGGCTCCTTGCCCTCACAGTAGGACGCGATATCGACCTTGGTGCGGTGCGCATAGGTGCGCAGCGTGCGCTTGGTGCCGTCGTCACCGGACGCCTTTTTGATGATGGCGTCGATGGAGAAGTTCTTGTAGAGCGTGACGCCGCCGACGTCGCCGGCTGCACCCTCGGCTGCCTTGAGCTGGTCTTTAGTGGCCTCGAAAGAGGTGGTCACGCGGCCGTCCTCAATCGTGTACGCATCGCGCATGTCGTCGATAAGGCAACCGATGGAATGCGCTGCGAGCAAAAAGCCCGAGGTAAGGGCGATGCTTCCGCACATAAGCAAAAAGATGCCCAGGTACTTGCCGATATTGCGGCGCAGCTCGCGCGGGAGACGTTTTGTGAGAGGTGTCATGGCGCCGCCTACCAATCGAGCTCGGCGGCCGCGACGGGCGACTCGTTGAGCTCATCCTCGACGATGCGCCCGTCGCGCAGGCGCAGCACGCGATTGGCCATGCGCGCGATGGCGGCATTGTGGGTGACAATGATGATGGTGCAGCCGTAGGTGCGGTTGACATCCTCCATGAGCCGCAAGATTTCCTTGGACGTCTTGTAGTCGAGCGCGCCCGTGGGCTCGTCGCACAGCAACAGGCCCGGGTTTTTGACGAGCGCGCGGCCGATGGCACAGCGCTGCTGTTGGCCGCCCGAGACCTGGCGCGGGAACTTGTTGCGGTGCTCGTAGAGGCCCAGTGAACGCAGCAGGTCGTCGACATTGAGCGGCTTTTTGGACAGGTGTGCCGTGACCTCGATGTTTTCCTTGATGGTGAGATCGGGCACCAGGTTGTAAAACTGGAAGACAAAGCCCAGCTCACGGCGGCGATACTCGCCCAGGTCGGTAGGCTTGAGCACCGTGAGGTCGCAGCCGTCCACCAGAATAGAGCCGGCGTCGGCATCCTCCAGGCCGCCGATTAGGTTAAGAAACGTCGACTTGCCCGAACCCGAAGGTCCCAGCATGACGCAGATCTCTCCGCGGTTGATGGACGTGTCGATGCCGTCGAGCACCGTCAGGCATGCATCACCGTCGCCATAGTGCTTTTTGAGATCCTTAACCTGGACGTAGGCTTTCTGCGTTGCCATGGTATCCCCCATTGTTAGCCTCATACTACTTTATGAGCGTAATAGTAAACCTTGGCGAACTATTTTTGGGCGAGGCCTAAAATTTATTTCAGGCTAGTCATTGGGGACGTTCTTAAATGACTAGTCGCTGGGGACGTTCTTGAACGACTAGCCGCTAGGGACACTCTTTCGCCACCCGGCAGTTAGGGACGTTCCCTTCCTGCCGGCAGCCGGGAACAGTCCTTGCCAACCCGGCCGGCGAGCCGGCGAATCGGCAAAGACTGTCCCCAAAGACTAGTCGTTTAAGTCTGTCCCCAATGACCACTCTTGGCCGTTTAAGTCTGTCCCCAATGAATACCCGATGACTAGGTGGCTAGGCGCGGGATTTGTTGTGGGCGAGGGCTAGGCCTACGGCGGCGATGGCGGCGGCGAAGAGCACGGTGACGCCCAGGTCGCAGGCGATGTCGCCCAACATGGCAGACGTCAGGTCCGACGCGAGCGCCTTGCCGATCGCATCGTTCACCCAATATGTCGGCACAAAGTGCGCCACGGTCTGCACGGCCGGGCCCATCAGCGACAGCGGCATCCAAGCGCCGCCCAAAAACGTCATGAGCATGCCGAGCAGGTTGCCCACGCCATTGAGCAGCTCCTCGCGCGCACCCAGGCTCGAAAGGGCAAAGCCAACGGCCAGCGGCGTGCACGCCAGGGCAAACGTCGCCGCCAGCGCCAGGCACACACGACCCACGCCGACCTCGGCAACCGCGCCGGCAAAGCCCACGACGCCCATCATGCTCGACACAAACCAGATGCAGACGGTGATCACGGCGGCGGCCGCAAACACGGCAAGCGAGCGCCGGCGCTCGGAGATTGGACTGGCATCCATACGACGCACGCGCTCAGGCTCGCTCATGCCCGAGAACACCAACCCCACCGACACGATGACCGACGAGATAATCGCGTACGCGCCAAAGTTGAAATACGACTTGAGCATGGCGGCGGCAGTCGAACCAACCTTGACCTGCTCAATCTGGACCTCGGCGCGCTTGGCGGCGGCATGCTCGGCGGCCTTGGCGACGCTACCATTAGAGGCGGCGGGCTCTAGGGCCGCTGCAGCGCCCGCGAGCGAAATCCAGCGCGAGGCCTCAGCAGACGAAAGCGCCGCCGCCATGGTGCCGGCACCGTAGGTCACATCGAGCTTGGGCAGGGCCTCCCCCGCGCGGGCGGCCGCGACCAGGTCGTTCTCAAACCCCTCCGGGATAAAGAACACGCAGTCGGCGCTACCCTTGGCGCTGTTGCTCTTGGAGAGCGCGTCCGCAAGATCGTAGGTATCGTCGCCGACGCCCGTGACCAACTCAAAGCGCGACCCCAGGTGCTTGGTGAGCGCATGCGAAAGGTCGCTGTCGTCGCGGTCGACCACGATCACGTTGGCATCGTAGGGCTCGTACTCGGTGAGCTGCGACGAGTTCCAGCTCACCGATGCCGCGATGAATACGCCCATGAGCGAGATGAACACCGTATAGATGAGCAGGTAGAACGGGTGCGCCAGCGCCATGCGAAGCGCGGTCTTAAAGGTGCTCATAGCGGCTCCTTCCAAAGGTCAGCGTGGCGGCGGCAACGAACAGCAGCGCCATAAGGACCAGCGCGCCGGCGCGAACGACAAAGGGGCCCAGGTTCTCAAAGAAATACAGGCGGTTGAACATGTCGCAGATGAGCTTGACGGGGTTGAGCCAGCACTCGGCCGGGCAGGCGCGGGCGACGTCGTCGGCAAGCGCCATCGCCGGCTCGCCGTAGAGGCCGGCGAACAGGGCGCACGTGGTAGCAAAGCCCGTGAGGATGCCGGACTTGGACGCCTTGCCGCCCTTAACGGGAAGCGTGCCCACAAAAAGGCCCAAGCCCGTGGCGGCAAGCGCGGAAGCGGCGCCACCCACCAGACACAGCCCCTCGCGCCCGCCAAAGTCGACGCCAACGACCAGGCGCACGTAGCCGATCGCGATCGTCATCGAGGCAAAGGAGACCAGCCACGAGCCGACAAAGATGCCGGTCAGCGATGCCGTCTTGGAAAGACCGCCCACACAGCGACGTGCGCCAAGGCCCGACAGATTGGGCTGCAGGTCGACGACGCTCAAGGCGGCAAACTCCGCAGACATCATCGCGACCAGGCCAAAAAGCGCGTAATAGTAGACGACCGTGCCATCGGGCGTGGTGCGTGTCAGGCTTACGCGGCGGGTACCGCCCTCGAGCGATAGAGCGCGCGCAACCGCCTCCGGGTCGGCGAGCGCCGCCGGGTTGTCCTGGGCAATCTGGGACATGAGCTCGGCATTTTGTGTATACGAGCTTGCCACCGTCTCCAGAATACTGCGGTCGGTGAGCACCGACGTCGCACGCGAGCTGCCATAGCTCGAAAGCAACGTGAGTTTGGGCGTGCCCGCATCGTCGACCGCATAGATGCCCGCGACCTCGCCGGCCTTAAGCGCACGGTTCGCATCGGCTGCGTCGTCGAGCTCGTGGATCTCGAGCAGCTGATCGCCGCCTTCCTTGGCAAGCGACGTCGCCACGCCCTTAAAGGTCGAAGCGTCCCAAGCCTCGTCCGCCACGACGGCCACCGGCACCGGGTCGACCGTGCCGTCGGAGCTGAGGTTCGCAAACATAAACATGAACATCGTGGAAAGTACGATGGGAAAGAGAGCGCCCCAGACCCACGTGCTCGGCCGGCGCAGCAGCGTCTTGACCGTAGTGATGATGGTGTTGAACATGACTGCCCCCTAGTCGCGCAGCTCGCGGCCGGTGATCTCGAGGAACACGTCGTTGAGGGTCGGCGGCTCGCTCCACACGCGGCCGAGCGCCACATCGGCGGCGCGCAGCGTGTCGAGGATGTCGACCAAATTGTGCGGGCTCGCTTCGCAGGTGCAGACGAGCTCGCCGCCGGACAGCTCAACGCTGAGCACGTGCTCGAGGGCGCGCAGCCGCTCGACCGTGGCGGTCTCGACGGCGCCGACCTCGACAGTCACGCGCTCGCCCATTTGAATCATGCGTTTGAGCTCGTCATTGGTGCCCTGCGCCAGCACACGTCCGCCGTCCATGATCATGATGCGGCTGCAAATCTGCTCGACTTCCTCCATGTAATGGCTGGTATACACCACTGTGGCGCCCTCGTCGCGCAAGCGGCAGATGCCCTCCAGGATGGCGTTGCGGCTCTGTGGGTCGACCGCCACCGTGGGCTCGTCAAAGAAGATGAGCTCGGGCTTGTGCGCGATACCGCAGGCGATGTTGAGGCGACGCGCCAGGCCGCCCGAGAGCTTGCCGGGGCGGAACTTGGCAAAGTCGCCCAGCCCGACAAAGTCGATCGCCTCGTTCACCAGCGCGCGGCGGTGCTTGCGGTCGTTGACGTAGAGGCTGCAGAAATAGTCGATGTTCTCGCGCACCGTGAGCTCGTCAAACACCGCCACCTGCTGCGGCACCACGCCGATGCGGCGCTTGAGGTCGTAGCGGGCGGGCGCCATGGGCTCGCCGAACAGCTCAATGGTGCCTTTGTCGTAGGCAAGCAGCTGCAAAATGCAGTTGATGGACGTGGTCTTGCCCGAGCCGTTGGGGCCCAGCAGGCCAAAGATCTCGCCGGAGGCGATGCTCAGGTTAAAGTGGTCGAGCGCAATAAGGTCGTCATAGCGCTTGACGAGGTTTTCGACGTGAACGATGTCTGTCATGAGGCGGCCCTTCCGTTGATTGCGGCCCGGTACGATTGCATCATCGCAGGAGCGAGCGGCGCGCACCAGTGAGCTTTGTCACGAGTGCGGGGTCTTTGTCGTGCGGCCTGCCGACGCCCCCGCTTTGCTGCGCGGGAGGAATGTCACGGTTGCGCAGGCGGCCCCTCCACCATGCGCGGCTTCGCGTACAATACCCGTATGAACAGGCTTTTCGACAAATCGATCGTGCTGGCGTGCTGTATTGCGGCCGCCATGGGTCTTGCTGTGGATGCCCGCATGGTCGCGGCGTTTTGCCTTGGCGTTATTGCCACCTCGCTGGCCGAGGTCGCACAGGAGGAACACGCGCGCCGCGCAAGCGAGGCCGCGAGCTACGTCTACATCATCGCGGCCGTCTTCATACCGCCGTTTGTGCCGTTTGCGCCTCTCGCTCTCTATGACATCGCGCGGCGCGTGCGCCGTGAGCACGCCTGGGTCGCGCTGGGCATTGGCTCCGTCTTTGCCCTTGCGCTCGTCGTGGACCTTCGCACCGACGCGCTCACCGCCCGAACGCTTCTGCTGACCGCCATCCTTTCGGTTGCCGCCACCTTGCTATCGCTACGTACCGCCCAGCTGGAGCGCGAGCAGCAGCGCATGCGCCGTACCCGCGACGAACTGCAGGAACGAGCCCTCGCGCTCGAGGCGCGCAACCGTGATCTTGCCGATCGCCAGGACTACGAAGTCGAGCTCGCGACGCTCGCCGAACGCGCCCGCATCGCGCGCGAGATCCACGATAACGTCGGGCACCAGCTCACGCGTGCCTCACTGCAGGCCGAAGCCTTGCGCGTGGTCCACGCCGACGAGCCCGGCGTCGCCGCCGATTTCGCCGACGTCAAACGCACGGTTGACGAGGCGCTCCAGCTTGTGCGCGTCAGCGTCCACGCGCTCAACGACAATGCGACCAACCTCTCCGTGCAGCTCGAGCGCATCGTTGAAGGCGCACGCTCGGACGGCGGCCCGCAGATTGAGCTTGAAGTTATGGCCGAACATGCGCCCGCAAACGTCGCCAGCTGCTTTGCAGCGGTCCTGCGCGAGGCGCTCTCCAATACCATGCGCCACGCTTGCGCCCAGACCGTCACTGTACGATGCATGGAGCATCCGTCGTTTTACCAGCTCATCGTTACCGACGATGGCGCGGACGGGGTCCAAGCAAGCGGCCGCGGCGCCACGGAGGGCATGGGGCTCGCCTCCATGCGCGAGCGCATCGAGGCGCTTGGCGGCACCTTCACCGCCGGCCCGCGTGCCGGCTCCCCCGGCTGGCGCGTGTTTGCCACCGTTCCCAAACAGCAAGGAGATGAGGGCCGATGAGGCTCATCGTTGTCGACGACGACCGCTTGGTGGTCGATTCGCTCAAGATTATCCTGGGCGCCCAGCCACAGATCGAGGTGGTGGGCACCGGCGCCAATGGCGACGACGCGGTCGCGCTCTACGCCGAGCACACGCCCGACATCGCGCTGCTCGACATTCAGATGCCGGGACGCGACGGCCTATCGGCGGCGCGCGAGATCCTCGAGCGCGACCCTGCGGCGCGCGTGGTGTTTCTGACGACATTCTCGGATGACGAATACATTGTGTCGGCGCTCAAACTGGGCGCGCGCGGCTACTTGATTAAAACCGACGTCGCTGCCATCCCTCCCGCGTTGACGCAGGTCATGGACGGCAAACGCGTGCTCGAGGGCAAGGCAATCGAGGACATCGATTTTGACGGAACGGACGTCGAGGCGGGCACGCCCCGCCGGCCCGCAGCCTTCGCCAGTCTGACCGACCGCGAGTTCGAAGTCGCCGAGCTCATCGCCCGCGGCCTCGACAACAAGGAGATCGCCGCCACGGCATACATGGGCGAAGGCACCGTGCGCAACCACATCAGCTCGATCCTTGCCAAAATGGGCCTACGCAACCGCACGCAGATCGCCATCGCCTACCTGCGAGGGTAATTACCCAACGACCGACCACCCCGGCATAGCAAAATGGCTACCACCGATTTAATACCATTTCAAAACTATGCCGGTTTACTACGATGAATCGTCCACCTTCGACCACGGCAAATTGCGCGCTTGCAAAACCGCAGGTAGAACGCTTGCAATATTTAGAAAAATGCAGTCATGGTCGGGAATGTCGAATTCATCGTAGTAAACCGACATAGTTTTGTTCGGGCGGCCCTGCACGAGTACCTCCGCAAGCCTCGCGGGACCAAAATGATCCGTTTTCTTCCGCCGCGGAGATCGGTTGACGGTGCCTGCCACGAAACCGGCCCATCTACTACGTTTGACTCGATACCCCTGACCATACCTTCGTTTTGAACAAAACCGCAGGCGTTCTACCTGCACTGATAATTGTCCTTGGGGGAAGCGGGCACTGCGGGGGCGCGTCAACAGCGCGCGATTTCCGCGTCGCAGCGCTACCCTGATGCTGAACGCCGGGACGATGACCCACTGACCTGCTGACGCCTCTTCGGCC